>JAUYMU010000092.1 GCA_030698405.1 Bacteroidota bacterium
ACCGTCCGTGTTAAGCCTGATTCCCTCCACTGTGCCACCAACGCAAACATCTTACTTTTCTTATCCATAACTCACATCTTTTGATTGCAAAGATGAACCAATCATTGGGCTGTAAATAGTCGCATTTGCTGGGGTGGATACCAACGCTCCAGCCAAGCTTGCCAAAGAGTGTGTCTGTCCGAACGCACGGCAGACAAAAGCATTGTAGCAAATTGACAGATAAATAATTGAGGACAAAGAACACCAGCCCCTAACATTTAGCTGAATAGTTGAAATCTCGGTCATAAAAAATCCCATTGGTCTTATCGGGTAATGGGATTTTGGTATATTCTCTCCCGAAAGCTTCGCACGGGATAAATATTCAGCGAAACCTGTTTAAAAGAGCTTTTTGCAGAACGAGAGAATGTCAATCCCAATTCAGTATTATTTTACCGCAGTTTCCGGCTTCCATAATGTCGAAAGCTTCCTGAAAATTGTCTGCCGGAAAACGATGGGTAATTACGGGTGAAATATTTAATCCGGTTGACAGCATCATTTCCATCTGGTACCAGGTTTCGTACATTTCGCGGCCATAAATGCCTTTTAGGGTCAGGCCTTTGAAAATAAGTTTACTCCAGTTAATTTGCGTGTTTGAAGGCAGTAATCCAAGCAGCGAAATTTTGCCTCCGTTGTACATGTTTTCAACCATATCGTTAAAAGCTACGGGAGATCCGCTGCATTCCAAACCAATATCGAATCCGCCAACCATTCCAAGCGATTTCATTGCATCTTTAACGCTTTCCACACGGGGATCAATTACTTTGGTCGCGCCCATTTTCATGGCCAGATTACGGCGGTATTCGCTTAAATCGGTTCCAACGATGTTGCGGGCTCCGGCGAATTTGCAAACGGCTGCTGCCATCGAGCCAATTGGTCCGCCAATTCCGGTGATCAGAACGTCTTCGCCCAAAAGGGGGAAGGAGAGTGCGGTGTGTGTGGCGTTTCCAAGCGGATCCATTACCGACATCAATTCGTCGGAAATACGGTCATCCACTTTCAGTACATTCGATGCCGGTACCGAAATATATTCAGCAAATCCACCATCACGGTTTACGCCGATTCCCATCGTGTGGTCGCAGATGTGCTGGCGGCCGCGGCGGCAATTGCGACAAAATCCGCATGAAATATGACCTTCAACGGTTACTCGTTCGCCAATGTAAACACGACTGACTTCCGATCCTTTTTCGACCACCGTGCCCATGTATTCATGGCCAATTACCAAAGGCGTTTTGATGGTATTCCGGGCCCATTCGTCCCATTTGTAAATGTGCAGATCGGTACCGCAAATAGCTGATTTACTAATTTTTATTAACACATCATTGTGACCAACTTTGGGCATTGGCACATCAGTCATCCAAATTCCTTTTTCCGGTTTACTTTTTACAATTGCTTTCATTGTTTCTTTTGAAGGATAAGTGCTGCAATATTAAAGTGTTCAGGAGTTAAAATAAAGAATGAAAATCATGTTTTACTTTTCCGGATACATTGATTTCATTGGATAAACTTCGAGCTTTTCAACAAGTATTTCGCCACCAATATTGAAAAGAAAAATTCCGTCAGCCTTTTTTTCAGTAGAAGTGAATGATGAACTCATTGCAACTTTGCCGTCGTTTGCAAATATTTCGAGAGAAGTACGGTCGAGCAGAATTTCAAGTTTAATAATTCCGTCAACAGGTTCAACAATAGCCGATTTGCCCAGGCAACTCAAGGTATTTGTCTTTACGTTGTACATGATTTCAGTACCGTTGTTTTTCTTGTCCAGGCGAACCACAAATCCAAAACTATCAGCAGTTTTTATCCTGAAACTACCGATGATGTGAAAGCAATCTCCTTTTACACTGCTAAGGAGGTTTTTGTTTATTCCCGGAATCAGGTTTTTGTTTTCGTAAACATCACCTTTCAAATGCAGAAGTTCAATTTCTTTAACCGGTTTTCGGGTCAGTTTAATTCCTTCGAGGTACTTTTTGAGCGATAATTCGCAGGGAAAAGTCATTTGTCCGTTGAAAGGCATGCCCGGGAACTCTGCGCCTTTCATCCATGCAATCTGAATGGTTCTTCCGTCGGATTCCGGGATGTTGCTCCATGTTTGGGTTGCATAATAATTTGCACCAAAGTCGCTTTGTAATTTTGGCGTTTCGGAGATGAATTTTTCACCATCAAACAATCCGATGACATAACTGCCGTCGCCGTCAAAAAGTACCCATTTTTTGTCATCTGCCCTTCTGTTAACAGGCAATTCAACCAAATCCGGACATTCGTAAAATCCGACAATATGGTTTTTGTATTCCCAATCTATCAGGTTTTTTGAAGTGTAGAACGAAATCCCTTTTTGTTTGTCGTCGTTATTTGGGCGCCGGTAAAGAACCATTACATATTGTTTGCTCGGTTCGTGCCACAAAACTTTCGGGTCGCGTGCATCGTCGGTTTCATCGAAAGCGATGATAGGATTTTTTTCGTATTTCAGCCAGGTTCTTCCTTTGTCGTTGCTGTAAGCCAGCCGTTGTCCGCATTTCTGGCTGGTGTAAAACAACAGGATGGTTTTCTCATCCCCTTTCTGAAGTCCGGTCACATTGTTGTGATCGACCAAACCACTTCCTGAAAATGCAGTGCAGGAATCTTTGTCTTTCGAGTCATTATCAGGAAAAAGGGCAATTGGCAGATGTTCCCAGTTCACCAGGTTGGTGCTCACTGCATGTCCCCAATGCATGTATCCCCATTCGTTTCCAAAAGGGTTGAACTGATAAAACAGGTGGTATTCACCATCATAGTAAACCAGGCCATTCGGATCGTTGTGCCAGTTTTTTTCAGGGGTGAAATGAAACTGGGGCCTGTGTATCTCATCAAACATTTTTGTTGGTTTATCGGCAAGTACTGATAATGACACTAAAAAAAATGAGAGGATTAAAAAAGGAAACTTCATAGGTTGATTGTTAATACGATAGTAATACTGACAAATATAGATTAAAAATTGTGATATTTTCTTCTACTTTTGATTTCGGATTTTCTGAAAAAATATGCTTAACAGATAATATGAAGCAATTTTCAGCCGTAACTGTCAGTACTCAAAATTGTTGAATATTGTAATATTTGATTGAATTTAAAGATTTTTAAAATGAGGGGAAGATTGGTTTTTATTCTGTTTATTGTATCGGTTTATACTGTTTTTGGGCAGAATTCGTGGAAGAAGGAAGGGATAAAATTACCACATCCTATATGTTATGCTTCAGATGAAATGCATTCATCGTTTCTTGAACCGCCGATGGAATATTACAAACGGTTAAAATCTGCATCAACCCAAAAATCGAACATTGAAGTTACCTACACAGGATTCTCTTTCGAAGCTCAAAAAGCATTCGAACATGCAGTCAGTATCTGGGAAAGTCTGATTTATTCACCGGTTCCAATTCGGGTAAAGGCCAATTGGCAAAGTCTCAGTCAGGGTGTTTTGGCTAGTTGCGGACCTGCGGATTATTATAAAAACTTCAATTCGACACAAAAATGGGACGCCTATTACCCAATTGCCCTGGTTGAAAAAATGCTTGGTGAAGAGGTAAATTCTCCGGATCAGTTTGACATTGTTTCTTCTTTTAACAAAGATTTCGCGAATTGGTATTTTGGAATTGATGGAAAAACGCCTGAAAATCATTATGATTTTGTTTCAACTGTAATGCATGAACTCGCTCACGGGCTTGGATTTTCCGGCTTTTTTTATTCCAGCAGGGGAAGGGGAGGATATGGGACTGACGGTCTTTCGGCTATATTCGATCAGTTTGTAATTGACAAAAATCAAAATAAATTGGTGAATAAGAGCATTTACACGAATCCATCTATCAAGTTACACGAGGGTTTAACTTCGGGCTGGTTGGATTTTAGTACCAAACTGGCTGAGACTAAATTACCGCGGCTTTATGCTCCTTCAACCTGGGATGATGGATCAAGTATTTATCATCTTGACGAATTGACTTATGCCGCCAGTGATGTTAATTCAATGATGACGCCTTTTGCCGGAAAGGGAGAGGCAGTTCATAATCCGGGTCCAAATACGCTTGCAATAATGTACGACATGGGCTGG
This sequence comes from Bacteroidota bacterium, assembly GCA_030698405.1. Classification (GTDB taxonomy): domain Bacteria; phylum Bacteroidota; class Bacteroidia; order Bacteroidales; family Prolixibacteraceae; genus Aquipluma. The sequence continues at coordinate 4,112 of JAUYMU010000092.1, forward strand.
AAGACCCTTTCGGTGAAGCACAAAAAGTTGAAAGACATTGAATTTGTTTCAGGCCCTATTGAATTTAGCGCTGAAATTTTAAGCGATTATGACCTGGATTCATCAAAAGTGTTTCTGGTTTATTCTGGCAACAAGTTCGTGAAAACTGATTCCGTTCTTTTGAAAGCAACCGACATTCCGGGAAACTTTTCCGCTAAAATTTCCATGGGTAAAACCACCGAGTTGAACTATTACTTTTCGGCCTCTGATATTAAAGGGCGAAGGTTTGTTTTTCCATCGAACGCACCTGCAAGGTACCTTACTTTTAAAATTGGTATTGACAAAGAAGCTCCGGTGGTGAAGCACGAACCTGTTAAATACATGATTACTACCAATCTTTCAGCAAAAATTGATGCGGAAGTGACTGATAATATTGGAATTAAATCAGTTGAAATTGAGTATTTTATAAATGGGGGAGGCGTAAAAAAAGTTTCATTACAGAATGATACCAATGATATTTATACAGGAAACCTGGTTTTTCCTTCAGGAACAGTAAAAGATGGTGATAAAATTAGTTACCGGATTGTGGCAGTGGATTCGTCCTCCCAAAGCAATATCGGAAGAAGCCCAATTTCGGGATACTACATTTTTTATATTCAGGGAATCAAAGATCCGATCGATAAATATGTCAATAATTTCGATATTGAAATCAATGATTTTATTGGCTCCGATTTTACTGTCGCAACAGTTACCGGGTTCGACAGCAAGGCTTTGAATTCAGCCCATCCATATCCAAGTCCGGATACCGACGACATGAATTTTAATTTTGTAGCCACGCTGAAATATCCAATCATCCTGAAAGCTGGCGGAAAAATGAGTTTCGATGAGATTGTACTGGTTGAACCGGGAGAAACCGGAGTGAAATTTGGCAACGATGAATTTTGGGATTACGTTATTGTGGAGGGTTCAAAAGATGGAGGCAGTAGCTGGAAACCACTGATTGACGGATATGACAGCAATGCTCAAAGTTCGTGGCTGACTTTGTACAACAGTTCAATGTCGGGACAAAACAGCACTGCGGTTCCAAACAAAAATCTTTTTGTAAAGCGTGTTTTCGAACTGCTGGCCAATGGGAATTTCCAGGCCGGAGATACCATTCAGATCCGGTTCCGCCTTTATTCAGATCCTTATGCGCATGGTTGGGGCTGGATTATCGACAATCTGTCGATTCAGGATTTTGGTACTGATGTAAATTCGCTGGAAATTTCTTCAGGAGAAGTCGTTTTCTATCCGAATCCGGCTTCCGATTTTTTGAACATTGAACTTCAGACAAAAAATACAATCGAAAAATTGGTCTTAAAAGCATTTAATTCCTCCGGAAAAATTGTTTACAATCAACAATTTGCGGTCGGTTCAAATAATTTCCAGACCACAATTGATGTGTCAAATTATAGTCCGGGACTGTATTTGTTTACCTTAAATACTGATGGTGGAAAAGTAATCACCCGAAAAATACTTGTGCGGTAAGTTTCAATTAAAAATAAAAAACTTATATTTGCCGTCAAATTGTAAGCAAAATGAAGCTATTCAGTAACAACAGCTATTTTTATTGGTTTTATTACTTCTGTTTCCATATCGGGATCGGCAGGTAATCTATTGTTGTTACAAAAGATATTCTACAGATGGGTCCCGTTTTATACGAGGCCCATTTTTAATTTATAAATATATGAAACTTGCGGTTATAGGTTTGGGGCTGATTGGCGGTTCGATGGCGAAAGACCTTCGGAAAGCCGGATTTGCAAACGAAATTATAGGAGTTGATGTAAGTCCAGAAAATGCTGAGGAAGCGCTCCATTTGGGAATTATTGACCGGATTGAAACGCTTGAAAATGCAGTGTCAGAAGCTGATATGGTAATTATTGCCATTCCTGTTGACAAGGTTTTGAATTCGCTGACCAAAGTACTCGATCTGGTTTCCGACCAAACAACGGTAATTGATGTCGGATCGACCAAAAAACTCATTAGCAACGCTGTCGAAAACCATTCGAAGCGAAGAAATTACATTCCGGCGCATCCGATGTCGGGTACCGAAAACTCGGGACCATCAGCAGCAATGGAAGGCCTTTTTGAAGGAAAAATCAACATTATTTGCGATCAGGAAAAATGCGGACCTCAGCACCTGGCCTTTGCCGAAAAAATGTTTCAGGTATTGGGGATGGACATCGCTTACATGACCGCTGACGATCAGGATCACAGTACTGCTTTCATTTCGCATTTGCCTCATGCGGCAGCGTTTGCACTTGCAAATGCCGTGTTGGACAAGGAAGACCGCGAAATTATTTTCGATCTGGCAAGCGGAGGATTCAACTCAACAGTCCGTCTGGCCAAAAGTTCTCCTGAAATGTGGGGGCCTATTTTTCAACAAAACAAGGAATATGTTGTTGAATCGCTCGAAGTGTATATCAAACACCTGAAAGCTTTCAGGAAAAGCATTGAGAGCGATCCTGAAGAGATGATGGCGTTGATGAAAAATGCCAATCGAATCCGTGGAATCCTTGCCGGACAAAGCGATTCGCTGGTAAAAAATGCAAAAACAATAGTTAAATTATATACCAAATAATTATGAAATTGGAATTAGAAATTAACCCGATCAAGCACTGGTTGCCACAAATAAACAACCCGCTTATCATTGCCGGTCCGTGCAGTCTCGAAACGGAAGAACAGGCGATGTCCACCGCAAAATTGCTCGCAAAAGATCATCGTATATTCGTGTATCGTGGTGGTGTTTGGAAACCTCGTACCCGTCCCGGAAGCTTCGAAGGTGTTGGAAGCATTGGCCTGAAATGGTTGCAGATGGTGCGCGAAGAAACCGGTATGCCTGTTGGAACCGAAGTCGCAAACGCGCAACATACCGAAGAAGCGCTGAAAGCCGGACTGGACGTTCTCTGGATCGGAGCCCGCTCAACAGCCAGTCCGTTTGTTGTTCAGGAAATTGCCGATGTTGTAAAAGGTACCGACGCAGTTGTGATGGTTAAAAACCCTGTTAATCCTGATGTTCAGCTATGGTTGGGAGCTTTTGAGCGGCTCAGCCAGGCAGGAATAAAAAACATGGTGGCCATTCACCGCGGATTTACGCCTTTCCGCGAAACAGAATACCGGAACTATCCCAACTGGAAAACTGTGATTGAATTGCGCCGTTTGATGCCAAATTTGCCAATTATTTGCGACCCCAGCCACATTGGCGGCAAGCGCGAGTATTTGTTCGACATTTCGCAGAAAGCTTTTGACATGGGCATGGAAGGACTGATGATCGAATCGCACATCGATCCTTCGTGCGCGCTGAGCGACAAGGAACAGCAGTTGACTCCGGCTGATCTTGCCAAATTATTGGATCGTTTGGTGATCCGTAATGTAACCACCGACAATAAACAGTTTGAAAATCAGCTCGAATTGTTGCGTAACCGTATTGACGCAATGGATACGGAATTGCTCGAAACCCTTTCGTCGCGTATGGAAATTGTCCGACAAATTGGCCAGTATAAAAAAGAGAACAATGTTACTGCGTTTCAGGTTGGCCGTTTTTCGGAACTGATGGATAAACGTGTTAAACTGGGTGAAAGATTGAATCTTGATCCGAATTTTGTATTGCAGTTGTTCCAGCATATCCACGAAGATTCGGTTCGCATGCAGACCGAAATTATGGACAAGGAATAGGAAGACGGAAGACCGAAAAGATACAAAGCTGGTTGGGATTGATTTTCCGATCGGCTTTTTTCCTACCCCTGTCAAAAAGCTAAATAGTGTCTTTAAGAAAACTACCTATTTTTTCGAAATGTGTACATAATTACTCATAATAGGCTGACTTTTTCGGTTACCACCAATACATTTTTAAGCCTATTGATTAGTTGCCGTAATTTTCGCCACCTAAATTTGAGTTT
>JAUYMU010000124.1 GCA_030698405.1 Bacteroidota bacterium
GATTTAATACAACTGCAGGTTTTTTAGGACCTGAACATGAACTTAAGGCGTTAACACCAATGACTCCCACTGCGCTTATTGCTGCAGCATTGGCCAAAAATTTTCTTCTTGAAAAATTTGATTCACTCATGGTTGCTTTAGATTTATGATTTTAAAATTAGTTTATAAAATTCAATTATTTACTTATTTATTTGCCGGTTGTTTCATCAAGTTCGCATACAACGCGGAATCCAACCATGTTACAATCTGAATACCACCAAATACTTTTTGGTATCTGCGGATCTGTTTTCATCCATGCAACATCTTGCGTAAAATCGCGGGCGGCACTCCTAACTTCGGTAGGTTCACTTTTGAACGAACCTCCGCGAATCACACGCTCAGTTCCTGACACAGGGCCTTTGGGATCTTTAATACCATCACTTAATTCAGAATAAGCATCCGGTGAATACCAGTCGGAACAGAATTCAGCAACATTCCCAAGCATATTTTTCAGACCAAACGGATTTGGTTTTACTGCATCCGGCTTTTGTGTTTTGGCCATGCTGTTTCCTGAATAAATAACGTAACGGTCGATGTTGGTGGTATCGGAGCCAAATATTTTATTCATCAAACGATCTTTCGAATATTTTTTCGGATCTCCTTCAAAGAAATAAGGCGTTTGTGATCCGGCACGGCAGGCGTATTCCCATTCTGCTTCAGTTGGGAGCCTGTATTTTTTACCCGTTTTAAGCGACAGCCATTTACAGTAAGTTTCGGCAGTTGCATAACGCATGGTTATTGCCGGACGACTCCCCAATCCCCAGTTCTGGTCGGGTTGGCCATAAGGTGGAGTTGGTCCGCTAATGGCATCAACAACTCCGGCAACGGTCGCAGCTTTTATATCGGTAGTGCGCCCTTCTCCTCCTGTCTGGCTATAAAAAACCAGAAATTCGTCCCAGGTAACTTCTACCTCGGCCATGTAGAACGAACTAATTTCAACTTCTTTTACCGGACCTTCATCAGGGCGGCGGTATGGTTCATTTTCAGGACTTCCAATATTAAATTTTCCGCCCGGAATAGCGATCATGCTGAATGAAATGGTCGATCCGGGAATCATTTCAGTAAAACTGGAGAATTTCTCCACTTTGGCAGCTTCAGTATAAACAATCTGGTTTAATCCTGACCCTTTTCCAAAATCGGAATTACTGGCATGAATTGCTTTTGGATCGTAGTGCCCCACGTTCAGATGGCAATTGATACATTCAAGTGTAGCTTCGTTTTGTGTATAGTAAAGGTGTGCGTCTTGTCCTTCCTTGTTCAGTTTTAACGGGAAAAGGTTGGCATGGCATTTCACACACGAGGCTTTGAAGGTGAAATGTTGTGCTTTTTCAACTGTTCGTTTGGCTTCCCAGTTAAATTCAGCCGAATCTTTGAACAGAACTCCATAAATATCCTTGATTCCTAACCTGGCTTTTTGGTAAAGATAACCTTCGCCCTTTGGAGGTAAATGGCAATCGACACAATGAACCTGAATCCCACCTTTATTGTCGTAGTGGGTAGAAAGTTTCCATGATTCAAATACATGCGGATGAACGTGGCATGAAGCACAAAATTCGTCGGTTGAAGTATATTCTATAGCTTTATTGCCCGTAACGGCAGCTAAAATTCCGATGGCAAACGAAATAAATAAAAGGAAAAACATTCGTTTGCGAAGAAATTCTCCTGTCTTTTTCAGCATAAAATTTTGGTTTGTTGTTTATAAATTGATTCAGGTCGCCCAAAATTAATAAAAATACAAGGACTGCAATGCCTGGACAGGAAAAAGAAAAGCATTAAAGGCCATTGAATTCGCAATTTGTGACGAATAGATTGAAAGATGAGTAATATATTTGTTTAAACATTTAAATGAAATATACCTTTGGAACGTCTAAATCAAAAACTACAATTTATGAACCTTGAACAAATAGCGGCCAATTTTCAACTCGAAGGGAAAGTTGAAAAAGTAGAACAAATGGGCGAAGGATTTATCAATGATACATTTATCATCCGCACTTTCGGAAAAGATTCTCCGGATTATCTTTTGCAGCGGAAAAACAAGCGTATTTTCACGAATGTTCCGGCAATGATGGAAAATATCCAAAAGGTATGTACCCACATCAAGAAAAAAGTGATTGCAAAAAACGGAAACCCTTTGCGGGAAGCAATGACTGTAATTCCTTCAACTGATGGCAAACTTTATTTTAAGGATGAAGAAGACGAATTTTGGGCCGTTTGCATTTTTATTGCCGACACCATTACCTATCAGGCAGCAAAAACTCCGGAACTGGCTTTTCAGGGTGGAAAAGGAATCGGTAAATTCCAGTCGATGGTGGCTGATCTGAACGAACCACTGACGGATATTTTGCCCGGATTCCACAACATCCGCTACCGATTTAGTCAGTGGGACAAAGTTCTGGCCAACGATCCGGTTGGACGAAAAGCAAAACTTGGCAAAGAGATTGGCTGGATTGAAAGTCGCCGGGAGGAGATGCTTAATTTCTGGAAACTGGTTGAAGACGGCGAAATTCCGACCCGTGTTACCCACAACGACACCAAAATAAACAACATTTTATTCGATCAAAATGGAGAAGTACTTTGTGTAATCGACCTCGACACGGTTCTGAACAGTACCTGTCTGAATGATTTTGGCGATGCAATGCGCTCTTATACCAATACCGGTGAAGAAGACGATTCCGACCTGAACAAGGTTTCGTCTGACATTCGGATTTTCGAAGGTTTTACGCGCGGTTATCTTTCAGAAACAATTGGCTTTCTGAATGAAAAAGAACTTGAATACCTCGCATTTTCGGCAAAATATATAACCTATGAACAGGTGCTTCGTTTCCTGATGGATTACATCGACGGCGACAACTACTACAAAATCAAACATCCGGAGCACAACTATCAGCGCACCATTGCCCAGTATAAATTATTGACCAGTATGGAGGAACAATATGATGAAATGTGCAGGATTGTGCGCGCTGTTGCTGATAAGCTGGCCTGATATAAGTCCTTTTTCAGACAACAATCAAAACATAAATATTGAAAATACTGACAACAAATTTAAAACAATGAAAGTACCAGAAATATTACCCGGTTTTTCCAATCCACCTTTGGAATTGGTTACCGAAACACTCGATCTTGAAATTCAACCTCTACAGCTCGAAATGGTGAACTGGAATGAATTCCCATATAAACCAGACGTTTCAGTGCAGATTGCATACAATGAAAACGAATTATTCCTGAAATATCAGGTGACTGAACAATCGATAAAAGCTGAAGTTGCAAAAAGTAACGGGCGGGTTTGGACCGACAGTTGTGTCGAGTTTTTTCTTTCCCCTGAAGGAAATGACGAATACTACAACCTGGAAATAAACTGTATCGGAACTGCATTGCTCGGGTTCAGGAAAAAAGGCGAACCAACCATTCATGCAACAGATAAGCAAATTGCGACAATCCGCAGAATTTCAAGTTTGGGTGAATCAACTTTTCCGGAACGAAAAGAAACCACTGATTGGCAAATTACGATTGCAATTCCTTGGCAGGCGTTTTTCAAACATAACCTGGAACAGATACAGGGAATGAAAATGCGTGGAAACTTTTACAAATGCGGCGACGAACTATCTGTTCCTCATTTCGTTTCGTGGACAAAAATAAAAACGCCTCAGCCATCGTTTCATGTTCCTGATTTTTTTGGCGGGCTTGAGTTTTAAATCACAAAAATTACCAACTATGACAACAGTAAAAACCACTTATTTGGGCGATTTGCGCACCGAAAATATTCATTTGCAATCGGGCAGCAAAATAGTTACCGATGCACCCACCGATAACCGTGGAAAAGGCGAAGGCTTCTCTCCCACCGATATGCTGGCAACAGCTTTGGCCAACTGCATCATGACTATCATGGGCATCAAAGCGATGGACAACGGTATTGATCTGACAGGTACAGAAATTGAAATCACTAAAATTATGGCAGACGCTCCTCGCCGTGTGGCCGAAGTCGTAATGGAATTTAACTTTCCGAAGAAAGGCTATGCCGAAGAAGAAAAGAAGCTCATCGAAAGTGTGGCTGGCACCAGTCCGGTTCCGTTAAGCGTTCATCCTGATCTGAAACAGAGAATCATATTCAATTGGTGAAAAGCTGGCATTTGCTGTTTCCATTTTTCATCCCTTTCGAAAGTGCATAAATCATCATGGCATGACCATGGCCGAGGTCGAACTCATCCTTTAGCCAATCAACAATTTCACCTGCTTTTATTCCAGGTTTCAATTAATTGGTTGTTTGAAACATTGCACTCATCCGTTTTTGCATTTCCTCAAAAGAAACATCTTCGATATGAGTCATAATTGACCACTTGTGGCCAAAAGGATCAGTGATTCCACCAGTCCGGTCGCCATAAAATTGGTCTTTTACCTCCATTTCACCGGTTACTGTCGCTCCTGCCTTAAGCGCTTTGGCAAAAACGGCATCAACATCCTCCACATATAAACAAAGGCTTACCGGAGATCCACCGATTTTTTGCGGACTTAGATTGCCCCACTGTTCATTCTCCTCAGCGATCATAATTTTTGAATCGCCTATTTCCAACTCAGCATGTCCAATGCTTCCATCGGGCATTGTAAGTCTCCCTGTTTCTTTTGCGCCAAAAGCGCTTTTGTAAAACTCGATTGCGTCGACAGCGCCTTTCACAGAAATGTAGGCAGTTAATGAATGCCATCCTTCAGGAATTGCTTTTACTTTTGTGTTCATGATTGAATTTTTAGTTGTTAAATGGTATTAGTTGTATAATGAAGACAAATTACTCCCGAAGCAAATGTTTTGCTCATCAGGAGTTTTAGTTTGATTTCGCGTGAAAGGTTTTTGAAAAAAGAATTGCCTTGCCCAAGCAAGATTGGGTTGACGAATAGCCAGTACTCATCGATTAGATTTTCATCCATTAACGAGCGGGTAAGGGTTGGACTACCAAACATGACGATTTCTTTTCCTTTCTCATTTTTCAATTTCCTGATTTCATCCAGTAAATTCTCACCGAAAAGCTTCGCGTTCTTTACTTCGGAACTTTTTAATGTTTTTGAAACTACAATTTTTTGAACGCTTTTGTACCAGGCCGAATGTTCAATGTCGTGTTTGGATGCATTGGGCTGATCGGCTGCCGTTGGCCAGTAGGCTTCCATTATTTCGTAAGTTCCCCGTCCATAAAGGGCGGTGTCTGATTTCAGGGTTTGCTGTCCGGCTATTTCGAACATTTCCTCATCCGCCAGAATCCAATCCATTTGTCCCTTAGAATTGGTAGTAAATCCATCCAGCGAAATGTGCATAAATGAAACTAATTTTCTCATTTCCAGATTTTTATTTGGTTTAAATCAGAGCCTCGGCATAATAGCCGTTCTGATGGAGTATTTCAATTAAGTTATATTTACTAATGATTCACAGCATCCTGTAACATTTTAATGTCAAGTTTTTTCATTTGAAGCATGACCTGCATCACATTGCCGCCTTTGTCCGGATGGCTGAGTAACTCACCCAAAACATTCGGCACAATTTGCCACGAAACGCCAAATTTATCCTGAAGCCAGCCGCATTGCTGTGCGCCTTCGAAACCACCTTCGGTGAGCTGATCCCAGTAAAAATCTATTTCATCCTGAGTTTCACAATTCACCACCATCGAGATGCCCGGATTAAAATTCATGCCCATATTTTCATGGCTGTCCATGGCAACAAATTCCTGTCCGTTGAGTGTGAATTTGCAGTGAACAACAGCGCCTTCGGGTCCGACTTCTTTTCCATATCGCTCCAACTGAATAATTTTTGAATCGCTGAATACTGAGGTGTAGAAATTGATTGCATCTTCGGCTTTTTTATGCTGATCGCCGGTAAACATGAAACAAGGTACAATCTTTTGTTCCCTTCCAGGTAAAATCAACTGCCATGAAACGCCATATTTATCCTGAATCCAGCCGTATTTTTCGGCGAATGGATAGCTGCCTAGTTCCATCATTACCGTTCCACCTTCCGATAGTTTTCCCCAAAGCCGGTCGATTTCCTGAATGGTTTTGCAATTCACAAAAAAGGAAATGGTTGGGGTGATTTGAAAAGCGGGGCCGCCGTTTATGGCTACAAAATCCTGTCCTTCGATCTGGAAAGCCATGGTCATGACCGAATTTTCAGGCATTCCTGAAACTTCGGCGCCTTCTTTTCCGTAGCGGGTCGCTGTTTTGATTTTCGAGTTATTAAAAACACTGAGGTAGAAATTTACAGCTTCTTCTGTCTGATTGTCGAACCATAAGAATGGGGTAATCTTTTGAACTTTCGACTCCTTCTTTATTCTGTCTGGTTCTGCTTTAATTTGTGTTTCCATGATTTCTGCTGTTTAATTGATTAAAACATTTTACGTATTCCCAAAGTTCGAACATTTTGGCAAAAAGATAAGTAACAAAAAGGTCAAATTTCGGGGTATTTAAGACAAAATTGTCTTAAATTAGCAAAAAAGATAAAAAATGACAAACTTAGGATTGATAGTGCCCTACGATTATAAGCTATTGAGCATAGCGGCAATTCTTGATGTCTTTGAAACAGTAAACCGGATTTGCAGCGGAGAAAATCAGGAAAAACCGTTTTTTATCCATGTATTTCGTACGCAGGATCAAATTGAAAAAGAAGGCGCCTTGTTGTACGGTTATCCTGTAACCTCAATAAAATCAGAACTGAAAGCTGATGTGGTTTTAATTCCTTCGTTTTCAACGGAAAACATGAAGGAAACACTGTCGAAGAATCAAATGTATATTCCCTGGCTGCACCGTCAGTATCAGGATGGAGCTGAAATTGCCAGTTTTTGTACCGGAACGTTTTTGTTCGGCGCGTCGGGTTTGCTCAACGGGAAACTGGCTACCACACATATTGATGCCTGTGTCCGGTTTTCATCGGCTTTTCCTGACGTTATTTTGAAGCCGGATCATGTGGTTACGGAGGATGGTCGTTTTTATACCAGCGGCGGATCAACTTCAACCTTTCACCTTTTGCTGCGGTTGGTTCAAAAATACTGCGGAAATGAAATGGTAATCCGGATTGCAAAAATTTTTGCCATTGATTTGGATCGGTATAGCCAGAGTTATTTTGGAACCTTTGTTCCCAGTCGTAATCACAAAGATGACCTGGTGAAAAAAGTTCAGGAGAATATGGAAACCCGGTTTCATGAGATTGGATCACTGGAGGATCTTATGAAAGACATTCCTTCGAGCAGAAGAAATTTTGCCCGGAGATTTAAGCTGGCAACCGGAATCCCCCCCATTGAATATTTGCAAAATGTGCGCATCGAGTCGGCCAAGAAACAATTGGAACAAACGAATCACAACATTAACGAAATTATTGATCGTTCCGGTTATTCCGACCCGAAATCATTCCGGAAGGTTTTTAATAAGCTGGTTGGCATGACTCCTATGGCATACCGGGAAAAATTCAATGTTAGATAGACGAACAAAGCAAAAGTGTGCTCTCGCCGTGTCTTGAATAACTATTTCAACATGTTAAATTTTATAAAAAGTCTCGATCCGCTAATTCATTGCTTAAAACCAGGAAATTAGCGGTTATCCTTTGTAAACTTCTCCCAATCCTTTAACTTCGCTTCCAATTAAATCGAATCTTTAAAGAATTCACATCATGTCCGTTTCCCGTTTTGGCGTTTCGTTGGAAGAAGAGCTTTTGACAGCCCTCGATCAGTATGTGACCGAGAACAATTTTTCGAACCGGTCGCAGGCAATCCGCTACCTGATTGAGAAAAACCTGGTGGAGCAAAAATGGAAATGCGGCAATCTGGTTGCTGGCGCAATTTTACTGGTTTACAGCAGCGAAAAACCAGATATCAGAATCCACTCTTTTGAACTTCAGGTTGCTTACCGCGATGTGGTAATTGGCGTTCAGCAGTTTAACCTGAGCGAACAGAATTGCATGGAGATTATTGCAGTAAAAGGAGCATCTCGCCGGCTTACCGAACTGTCGGACAAACTGATAAGTATCAAAGGCCTTCAACATGGCAAGCTGATAATGAGCAAAACGGAATGATTTTACTTCAGGTTTAAACCCCGTGTGTTAAAGAAAAATATACATTTCAAAATTTCAAGGGATGGACATTAAGTTGTTTCATCCCTTTTTTTTGTGTCGAAATTTCAGCAATTCCTGTAACGTTTCGTTTTACAGTACGTCTTACTTCGGTGTAAAGAAAATTCAGAAACAGAAAACAGAATGGCCAGCAATTTTTATTTACCGGTGCTTTGTGCGTGTTTATTCCTTTAAAACTGACTTTTTAACCGTTTTACAGACCGAAACCGACCATTCATCGAAATAAATAGGATTGGAAAACCATTATAACCGAATTTTGAACAGAAAACTAACAGAAAACAATGCCATGATCAGATTAAACAACATTCACAAGTCCTATGTAATGGGAAACAGCAGTCTCCATGTTCTGAAAGGCATCGACCTTCATATAGAACAGGGCGACTTTGTTTCCATCATGGGTTCCTCCGGTTCGGGGAAATCAACCCTTTTGAACATTTTGGGGATGCTCGACAATTATGACAACGGATCTTACCATTTATCAGGAAACCTCATTGCCAACATGAGCGAGAAAAAGGCTGCCAAGTTGCGCAACGAGTTGGTGGGTTTTGTATTCCAGTCTTTTAACCTGATTTCGTTTAAAAACGCGATGGAAAACGTGGCGCTTCCGCTTTATTACAAGGGAGTTCCAAGGAAAACGCGAAACCTGATTGCCATGGAATACCTCGAAAAACTTGGGCTGAAGGATTGGGCGAACCACATGCCCAATGAAATGTCGGGCGGACAGAAACAACGGGTGGCCATAGCACGTGCTTTGATTTCGAAACCAAAAATCATTTTGGCTGATGAACCTACCGGCGCATTGGATTCGACAACCTCCTACGAAGTGATGGACATCCTGCGGGAAATTAACGATGACGGTATAACGGTAATCATCGTAACCCATGAACACGACATTGCTGCCATGACAAGTCAGATCATCCGACTGAATGACGGACGGATTCATGAAATTATCCGCAACGGCGAACTGAAACAGTTCCAGAAAAGTTACATCCACGGACTCGAAACCGCTTAATCCTGAAACCATGTTTGATGTTGACATTTGGCAGGAAATACTTGCCACGATCAAAAAAAATAAAATGCGGACATTCCTCACCGGTTTTTCTGTCGCCTGGGGAATTTTTATGCTGATGATTTTACTGGGTTCCGGAAATGGTTTGAGCAACGGCGTAGCTGCCAATTTCATGAACGATGCGGTGAATGCCATGTGGATTTGGACCGGCGAAACCACTATTCCTTATCAAGGGATGAAATCGGGAAGGCCTATCCAGTTTCGCAACGAAGATCAGGAGATTGTGCAGAAAGTTTCGGGCGTGGGCGTTTCTTCGGGACGTTATTTTATGGGAAATACCCGTTATTCATACAACAAAGAATCAGGAGAATATACAACAATTACATGTCATCCCGAATTAAGGGATGTTGAAAACCTGATCATTAACGAAGGACGCTTTATTAATAAGATCGATATTCTTCAAAAACGGAAAGTGGTTGTTCTGGGCGTTGACATCAAAACTGCTCTTTTCAAGGACTCAACAGCTTTGGGCGAATATGTAAACATCAACAATGTCCCGTTTAAAGTGGTTGGAATTTCTACAGAACCGGGTTCTACAAGAAACCGGAATGCATACATGCCTGTTTCCACTGCCCAAATGATTTTTAGCGGTTCAAACCGGTTGCACAATCTGGCGCTTACCATCAACGCTGAAACACTGGAAGAAAGCCAGGCCATTGAAGAACAGATCCGAAATTCACTGGCCAAACAGCACAAATTTGATCCGAAAGATGAAGGCGCGATTGGCTTGTTCAATAAACTGGAGGCCTATATTCAAACCATGAAAATTTTCCAGGCGATTAAAATCTTTATCTGGATTATCGGTATCGGAACTTTGATTGCCGGAATTGTAGGTGTAAGCAACATTATGCTGATTGTGGTAAAAGAACGTACCAAGGAAATTGGTATCCGTAAAGCGATTGGAGCGAGTCCTGCATCTGTTATTGGTTTGATTATGCTTGAGTCAATTCTGATTACAACCATTGCCGGGTATATCGGACTCGTATTGGGCACCGGACTGATGGAATTGGTCAATTACTCTATGGTTCAATCGGGAGGTGGCACACCCGATCAGGGCGAAAGTGTTTTCCTGAATCCGACAGTCGATTTCAATATTGCGGTAGCATCCACATTACTCTTAATTATTGCCGGTGCAATTGCCGGATATATTCCTGCCAAACGCGCAGCCAGTATTAAACCCATTGTTGCCCTGCGCGACGAATAACAAAAGGAGGCTTATATGTTTGATTTAGATCTTTGGACCGAGATAGTTAGCGCCCTGAAGAAAAACCGCCTTCGTAGTTTTATGACTGCCTTTGGCGTATTCTGGGGAATATTTATGCTGATCATTATGTCAGGAGCCGGAAAGGCACTTGAAAACGGTGTGCTTGATGGTGTGAAAGCTTTTGCCACCAATTCAGCCTTTTTCTGGACTGAAAGAACCAGCGTTCCATACGCAGGCTTTCAGCGCGGTCGTCGCTGGAACTATGAAAATACAGATATTTATTACATCCGGGAAAAGGTTAAAGAGGTCGAATACCTTTCTCCCCGCTTGTTTGGCTGGCAACAGAATGGCGACAACACCATCCGCGGTGAACGAACCGGAGCATTCAATGTTTTCGGCGATTATCCCGACTATTTCAAAATCGACCGCTGGACACCAATTAAAGGAAGATTAATCAATGAAATAGATATTCTTCAGGAACGAAAAGTTTGTGTGATTGGCGAACGGGTTCTGGAGGTAATGTTTGCAAAAGATGAAGATCCGATCGGGCAGTATCTAAAAATCAGCGGGGTATATTTTCAGGTGGTAGGTGTAATTCATGCCGAAACCCGCATCAATATTGGTGGTGGAAAAAAAGAAGAGACGATCATCATCCCGTTCTCGACCATGCAGAAAGCCTACAATTACGGAAATGTGGTTCATTTTTTCTCGGTTACTTCTAAAAAAGGAACCAAAGTAAGCGATCTGGAAGTGAAATTGAAAAAGATATTGAAAGAGCGCCATAAAGTTGCTCCTGAAGACCTTCAGGCCATTGGGTCCTTCAACATCGAAAAGGAATTTGTAAAATTTTCAGCTTTGTTTCTGGGCATTCAGGTTTTAACCTGGATTGTTGGTATAGGAACCCTTTTGGCCGGGGTAATCGGCGTGAGCAACATCATGCTGGTAATCATCAAGGAACGAACCCAGGAAATCGGCATACAGCGGGCAATTGGTGCAACTCCCGGCACGGTCATCAAACACATTGTTGCCGAGAGTGTATTCCTGACAGTAATGGCCGGTTATATAGGTTTGTCGCTGGGAGTTGGCGTACTCGAGATACTTAACCAAATTCTGCTGAAAGCGGAAGGCGAAATGTTCTTCCGAAATCCTGAAGTTAACCTGACAATGGCACTTTCAGCCCTTGCAGTTTTAGTGGTGGCCGGAATAATCGCAGGACTTATACCAGCAAAAAGAGCAGTCAGTATAAAACCAATTGACGCGATAAGAGACGAGGGGTAATGGCGATTAACGATTATAGATTTCAGATTAACGATTAACGATTTCAAATTACCTTGAAATTTTGAAAAACAGAAAACAGAAACATATTAAAAACAAAACCATGAAAAAAATTTTTAGAATCTTAGGAATTGTAATCCTTGTGGGGATTTTCGGAGGAACCATCTATTTCCTCTACACCAAATCAAAAAAAGTACCTGAAGTATTCGAAACAAAAAGTCCGTTTGTATCGAACGTTATCCGCAAAACCGTTGCTACCGGATCGGTTGTTCCACGCAAGGAAATCGACATTGTGCCCCAGGTTTCAGGAATTATTGACGAATTGTACATCGTTGCCGGCGACTTTGTAAAAAAAGATCAGGTGATTGCCAAAATCAAAATTATTCCTGATATGGTAAACCTGAACAATGCTGAAACCCGGCTCAACCGCGCGCAATTAAGTTTCGACGATTCAAAAATCGATTACGACCGTCAGCAAAAATTGTACGATCAGAAAGTGATTTCGTACAATGAATACAAAAATGCCAAAGTCAGCTACGATGCAGCCAGAGAAGAATTATCGGCCGCCGAAAATAATCTGGAATTAATTAGAAACGGTGTAACAAAAAGGGCATCAACGGCTACTAATACGCTTGTTCGTTCAACAGTAAACGGAATGGTGCTGGATGTTCCGATTAAAGAAGGAAACTCGGTCATTCAATCGAATACCTTTAACAACGGAACCACCATCTGTACCGTGGCCGATATGCAGGACATGATTTTCAAAGGAAAAGTAGATGAAACTGAAGTCGGCAAAATCAAGGAAGGAATGAACATTGAACTTGAAATAGGTGCGATTGAAAAAGATAAATTCGGAGCGATACTCGAATACATTGCCCCAAAAGGAAAAGAAGAGAATGGCGCCATTCAGTTTGAAATAAAAGCAAATGTGGTACTGAAGGAAAATCAGTTTATCAGAGCCGGATACAGCGCCAACGCAAACATCGTTCTCGAAAAGAAAGACAGCGTGTTGGTTATTCCTGAAGGGTTACTAAAGTTTGAAAAAGACTCGTCGTTTGTTGAGGTAGAAACATTGACACCGCAGGTGTTCGAAAAACGAATGGTTAAAACCGGAATTTCTGACGGAATCAACATCGAAGTTACTGAGGGGCTGACTAAATCCGACAAGGTGAAAGGCGAAAAAATTGATCCGAAGAAAGTGAAGGAAGAAGAAAAGAAGAAAGCATAAAGAAGTTTCAGGTTTCAAGTTCAAAGTTTCAGGTTAAAAAATTTATCTGATAGAATGGACCGAAGACTATAGAAAACAGTTGAATGTAAAAAATAAAAAAAGAAACCTTCCGTAGCTAATGCTATTTAAAAGAAAGTGCTTCATCGTACGGGAAGGTACTAGGAAATAAAAAAACAGACACTAAAAAATATTACAATGAAACGAATGTACAGCCTCATTGCCGCAGCTATCATGCTGGTTGTTTTTACGGGTGCACAGGCACAGCAAACATGGTCGTTACAAAAATGTATTGATTACGCGCTTGAAAACAACATCCAGATCAAACAGCAGGCTCTGAATTCAGACTATTACAACAATCAACACAAACAAGCAAAATTTAACCGCTTGCCAAACCTGAATGCCAGTTTTCAGAACAACATGAATTACGGCAGAACAATTGGATCTGACAATACTTACCTTGACATCAATTCCAACTCCACTTCAGGTAGCCTGAGTTCAAATGTTACTCTTTGGAACGGTTTTACCCTGAAAAACGCTATAAAAATGGCGGAGATGGATTTACGCGCAAGTCTGGAAGAAATGCAGAAAGCAAAAGACGATATCATGCTCAACATCGCTGCATCTTACCTTGAAATACTTTTTGCCGATGAATTGCTGATCGTTACTGAAGACCTCCTGAAGATAACTCAGCTTCAGATAGATCGTACCGGCAAACTGGTGGAAGCCGGAAGTCTTGCAAAAGGGAGTTTACTTGAAATAGAAGCACAATACGCACGTGAAGAATTGAATGTCGTAAACGCTCAGAACAGGGTGCAACTTGCCTATCTGTCATTGTACCAGTTTCTTGAATTGCCGTCAACCGAAAGTTTTATAATTGAAAAACCGGTACTTCCTGAAATTAGCGCAAACATGACCATGCTGAATTCGATGGATGTATTTAAAAATGCAGTACAAATCAGGCCGGCTGTAAAAGGCGCTGAATTTAAACTCGAAAGCGCACGCAAACAATTACTTATAGCAAAAGGAAATTTAATGCCTTCGTTAACTTTCGGTGGTAACTATTACAACTTTTATAATAACAAGTACACTACTTTTCAAGGAGCTAAAATTGAGTTTAGCGATCAGTTAAAAAGCAACGAACGCTTTGGATTTGGGGCAACGCTTAACATCCCTATTTTCAACCGTTATCAGGCACAAACCGGGGTGAGCAATGCACAAATACAGGTTGAGAATACCGAACTGCAATTGCAGAGTACCAAAAACCTGCTCCGGAAAGACATTGAACAAGCATATACCAATGCACTTGCATCATTTAAAAGATATGTTGCCAACCAGAAAGCAGTTGTTTCCTCCACGGAAGCTTTCAGATATACCGAAGAAAAATTCAATGTTGGGATGATCAATTCGGTTGAATACAACCAGGTCAAAAATAACCTTACCAATGCACAGAGCGATTTGCTTCAGGCCAAATACGAATACATTTTCAGGACAAAAATTCTTGACTTTTACAATGGGCAACCCATTGATTTGTAATAATCTCAGAGTTTTATAAGTTGTAAATTTTGGTTTTACCCGCCTGTGAAAGCAGGCGGTTTTTTTATAGCTCGACCGACTTTAATCTAAAGCTCGAAAAGTGAAAATATTGAGCCGGAACAGAAAGATTATTGAGCCATATTTTTAATCTGTATAAAATTGATTTTTTCAGCTTCATCCTTATTTTCTAAACTCAATTAACTTACCTTTGCGCCACAATAATAATAAATCCAAAATGGACGATTATCATTCGACACAGCTTTTCAAATTATTAATCCGGTAAACAGAGCCCGTCATAGTCTCTGTTTGTCGATAAAACGGAGAAACTATGATTACTTATTGGGAAACCGGTACTTCCTTTACACGTTTGAATGAATTTCAGCCAAACTGCTGGATCAACTCACAGGAACTTACCAACGAAGAAGTAGAACTTTTAATCCGCGAACACAATGTTCCGCGCGATTTTGTCATGGACGTTCTTGATACCGATGAACGATCGCGTATTGAGGTTGATGGAGATACAGTATTAATCATCCTGCGTGTTCCGCTCAACAATCAGAACAACGGTATTCCTTTCATTACAATACCGCTGGGCATAATAATTTCAGGAAAACAGATAATTACCATCTGTTCACGAAAAACAGAGATAATACCATCGCTGATCAAGGCTGTAAACGAAAACAAAATCACCATCACCAACCATTTCGATTATGTATTACGCATATTCCTGATTTCAGCGGTGTGGTTTCTTCAATTCCTGAAAGAGATAAATGTGCAGACTGCTCTTATTGAAAAGGATTTGGAGAGTGCAACAAAAAACGAGGAACTACACCGCCTGCTGCACATGGAGAAATGTTTGGTTTTCTTCGTCACCTCACTTAAATCGAACGAAATGGTTTTGGCAAAGATGCGGAATGGCCGAAATATGCAAGGCATTGAGCACGATGAAGACCTAATGGAAGATGTGGTTATTGAAACGAAACAGGCACTTGAAATGGCCAACGTTTACAGCGATATACAGAGTGGAATGATGGATGCGTTCGCTTCGATTATTTCAAACAATCTGAATGTGATCATGAAGCAGCTTACTTCAGTAACCATTATCCTGATGATCCCGACTTTGGTCGCAAGTTTATATGGAATGAATGTTCCAAACGGCCTTGAAAATTCACCCTTCGCTTTTGCTTATGTGATTGCTATTTCCGTCAGTTTAGCGTTGATAGGTATTTTTCTGTTTAAATGGAAGAACTGGTTTTGAACCTATGTAAACTGAAGATAAATTACCCCGGCTGCAAGGATGTAGATAATAACTTCGCCCAGAGTTTGCCGCTTCATGAAAATCAGGTAATTCGAGATCAGATAAGTTAACGGCAAAGCAAGTATAATTATGATTTCCTGCGAGACGGCAGGATTGACAACAATCAAAATAATCGAAATCAGGAAAATCCAGAAAAACACTTTAAAGAACTTTCGCGAGCTGATCCTTTTGCCATCGTACTGCGACAAAAAGAAAAAACTACCCAGAAGTGTCAGTAAAATAAGGTAACCTATGAATACCTGAATTGGAAGATTATCCCTCAGAAAGGTATGATGGAATGTAAGGTTAATTTGTATCGTTTCCCACAATTCGGTTTCGATCCCTGCAATAAAATAGTAGATAAATGTACCCAGCCATGGCAATGCAAAACCGATGGCAGTTAAAAAATACTCCCGCCAGTTCACTTTGGGTTTAATAATGATGAACCCAAACCAAAGTAGTGGAAAAAAGAAAACCAGGTTCAGGTAAAACAATGAACCAATGGCCAAAAAGATACCTGAATCGAATGCATTCGAGTGTATAATTTCTTTTTCAATTGAATTGAATATCCGGTCGATGGCCAAAATCAGGAATAAAGTTGCAGGATAAACCGGATGCATTCCATGCAAATCGGGCATTCCACTGGCAATTAATATAAATAATGCCGGTGGAAGTGGTGTTTTTACTTTTATGAATGCATACTGAACATTTAACTTCAGAACCAGAAATGCAAGCAGAATGGTAAATATCAGCGCGATAATGTTGCTCAACAAAAGGTTATCGCCCAATAAATAATTTATCGGCTTGTATAGAATCATCATGTCTTCGCCGGCATAAAATGGGAACGCCTCTGCATGAACAAATGACCTGATCCACAATGCCACGGCAATGAGCGGTATCAAAAAATAATGGAAGGGCTGATTCGATTTTAATGTTTTAAGTAACATGATGGCTATAAATCAAAACCCAGATCTTTCCGGAAATATTTACCTTCGAAATTAATCAGCTGTGCATTTTTATACGAAAGTGAAAGCGCTTCCTGCATCGAATTACCATAAGAACTGACTGCAATAACCCGTCCTCCATTGGTGCAGATTTCTCCGTTTCGGTAATTTGTTCCGGCATGAAAAGCAAAACTGTTTTCAACATTTTCCAATCCGCTGATGATTTTGCCCTTTTCATAAGGTCCTGGATAACCTCCTGCAACAAGCATCACAGCAGCAGCTGTTCGTCCGTCAATTTCAATGGTTTTTTCTAAAAGTGTTGAATCGGCAGCACCAATCAGCAAGTCCACAAAATCAGATTTAATGCGCAACATTACGGCTTCCGTTTCCGGATCGCCCATGCGGACATTGTATTCGATTACCATCGGTTCGCCCTGAACACTGATCAAACCGAAAAAGAGGAAGCCATTGTATGGAATCTGATCCTTTTGCAAACCTTCAACAGTGGGACGAATGATCCGTTCTTCAACCTTGTTCATGAATATTTCATCGGCGAACGAAACGGGCGAAATGGCGCCCATACCGCCAGTATTCAGTCCGGTATCGCCTTCGCCAATGCGTTTGTAATCTTTTGCGACCGGAAGTATTTTATAGTCTTTTCCGTCGGTGATGGCAAAAACAGAACATTCAATTCCGCTGAGAAATTCTTCAACAACCACTTTTTGGCTTGCTGCGCCAAACTGTCCATCGAGCATTTCTTTCAGTGAATTCTCGGCTTCAGCTAATTCATCAATAATGAGAACACCTTTCCCGGCAGCCAGTCCGTCGGCTTTCAGAACGTATGGAGCAGTCATTGTTTTCAGGAAAGCCAGACCCGCTGAAAGAGTTTCGGCGGTAACAGAACAATATTTTGCAGTCGGAATCTGATGACGCACCATAAATTCCTTGGCAAAATCCTTGCTTCCTTCGAGTTGCGCGCCCAGTTTCTGAGGGCCAACTACTTTGATGTGTTGCAGGCTTTTCTCGGCCAGAAAATAATCATGTAATCCTTCGCACAATGGAACCTCAGGCCCAACCACTACGAGGTCAATATGGTTGTCGAGTGCAGCTTTTTTCAATCCTTCAAAGTCTGAAACGCCCACCTCAATGTTGGTTCCCAAAAGTGATGTTCCGGCATTTCCCGGTGCAATAAACAATTGGTTCAGTTTTGGCGATTGCTTAATTTTCCATGCCATTGCATGTTCTCTTCCTCCTGAACCGACAATTAAAATATTTATCATTTTATTCTTTTATTAAACGGAATAGCTTCAAAACGATAACCCTGTTCTTTCATCCATTTTATCGAAAGAGGCAGCGCTTTCATCAGGTTATTTTTTGCTTTTATTGAATCGTGAAAGGTTATAATAGAACCGGGCCGCACAAAATCAGTCACATTTTTCAGCACTTTTTCAGGTTTTATCCGACGGTCGTAATCGCACGAAATCAAATCCCACATTATAATCCTGAATTTGTTTCTCAGGAATTTGTATTGCGAAAACTTTAGCCATCCGTGCGGTGGCCTGAAAAGATCGGAATCAATCAGTTCACCAGCCTTTTCAATATTCCTGAAAAAATCCTGATCGTTGTTCTTTAATCCCTGCCAATGGTTGAAAGTGTGATTTCCAACCGAATGGCCACCTTTCAGGATTTGATAATACTCTTCAGGATATTTCCGAACATTTTCGCCCACACAAAAGAAAGTCGCCTTAATATCTTCCATTTCCAGAAGTTCGAGAACCCATGGAGTTATTTCAGGAATTGGCCCATCGTCGAAAGTGAGGTAAACCACCTTGTCCGTTTTGTCCAGTCTCCAAACAGCATCCTTGAAAAGAGAAGTAAAAAATCCCGGCAAACGAACCCTCGGATCAAAACACCTCATTATTTTAGTGAACTGTATCTTTCAATGTAACTGTTAAACGTGGCCGAAACTTCTTTCAGTAATTCAGGCTGATCGTTTCTGGTACAAATCATATTTATTTCACGCATGAAATACAAACTACGCTGAATGTCGTCGTCAACCGAATTGCGCATCGCCGGTTTCATCTTGAAATAATAATCCAGCTGTTCTTTATAGCTGTTCATCATGGTAGTAATAATTTCCTTTGCCTTTTCAGGTTGTCCGGCCTTAAAATAGGTTTCCGACATCAGCAACGAAAAGTAGTTGTAAGGAACTATCTTGTGAGGAATCAGTTCAATACCGCGATCGAGCACTTTTATTGCCTTATCAATTTGTCCTTCAGCAACAAGTGATTCTGCCAAACGATCAAATGTATTTCGGATATTCATCATCATCCGGCTGTTATTTTCATCAATGTAAACTTTCGGATCGTTCATGTTTCCCCACTTGAAGTTTTCCATCACGTTCGCGTACATCAACCTTGTATTAACCATTCCGAACGAAATTCCATCGGATTGAGATTTTATCGGAACAAGTTTATAGGCAAGCCCTTCCAACTGAAAATAATCCTGAAGGTTCATGTATTTGTCGCGGCCAATGGTGATCGCAAAATAAATCGGACGTTCCCAGTTATTGTTTGCAATCATGTCCAAAACCATCAATTCGTCTTTGGTAATGTAATGTTTGTCGCTCAAATCAATTGTAATGGTATCAACAATTTTGTCATAATCCTGTGGTTCAACCACTTTGTTCCTGATTACAGCCGCTTTGTCAACCACATAAAACAATTTTTTAGATGGAATATAGGATGCAAAATCAGCTTGTTCGAGTTTGGTTCGTGGATTTTCGTCTTTTACAAAGTCGAGCGCTTTTTTAAGTTCGACAGAGCCCTTCAACCGCGGATCTTCCATCAGGTAAACCACATCGCGGTTTCCCTGCACGTATTGGTCGGCGGTAAAACTGATCGGAAGTGGTTCCGACTCATAAGCTTTGCTTTTCATTTGCCTGATGTACCAGTCGGTCTGGAAATAGCTCAGGTTACATACCCTCACGTCAGTTCTAACTCCTTCTACCTCCTGATTGTACCAAAGCGGGAAAGTATCGTTGTCGCCATTGGTGAAAATAATGGCATTTGGCGCACATGTATTCAGGTAATTGGCTCCGAAATCACGTGCGGTATATCTATTCGAGCGGTCGTGGTCGTCCCAGTTTTCGGCTGCCATAAGTGTTGGCACCAGCAGAAGCGCTAAAACGGTTGCAATGCCTGCACTGGTTGTGTCGGGAAGGTACTTTTTCATTCCTTCATACAACGACAGCACGCCAATTCCAATCCAGATTGTAAATGCATAGAACGAACCGGCGTAGGCATAATCACGTTCTCGCGGTTGAAGCGGTGATTGGTTCAGGTAGATAACGATGGCTAGCCCGGTCATGAAAAACAGCAGAAAGACAACCCACAAATTCTTCCGCCCTTCAGCGCCGCGGTTGTACATGAATACAAAACCTATAATTCCCAAAATCAAAGGCAAGAGGTAATAGGCATTTCGGCCTTTGTTATTTTTAAATTCAGCGGGCAATGTTTTCTGATCCCCCAGCCGCTGCGAGTCGATAAAGTTTATTCCGGTAATCCAGTTGCCATTCATGATTTCGCCCTGGCTTTGAATGTCATTCTGACGTCCGGCAAAATTCCACATGAAATACCTGAAATACATCTGATTCACCTGATATCTGAAGAAAAAGACCAGGTTTTCACCAAATGTCGGGATTTGTATTGTTTTGGTTTGACCCTCTTCATCGGCGATCTGTACTTTCCGGCCTTTAATTCCTGCCCATTGTTTGTATGCCTGAATGTGCGAATCCTCGCGGCTGTACATTCGTGGAAAAAGAGTGCTAAAGTTTGAATTAAAAACCGGTTTTTGCCTCATATCGGCAATTACGTATTTCCCGTTTTTCTGAATGTAATAAGGTTTGTCGTCAACATATGGTGTTTGTTTATCCAGAGGAGTGTTGTAGTATCTGCCATAAACCAGCGGACGATCTCCATATTGCTCGCGGTTGAGGTAACCAAGCAACGCGAAAACATTGTCAGGACTGTTTTGATCCATTGGCGGATTGGCTGATGAACGGATCACAATCATTGCAAACGAAGAATAACCTATCAGTATTACAACAACACTTATCAAAACCGTGTTCCAGAGAATCAGTTTTTTCTGCACCGTATAATGTATTCCATAAACCAAACCTGCCACAAGAAGTATTGCATAAACAATTACCCCGGTACTAAACGGAAGTCCGAATCCGTTTACAAACATCAGTTCGAACCAGGTTGCGATTGTAATTACTCCGGGAATAATTCCGTACATCACCACACCAAGAATTACGAACGAAACAGCCAGACTGATCAGAATTCCATTACGGGTAGCTTTGTATTTGCGGAAATAATATACAAAAACGATGGCCGGAATTGCCAGCAGGTTCAGAAGGTGAACGCCGATTGAAAGCCCCATCAGATAGGCAATCAGGATAATCCAACGATTGGCATGTGGTTCATCGGCCGAATCTTCCCATTTCAGAATTGCCCAGAAAACCATTGCCGTAAACAGCGACGAGGAAGCATATACTTCGCCCTCAACCGCCGAAAACCAGAATGTATCTGAAAAGGTATATGACAAAGCGCCGACTGCGCCCGCTCCGAGAATGGCAATGGTTTGTCCCAATGAAAATTCTCCTGCGGTTTTTACCAATTTCCTGCCCAAATGGGTGATCGTCCAAAACAGGAACAAAATGGTAAATGCGCTGGCCAGGGCCGACATGGCATTTATCATCAGGGCTGCATGTGACGGTCCGCCGCCAAAAATGGTAAAGAACCTGCCCAATATCATAAAGAATGGTGCGCCGGGTGGATGGCCGACCTCCAGTTTATACGAAGTGGTTATAAACTCACCACAATCCCAAAAACTGGTTGTTGGTTCAATTGTCAGTAAATACACGCCAGCAGCGATCAGGAAAGTGACCCAGCCTGCAATATTGTTCAGTTGTTTAAAGTTTTTCATTATTTGGGCATTTTAACGCTTGCGAAGATAGTACATTCTTTCAAATCAGGCCAAACGACATTATAAAAAAAGCCCTCCTGAAATGGAAGGCTTTTGTATTTTGAATCTTGCGATAATTAATTAGTCGCCAAGATTGTAACGGTAGAATGCAGTTACTGTCAGTCCCTTTTCAGTTGCCTGAAGGAATTCGTTGACAGTTTGTTTGTTTTCCTTGATGAAAGCCTGGTTCAACAAAGTACTTTCTTTGAAGAATTTAGCCAAAGCGCCTTGCGAAATTTTATCGAGCATGGCTTCCGGTTTGCCTTCCTGACGGAATTTTTCTTTGGCAATTTCCAGTTCCTTTGCTACAACTTCGGCAGGAACATCATCTTTGTCAACAGCAACAGGGTTCATAGCTGCAACCTGCATGGCCACATCTTTTGCAACCTGTGCGTCAACACCAGCTTTGCTAAATCCAACCAGGGTCGATAATTTGTTCCCCGGATGAATGTATCCAACTACTGTTTCTGCATCAAGTTTGGCAAAATATGGCAAATCAAGTTTTTCACCAATTACACCTGTTTGTTCGATCACGTGATTTTCAACGGTGCGACCGTCAAGAACAAGCGCCTTAACAGCGTCCAGATCGGCTGCATTGTTTTCAATGGCAGCATCAAGGATTCTTTGGGCAAAATTTACGAAAGCTTCATTTTTTGCAACGAAGTCGGTTTCGCAATTTAAAACCAATATAGCGCCGGTTTTACCCGATTCATTTACTTTTGCAAGCACAACTCCTTCGGTAGCTGCCCTGTCAGCTCTTTTGCTGGCAACCAGTTTACCTTTTTCGCGGATAATTTCGGTTGCACGGCTAAAATCGCCTTCTGCTTCCATCAACGCTGTTTTGCAATCCATCATGCCAGCACCTGTTGCTTTACGCAACTTCATTACATCTGCTGCACTAATTTCCATATATTTTGTATTTAAAAAGTTATTGAACGATTATTCATGAATTTCTTCATCCTCATCATCATGATCCAGATCTTCATCCTCTTCTTCCTCTACTTCTTCAATAGCAGGAGAATCATGCTCGTCAGTAACTCTTGGTTTTTTTCTTTTTACCTTGATTTCTTTTTCTTCGCCTTCAGTGTCGCGTTCAACTTTGCGTTCCGAAAGACCTTCCTGAATTGCATCGGTAATAACTTTTACAATCAGGCTAACCGACTGAGAAGCATCATCGTTTGCAGGAATTACGAAATCTATTCCTTCCGGGTCAGAGTTGGTGTCAACCATTGCAAAAACCGGGATACCCAATCTTTTGGCTTCGCGAACTGCGATTTTTTCTTTCAATACATCAACAATGAAAAGCGCTGCAGGAAGACGGGTCAGGTCAGAAATACTTCCGAGCATTTTTTCGAGTTTAGCGCGCTGACGGCTAATCTGAAGTTTTTCGCGTTTTGAAAGTACATCCCAACTGTTGTCTTTGGCCATCTTGTCGATGGTCATCATTTTCTTAACTGCTTTACGGATTGTTGGAAAGTTGGTAAGCATACCACCTGGCCAGCGTTCAGTAACGTAAGGCATGTTAACACTACCAACCAAGTCAGCGACAATGTCTTTGGCTTGTTTTTTTGTGGCAACGAATAAAATTTTGCGGCCTGATTTTGCAATTTGTTTAATTGCTTCGGCAGCTTCGTCAACTTTGACGATTGTTTTCTGAAGATCGATAATGTGAATCCCGTTTTTCTCCATAAAAATATATGGGGCCATGTTTGGGTTCCACTTTCTTCTCAAGTGTCCGAAGTGAACACCTGCGTCCAATAAATCTTGAAAATTTGTTCTTGGCATCTTTTTACTTTTTTGTTAAAAAAATAATCTCTTGAAAAGCAATTGCCGGGTAGTTCTGCCCCGAGTGCTCGGGGCGGAAGTCTGGACAATTTAGATCCAAAGCAGAATATTTTTGGATAAAAAATATTAACGTTTTGAGAACTGGAATCTTTTGCGTGCTTTTGGCTGACCTGGTTTTTTACGTTCAACCTCACGTGGGTCCCTGGTCAAAAATCCGGCTGCTTTTAAAGCGGCTCTCGATTCAGGAACAATTTCGAGCATTGCACGTGAAATTCCTAAACGCAATGCTTCAGCCTGTCCGGTGATACCACCACCATCAAGGTTAACATTGATATCATACTGACCGGCAACACCTAACAGATTCAACGGTTGCAAAACAACATACTGCAGGATTCCGGTTGGAAAATATTCAGTCAATTCTCTTTTATTGATAGTGATTTTTCCTTTGCCATCGCTCACATAAACTCTGGCTACCGCAGATTTCCTACGACCTAACGCGTTTACTACTTCCATTAGTTATTATTTAATTGTATTTAAATCAATTACTTTTGGGCTCTGGGCAACCTGATCGTGAACTGGTCCAACATAAACTTTCATGTTGCCATAGATTTTACTTCCCAGGCGGTTTTTAGGTAACATCCCTTTAACTGCTTTTTCAATCAGTCTTTCAGGATATTTGGCCATCAACTCAGCCGGAGTCTGTTTTCTCTGTCCACCCGGGTAGCCCGAATAGCTCAAATAAATTTTGTCGTTCAGTTTGTTTCCTGTCAGACGAACTTTTTCAGCGTTGATGATAACCACGTTATCACCACAGTCAACGTGAGGCGTGAAGCTTGGTTTGTTTTTTCCCCTTAGAATTTTGGCAACTTTACTGGCCAAACGTCCGAGAACAACATCTGTAGCATCAACAAGAACCCACTCTTTTGTTACCGTGGCTCTGTTTGCCGATACGGTTTTATAACTTAGTGTATCCACTTGTTTATTATTAAAAAATTAAACACTAACTCGCATTAAATTAAAATTCAATCATTTAGAGCGCCGTTATTTATTAACCCGGAATTGTTAATAAGATCTGCACACTCAACATTTTCAGTTATTTACATGAACTGCAAGTAAGGACAATAATCGGACTGCAAAAGTATTTTCTTTTTTTTAATTTGCAAGTATTAATTCGGGCTATTCTGTTGTTTTTTATCACATTTGTATCATTGGTCTCCTGAAATTTAAAAACCGGAACATGAATACGCGTCTTCTTCCTGAATTTTTCCTGCGCGATGTGCTGCAAGTTGCCCCTGAACTGATTGGCAAAAAACTGGTTCGTTGCTTTCCTGACGGAAGTATCGGGAAATACATGATTACCGAAGTTGAAGCTTACCGCGGAACGGAGGATTTGGCCTGCCATGCCAGCAAAGGACGAACACCGCGCACCGAAGTCATGTTCGGAGAAGGCGGAACCGTTTACGTGTACCTTATATATGGCCAATATTGGTTACTGAATCTGGTGACCGGATTTGAAGGCGATGCTTCGGCAGTGCTGATCCGCGGCATCGAAGGTTTCCCCGGACCCGGCCGCGTGGGCCGCGAACTTCAATTAGACAAATCGTTTTACGGCGAAAGCCTGATCACTTCGCAAAGAATCTGGGTGGAAGATGCCGAAGCTGTTTCGGAAATCAAAACTTCAAAACGGGTCGGTATTGATTACTCAGGCGATGATTGGGTCGGGAGACTTTGGAGATTTAGCTCTGAAATTTGAACTATCTATTTATTCCTGAATAATTCAAAAGGTAACCCTCACTTTTGAATTATTTTTATCATATTACGTATGTTATGAAATATGTTTTTATAACATACTTAACAACAACGCGTTACGAGCATACAAAAAAAAGGCGTGAAATATAATTTTTTATCTGCAAAGTACTT
>JAUYMU010000126.1 GCA_030698405.1 Bacteroidota bacterium
GGATCCATGTTGTCAATCGAAATAGTATCGGTTGGTTCTTCAATAACAAACTCAAGTGAATCTTCGCCCTGTGCAGCTACAACAGCGGGAACTCCCATAAACAAAAGGCCTAAAAAGGCAAACATGATAAATTTTTTCATCGTTTCAATTTTTAATTTATTTCTTACTATTCTCTTTTTTTCGTTTTTCTTCCTCTTCGGAGGTTAAATTTCTGTATGTATCGGCCAAAGCCTGACGTGCCGGTTTGTACCGGGGATTTATCTTCAGGCAATCTTTCAATACTTTACGCGCTTCATCCACATTGGTTTCAGCATATATTCCGGCTAACTTAAGGTAAACGCTGAAATACTTCCGGTTTGCCTCAATTGCCTTTCGGTAATAAACGGCAGCTTTTTCGGTATTATTACTTTTCAATGCCAGATCGCCTGCCAAAACGAGTGCCGGTTCGTAATCCGGATTAATCTCAAAACATTCCTGAAGCATTTGTTCTGCCCGGTCAACTTCTCCCGAAAAAGCCAGCGAAGTTGCAAATTTATAACAGATCCATTCATTTTGAGGGTCATGCGACAGTGCATTTTGAAATAGCAACGCAGATTTAATGTTGTCGCCCTTTTTTTGCTCCTGAATTCCCAACAAATCGTCTTTTGTAACCCGCTCAATTACTGCACATATCGGAATTCCATCGGCAGTTATGGTATGAATTGTATTCGCAGGCGGCCAGATTTTATTTTTCAGCTGAAAGGGAGAAATGTAACTGTTCGCCACGATGGCATAATCCCAGTCGTATTCGCTCCGTTTCTGGTAGGGGAAATACACAAATTTTATTTTTTCGTTGTTCCTGAAATACCACTGAATCGGAAAATTTCCGCCAACAATAACTTCTTCGCTGTGTTGCTTGTTTTTCAGGTATGCCTGAAGCCATTCGGCTCCTTCGCGCATCGAATGGTAATAGTAATCGGTTTCATAATTTCCGTAGGCGCCGTTTAATCCGCCAACCAACTGATTGTAATACAGGTAATAATAAGGATGATTGGCAACCATAAATTTCGCCGGATGAAATGACAAAATCAGCAGTAATGCGATGCCGGCAATCCGAACAATTTTATGCCTGAACCTCACAAAAAAAGCATGAAATCCCAGTGCCGAAATCAGTATAATTCCGGGATAGACGAACAGAAAATGCCGCCACGATCCGTATAGGTTTGAACCTTTCAGGATAACAAATACCAATGGAAATAATACAGTAAAAAGTAACAGCCACAATTGCATTTTCTGATTTTCTGAATATTTCTTTTTTGCATTCAACAGGAAAACGGCTATTCCGGCGAAAACAACTACCGGAATCGTAATGGCCATGTATTTAGGCAAATAATACCACGGATGGAAATCAGACCAATCGATCCTGCCTTCAAAAATCTGACGGACAGTTGTCGGGAAATGGGTCATTACCTCATACGATTTCAACACGTTGAGCACCGGGTTCTGCAAAGCGTACGGCCAAAGGATCAAACCCAGCAAATAACCGGAAAGCGAAATTCCGGAGAACAAAATCAGTTGTTTTTTGAGCTGTTTTATGTCCGGTTTTTTCTGTTTCATCCAATCAGAAACGAATTTCAGGAACATGAAAAACCCGAGGTAAAAAACCACGAGAATACCTCCGGCACGAATGCCAATGGAAAAAGCGATGCTTAAAACCAGCAGTAAAATCGTTTGTTTTGTAGGTTTTACTTCAGCATAAACAAGTTTAAGCGAATAATAAACGCTTGAAATATAAGCCAGTGCGAATGGAATATCTTTCAGGTTGTTTTGCGACTGACCCAGAAAACCCGGTGAAACTGCAAACAGAAAAAGCACAAAAATAGCAGCTCCGTAACCGGAAATATGCGCTGCAAATAAAGCAGTTACCAAAATTGTCAGCCATCCTGAAATACTGCACATCATGTGCCTGAACCCGTAAATATCTTCAATTCCGAACCAGTGGATCAGAACGGTTACCAAATTATCGAAAGCTTGTCCGTAGTATTGAAGGTGTGTTTTGGGCGTATCGAGCGATGATTTGTCAGTTCCCAAACTGCTGAAGTAATTGTAAACCAATTCAGATTGTTTGTAATGCACCTCCTCGTCGCCCGAAATGCCCGCATCGCGGCTGATCACCAAAAGGGCGGAAAGCATTACGAAAGCCAGAACCCAAAAAGTTATCTTCAGATTTTTTTCTCCCATTATTCGGTGTCGGTGTCGTAAAACTTTTTCACAAGGTAGATAGGCCGGTTCTGCGATTCTTTGTAAATGCGATACACATATTCGCTCACCACGCCCAGAAATATAAGCTGAATAGAACCCAGAAAATAAATGCTCAGAACGGTGGAAGACCAGCCAAAAAGGGCAAATCCAAATGATTTAGCAATCAGCACATAAATTCCGGCAAACATAAATACAATGGTTCCGGTCAGGCCCAGCACCAGACATACTTTGATTGGAAATTTCGAAAACGAGAAAATGGCATCAGCGCCCAACAACATCAGTTTCCCGATGGTCATTTTAGGCTCACCGCCTGCACGCTCTTCCCTCACATATTCAACGAATCCCTGGTTGAAACCGATAAACGAACGCAAGCCAGGCAGATAACGAATGGTTTCCTTCATCTTCACCAGCGCATCGACGGCAGCTCGGTTCAACATCGAGAAATTGCCCGAATTTTCCATATCGTCGAGAACGGTAATTTTTTTAAAGAATGCGTGAAACAGGTTGGTTGCGAGGCGTAACCGTTTCCCTTTCCGGCCTTTCCTTTTGCCGGTGACAATGTCAAATCCTTCTTCATTTATCATCCGGTACATTTCGGCGAGTAGCTCCGGCGGATCCTGAAGGTCGCCATCCATCATGGCCACATAATTTCCCATGGCCATTTCCAGTCCGGCGGTAAAAGCTGCCTGATGGCCAAAGTTCCTCGAAAGGTCAACAATTTTGACTTTTGAAAAACGTTTGCGGACTTTAATTAATTTCCGGAGTGTTGAATCGGTACTCCCATCGTTTATAAACAGAATTTCGTAATTTGAAGTGAACGATTCCACTGCATTTATTGCACGCGATGTCAATTCATCAATCAGATCTTCTTCGTTATAAACAGGAATTATGAGTGAAAACATAGATTTGTTTTTTTCAGTACGTTTTTTTCCTGAAGTAAAATTCGGGTTTCAGGAAAATGACAGGGTAAACCGGGGCTAAAGATACAGAATTTCACTTTGAAAACATTGGAACTGCCAATGTTGGAAAAATTCGAAATTTCAAAAAAATGCCAGCTCGGGGAAGTGGTTTCCCTTCGCTGGCAATTTGTTGGTTGGTTTTAGACAAGTATCCCGGTTAAAAGGATGAAAAAGCGTGTGTGCTATGCTGAAATTTTAATGAATATCCGGTTGTTTGCTTAAATTCATGTTATATTAGTAAATTATCCTTTGCCGTCTGCCTTTAGGCGACGAATTAGAATTACAGCGCAATTCAGGGCTTTAGCCCAAAATTTTGTGGCTAAAGCCATTTTTCGCGATTATCAATTTGTCCGTCCCGATGAATCGGGACGGCAATAAATAGCTTGGGTACATGTCAGGATACTCATTTTGAATTTTAATTCTTTTTATACGCTGATATTCTATCAGATGGTTGGTATTTTCCAAGGTACACGGAAATTTCTCATCAGCATTTTGCTGGCTTCCGCATTGCCGATTATTTGTTCTTTTACCGGATCCCATTGAATTTTCTGTTTGGTGGTCATGGCAATCTCGCCAAGCAAACCAACTGAAATGGAACGATGGGCAACTTCAACCGGTGTAATGGTTTCCTTGCGGCTTTTGATACATTCCAGGAAATTCCCGATGTGATCGTTGCTTTTATAGAGCGCTTTTTTGCCTGAACCAAGTTCCTCAGAAATCAGCTCAGGTTTCGAGGCAGTAATGATATCGCCGCGATCAACATGAATCCAGCCATTTTCTCCATACCATGTTACGCCCATTCCGTGAGGCAAACGGGCTGAATTGGCCACGCGGATCACAACTCCTGATTTATATTTACAATTGAAATCGAATTCGCCGGGCACATTGTACAATTCGGTAGCAGCCGGATAAACGCCTTCGCCTGAAACTTCGACTGGCCCCGTGCGGTCGAGTCCCAAAGCCCAGGTAGCAATGTCGATGTGGTGACCTGCCCAGTCAGTTAATTGTCCTCCTGAATAATCCAATATCCAGCGCCAGTTCCAATGGCAAACACCACGATACGGAACTTTGGGCGCCGATCCGAGCCAGAAATCCCAGTCGAGTTCGGCAGGCACTTCTTTTATCGATGGCATTCCAACCAGTTTCGCCGCATTGGGCAAACCAACTTCCACACGGTCAACTTTTCCCAGTCTTCCGTTGAAAACAAGCTCAGCGCCTTTGTGAAAATTAGCTACCGACCGCTGCCAGCTTCCGGTTTGCCATATAATTTTATTTTTCTGAACTGCCTTTACAATCTGCTGTCCTTCGCCGATACTTCTGGCCAAAGGTTTTTCGCCGTAAATGTCGATTTTCTTGTTGGCTGCGGCCACATAAGTGATACTGTGCCAATGGTCGGGTACCGAAATGCAGACAGCATCCAGCTTTTCCTTTTCCAGAAATTCGCGGTAATCCTTGTGTGTCCGGCAATCGGTGTTTGCATATTGCTGATTAACGATGGCCGAAGCTTTCGCCAGGTTTCTCGTGTCGAGGTCGCACATTGCAACCAACTGTACTTCCTTAAATTTCAGGAATCCCCGCATATTGCTGACTCCCTGAGAACCAACTCCAATCGATCCCAATACGAGGCGATCGCTTGGAGGTACAACCCCGTTCATTCCCATTGCCGACGAAGGAATAATGTGCGGCAACACCATCGTTCCGGCCACTACCGAAAGCGAATTTCTAAGAAAAGATCTGCGTGTGCTCTTGTTGTCCATTTTAGTTTAGATTGAAGCCTCCCCCAACCCCTCCACAAGGAGGGGAGAAAGAATCGGCATTTGTTAGTTTCAAGAATGAATCAAAATCCTATTTCTAATTTTTCCAATATTTTAACTCACCCCGTCGCATCGTTCGACTGAGCTCACGCCGAAGTCCGCAAGCGGCCTTCAGGGTGAGTTAATTTAAAATGCAACAATAAATTGTTTCACTTAATTTGTCGTTATATGCAATTCCAAAACTCCCCTCCTTCGGGAGGTCGGGGGAGGCCGGGGGTTCTCTATGCTTTGTGCGCTGTTCCCGGAATTGGCACTTCAAATTGCATGTCAACCGGACCAAATTCAATTACCTGCGGACCGAGATCCATATCTGATTTGTAAATTTCTTCCCAGGTAACTTTTTTGCCGGTATACGCTGCTGTACGCGCCATGATTGCCGTGAGCGTTGACAAAGCGGTTTCTTCCGCCTGATTTACATACTCCCCGGTGCGGATGGCATGAACAAGGTGCATGTGTTCCTGCACATAAGCCGGAATTAATATATGATTTGTCTCGTTGCCGTTTTCATCTTTCGGGTATTCAAATTTCCATTTCACCGATCCGTCAAGATTCCAAATGGTATTGGCACAGTTGGTATAACCTTCAGTTCCCATGATGAATTCACCGGTCGCGTTGGCGCAGTTGTCGATCTGACGGCACATGCTGTGCGAGAAAACGCCACCGCCATAATCAAAGTCAATACTGAAAAAGTCGTACTGATCGCCTGTTAAACGTCTTGCACGGCCACCGTAACCAACCGCACTTTCAGGCTGTTTGCCCAGAAACCAGTTAATTACATCGATGTTGTGAACATGTGTATCCAAAATATGATCGCCACACAGCCAGCAGAAATTGTTCCAGTTGCGAACCATGTAAGTCATATCGTCCCAACCTTCTTCGCGGGTGCGGAACCACACATGGTTTTGGTTCCAGAAAGCCCTTGCTGAAACCGGTGTTCCGATTGCGCCGTTTGCAACTTGCTGATAGGTTTCAATATAATCCTGCTGATGACGACGCTGGGTTCCGGTAACCACGTTCAGCCCAACTGCCTGCGCTTTTTTGCCACTGCCAATTATCGACCTGATTCCAACCGGATCAACTGCCATCGGCTTTTCCATGAAAACATGCTTGTTCTTTAAAACAGCTTCCTTGAACTGATCGGGCCGGAATTGCGGCGGAGTTGCCAAAATCACCACATCAACATCGGCCAGCGCCATCACTTGTTTATATCCTTCAAATCCTGAGAAACAGTTTTCCGCCGGAATTTCCATCTTCAGTTTCGAAAAGCGTTCGCGGGTAGCATCTATTCTATCCTGAAATACATCGGCCAAAGCAACAATGTGCAAATCGGGGCCGGCACTTATAAAATTTAAGGCTGCGCCTGTTCCGCGGTTACCGCAACCAATCAGTGCTGCCCGCAGTTTTTTACCTTTTGGAGCAGCCTTCAGGATGGGTGGCAATCCCAATTCTTTGGCGTTCTTTGTTTTTTTACATCCTGAAATCATGGCACTTGCGCCCAGCAAACCGATTCCGGCCAATGCGGTCGATTCAAGAAACCTTCTTCTGTTAAAACCTTTATTCGTATTTTCCATCGGGAACAATTTTTCTATTTTATACTCTCATCTGCTTCACAAACTACCCTGAAACCAATGTCAACACAATCGGAATACCACCAAACGCTTTTTGGCATTTGCGGGTCGGTAACCAACCATGCTTTGGTTTTGGTGAAATCGCGCGCTGCGCTTCGTACATCTTTGGCATCGCTTTTAAACGAACCGCCTCTGATCACACGTTCCTGACCTTTTCGGGGACCTTTGGGATTAACCGCACCCTTTTTATACGCTGCATAAGCTGTCGGCGAATAATAATCGGAACAAAATTCATACACATTGCCCAACATGTTTTTCAGGCCGAACGGATTTTCTTTCACCGAACCAGGCTCTTGTGTCTGTGAAGGACTTGTTTCCTTGTAAACCACATACGACTGGATAACAGCAGTATCGCGGCCAAATATTTTCCT
Source organism: Bacteroidota bacterium (assembly GCA_030698405.1). GTDB lineage: Bacteria > Bacteroidota > Bacteroidia > Bacteroidales > Prolixibacteraceae > Aquipluma. The sequence goes on from JAUYMU010000126.1 coordinate 7,014, forward strand.
GAAAAATCCTTCGGAAGTAAAATCTTTTGGATTGCCTTCAAAGAAATAAGGAGCTTGATTGCCTCCGCGGGAAGCATATTCCCATTCGGCTTCGGTCGGAAGACGGTATTTTTTGCCTGTTTCTTTCGAAAGCCACTGGCAATATACATTGGCAGCTTTCCACGTCATCGTGATTGCCGGACGTGAGCCTTTTCCCCATCCCTGGTCGGGTGCGCCCCATGGCGGTGTCGGGCCCGAAATGGCATCCACGTTTTCGTTTTCTTCGGCTTCCTTGCGTCCCTGCGACGAAGTAGCCTTAAAAAATTCAAGGTATTCATCCCAACTGACCTCTACTTTTGCCATAAAAAACCGCGTTAGTTTTACAGGATGAGCAGGTCCTTCATCGGGTTTCCTAAAAGGTTCCTTTTTCGGACTGCCCATTATAAACTGTCCGCCCGGAATGGCAACCATTTCAAAAGAAAGGCTGGTTCCCGGTATCTTTTCAGTAAAGTTGGTGAAGCTTGTAACTGTGGTGGGTTCAGTATAAATTTCAGCAGAAACAGTCGCAGTAACTCCGAAATTTTTGTCGTGCTCATGTTTTCTGTTTGGGTCAAAATGCCCAACGTCGAGGTGACAATTCAGGCAACTTACATCGGTTTTGCTCGTCAGAAAACTTAAGTGGGCGTTTTCACCGTCAACACTAAGCGTTTTCGGGAATAAATTCTGATGACATTTTACGCACGATTCGGTATATACAAATTTACTCGCCTTTTCAAGGGTGCGCTTCTCTTCCCATTTGTAATCGGCTGAATCCTTGAACAGGTAACCGTACAAGTCGATGGCACCGTGTTTGGCTTTGGCCACCAACATTCCATGCCCTTTTGGCGGAAGGTGGCAATCGACACAATGCACAATTATACCGGCTTTGTTGTCATAGTGAGGAGAAAGTTTCCAGCTTTGTTCTGCATGTGGGTGAACATGGCACGACATGCAATAATTATCGGTTGAAGTATAAGTGACCACCTCGTTTCCTGCAAACATGAAAGCAAAGGCAATAATTAGTCCTGAAACAATCACCCATATAAATGATCTTTTACCTGAAAACATCGTTTGAACAGAATTCCAAATCTTCATAAAGCAAAACTGAATTAATCGTTTTATTCTCCGGAAGTTTAAAAAAAGACTTTACAATCCGTCAAGAAATGCATCAAATCTAAGTAAAAGGAATTAGCAGGGTTTTAGCTGTCGTTTACAGGCGGGTTAAAACAAGGTTAATATTGGGTTAATATTCCTCCTGAAAACATTCTGCACAAACATTAAATACAATGACATTGAATGGAATACAAAATGAAAAGCAAAAATTAACCCTGCTTTATAACATGTTTATTTTTCAGGCAATAAGTTCTTCAAATTTAACTGAAAACTTCTCTCCATACATCTCTTCGTAAAGTGCACAGAAGCGGTCGAAGGTAAATCTGGCCAGATTATAATTGTTCTGTTTGATTAAAACTTTCAGTTTGTATGCCATCGCCTGATCATTCACCGGATCGGTCACCAAAATGCGGTCGCTTAATTTCAGGATTAATTCTTCGTCCCGGTCAATGCTTAGTTCGTTGATGAATTTCAGGAGAATATCAACAATGTTGTTCCCGACAAATCCCTTAAAATCATCGAGCCAGTCGTACGATTCACCTTTGAAAAGTTCGCCTTCCTGAATGATATGATAAAAATTCAGGTTAAAGTCGGTGTCGTGAATTTTTTCGCGTTTCAGGAGTTTTAAACATTCGGTGTAATCGCAGTAAACCGATCCTCCAAACGCCATCGACCAGCGATCGATGTGAAAATTAATCTGCACCGAATCAAGGGATTCAAGTATCAGCCTCAACTTCCTGATGGTCACACCGCGACTGTTTTTGGCGCTTTGTGACGAATGCCCAAGCCAAAGAATGTCGGTGAGTTCCTTTGTTGAAATGCCGTTTTTATTTCGCTGCGAATACAAAAGGATGATGAGAAACAATTGTTTCAGCTTCGGGGTAAACTGACTACTGATTTCCGTGCCGGTTTTGTCGAGAACTTTAAAATCGCCAAATAGCTGAATGTAATTTGCTTCCGGTTTGCTGATCAAGGTATTTTCGATGCTCCGAATCTTTTCCACTGGGGATACCTGTCTGCTAAATTTCCTGAAAGGGATTCTAAAATATCCAAGTATTAACATTACAAGGACCAGAAATGCCACTAAACTACGGGATAGGATGGGATAAAGGATAAAGACATTTTTAATGGGTACGATTTCGATCACTTCCTTGCTCATACCCCAGATTTCCTCTTCACCCAGTGCCCTCGACCAAATACTCAGATTGTCAATTGCCCCGTTCATGTTCGACGACCAGTTAAATCCGGCAACTCCAATGTACAGGTTTTCGCGCCCTTTGTATGCCGGATGCCCCAGCGAACGGCTATCGAGTTTGCCATTTACAAAAATGGCTTGTTCTCCGCTCAATTTGTTGTATCTCCAAACCAAATGGTACCATTTCCCTGCTTCGAGTATTTTATTACCCTGCAAGTCGTTGTTGTAAAAGCCAAAATATGGTTTTTTGTTCCTTACCAAAAGGTGAATTCCCTGTTGGTAGGTATTGTTTTTTGTTCCGATAATGCAATAATCGCTTTTATTGGGTTGATATTCCTTGATTTTTATCCAGGCAGCAACCGAAAAATCATGATCGCGTATTTTGAATTCTTCGGCGCCGGGAAGTACAATATAACTGTTTTCCCCAAATTCAGCCACAGAGGAGCGGGTTGAATCATTTGTGAAATTTACATTTACTGGCTTCCCGTTGAACCCGTTTATGCTGAAGTCGCGACCTTCTTTAACAAAAGAATAATGACCTTCCAGATTATTGGTAATTTCGAGCGATGTGGCAATAAAATGCTGAACAATACTCTGGTTCGGTTCATTAAATGTGGCCGATTCAGGTGTAAAACGAAACCCCGGACTTTTAGGCGCCAAAACCAGATTGTCGCCCGGCCCAACCGGGAAACAATATTTTCCGCTTGTCAGGCTGCCGGTTCTTTCCCAGTTTACATAGTCGAGGATTTGTGCATTATAGGTAACTGTTCCCTTTATAATTTTGAAACCGCGCAAATAAGACACAACGCCCACAATCCAGTTTTCGTAACGATCGAGCATCACAAAATTGGGTGTTTTTCCTGTATTGATCCATGTATTTTTTATGTGCTCAATCAGGTAAGGGTTTTGGTTGGTATCATAGTTGAAATCATTGGCACTTTGGGACTTTCTGGGGAAATTATAGTCGTTGTAAATCAGAAGACTGTTTTTGGGGTCGCCTTTCAGAAATTCGCCTTTGAAAACAGGAGCTTCCCAGATTGAGAAGTAAGGTTCAACAGCATGGTTCCAAACATAGTGAAGCCAATCAGGGCTGTTTCTGTGTTCCTGCATCGCGAAAATTACCAGCCTCGTGTTCGCGCCGGTCATCTTATTTATTGATTCCCAGCCTTCCCTTGCATCATAAGAATATAAATATTGATCGATGTCCAATTCCTGAAAAAGTTCGCTCAACTCATTAACATTGGTGCTGAAATCAAGGAAAAGAGTCAGGATTTTGTCAGGTTTATTGTCCAGATAATTCTTGATTTCATTCATGGTTTGGCTGAAGGAAATAGAAGAACCATCGGCTTTTTTTATCATGAGCTGGCTTTGCTGTTTTTCCCATTCCAGGTATAGCCTGAACCCACCGATATTTTGATTAAGAAGTTCCTGAATGGTTCGGGGCTCGTTGAGATTGGCATCAACACCCGAAAAGTTCGAAATCACAAAAATTGTTTCATCGTAAAGTTTTACGGAAGTATTGTCATTGGCATAGGCACTTATGGCCAAACCGGAACATACTATGTGAAAAATTATCACGAAAAAACGAATTTCTGCCCTCATCTGTTTTTTTTGAATTTCAAATTTAGACGATTTATTCACGAAACAGGAAAGAAAGCAAAAAATTTATATTTTTGTGGCGCAATAAGAAGGGCTGTTAGCTGACGGATCAGTTGGTTTAGTCCGCCAGCTGGCGGATGACAGGGTAGATTACCAAAGATCAGTAAGCAGACGGTTTCGAATCCAGTACAGCCCACTTCCGGTATCGATGAAGTAGATCGAAGTTCATTGAGAAATGAATGATTGCAATTATTAAGAAGGGCTGTTAGCTCAGTTGGTTTAGAGCATTACCTTGACAGGGTAGGGGTCACTGGTTCGAATCCAGTACAGCCCACTTCTTTAACTAAAAAATGTATTTCACCTACGTTTTGTATTCTTCAACTTTCAACAAAATCTATGTTGGACAAACCGCTGATATCAATCAACGGTTAAAAACTCATAATAGCAGCGATAATACAGGCTGGACAAGTCATTTTCAGCCTTGGAAAATGATCTATTTTGAAGAATTTTCTTCCAGAACAGAGGCAATGAAACGTGAAAATGAATTAAAAACTGCAAGAGGTCGTTTGTTCGTTTGGGAATTAGTGAAAGCCAAATTAAATGCCCAGGAATTACCTTGACAGGGTAGTCCGCCAGCTGGCGGATGGTTCGAATCCAGTACAACGCAATATTTATTTGAGTGATTTTTATCCGGGAATGGAATTTCGGGCAGCTCTGGATTTGCCCAAAGATGATCCAAATTATTTGAAGCAGCCCTTACAGCATGCTACCCAGTTGATCAAGCGGTATTGGGATGTTTATTTTGAAAACCAAATGGATATGGCCCCATCAAGCATAGTGCTAACAACATTGGTCGCAAAAATGTATGAAGGCGAAAACTCTATTTATGAGACTATTCAAAAAGTAGTTGAACGATTTAGAATGGCTGTTGAAACAGAAAAATTGTATTATCGACAATTCCACGTTTCAAATCCGGTTTTGCCGGATGAAATTTTCACCAAAGAGTGGGATAAAAATCCAAAACTATTCGAAGCGTTCGTTTTGTTTATGAAGTCCCTTTATGCGTTTTGGGAAAAACTTCATACTTCAACAGGGACATACCAGTAAACGATTTGTAGTGAGCAAGTTCTAATTTTGAACGTGCTCCAAACCCGTCAATTTGAAATTAATCCTGTCCGCAGCCGCTAGGCATTATTAATATTTACATCACATATATTTGAGCAAGTGGAATTCTTGATGCACTGCCGCGAGAAATAAATAAAAATTTAAATGCCTTATCGGTTATTATATACTCGCTTCAAGCATCGGGAACTGAACCCAGTTTGATTAGAATGACATTCAGCTAAACACCGGGATCACAAATACCTCGTATTATACAAACTGTTCAATTTTACTTTGGGTTGGATGGTGTAACAATAGCCCAGAAAGAACTCGATACTACCATTGGAGACTTTGGAGAGATTGCCAATCGTGAGATCATACGAAGCGCCGATACGCAGGCCTTTCAGGTTGATACCGGCCATGAGAGCTGCCGCATCCTGGTAACGCCACGACACCCCGGCCCAATAAGCGTTGTTGTATTCGATACGTGAATTAATGTCGAGCTGCATATTGTTAAGATCAGATTTCACAAGTACTGATGGTATTAAATACAAAGACTTGCTGCCTCTTGCTGCCAAATTTAAATAGTATCCAGTTGTTGCATAAAAGTATCGCTGTTGACTGTACTTAATGTTTCCAATATTCGCAGAGGATTCCATCAGATTAATAGCGGAGATGCCAACATACATCTTTTTTAATTGCTGGTACTGGATACCGAAACCAACATCCGGAATGACTCCACTTTCTTTTTGATTGCTCATCAGCAGCGGATCACCGGGCTGTTCGAATATCAACTGACTAAAATCAATGGATTTGCTTAGAACAGAACCTGCGATTCCAAAAGCAAGACTTTTATTTTCATCCCGAAAAGTAAACCGGTAATTGTAATTAATTTTAACTCCCAGGCTGGTTTCAAAACCAGCTTTATCGTATATCACATTCATTCCAAGGCCGCTGTTTAGTGAGAAGATGGGTGCATGAATATTGAATACTACCGATTGCGGTGAAATGTTGTTGCCATTTGCATCGGTCAGGCCCAGCCATTGCTGCCTTCCGAACATACTGGTACAGATGGCATCCTGTGAACCTGCAAACGCAGGATTGTAAATTGTCCCGTCCAGAAAATACTGCGTAAGCTGAACCTGGCTAAATGCCATGGAAACAAACCACAGAATACTTATGCTGAGAATAAAGATCTTCTTCATATTATTTGAAATTTTTTCCGATTACTGAAAACTCTGTCCTGCGGTTCAATTGATAAGCAACCTCTCTCTTCTTCACGTCCGGGATGGCAAGGACATATACTTCGGTTAGTTTTATCCCACGTTCAAAGGTGTATCCATCTCTTGTAATATCTGCCGACAGTACTCTGGGCATCCGCTTCCCGTAACCTTTTGCAACCAGTCGTTCCTTGTTGATCCCTTGTCCGGTAATAAATGTTACTACCGTTTCTGCCCGCTTCTGTGATAGTTCGTCGTTATACTGATCAGATGCACGTGAATCGGTATGGGAGGCCAGTTCGATGACGATTTTGGGATTATCATTAAGCACTTTCACCAGTACCATTAGTGAATCCTCATATTGTGGTAACAAATCCCACTTGTTTAATTCATAATAAATATCCGGAAGTACGATCGGCTTGTCAGGAATGGGTTGTAACAACATATTAACCATGCAGGTCGAGTCGCGTGTGATCACTCCGGTTATAACCTCTGTTTTCTTTGTAAAATAGTTTTCTTTTGTAAAGACCAGCGTATAACGTTGTTCTTCTTTTACCTGTCCATTTGCAAAAAGAAAAGCGCCCGAATCATTGGTAGTTGCAGTGATCGTGTCGTTCTTGCCATCGACCATGTAAACTGGTAAACTTTGTATCGGTTTTTGGGTAATTTCGTCCCTGACTGACCCCTTTATAATTAAATTCCAATTTATTTTTTCAAAGGAATAAATGTCATCGCCTCCCTTTCCTCCTGTTCTTCTTGAAGTAAAGAAGCCTCTTTCATTGTTTCCTTCAAAACTCATAGCGAAGTCATCAGCTGGCGAATTGACAGGACGCGGCAAATGCTTTACATTCGAAAGTCCGTTTTCCCTAAGGGTAATTTGGTAAATGTCCAATCCCCCGAATCCGGTTCGTCCATTGGAGGTAAAATACAATACAGTGTCCGCCAAAAGGCTGGGGAACATTTCATCACCCAAGGTATTGACCTTCGATCCGAGGTTTTCAGCTGGACCAAAAGGTTTGCTAACCGATGAACGGGTAGTTTTCCAAAGGTCTTTGCCTCCGCTTCCACCGGGTCGGTTGGACGAAAATATCATTGTAAGGCCATTGCCCGTTAACACCGGTTGACCCACATTTCCAAGACTATCAGTATAAATCACAGTGCTTTGGCCCCATCCGTTCCCCATCCGTTCGGCTTCCAGAATCTGGCAATATTCTTTGCTCTTTTGCATCTTTGCACATCGGGTAAAGTAGATTTTTTTATACTCATCATCAAGGCAGGCTGCTCCTTCATTGGCCTGGGTGTTCACTTGGTCTTTGTTATCGATCAAAACAGGCACTCCGTAGGTTTCCCCTTTCTTCTTGGTTGCAATAAACAGATCGGAAAAAGACCCATCGGTCCAATTGTCGGTTTCCTTACCAGTGGTTCCTTTGCGGTTAGATGAGAAGATCACAGTTTTGAATTGATCATCCCCATGTACGGCAGCAAAATCATCGTCAAATGAATTGATTTCACGGATGTTCTTAATGAACCATCGTTTATCAGCCGTGGTGTCCTGCAGACTTAGTTCACACGAAGTTTTGCCAGCCAGGGCCAGCGCATCTCCGGGCACTCTGGCAAGGTATTGCTCGTACATCGGCAGGGCTTCAGTATATTTCCCCTGAGAACTAAGCACAGTGGCATAATGAAGATATACCAGCGGTTTTTGTTCGGCATATTTATTTTTGACCATGCGCTGATAAAAGATCTCAGTTTTCTTTGGATTATTGATCATCCTTATGCAATCAGCCTGTTTGAAAGCAAGCTCGTTGCGCTCATTTTTTCCACCTTCAAAATTGGAGAGGGCTCTGGTATAGTAATCAATTGCCAGAACATACTGCTTGTTCTCATAAGCCTTATTGCCCATAATCTCATACTTGCCCTGTGCCGATGAATTAAACTGAAGGCACACCAAGACAAGAATAAGAATGGTTATTATATTGGTTTTTTTCATGGCCTTAATCTTTTATGAATTTAACAACGACGACCTGATCTGTATCTTTGGCTTTAATTAAATAGACTCCTTTAATTAAAAACGAGAGGTCCAGATGTAATATATCCTCCAAGGTATCCCATTTCCGTATCAACATTCCTGAAGAATTGAAAATTGAAATGGACTTTTGCCCTGTCAGATTCCCATTTAAATCAAGGATTGCCTTAGCCTGAACAGGGTTTGGAGTAAGGCTTGCAAAGTCTCTGTACAAATTGATATTGCCCTGACGGGAATATTCCAAACTATCATATCCAATTGCTTTTAAAGAGTAATAGTAAACACCCTGTGGCGCAAGATTTCCTGAAGGCAAATTCCCGTCCCACCTGCCGTTCACCGAGTCAATCTTATGCACAAACCGGCCATTGCGATCGTTGATATTCATTTCGAGCGATGTAACACATTTCGTCAATGCACCGATGGAATCATTGAAGCCATCTCCATTCGGAGAAAAGGCATTGGGAATCTTAATTTCAACCAATATTTCGACATTGATAGATAAACTGACAGTAAGAATGCAGTTATTTGGAGGACCGCTGTTTACTATCAGTTTAATAATATTTGCACCCTTGCCGATTAAACTGATGCTTGTGGTAGGCTCATTGCTGAATAACTTCCCTTTATAATACCATTCATAAGAAGCTGCTCCAGCTCCCTCTGCTTTTAGGTTAACCCGGAGTGGAGCAAAACCATTCATCGGATCAGCGACAATTTTCATATCCATGGGACTTCCAGTTCCGATAGTAACATTCTCCGTAATTTCGCAACCCTTTTTGTCAACGGCGCGGATAGAGTATGTTCCTGGGCACAAATTGCTGATTTTAGTCTGGGTCGTCAGTGCATTTTTAAAATAAAGCTGTACGGGCGATTCTCCTCCAATTACAGTAATATCAACCTCTCCATTACAACTTTTGCTGCAGAGCTCATCTTTTTTCAAAATCTTAAGTTGTAATTTTTCAACCGTTCCCAAATCAACCGATTTTATAATTTCGGTAAAGCAACCCGCATTGCTGTATGCCCTGAAAGTAACCTTCTGAATGCCAGTCTTTGAAAAAGTATGCTTCGGATTCTGCTCTGTTGATTTTAAGCCGTCTCCAAACAGCCATTCATAGCTGGATATCAGATAGGGGCTAAGTATGGTGGCTGTTCCTGTGAACTGAACTTCGCGACCTGTACATTGATTGTTGTAGGTAAAATCAACCACGGGAGCCGGTTTTGAATAACGCGTGGTAACCAAGGTATCATTGAATAAATTATCGTCCCTGGTATTGATCAGCCAGACACGGAAAAGATATTCTCCCTGCGCAGAAATATTTACCGGTGTATTAAACGTATAGGTTAGGTCATTGAGAATAATCCCAGGAATCATGTCTGTAAAAATCGCTCCACCATTGACCTGATACGACAACTTTAAATCTTTGAAAGGAAGATCTCCAAACTGGCGAATATAAACAGTCACTCCAACTGACGATCCCTGAACACAATCGAGGTTTGGACTAATCAACTGGGTTATCCCAAAATCGATCATGAATTCTACAGCGCCAATATCAGGGGCCTGATCATTTCTGATCTTTCCGTTGATATCCAAAAGAATTCCTCCAATTGGGATGCCTGCTCCATTAAAATCACGTTGATATGGTAAGGGGTTGGTATCACTTGCATAATTTGGGATAATGTCTTTTGAATTGGCATCACCATTAACTGCTTTTCCCCAATCCTTTAAGCTTGAGTAATTTGTATCGGCAAGCCGTCCGATCAATCCGGAAGGACTGTAATAATCGTTGTAGTCCAATGAAAATCCGGTTGTTCCTGCATCGATCCAAACCGGACAACCTGATGTCTTCACATTGAATATGTTGTTTTTGATGTTATTCTGGTCGCCGGTCTGAAACCACAAACCTTTGCTCGATTTTCCAATATCCGTAGTGGCGATGTTCAGGCTGTTGTAATAAATTCCTGTGTGCAAAGTATATTCCATCCGTATTCCGGTTCCAAGAAGATTACCTTCCACATTGATGTAGTTATTGTAAATGCTCAACACGTCACAGCTAGTCAAATAAATTCCTGTATTTACAGCATATTGCTGAGTCAAAATGTTGAACCGATTATTTCTTACGATTGAATTTTTTGTGTTGTAAAGATACACTCCCGTTGGCGTCTTGTTAAATCGATTCCCATCAACAATAACATTTTCCGAAGTACTCGTACCTATTCCTTGAGTTCTTTGTTCATTAAATATATTGTTCCGGATTTCAATGTCCTTTGCGTTTTCAAGAAATATTGCAGTAGGTACAGCAGAAAATGCAGAAGAGGAAATCAGAATATGATGAGACCCTGACCTTACTTCCAAAGCCGAGTTGCTACCAGTCAAAAAACATTGTTCGATATTGATATTATTGGTATATTCATCAAGTACTAATCCCTTATATCCAGCAAATCCAATCTTCCTGAAATTGATGTAACTGGCATGCTTTAGATTAGCAGTAATACTTCCCTCTACATCATGACTAATCATTACTTTAGTACTATCACCACTCTCAGACTGGAAAGTTACAGTATTGGATGCGGAAGAACCCAGAATATTGTTGATCGCAAACTGCTCATTGTATGTACCGTTCCTAACTTTAAATACAACCGGACATGATATCCCAGCAGTATTTAGTACAGCAACAGCCTCACTAAAGGTGGCGAAATCAGGACTAGTTCCACCAATCGTATAGGTGCCACATAAAGAAGACCAAATCGTTTTAACGATGGAATCATTATTGGCGTTTGGGTCCTCAATTCCATTTGGAAGGTTTTGCCAGATTTTCAATTTAACCGGTTTCTTCGCAAAATTATAGCTACCGATGGAGATATTCTCCTGGACTTTGCCAAT
>JAUYMU010000016.1 GCA_030698405.1 Bacteroidota bacterium
CCTGCGCGAACCATCTGGCAAAAAACCTGGAGGCCAGCCCGGACACGAAGGCACTACCCTGAAGATGTCCGAGAGCCCTGATTCAGTTATGGGACACAGCCCAAACTACTGCACTTGCTGTGGCGAAGACCTTAGCGGCTACCAACACCAGTTTATTGGCCGCAGGCAAGTAATTGATATCCCGCCGATCCAACCAATAGTTACAGAACATCATTTATTCGAAGTGCATTGCAGGTGCGGCCACTGCAACAAGGCATCGTACCCCGAAGGAATCGTTGCCCCTGTAAGTTATGGCCCCAATGTACAAGCACTGGTTTCGTACCTGAGCGTTCGCCAATACCTGCCTGTTGAACGCATAACAGAACTGCTCTCGTCCCTGTTCAACCTGTCGCTCAGTACCGGCGGTGTTTGCTATCTGCTCGAAAAAATGAAACAGAAAGCTCTTCCGGTTTATGAAACCATCAGGCAAATGGTAGTAAACGGCAAAGTAACCGGAGCCGATGAAACCGGGGTCAACATCAACGGAAAAAACCATTGGGGCTGGACTTTCCAAAACCCTTGGGCAACCTATATTGCCATCCATAAAACCCGTGGGTCAAAAGCCATTTCTGATATTATGCCCGAAGGCTTTGACAACAAAACGTTGGTTACCGATTGCTGGGCCGCGTACTTTAAAGGAAACAAAACTTCACACCAGTTGTGTACCGCACATCTGCTACGTGAACTGAAGTTTTTCACCCAAAAGTATCCTGAAAACGACTGGACCCCAAGGTTATCAGAACTAATAACCCAGGCTCTTCGATTGCGCAAAGAAAATCAGGCAACCCCTGAAAAATCAAGTGAAATCAACCAGACTTTTTCGCAACTCCTGACAGAAACAATACCTCAAAAAATCAAAGAACTGAAAACATTTCAAAATCGGATGGTCAAATATGCCAGTTATGTTTTCCCATTTTTAGACAATCCGAATATTCCTCCCGACAACAACTCTTCCGAAAGAGCCATTCGAACCTTTAAAGTCAAACAAAAAGTCAGCAACTTTTTCAAATCAACAGAAGGGTCTGATTCTTATGCAGTGATTCGATCAGTGACCGATACGGCCATAAAAAACAACCAAAACCCTTTCATTGCTATCCAGTTAATTGCTATCTTGCCTGTGACTGAATAGTTACATTTAATGTAGTTCATTTTAATTAAGCTTTGCAAATTGAATTGATTGACAATTATTTATGAAAATATTTACTAGAATTAAATATGGCGGATGCCTTTTTCGTGGATCTTTGTGACTTGGTGACTTAGTGGCAGTTTTCTTTAATGCCACAAAGACACCAAGCCACCAAGCAACACTAAGGCCGCCGCATTTTATTTAATAATTTATGATTTTATTATCTCATATTCAATAATTTACATTTTATCCGACTAAAGCAAATAGAGCATAAAAAATCGCTGAGAATTCGGGACTGCACCTAAAAAAAGCCTGCTATATTTTACCCCTACAAAACGTTTTAAAGTGGCAGACACAATGTAAAATAACCACATTCCAGATCAATTTAGGCCTACAAAAACAGATTTCGGATTGTTCTAACAATTACTACATTTAAGCCTCGAAACAGAAAAGCCTAACCTGTGAAATTTGCCAGGCTATTTCATAACATTAAGGAGGAAATATGATGATGGTGAATGAATTGAAAAAAAATGTGCTCTGCGAAATTGTGGTGATTGATGATGCTGATGATTACCTGAAACTCTTATCAATTATACTTGAAAATGAAGGTTACACAATTCGCTTGTTCAACAGCGGGGAATTGGCTCTGCGCAGCATAAAGGAAAATCAACCATCGCTTATTCTACTTGATATTTTGATGCCCGGCCTGAATGGTTACGAAGTTTGCCGCCAATTGAAAGCCGATGAAAACACCTGCAACATACCAGTTATTTTCATCAGTGGGTCGAGCGACAAGGAATCAATGTTAGCAGGATTTCAGGTTGGAGGGGTCGATTTCATAAGCAAACCATTTCAAAAAGAAGAAATACTTGCCCGTGTGAGAACCCACATTAGCTTATTTCAGCTTCAGGTAGATTTGAATGTCAAAAACCAAAAACTGGAACAAGAAATCAGAAGGCGACAACAGATCGAACTGGTTTTAACAGAAAGTGAAGAACGTTTCCGTACAACCCTTTACAGCATTGGCGATGGGGTAATAACTACTGATGCAGCGGGGAAGGTCAGGCTAATGAATCCGGTGGCAGAACAACTTACCGGTTGGGCGCAGGCAGATGCCGCTGGTAAAATACTGGAAGAAGTTTTTCCGATTATCAATGAAGAAACAAAGGAGCAGGTTGAAATTCCGGTAAGGAAGGTACTTCGCGATGGAGTAATAGTTGGACTTGCCAACCATACGCTGCTCATTGCCAAAGATGGCACTGAACGTCCGATTGCCGACAGTGGCTCTCCTATCCGAAACGAAAAAGGCGAAATTGCAGGTGTAATATTGGTTTTTAGAGATCAGACAGAGGAGCGCAAAGCGGAAAAAACGTTGCGCGAAAGCGAGGAAAGATTCCGAAGCATTATTGAATCGAGCCCGATGGCGAAGTACATTTATCAGCTGCAGGAGGATGGAAAACTGATTTTTATGGGTGCAAATCCATCGGCCGACCGAATCATTGGCATCGATCATCATACACTTCTGGGGAAAACTATTCAACAGGCATTTCCTAAACTGGCCACAACGGAGGTTCCCGAAATGTATGCGCAGATTGCAAAAGGTGAACTCCCAACCCAATCATTCGAAATTGAATATTCTGAAAACCAGATTAATGGATTTTTTCAGACCACTGTTTTCAGCATTGGAAACAATTCGATTGTGGTCGATTTTATGGATATTTCAGACCGAAAAAGGGCCGAATTAAAATTACAAAGAAGTGAGCGGGAACTCAAAAAAGCACAACAAACTACCCATATAGGAAGCTGGTATCTTAATTTGGCAGACAATGAGGTATTTTGGACCGAAGAATTATATAAAATGTATGGGTTCGACCCTAATTTGCCTGTACCTCCCTACACGGAGCATATGAAACTTTTTACCCCCGAAAGCTGGGAACTGTTGTCAAAATCGTTGGCAAACACTGCCGAAACCGGAATTCCTTACGAGTTGGAGTTAAAAACAGTGCGCGAAGATGGCAGCAATGGCTGGATGTGGGTACGTGGCGAAACAGTGCAGGATGCTGTCGGAAAAACTATTGGACTATGGGGCGCAGCTCAGGATATTTCAGCACGAAAACAGGCAGAACAGGCATTGTTTGAAAGCGAAGAAATGATGCGTAATTCGCAATCGGTGGCACATATTTGTTCATATTCTACAACTCTGAATGTAAATGAACCAGGAAAAAGCACCTGGAAATGCTCGCCTGAATTGTATAAAATATTTGGAATAGACAAAACATATCCTCATACAATAGAAGGTTGGGTCGGCTTTATTCATCCTGACTACCGCGGAGAAGTGGCTGCTTACCATGAATATGTTATAAAGGAAAAAATCCCTTTTGAACATGAATATAAAATAATTCGTATTAACGATGGCGCCGAACGCTGGGTTTATGGTACTGGAAAACTTGAACTTGATCAAAAAGGAATCCCAACCAGAATGCATGGCGCTATACAGGACATTACCGAAAGCAAAAGGAATTTGGAAATCATCCAGAATGAACGACAACTTCTGCGCACGCTTATAGATAATTTGCCTGATCCGATCTATATTAAAGACCACGAAGGCCGAAAATTACTGGCAAACAAGGCCGACCTTGAAAATATTGGAGTCTCTGATGAAACTGAAGTTTTGGGAAAATCTGATTTGGAACTCTTTAATACTGAAATAGGTTACCGCGGTTATGAAGATGATTTGATTGTGATTGAAAAGGGTGAAGCGGTAATTAACCGGGAAGAAATATTCGTTGATAAAAGTGGCATCCAACGTTGGCTGCTTACATCGAAAGTTCCATTGTTAGATCAGTATGGCCATACAACAGGTCTGGTCGGGATTGGCCGCGATATTACAGAACAAAAAAAGGCCGAAGAACAGATCAAAAAATTGACTGAAAGTATTGAGCAGAGCCCGTCAACCATTATTATTACTGATATCAATGGTACAATTGAATATGTGAACCCGAAATTTTGTGAAATTACCGGTTATGAGAAAGAAGAGGTGATTGGACAAAATCCGCGAATTCTGAAATCAGGAGAAATGCCCCCGGAAACATATAAGGAATTATGGGATACCATTGCTGCGGGAGATGTTTGGCGCGGCGAATTTCACAACCGCAGAAAAAACGGGGAATTGTATTGGGAATGGGCAACAATGACCTCAATTAAAGATGACTATGGAGTCATTACCAATTACATTGCAATAAAGGAAGATATCAGTATTCGCAAACAAATGGAAGTTGATTTGATTGTTGCCAAAGATAAAGCGGAAGAAAGCGATCGCTTAAAATCTGCATTTCTGGCCAATATGAGTCACGAAATACGTACACCACTCAATAGCATCATCGGTTTTTCAGAACTATTGGAAGATTCGGATTTTGAGGCAGAACAGAAGAAGGAATTTGTCCATCATATCATCAGCAATGGAAATAACCTGTTAAATATTATCAGCGATATTATGGATATTTCTAAAATGGAATCAGGTGAAATTTCAATTCGAAAATCGAAAGTGGACGTGAAGCAATTTCTGGATGAAATCAAATCGATGCATATCCTCAAAGTGGAAGAAAAAGAGCTATTGTTCGACGTTGATTGCCAGTGCTCTGAATCAAATCCTGATGTTTTTGTTTTTGCAGATAAGGAAAGGTTACAACAAATTTTCAATAACCTTATCAGCAATGCCCTGAAATTTACTTCATCAGGCTACATAAAGTTAGGATGCCGGCTAACCGGCGAAATGGTTGAATTTCAAGTGAAAGATACCGGAATTGGTATTCCACCTGATTATCACCAAAAAGTATTTGACCGTTTCAGGCAGGTGGATGCTTCCTATACCCGCAAGTTTGGCGGGAATGGATTGGGCTTGGCCATTTCGAGGAACCTTATTGAATTAATGGGAGGAAAAATCCGGGTTGAAAGCGAAGTGGGAAAAGGCAGTACGTTTTATTTTACATTGCCCGTAAGATAATTGATTAGAAGTAAACGATAAACAAATGGAAACAATAGTTCTTGTCCCGTTAGTTCAAGATTTCTTGAATAACCTTCTGAAAGGAAACCGAACCAATTGTTCATCCATTGCCCGGCAATACCTGGAGAAAAATCCTTCCATTAAAGATTTGTACGAGGAGGTATTTAAAGTTTCGTTGTACGAAGTGGGCCGGCTGTGGGAAACCAACCAGATAACAGTTGCCACCGAACATTTGGCGACCGCCATTACCGAAGGAATTTTAAACGAACTTTTTGAGCAAATTATCACTAAAAACAAGGTGAACAAAAAAGTGGTGGTGGCTTGTGTCCAAAACGAGCAACATCAGGTGGGTATTAAAATGGTGGCCGATGTTTTCGAGATGAAAGGATGGGAAAGTTTTTTCCTCGGAACTGGCATTCCCACCTCAGAACTGGTAAAATTTATTCATGAAACCAAACCCGATATCCTGGCAATTTCGCTGAGTGTTTATTTTAATTTCGCCAACCTGCTGAAAATGTTGGAACAACTGCGAAATGAATTTCCTGCTTTGCAGATCATTATTGGCGGGCAGGCATTCAGCCGTGCTTCGGAAGAATCTTTGTCGCGTTTGGGAAATGTGGTGCTTTTTTCAGATTTATACCTGCTCGAAAAGTACATTGAAACTATAAATGCTAACCTTTAAAAAGTATAGTCATGGACAGGAATGATTTAATCAGAACTGCTGAAAAGTTGAACCAAGTATGCGAAAAATGCGCTGCCGAATTCGGTTTAACAAAAGATGGGCTGGTGGCCATGATGAATGCGAAAATGGAAGCTCGCCCCGATCTGCTCGACATGGTTGGAGCCGGAAATGTGGAAATGATGAAGGACAATCATGCCAATCATGCCCGCTTCCTCGAATCCATTTTCAACCAGCACTCGCCCGAAATTCTGGTAGATACCGTGCTTTGGGTTTTCCGTGCCTACCGCTCGCGTAATTTCAGTTCTACCTACTGGGCTGCTCAACTAAATGGGTGGATCGAAATCTATAAAAAGGAACTTTCACCCGAATGTTATCAGGAAATTTACCCGTATTACAATTGGATGCAGATCAACATTCCAACCTTTAACAAGTTGGCAGAACACGATCTTGATACCCCGCTTTCGGCACATTAAGAAATAATGGAACAACCATCTGAAAATAATCTTATCTCCGAATGGGCTGGCCTGATTTGCGATCTTTCGCAACAGGGACAATCCGTCGCCATTGGCGTTTTCAATACTGAAGGCCAGTTGCTCGAAGCCAATCCGGCCATGTGCTATTTTTTAGATACCGAACCTTCTGAATTGAAACCTAAAAACCTTTTTATCAATCCTGAATTTTCAACATTTTTTATTGAAAAAAAGGAAGGAATTGTATTCGAAGGACTGCTCACCATCGGAAATTACAACGATTTAAGTTATGTGCTCTCAGCAAAAGTATTCAGGCGAAACGATCTTATAATGGTTTATGCCGAAGCCGATGTTGCCCATTTATTTGAGGAAAACAACAAAATGAGCACATTAAATCAGGAGGTTAATAACCTGCAACGGCAACTGATTAAAGAGAAAAAGAATTTGCAAAACACACTGTCCGAATTAAAGGAAACCCAGCAAATGCTTATTCATTCAGAAAAAATGAATGCCATGGGCAAGCTGGTGGCTGGTGTGGCACACGAGTTGAATAACCCGATCGCTTTTGTTTACAGCAACCTGTTTTCGCTCGAAAAATATATTGCAGAAGTGTTCGATGCCATCCGGCAAATTGAACAGGGAATTGAATCGGTTGGTAATCAGGAGTTAAGTGAGATCGTTGCACAGCTCCGCGAAAAGAATGATCTGGACTATCTGGAAGAAGATATTTCGGATATGACCAAAGAGTCGAAAGTTGGGATTGAGCGGGTAAAAACCATTGTAGAAGACCTGCGACGTTTTTCGCGCCTCGACGAATCAGATATTAAACAAGTTGACCTGATTGAAAATATCCGTTCGACCGAATCAATTGTAAGAGCAGAAATCGCTCAAAAAAATATTCAATATCAATACATTGGGCCTTCTCAGCTTCAGTTGGAGTGTTATCCGGGGCAACTCAATCAGGCAATATTGAACGTTTTAATTAATGCCATTGATGCAGTTCAGCCTGGAGGACTGATTTCTTTAATTGTTACTGAAGACAAAGACAAGATTAGCATCGAAGTAACTGACAACGGTTGCGGAATTCAGGAAGAGATAAAAAATCGTATTTTTGAGCCGTTCTTTACCACCAAACCTGTTGGAAGCGGAACAGGTCTGGGATTGAGTATTACTTACAAGATTATTCATGATTTGCATAAAGGAAGTATTGAGGTAGATTCAGTATTACAACATGGAACAAAAATTAAACTTTCGATACCCAAAATAATATAATTCTATGGATGCTAATTTTTTAAATGAGAAAGATCATAACCTTTTAATCATTGACGATGAAGTTGACATTACGAAAGCCTTGGTACGGCAATTCCGAAGAAAATACAATGTGTTTGCTTCTACCGACGCTACCGATGCCCTTAAAATTATGGAGAGGGAAAAGATACAGGTTGTTTTGTCCGATCAGCGGATGCCCGGAATGACTGGTGTCGATTTTTTTGCTCAGATTAAAGACAAGTATCCTGATGCGCTGAAACTGATTTTGACCGGTTACAGCGATATTGAAGCAGTTATTGGCGCAATCAATGAAGGACAGGTTTTCAGGTATGTTAAAAAGCCCTGGAATCCGGACGAGTTGGAATCCATTATCCGTGAAGCGTTTGAGAAATATGAGTTGATAACGAACAATCGCAAGTTAATGTCCAGCCTTCAGGAAGCCAATCAAAACCTGGAGGCGAAAGTGAAGGCTCGCACATTGGAACTTGAAAAAGTAAACTCCCGGCTTTCGGAGCTGAATATCGAGAAAAACAGGTACATAGGAATGGTAGCGCACGATTTAAGAAATCCAATCGGTGTGGCAGGCTCTTTTTCAGATATTTTAATCGACGATTTCGATACGATACCCAAAGAGACACAACTTGAATATTTGGGACACATCAATGCCAGTTGTGACTTTTCACTGAACCTTATCCGCGATTTTCTCGATGTTTCAAAATTGAGGCAGGTATATTCGATTTGAATCTGAGCGAGTTGGAATACCTTTCTTTTGTTAAAAAAAGTATCGTTCACGAAGAAATACTGGCGAGAAATAAATCGCAGGAGATAATTATCAGAACCGAATTGAGCAGCATCCAAGTTAAATTGGATAGCAACAAAATTCAGCAGGTTTTGAATAATCTGTTGAGCAATGCCATCAAATATTCGTTTCCCAACACTAAAATTGTGATTGATATTTCGGATAATGATGATGAAATTCTAACCAAAATAATTGATCAGGGACAGGGAATTCCGGCAGAAGAACTTCAAAAATTATTCACTCCTTTTCAAACCACCTCGGTGAAGGCTACTGCAAGCGAAAAATCTACCGGACTCGGTTTGGCCATTGTGAAAAAGATCATTGAAGCACACCATGGTAAATTAAAAGTGGAGAGCGAAGTCGGAAAGGGATCAACGTTTTATTTCAGTTTGCCAAAGCAAATCGAAATAAATAACACCAATTTGACGATTTAATTGCTTAAAAAAGAATGGTTTGCTTATAGTTTTTCATACAAACAAGTATTTTACTTTCAAATTAATTTTGGAAGTTCAAATTAATTTCTACATTTGTCGGCATAAATAACAAATATCAATGAAAAATATCAGCATTATATCTCTAGTCATTGTCAGCGTGGTGGTACTCCTTCGTGCACGATGAGATTGGTATAATGTAAGCTATAAGACTTAGAAGCCTTTCTCATTCAACTGAGAAAGGCTTTTTTTTAAAGAAAAAATAATTATCAGACAAATAGTAGATATGCAAAAGCGATTAAGATCAGCCACAACTACCGAAGGACGGCGTATGGCAGGTGCCCGAAGTCTTTGGCGGGCAAACGGAATGAAAGAAGAACATTTTGGACGACCAGTAATTGCCATCGTCAATTCATTTACACAATTTGTGCCGGGTCATGCACATCTTCATGGTGTTGGTCAGTATATCAAAGGCATCATCGAGCAAAAAGGATGTTTTGCTGCCGAGTTCAATACCATTGCTGTTGACGACGGAATTGCCATGGGGCACGATGGAATGTTGTATTCGCTTCCTTCGCGCGATGTGATTGCCGATAGTGTTGAATATATGGTGAATGCCCACCGTGCCGATGCGATGGTTTGCATTTCGAACTGCGATAAAATTACCCCCGGAATGATGATGGCCGCCATGCGACTGAATATTCCGGTCATTTTCGTGTCGGGCGGCCCTATGGAGGCTGGTGTTATTGATGGCAAAAAATACGATTTGGTTGATGCGATGGTAATGGCTGCCGACAATTCAGTTTCAGAAGAACAAATGTCGAAAGTTGAACGGGATGCCTGCCCAACCTGCGGCTCTTGCTCCGGAATGTTTACTGCCAACTCGATGAACTGTCTGGCAGAAGCGCTTGGTCTGGCTCTTCCGGGCAATGGTTCAATTCTGGCAACACATGCCAACCGCAAACGGCTTTTTGATGAGGCGGCCCACCGGATCGTCGATATGACCTATGAACATTATAAGGACGGTAACGAAAATGTATTGCCCCGAAATATTGCCACAAAAGCTGCATTTCAAAACGCGATGAGACTTGATATTGCCATGGGTGGTTCGACCAATACCGTTTTGCATATTCTGGCCATTGCTTCTGAAGGTGAAGTTGATTTCACTATGAAAGACATTGACGAATTGTCGCGTGTTACCCCCAACCTATGCAAAGTGGCTCCCAGTGGAAGTTATCACATGGAAGATGTGAATCGTGCCGGTGGAATTTTGGGAATTTTGGCTGAGCTTGATCGAGCCAAAATGCTCGATACCAATATTCCGCGTGCCGATGGACGAACTTTGGCCGAAGCCATCGCAGAATATGATGTAATGGCTCCGACGGTTACCGAAGATGCTTTCAGAAGATATAAATCGGCTCCGGGCGGAGGACGTAACCTCGTGATGGGTTCTCAGGAAAATTATTTTAAAGAATTGGATACCGACCGTGCTGAAGGATGTATCCGCGACTACGAACATGCTTACAGCAAAGACGGTGGTCTGGCTGTTCTTTACGGCAATATTGCCCGGGATGGCTGTATCGTGAAAACTGCGGGAGTCGATCCTTCAGTCTATCATTTTAAAGGAACTGCCAGGGTATTCCAATCGCAGGATGACGCCTGTAACGGAATTCTTGGCGATAAAGTGCAGGCCGGCGATGTGGTGGTGATCATTTACGAAGGACCAAAGGGAGGACCGGGAATGCAGGAAATGTTGTATCCAACTTCCTACATCAAATCAATGAACCTTGGCAAAGCCTGTGCGTTGATTACCGACGGTCGTTTTTCAGGTGGAACTTCCGGTTTGTCAATCGGTCATGTCTCTCCGGAAGCTGCTGCCGGTGGCGAAATCGCACTTATTCAGGATGGAGATCTGATAGAAATTGACATCAAAACCCGCAAAATAAATGTTCTGCTCAGCAATGAAGAATTAGCAGCCAGAAAAGAACAGGAATTAAGCAGAGGAAAAGATGCATTTATGCCGGCATCGCGCGACCGGATGGTTAGCAAGGCGCTGAAAGCTTATGCCAGCATGGTTTCGTCAGCCGATCGTGGTGCAATAAGAATTATAGAATGATTTACTATTTGTTTATTTACTATTTACTATTTTATTAGCTCGTTTCAGCGTAAATAGTAAATCGTCAAATAGTAAATTCTTCATTGATTAGTACAAGGCTCTAGAAACAATAATGTTGTAGAAAAAGAAAATTCATCAAAAAAGAAAAATATGGCAACACAACGTGTAAGCGGCTCGCAAGCTGTAATATTATCCCTTCTGGAGGAAGGGGTTGATACCATTTTTGGGTATCCGGGTGGGGCAATTATGCCCATTTACGATGCATTGTACGATTTTGACCAGCAGGTCACCCATTATCTGACGCGGCATGAACAAGGCGCCATTCACGCAGCCGAAGGTTATGCAAATGTAACCGGAAGAGCCGGAGTTTGTTTTGCAACTTCCGGTCCGGGGGCAACCAACCTGATTACCGGTTTGGCCGATGCTCAAATCGATTCGATTCCTTTGGTGTGCATTACCGGTCAGGTGGCTTCTCCGCTGCTTGGAACCGATGCTTTTCAGGAATCGGATGTGATAAGCATTACTTTACCTGTTACCAAATGGAACTTTCAGGTAACCAATGCTGAAGAAATTCCTGAAGCGATTGCAAAAGCTTTTCACATTGCAACCACCGGTCGTCCGGGACCTGTATTGCTAGATATTTCAAAAGATGCACAGTTTGGACTGTTCGATTTTGAATATAAAAAATGCACCAAAATAAGAAGCTATCTGCCCGAATATCCGGTCGATCCGTTTCAGGTAAAAGCTGCTGCCGACATTATCAACGAAGCTAAAAAGCCAATTGTATTGTTTGGTCATGGTGTAATTTTAGCTCATGCTGAAGAAGAACTGAAAGAATTTGTTGAAAAAACCGGTATTCCTGCTGCATGGACATTACTTGGACTTTCGTCACTTCCATCCGACCATCCGCTTAACGTGGGAATGCTTGGTATGCACGGAAACTATGGCCCGAACATCAAAACCAACGAAGCCGATGTGGTTATTGCAATCGGAATGCGTTTCGACGACCGGGTAACCGGAAAAGTTGCAGCTTATGCCCGTCAGGCCAAAATTATTCATCTTGAAATTGATCCTGCTGAAATAAATAAAATCATTAAAGCCGATGTACCGGTTTTAGGAAATGCGAAAAAATCGCTTCGGATGCTGATTGGGAATGTCAACCAGAACTCGCATGAAGCATGGGTTCAGGAATTCCGCGATTGCGATACTATTGAATATGAAAAGGTAATTTCGCACGATATTCATCCCAAAAAAGTTGGGTTAACCATGGGTGAGGTAATTCGTATCGCTTCAGAAAAGACAAACAACGATGCGATTTTGGTAACAGACGTTGGTCAGCACCAGATGATCGCATCGCGCTACTTTAAATTTAATCATTCCCGGAGTAACGTAACTTCAGGAGGTTTGGGAACAATGGGTTATGCACTTCCTGCTTCGATGGGCGCTAAAATCGGAAAACCGGACCGGGTAGTATTTGCAGTTGCCGGTGATGGCGGTTTTCAGATGACCATTCAGGAATTGGGAACAATTGCACAATATAACCTCGATATTAAAATAATTGTGCTGAATAATAATTTCCTCGGAATGGTGCGCCAATGGCAACAGTTGTTTTTCGAAAAACGGTACTCGTTTACCGAAATGAAAAACCCTGATTTTGTAGGAATCGCAAAAGCTTATGGCCTTGCATCGCAAAAAGTTACCTCGCGCGACCAGTTGGAAGATGCGGTTCAGGCAATGCTCGACCACAAAGGCCCGTTTGTTCTGGAGGTGGTGGTTGAAAAGGAAGACAATGTTTTCCCGATGATACCAACCGGCGCATCCATATCTGACATTTTATTGGAACCGTAGGGAGTTTCAAGTTTCAGGTTTCAAGTTCCAAGTCTGGCAACTGAGATCTGGTTATGGAATTCTTTTACTTGATGACTATTGAAACTTTTTTATTTTCCAGCTCCAGAGGAGCGAAATATTTGTAGCAAATAATAAACATCAAACCCTGCCGTCCGCGCAGTCAGGCATGCCAAAACATTACTGATTTTTCGGACGAAATGGAAGTTACCTGCAAAAGAGGTGTTAATAAATGCTAACTGTCAAGGATGTCAACGTTCAATTTTAAAATCTAAAAATATGAAACAAGAATATATTATCACCGTTTTTTCTGAAGACCAGATTGGTTTGCTCAGTAGAATAACCATCATATTTACACGCCGCAAGATCAATATCGACAGCTTAACCGTTTCGGCCTCGGCTATTCCCGGAATCTTCAAGTTTACAATAGTGATCAGGGAAACACCCGACCGTGTTCAAAAGGTGGTTGGTCAGCTCGAAAAGGTTGTGGATGTAATGAAAGCTTATTACAATACCAACGAAGAGATGATTTGTCAGGAAATTGCTTTGTACAAAGTGCCAATTGAAGAGCTATTCGAATCGGACAAGATTGAACAAATTGTTCGCAATTCGGGCGCGCGTATTCTGGAAATAACCCGCGAATACGTGGTGATCGAAAAAACCGGGCATACGCACGAAACACAGCAGCTTTTTGATGAACTGAACGTATTTGGTGTAACCCAGTTCAACCGTTCAGGAAGGGTCGCAATTACCCGAAGTTCAATCGAGAAATTGTCGGAATTCCTGAAAGAACGGGATGCACTGCTGGAACAGGTAGATTAAAAAAAAATCGATATAATATGTCCGTTCGCTAAAGCGGAACGGCAAAGGATAGTAGCTACGAACATCAGAGAGCTATCCTTTGCCGTCTGGCTTCAGCCGACGGATATTATTTATAAAAAACTATAAGTACTTCGAACTTCCTTGATGAAACTATCTTCAGAACAAATCCCGGTTTACAGCCTGCATAATTTCAGTTCTCCTGAACGGAAAAGCCAGCAGTTTCAGGTGGAGGTGTTTGATGCGAAACGGCATTTCAGTGTAAAATACCCGCACCGGCACGATTTTTTTGAAGTTCTGTATCTCCTGAAGGGTTCCGGCTATCATGTGATTGACAGCAACAAATACGAAATTAAACCGCCCTGCGTGTTTTTTATGTCTCCGGGACAGGCACATAAACTGGAGTTTTCGCACGATATCGAAGGTTTCATCTTTATTTTTACTGCCGATTTTTATTTGCTCAACCGCAGCGATCAAAACAGCCTCATTGAATTTCCTTTCTTCTATACCGTTCAGCAGGATAATCCGCCTTTGCAGCTTGCAAGTCAGGAGGATATTTTATTTCTCGAACGCTTGTTCCTCCAGGGTATTTCAGAGCTGAAGAATGCAGAGTCGCATTCCTTCGAAATGTTGAGGTCGATTCTTGATCTGATTTTAACAACCTGTTCTTCGCGCTATAAAACCAGTGAAAATAGCATCAGTAAAGGCAAAGGACACATTTTGGTGAAACGGTTTTATCAGTTGGTCGAAGAAAATTACCTGAAAAACATGTCATTGGGCGATTATGCAACTTTGCTCGCTGTAACTCCCAATCATTTGACACAAACAGTGAAGCAATTCACAGGAAAAACGTCCACACACCTGATTAAACTGAAGCAAATCCTTGAAA
This sequence comes from Bacteroidota bacterium, assembly GCA_030698405.1. Lineage (GTDB taxonomy): Bacteria > Bacteroidota > Bacteroidia > Bacteroidales > Prolixibacteraceae > Aquipluma. The sequence goes on from JAUYMU010000016.1 coordinate 14,489, forward strand.
TTAAACGGCTGTTGGTTCATACCAATTTAAATGTGACAGAAATTGCAACTCAACTTAATTTTGACGACCAGTCGTATTTTACCAAATTTTTCAAGCGCGAAACAGAAATGACCCCACTTCAGTATCGTTCCCAGTCTTCAGGAATGTAAATAAAATTACCTTGACAGAATCGAGTGTAAATATTTGGTCCTGAATATTGTTTTCAGAAATTGAAATGGTTAAAAAATATTAATCCATGAAAAATACCTAAAATACTTGTTTTTTCACCCTGCTTTTTTGCTGAATATTCCATTGCTTTGTATCATCAGAAAAATAGTATCAGTAAAAATTTTCACACACAATAAAATCATAAAAAAAATGGCAAATTATTTTAATTCAATTCCACTTCGTGTTCAACTCGAACAATTGGGAAAATGTGACTTTATGGACCAATCAGAATTTGTTGATGGTGTAAAAAAGTTAATCGGAAAAAAAATTGTTGTTTTGGGCTGTGGCGCTCAGGGTTTGGCGCAGGGACTTAACATGCGCGATAGCGGTTTGGATATTTCGTATGCTTTGCGCGAAGTTGAAATTACCGAAAAACACATTTCGTATGTGAACGCCACCGAAAACAAATTTAATGTTGGAACATTCAGTGAATTGATCCCAACTGCCGATCTGGTTTTAAACCTGACACCGGATAAATACCATACCGCAGTTGTAAATGCAGCCATGCCCCTGATGAAAAAAGGCGCCTGCCTTTCGTATTCACACGGTTTCAATATTGTTGAAGAAGGCATTCAGATTCGTCCGGACCTTACTGTAATCATGGTGGCTCCAAAATCACCTGCTTCGGAAGTTCGTGCCGAATATTTACGCGGATTTGGTGTTCCGACACTTATCGCAGTTCACCGCGAAAACGACCCGAATGGCGAAGGTCTTGAAATAGCCAAAGCATATTGTGCAGGTACAGGCGGACACAAGGCGGGCGTATTGCACTCATCGTTTGTTGCCGAAGTAAAATCGGATTTGATGGGTGAACAAACCATACTTTGTGGCGTTTTGCAATCTGCTTCGATCCTGATGTTCAATAAAATGATTGAAAAGGGAATTGATGCCGGTTATGCTTCAAAGTTTATCCAATACGGATGGGAAGTAACTACCGAAGCTTTGAAATTAGGCGGTATCACCAACATGATGGATCGTCTTTCAAATCCTGCAAAAATTGAAGCATTCAAACTGGCCGGCGAATTGAAAGTAATTATGCGCCCATTATTCGAAAAACACATGGACAACATCATGTCAGGTTCATTCTCATCCACCATGATGGAAGACTGGAAAGCAGGCGACAAAAACCTGTTGGCATGGAGAGCCGCAACTGGTGAAACTGCTTTCGAAAAAACACCTGCCGGCGATATGAAAATTACCGAACAGGAATACTTCGACAATGGTACCTTGATGGTTGCTTTTGTGAAAGCCGGTGTTGAACTGGCCTTCGAGGTAATGACTGAAACCGGTATCAAGGCCGAATCGGCCTACTACGAATCATTGCACGAAACTCCGCTGATTGCCAATACCATTGCACGCAAGAAATTGTTCGAAATGAACCGTGTAATTTCTGACACCGCTGAATATGGCTGTTATCTGTTCGATCATGCATGTAAGCCACTTTTGGCCGATTTCATGAAGAAAATCGACACCAAAGTGATCGGCAAAAACTTCAACGAAGGAATTGACAATCATGTTGATAATATCGAGTTGGTCAAAATCAACGAGCAAATCCGTTACCACGAAGTTGAAATAGTTGGCGAAGAATTGCGCGAAGCCATGGAAGCCATGGAAGCCATTATCTAAGAATTGAATCTCTAATAAGCATAGAAAGCCTCGTTGAAAAGCGGGGCTTTTTTGTTTTTCAACCACATAGACACATAGAACACAATAGATTTGAAAGCTTATAATCCTATGTGATCTATGTGTCTATGTGTTTCATTTTTACATTTCCCTCAGTTGCACCAACAATTCCTCAATTCTCCGGATAGCTTCGGTTTGGCTGCACGAAAAATTGTTCAGCATAATTGTGAATGATAGTTCTCTTCCTGAGATTGTAGTCAGATATCCCGCATAACAGCGCACACGTGTCATCGAACCGCTTTTTGCGCGAAGACATTCATCAGGAAAATTTTCGTTCTTGAAAACCGTTAAAGTACCTTTTCCCACTGTTGCCAGCGATTCGTAAAAGTCGGCAGAATACTTGCTTTTCGTTTTCATGAAATTCAAAATGGAACCCATCTGGCTGGCAGTAACGGCATTGAAGCGCGACAAACCACTTCCGTCGTTCATAAAGAAGCCGGACATGTCAAGTCCTTTTTCTTTCCAGAATTCAACCACGGATTTGCAGCCATCTTTGGTCGTTCCCAATCCGTTTTTCCTGAATGCCAGATGTTTCAGTAAATGTTCGGCAAATAAGTTTACACTTTCATGGTTGGTCACCCTAATAATATCCCGCAAAGGAGGTGAGTGAAAGGCTGACAGTTGAAAGGAAGAATCAATCTTTACCTTTTCGTATTTCGTTACTCCTGAAACGATGATTCCGTTCTCTGAAAGTTTTTTCCTGAATGAGCCGGCCAAAAGCGCTGCCGGATCCGGAACAGAAGCTTTTACAACAAAGTCCGGTTTATTTTTCGGAATCGTGCCGCGAATGATCCTGCGGTTTTCCATCGGACTGCCAAAAACGTAGGCCTGATCGCTGTTAATATCCGACGAAAGCACTTCATTCTGCAAATCGAGATTGGGGATTTCAGGAACAATTTTTAATATTTCAGTTTGCTTTCCAGACTCAATTTTCGATTTTAGGTGGATTTCGTACAAATTGTCATAAACACTGATTCCGGAAGCTCCAGCACCGTAATAATTGCCAATGTCTTCCCAAATCCAGGTATTCGGAATCGTTTGCGATTCGTAAATAGTAGCATCCAAAATCAGGTTACCCATCACTACGCTGATGTTTTTCTGCTGAATTTTCTTCAACCATTTTTCCTGAAAATTATTGTACTCCGGAAAATATTTTGAACCAAGAGTCGGATCACCGCCACCAATGATTTGTAAATCGCCAAAAAGTGTATCGTTTCTGATTGTTCCGGAGTAGGAGAGGCTGGTTTCAAAACGAAAATCAGGACCAAAAATTTCGAGCGCAGTGGCAGTAGTTACCAATTTCAGGATAGATGCCGGAACCAAACTTAGTTGCGGTTCCGATTTTACAAGCATTTCTCCGGTTTGATTGTCACTTACCGAAATGCAGATACTGGCATTTGCAAGTCCCGGAGTATTTTGCCAGTCAATGATTTTTTGCTGAATGGTTGCTGTTTTATTCTGCGCAAGCCCGATGCCTGAACACAAATAAAAGCTGCCTATAAAAAAGATTTTACGAAGAAGATCTGATCTGTTCATACTTATTTTATTGTGATGGAAAGATAAAGAGTTATCCTGAAACAATCACCAGCAATTTGAATCCATTATTCAATTATATATCTTTGGCAGAAATAATTACTTTATGCGTCTTTCTGAGTATGAGATTAATTCTATTCGCATTTTGACCAGGGAAATCTTTGGACAAAAAACTATTGTGAAGCTGTTCGGTTCGCGTTTAATCGATTCAAAAAAAGGCGGAGACATTGACTTATTCGTACAAACACCTGAACAATATTCTGCACATACACTTCTGGTTAAAAAAGCTGAGTTTTTAACAAGACTTGAACAATTGATTGGTGAGCAAAAAATTGATTTAGTTATACTTACCAAAGCGAATCGCAATATGCCGATTGTTCAGGTGGCAATTGAGGAAGGAATAGTTATATGATGGATTCCATACTTGAGAATAAACTGAAAGAAACATTTGAATCCTGTGATTCTCATGTAAACAGGATGATTTTTGCAAAGTCTAAAATAATTGCACATCTTCCAGTTACTATTGAGAATTATTACAGCCTGACGGATGAGCACATTAGTTTTATAGATCAGTATATCTATCGTTTTTCGAAATTGCAGGATATAATGGGATCTCGTCTTTTCCCATTTTTGTTGAATGCTTTTGCGGAAACGACAGACGATAAAGCTTTTATTGATATTCTTAACCGTCTGGAACGATTTGAAATCATTAATTCTACTAAAACCTGGTTACAGCTCCGGAAAATCAGGAACGATATTGCTCATGAATACCCATCATCGCTTTTAGAAAGACTGGCAGGGATTAACATTTTATTTGATGAGCTTGAAATATTTCAGACAATTATCGAAAATTGTCGCCGAATTCTCCTCCAAAAAATCAATGTCAGATTTTAATTTTTGCTGATTGCAGTCCTTTAGATTGTTTAAATTAAGGTTATGCCTTGTTTTAACCCAACTAATATTCATCGGGATTTACTATCTTTGTGATGTTTTAAAAAAAAGACATTCAATATCAGAATATTACAAGCTAAAAATAATTCTAATAAGTTTAATTTTAAACTAGAACACAATGTTAATTGATAAAGTATTTGGTAGAGAAATCCTGGATTCACGTGGTAATCCAACCATTGAAGTAGAAGTAACTCTTGAATGTGGTGCAATTGGCCGTGCGGCCGTTCCATCCGGAGCATCAACCGGCGAAAACGAAGCGTTGGAATTGCGCGATGGCGATAAAGGCCGTTACTTAGGCAAAGGCGTTTTAAAAGCTGTTGCCAATGTAAACACTGTTATTGCCAAAGAAATTGTAGGCATGAACTCTTTAAATCAGGTAGCTATTGATAAAAAACTAATTGCGCTTGACGGAACAAAAACAAAATCAAAATTGGGTGCCAACGCTATGTTGGGAGTTTCACTGGCTGTTGCCAGAGCTGCTGCCGATGCGCTTGACATGCCACTTTACCGCTACATCGGCGGAGCAAACGCAAAAACATTGCCGGTTCCGATGATGAACATCATCAACGGTGGTTCGCACTCTGATGCCCCCATCGCTTTTCAGGAATTCATGATCCGCCCAATTGGCGCTCCTTCTTTCCGCGAAGGTCTGCGCATGGGCGCTGAAGTTTTCCATCACCTGAAAAAAGTGCTTCACGATCGTGGTTTAAGCACTGCTGTTGGCGACGAAGGCGGTTTCGCTCCTAAACTGGATGGAACCGAAGATGCACTGAACAGCATCATTCAGGCAATCAAGAACGCCGGATACAAACCAGGTCGTGCTCAGGACGGTGGCGATGTTTCAATCGCGATGGATTGTGCTGCTTCTGAATTTTTCAAAGATGGCATTTACGATTATTCAAAATTCGAAGGCGCAAAAGGTGCAAAAAGAACATCAGCAGAACAAACTGAATTTCTTGCACAATTGGTTGCCAACTTCCCCATCGACTCAATTGAAGATGGTATGGCTGAAGGCGACTGGAAAGGTTGGGTTGAATTAACCCAGAAGTTGGGCGATAGAATCCAGCTTGTTGGTGACGACAATTTCGTGACCAATATCGAATACCTGAAAAAAGGAATCGAAATGGGTGCATGTAACTCAATCCTGATTAAAGTAAACCAGATTGGTACTTTAACTGAAACGCTGGACGCTATCGAAATGGCTCACCGTGCAGGTTATACCACTGTTACTTCACACCGTTCAGGCGAAACCGAAGATTCAACAATTGCCGACATTGCTGTTGCTACCAACGCCGGTCAGATCAAAACAGGTTCATTGAGCCGTTCCGATCGTATGGCAAAATACAACCAGTTACTTCGCATTGAAGAAGAATTGGGCACTTCAGCTATCTACGGATACAAAAAGATAATTAAAAAATAAGCTTATCAAGCAAAATAACAATGGCCGGTCTCTGTAAAGAACCGGCTATTTTTGTTTTAAAACTAATTTGCATATATCTTTGCCTGTTATAAACAAAATGCTTAGTTTTATTTCTGAATAATAACCCTTTAACTCAAGTGTTTCGTTTTTCCCACTTGATGCATCATTGATAAAATATATGAAGACATTTAAATTCGCACTTCTGATTCTTTTACTGACATTTTCAGGAGTAATCAACCTTCAGGCGCAGGAAGAATTTTCAAAAGGTTTAGGATTGGCTGCAAAAAGCTCGACAAACGGTTTTGGGGGCGACGCGGTTTTCAATTTCCATAAACGGATGAGCGTTCGTTTAGGATATGAAAAACTTGCATTAACATCGGGTTTTAGTTTTGATGAAGAATCTGTTGAATACGATGCCAATGTGAATTACCAAACTGGTGGCGTTTCGTTGTTGTTCGACTATTACCTGGCTCGCCACCTATTTGTAACTGGCGGTGCAGGTTTGAATATGTTTAATGCAATTATTGATGGCGAAGCTGTAAGCTCCATGCAATATGGAGATATACAAATTCCAAGGGAAGACATCGGGACTTTTGGATTCGAAGTAAGCCCTTCGTCGAAGATTTCTCCGTATGCCGGAATCGGATTCGGACGAACCTTGGGATTAAAAAATAAAGTAGGATTTGCATTCGAACTGGGAGGTTTTTATCAGGGGCCGCCGGAAATAACCATCACATCAAACGGATTACTTTCCCCTACTTCCAATCCTGATCAGCAACAAGCAGAAAGACTGGAGGAACAGATCAGTCAGTACAATATATATCCTGTTTTGAAATTCTCTCTTTCCTATAAAATTGCAGGTTTCTGACAACTATTATTAATGATTTAAATCTATTTGATATGATATCTAAAATACAATTCAGAAATGTGGCTTTATCCGGTGTTATTTTGATAAGTGTCTTATTTTCAGGTTGTAAGGATATGTTTAAAGATCCTATGACAGACAAGGAAACGGGCGAATCAGTTACATTACTGTTGATGGACAGGAACTTTATTAAGACAAAAATTGCAGTCAGTTTGCAGGACATGACTACCGGGCAGGCAATAGAAAGCGAACAGGTTGAAATTAGGTTTTCGGGCAATGATGCTGCCAACCTGATAAATTTTGGCGGTTACAAAAATACAATCTATAATACAAATGCTGGTTTCGTTGAAGTTGGACACGATCCAAATGTCATTGTCAATTCTCAGAATCCGATTGAACTGACCGTTGTTGCCAGTAGCCTGAATTACATTTCTGCTCCTCAGTTTATCAGTTATACTTCAGTAGGAATAAAAGATCTGGTTATAAATATGTATCGTAAGTCCAATCTCAAATCGGCAAATGTGGGCGCTTTTGGTGAACCTTTCGATATTGTTTACAATAGTCAGTTGCAATCGCCCAATTTGGTTTATCAGGCTGATTTTAGCAGTTATACAACCGGAACCGCCTACGAGTATATGAACCTCTATACTACTGTGGCCAACGGATTGCTGGTGTGCAATAATCTGAAAGACAATGTGCTATATGCTGATTATGGCGTCTATATCTTCAGCCAGTCAAACGGAACGAATCTTTTGCCACCGGCTTTGCCAACAAAAAATATTGCATTACAGGCTGGAACCTATGTTTATTCAACGGTTTTGAAATCGGGTATGTCGAAATGCGAGAAAGGATTGACATTCCATGTTGAGCGCGCCAACGGGGCAACCGGGACCGGTGTTTTTGAATATCTGATAACCTTCTCCGATGGGAAAACAAAATCAGGAAAAATCTCCTGCACCTTTCCATCTGATATTTTGATTGAACAGTTGTACTATCCGGCTTCCAACCCTGCCGTGAAGGTAGAATTACTGGGTGATGCCCAATATGATATTTCGGCAGCGGTGAACTTAAATTCGCCTTGCGGTGCAAAAGCCAGTTTTGTTGCAACTCCAAAAAATAATCTGAAAACTTATAAACTGATTACAAGCTATAGTTGTCCCAATTCATCTGTCGGCATGAGTTTATCAATTCTTGGTGAATTCAGGAAAAAGAACTCAACCGATAAATGGACTTCATTTAAATTTATTGAAGGTATTTCTGAATTGCAACTGGTTGCCGATGCCGATTATGATTTCAGGATAAATATTGATGGCGAATATTACAATTATGCCATTCCTACAAATCCTGACAAAGTAAGATCCTATCTTGAAAATTCAGGCGCCGATTTCAAATTCAGAAATCTCTCAGTGACGTCCACAACAACTTCTGTAACCATTAAAACTGATGTTCAATTTAGTCAGGCAGTTTGCGATTTGATTCAATAGGTTTATTTTCTGAAAGTGTACAGTAAAGACGAAACCAAACTTTTGCGGAAAGAATTCTGGATTGTGTTTGCCCGGCGCTGCGAGATTGTTCCTGAGTTACGGAGCAGAAAGAAAAAATGGGTGCTGTATGATACCGGATTGAGTGGCATTGACCTGAAATTTGAGGTTACCCGGCATGCAGCAATGGTGATGGTTGAGATAAACAGCAGGCAGGAAACCCGTCGGCTGGAAGCTTTTGAAACCATGCAGAAATACCGGAAATTGCTCGAAGATGGTTTTGCTGAACCGCTCATTTGGGACTTTTGTGTTACCAGGGAAGGCGGACAGGAAGTTTGCCGGATTTATACTTCACTCCCCAATGTTGATTTTCACCGGCAAAACCAATGGCCCGATATTTTCAACTTCTTTATCGACAACATGCTCATTCTTGAAAATAATTTCATGGAAATTAAGGATGGGCTGGAAGCGGAGCTATATTGAAAATGAATTTCTTTAAGGGCTAAAGCCCAAATTCGGCGGGGTATCTTTATATCCGTCACATAAATGTGACGGCAAAGGATAATGCTTCGAATGAGGATATTTGCATGTTCAAATCAATATCCTTTGCCCCCGATTTTCATCGGGGCAGGCTTGTCTGGCTTTAGCCAACGGATTAGAATGGAATTAGAATATTGGGCTTTAGCCCTTCTAATAAATTGGGCTAAAGCCCTGGAGAATAGATTTATATATCCGTCACATAAATGTGACGGCAAAGGATAGTGCTTCGATTAATAATTTTGCATGTTCAAATCAATATCCTTTGCCCCCGATTTTCATCGGGGCAGGCTGTCTGGCTTTAGCCGACGGACTTGTTGAATATTGAAATTCTGGGCTTTAGCCCTTGGCTTCAATCAAATGGGGCTAAAGCCCAGTTAAATGTGAGGTTCTTGCTATCCGTCACATGAATGTGACGGCAACGGATAGTGCTTCGAATAAGGCTTTCAGGAATATTTGCAGGATGTAAATCAATTATTTTATCTCAAATTATTATCAAAAGCATTGATATCCTTTGCTCCCGATAAAAATCGGGACAGGCTGTCTGGCTTTAGCCGACGGACATGATTATTTTTCCTCCCGATGTAATGAATTCCTCCTCACTTCGTCTTAACTTTGAAACAAGCAGAAAAGTGTTCGAATGTTAGCCAGAGATTTTAAAACCGATGTACTTCCAATCAGCAGCAAGTTGTTGCGGTTTGCCCTTCAAATTCTTCAGAATGAAGAAGAGGCGAAAGATGTACTTCAGGATGTGTTTCTGAAACTTTGGCAAAAGCGTGATGAACTTGGAAAGGTTGAAAATCTGGAAGCTTTTGCCATTCGGATGACCCGTAACCGCTGTCTCGATTTGATCCGTTCACGACGAACAATTTCGTTGGAACTGGTGAAGAAAAACAAACATTCGGAGGAGGATTGCACGGATACGGACTATCTCGAAAATGCAGAGTTGGCAGGGTTGGTAAAACGAATTATTGCTGAATTGCCCGACTTGCAGCGCACCGTCATTCATTTGCGCGACATCGAACAGCTCGAATACGAAGAAATTGCGGAAGTGACGGAGTTGAACGTAAATGCAATCAGGGTTAATTTATCGCGGGCACGCAAAAAAGTGCGTGATGAAATCTTAAAAATTCAAAATTATGGAATCACAGAGAATAAATATATTGCTGCAAAAGTACTTTGAAGCCGAAACTACACTGGCCGAAGAAAATGAACTGATCACTTATTTTACTTCCGGCGAAGTGGATGAAAACCTGAAAATGTATGTTCCGATGTTTTCAGGAATGAAGGAACTTTCGGTTGATGAAAATCCTGCCTTGGGCGACGATTTGATGAATCATATTCTGGAATCGGAGCACAAAGAAAAGCTGCGATACCGCTGGATGTGGCAAATGGTAACTGGAATTGCCGCATCTGTGATTCTAGTGATGCTGGCCGTGAATTTTTACAGCAATCAAAACCAATGGCACGACACGTTTACCGATCCTGATGGAGCTTATGCTGAAGCCACCAAAACCCTTGAATTTGTTGCCGGCAAATACAACAAAGGCATGGCTCAGCTGAATCCAATCGGGAAAATGGAAGATGCCACGATTCCTTTTTATTCAGGAATGGAAGCGTTGGACAAAGGATTTGAAAAACTTTATGAAATTGAAAAATTGAACAAAAATTTAAAAAACGAATAGCCATGAAACGATTATTATTGACACTGGTTTTGCTCATCCCATTGTTGGTGATGGCACAGGACAACAGTCCGATTGACAAGCTTTTTAACAAATATGCCAATAAAGAAGGGTTTACAACGGTGAATATTAGCGGTAAATTACTTGGGTTGGCTAGTAAATTTGATGAATCGAAAAGCAAGGAAGCGGCGATGTTTGAAAAAATAACAGGAATTCGCATCCTGTCGGTTGAAAACAAGGAGTTGAATAAAGGCCTCAACTTTTTTAAGGAACTTGAAGCTGATGGGTTTTTTAAAAACCACAATTACGAGGTATTGATGGAGGTGACCGAAAAAAATGAAGTTGTTCGCTTCTACGGCCGGTCGGGTGAAAAAGGGAAACTCTCGGAATTGTTGCTCGTGGTTGGTGGCAACGACAATACGCTGATCAGCATTCGCGGGCTAATTGATCCGAGCGACATCGGGAAAATTACCGGATCGCTAAACATTGGAGTTAAGACCAAATAAAAGCCTCCGCACCCCCCTCCCTGCATCGTTGGTAGCTACCGTGTACCCACAAATAATAAGGGAATGCACAAATACTCTTCAATACAAAGCAAAAAACAATAGAACGCGGATTAAATAGGATCGGGCGGATTAAAACTGATTAAAATCCCGACAAGTCAGCGATTTTTCAGGTGCTTTTCATTTTAGTATAAGCTGTATAATTTACTCATTTAGAATTAGTTAATCTGTTTTTCAATAGAATTAAATAGGACGGCATTTTTTTTCATTATTAATAAGGGAATAAGGTTGCTTTTTCCCCTGTTTGGCTTTCTACTAAGGTTTGATGGGGAAAAATAAGGTTTTTTAAAAATATAAAAACCTTATTTTCAATTTGTAAACCTTAGTAGGAAAGTTGCACATTTGATTTTTACCTTATTACCTTATCTGTCGCTGCTAAAATATCTAATGAATAATAAAAATGGATACCGCCATTTTTAGAGTGAGCGAATTCACAGTTAACTCATTCATTTCTTTTTGAGTGAGCCCGTATCCAAATAACATTGATCGCCTTTTCTTTAAACCTTATTTTAATTGGCAACCTCAGTAGAAAATCCATGTTCATAGTCCACAACCTTATTACCTTATTTTGGATTGATTGTCTTTTTGATAGAATTTGATAAATGCTTCATATTCTTCCATGTAACTATGCTTTCGATAAATAGCATAGAGGTGACTTTCATTGTTTTTAACTATTCCGGTGATGTATTTTTCGATACGCTCCCTGTGTGCATCGACAATCAAAGGTAACCCGTGTAAAGTGGTAAACACAAAATGTGTGTACAGGTTGTTGTATTCGACTTTCATAAATAAGGTAATAAGGTTTGACTATATTGGTTTTGTACTTTCTACTGAGGTTTTTTTCTTTAAAAATAAGGTTTTTTTAAGACATTGAATTAAGGGGGAACCCGACACAATGTTAATCTCCTTTGTATAATCTTTGTTTAATGAAACGCATTTTACACCATGGATTTTAGTAAATCAATAATTGTGTATAAAGAGTAGCTTTCGGGGAAGGGTCGGGGATGGGGCTTTTGTCCTATTTGGAAAGATGTTGGTGGGTGTCTTTTATTTTATTCATTCGAAAATAACGGTATTAATTAATTGATTATTAAGCGTTCTCATGGAACTCACATGCGATGATGTTCTCAATTCGAACTATATTTTTATCCTCTTTTTGTGCCGCCACCTTTGACATTATTTCCGCGGCATGTTCGTTTCGTCCTTTCAAAAAATGTGTTACTTTTATTTTTGAAATTAGAACGAACAAAATGAACCCTCAGAATTTCTGGAAAAAATACGAATTTGCTGTCAATCAAACCCTTCTTTTTAAAGCAGGTTTTGTAGAAGTTTTTGTGAAACACATTTCCAACGGCTGGCTGATAAAAAGTCGTGTTCCCGAACAGCCAAATGATGAGTTGCTGGTTGAAGAAGTTGAAGGTTTTGACGATGAATCGGAAGTGTTTCATTTTCAAGCCGGGAAATCGCACGATTTGTTTGTTTTTCCTTCACTGCCTAATAAAGCAGTGGTTTTCAGGAATAACAAGGTGATAAAAATCAGCGCCGGAGAATTGGCGAATTTGTATTTCAGAATACCACTTTCAATGCAATTTTATTTTCAGGAAGTAAAAGAAGAGAACCTCTTAATTGAATTGCCTTTGCAACGTCTGTCGGATACCTGGTTTGGAGAGGCCGACAACGGCGAACCGGCTTTTTCAATTGGTGGCAATTACGATAAGGAATTTTCTGAAATCAAAGCCATGCCATGGGAAGCTGTTGTTCCGGTTGAAATAAACAACAGTACCACGGGCATTTTCGATCTTCAGCGCCTTATTCTCAGGGTCGAAGATTTCTCATTGTTCCTGAAAAACAAGCAAATTTTATCCAACCATGTAGCCATCGAGTTCAGGGGGCCTGAACATGCCGGTAGCGTGAACCTTTCGGTGAAGAAAGAAATTCACGGCCAGAAACCACTTCAATTGGCAAAACCACGAAATGAAGTGGGGCGTAACCTGTTGAGAAAGAGTTTCTTCTTTATCAAAAACATCTATCAAAGTTAAGTTATGGATTTTAACCTTTCAACTTTTTTTAGCATCGAAACGGTCGATAAGTTTATCCGGATTGTGTTTATCCTGATAGTCGGGATCGGTTCTATTCAGATTGTTTCGCACCTGATAAAACGTTCGCTTCGGAAGCAACTTTCGCGGCAGCGGATGATGATTGTAAGCCGAACGGTTGTTTATACCGGTTATGTAGGATTGGTGCTGATCGTGATTCGCGAACTGAACTACGATTTAACGGCTTTGTTCGGAGCTGCCGGGGTGGTCGGTATTATCATCGGGGTAGCTTCGCAAACCAGTATTGGCAATATTATCAGCGGGCTGTTCCTTGTTTCTGAAAAGTCTTTTGAACTGGGCGATGTGATCCGTATCGGCGATAAAACCGGAACTGTTTATTCCATCGATCTGTTGTCGATAAAGATAAAAACCTACGATAATTTGTTGATTCGGATTCCAAACCAGACCGTGATCTCAACCGAACTGGTGAATGTGACCAAGTTCCCGATCCGTCGGCTCGAATTTCTGATTGGAGTAGCCTACAAGGAAGATTTAAGGAAGGTTAAAACCATACTCGAAAACGTCGCACGTAACAATCCGCTTTGTTTGGAGGAGCCTGAACCTGTTATCATTTTCAAGGAGTTTGGCTCCAGCAGCATCAATATTACTTTAGGAGTTTGGTTCGAAAAAGCCAATTACCTGGCCGTAAAAAACAGCGTGTTTCTGGAAGTAAAAGAGGCCTTCGAACGAGAAGGAATTGAAATACCTTTCCCGCATGTGAGCGTTTATGCCGGCGAAGCAAGTAAACCCATTACTGTAAAACTTCAGGATTTTGAAAAATTGGAGTCGAAATAGGCTGATAAAGATTTATATATTGAGCCAGTATCCTTTGCCGTTGACTTCAGTCAACGGTTAAGAGAAAGATAACAAACCCGGGCTTTAGCCCAATCTCTTGTGGCTAAAAGGTGAATATGGGGTGATGTTCCTTGACACAACCTTTTAAATTCCAAAACATCAATTCTTCTTCCTCAAAAATGTTACTACTTTTACCGTCATGACGCAGGAGAAGGAACATATTCTGTTTGAAGACATCAGAAATGGCAACGAAAAAGCTTTCAACAAGGCTTTCGATTTGTACTATTCGCGCCTGTGTTTCTTTGCTGATAAAATTCTCCTCGATTTTGATTTGTCCCGATCCGTTGTTCAGCAAGTGTTTGTCGATCTGTGGATCAAGCGCGATAGGTTGCAGGTAGATTCGCTGCAATCTTATCTGTACCAATCGGTGCGGAATGCTACTCTTGATGTGTTGAAGCACAAAAAAGCGGAATCGAAGTATCTTTTGACGCTTGAAAAAGAAGAATCGGGCCAGATCACTGACCTTATTGAAGAAGCTGAATTGGCCGACAGGATCAACAAAGCCATTCAAAAACTTCCGGAGAAATGCCGCGAAATATTTTTGTTGTGCCGTTTCGAAGAACTCAAATATGCTGAAACAGCTGAGAAACTAAATATTTCGGTGAAAACGGTTGAGATGCAAATTTCCATTGCCATGAAAAAACTTCGTAAAGAATTGTCTGATTATCAGATGATACAACTTTTCGCCATTGTTTTTCCGAAAAAACTTCAGCTCCCTTACAGGGTATTTTAAGAGCAAATCGTCAAAGGGGTATAAAACGAAATTCCCTGACTACGAATGCAAAACGAATACAACCATATAGATCTTTTAATAGCCAATTATCTGAGCGGCGAAGCCAACCAGTCCGAAAATGACGAATTGACCAGTTGGATTGGTGAATCGCCTGCAAACAAACGTGTTTTTGAAGAAAGCCAACGGATCTGGGCAAAAAGCCAAACCTATTTTGCTGCTTCTGAAATTGGTTCCGACCGCGAAAAAATCAAAGACCAAATTATTCAGCAACTTTCAAAACCTACCAAAACGGTGAGTCTGTCAACATGGATTTACCGCGTTGCTGCAATTCTGGCATTACCCGTTATGCTTGGCATTGGCTGGTACCTGGGTTCAACGGAAACAAAAAGCGAAACTCAACTCTGCGAAGTTACTGCCCCAAAAGGACAGATTTCGAAATGTATATTGGCTGATGGAACCGAAGTTTGGCTGAATGCCGGAACAACAATCAAGTACGATCCATCATTAACCGGAAATACCCGTGAAGTTCAACTCGATGGGGAAGCTTATTTCAAGGTTACCAAAAATAAACACAAACCTTTTACGGTAAATACTGAACATGC
>JAUYMU010000018.1 GCA_030698405.1 Bacteroidota bacterium
CATTAGCACTGAAGTAGTATCTTTTATTTTTATTAACCGCTGAAATTCACGTTGCACTGTTTCCAAGTCTTTTACATTCAGCACCACCCCGTCAACTTCAGTTTTGTGCACAGGCCCCACCACTTTCATAACCAACGGAAATCCAAGCTGCCGGGCTGTTTCGAGTGCTGCATCTTCAGTATTCACCGTAATTTCCCTAACCATAGGAATTCCTGCAGCGGCAAATAGTTGATGGATGATTTCGGGCGACTGAAACCCATCTTCAGCACGATCGATGATGCGACGAATTTCAGGAATATCGATGTTATCGAGAAATATCTTTTCTTCGTGCGGACGGGCCGTTTTCAAAATGGAAGTCAAGGCTTTACCCAACAAAACTTCATCGGGAAAATATACGTTTCCCTGAGCAATGAAATAGGCGACATCGTCTTTTACATTGATAATGGACGGAAGAATTGGGAAAATTGGTTTTTTGCAGGTTTGCATTTTATCGTTCAGAACCTGATAAACATCGTGAACAGGTGTTAATCCCGGGCTGCCAAAAATGACAGCCATCCCGTCAATTTCATCAAATTCATTTTCGCAGGCATCGATAATTGAAGCAAGCTGTTCCGCATTTCCGGTTGCGAGGAAGTCAATTGGGTTCTCTACCGACGATCCCGGAAAAAGTTTATTTTTCAGCTTTTGCCGGGCTTCCGAATCTTTGATTTGTGGAATGTGCAGCCCGCCGCTTTCAAGCGAATCGGTGAGCATAACAGCCGGGCCTCCTGCATGGGTGATGATGGCCAGTCGCTTGCCCTTCATTGGTTTGCAATGAAATACGTTTGCAACAGTTGTCAGTTCTTCGCGGCCATAACAGCGCACAATTCCGGCTTTTCGGAAAAGCGCCTCAACTGCCAGATCTGAATTGGCCATGGCGCCGGTATGTGAAGCGGCTGCCCGGCTTCCTGCCTGACTGCTGCCAGCTTTGATTGCTGCTATTTTGCAGCCTTTGCGGATGAGCGATGAAGCATGTTTCAATAATTTATCGGGATTCTTTATACTTTCGATGTACAGCAGTTTTACCCTGGTGCTGGTTTCATGATTAAAAACATCGTCCATAAACTCCAGGATTTCTTCAACACCGTTTTGCGCAGAATTTCCAACAGAGAATACACTTGCAAAGTGAAGTCCTTTCGGAATTCCCGATTCCATGATAAAAACAGCAGTTGCTCCGGAACTCGAAATCAGGTCGCAACTCATTTGCACTAGCTTTGGAATGGGAGTGGTAAAAACACTGGTGTGGGCATAAGTGATGATGCCAATACAATTCGGTCCTATCAGGCTTCCGTTATTTTCCTCGATTATTTTTACAATCTGCTGTTCAAGTATCCGGCCCTCTTCGCTTTCCTCACTAAATCCTGCCGAAATGATGATAAAGCCTTTTGCTCCTTTTTGTGTTGCCAGAACTTCAACCGCTTTAACACAAGCTGCTGCCGGAATAGCCAACACCGCCAAATCAACCTGTGGCAAATCTTCAGGACTTGAAAAAGAACGAATCCCCTGAACTTCTGATTCATTTGGATTGACCACCCAAAGGTCGCCTTTAAAGTTGTTGTCGATCAGGTTTTTAAGGAGTTTTCCACCGGGTTTCGACGTGTTGTTCGAAGCGCCAATTACAACAATACTTCGGGGGGCAATCAATTCTTTTGTAATCATTGTCAGGATTTTAATTCGCTGGCTAAATTACTAAAAGCAATTTCAAGAGGAACTGATTTTTTACTGCATTTCAGGCGTGTTTCTGAATCTCAAAACATCAATTATTTTGATAACTTTGGCAATCAGCAAACATATTTAGCTGGATTTTGGAATCCAAGCGAATTTATTTTTAAGGACTTAACTTTTTATTTCAGTCTGATGCCGAACAATCAGGAACAAAAAATAATTGCAATTTGTGATTTTTCAGAGCGAATGAAAGAAGTCATTGTGCACGCGGCACGCATGGCCGGCATTCTGAGAAAGGAACTTTGCCTGACAGTTCTATGGCAAAATCAGGTTCAGAAAATTCAGCTTCAGGAGAAAATAATGCTCACGGTACAAACCCTGAAATCAAATCTTCCCAACATGCAGATTTCATGGTTACTCCTTCGGAAATCGTTGTACAACAACATGCAGAAACTTGTAGATGATTACAATTCAGTTCTGGTGGTGCTGCATCAAACCGACATTAACTGGGCATTAAAAGCTTTTCAGCAGAGCAGTATCGCTTTTCTTTTTGTTAACGGTGATTCTCCTGAATTTTTAAGTTACAAAAATGTGCTTGTTCCGGTCGATTACCGCAAGGCCTCGAAGGAAACTTCGCTTTGGGCTTCGTATTTTGGCAGGTTCAACCGCTCGCAGGTTCAATTGATTTATGCCCATGAATCGAATAAAGAAGATGCTGCCAGATTAATGCGTAACCTTGAATTTTTCAAAAAATTTCTATCGAGTCTGAATGTCCGCCATCATGAAACTGCGGGAAAGTCATCGAGTTGGGGAATATGCAACGAAACGCTTGGTATTGCCAATGAGTGGAAAGGCGATGTAATGATATTTTCTGGGAGCAGCTCCATTTCACTGATTGATTTGCTGATCGGGCTTCCGGAGAAAAAACTCATTTTAAAAGCGGGCAATTTGCCGGTTTTGATGATCAATCCGAGAAAAGACAGTTGCGTGCTGTGCGATTAGAGCCCAAGCACCACCCAAACCCTACAAAAAAGGAGGGCTTAAGAAACGCAATGAAACGGATAAAAAAGTTTTGAAAGAATCGTTTTCGAGTCGATTATTCAGCTACGCAAATTTGTGTTTTCGAGTTAAATTTTTATCGAATAATTCTTTATTTTTCCAAACATTTCTGTTAATCACCAACGCATGGCAGCCATAAAAGCAAAAAGTATTAAATCACTTGTAGAACTTACACTTTCGGCAACCAGTAACGAACAAATTAAATTTTCGATGGG
Organism: Bacteroidota bacterium; assembly: GCA_030698405.1. Classification (GTDB taxonomy): domain Bacteria; phylum Bacteroidota; class Bacteroidia; order Bacteroidales; family Prolixibacteraceae; genus Aquipluma. The sequence goes on from JAUYMU010000018.1 coordinate 2,979, forward strand.
CAATGTTGCTAAACCCGTTGCTGAAGCAGTAAAAGAAATTACCGGGCTGAATGTTGACGGATACGAATGTATTATAGATAATTTCGCTATAAAACATACCATATTACAACATGGTAACGCTGCTAAAGAAGAAAAGCGCGGTCAGGTAGTCGTAACACTCGAATATTTTGAAAAAATACCAATGGTAATTAAAAATCCTGATCGGATCACCGACGGCGGAACTACTAAAATTGGGCGCAGGGTAATTGTTTATGAAAAACGGGTAAATGGGGTAATTATGTATGTTGAAGAAATACGAACCAAACAAAAAGAATTGGCTATGCTGACCATGTATCTGAAAAAAGCCCACTGAATAGTGAGCTTTCCGAAACAACGAGTCGTTGCATTAACCACGCTCTTAACGCCCTAAGCGTCTTTGTTTCACTGCAAATATACGAATTTATTCTATGATGTGTTACACATTCCCCTCCTTTGGGACGGGGGAGGCCTCTACTCTATCTCCATCTCATCAATTAAATATCCGGCTCCAGCCAGTTTGTCGGTGATGAAAAGCGCATAACGAATGTCGAGTGCAATGTTGCGGCAACGTTCCGGGTCGAACATCAGGTCGCTCATGGTTCCCTCCCAGCAACGGTCGAAATTGAGGCCAATCAGTTTTCCTTCGGCATTGATTACCGGACTTCCGGAATTGCCGCCGGTGGTATGGTTTGAAGCAGCGAAACATACATTCATCGTTCCGTCTTTTCCATATCTCCCGTAATCTTTTTTCCCGTGCAAGTCGCGCAGTGTTTGCGGTACATTGTAATCGTATATTTCAGGATTGTCTTTTTGCATGATTCCTTCGAGGGTTGTAAAGTAGTCGTAAAACACGCCGTCCATCGGTTCGTAGCCTTCCACTTTTCCATAGGCAACACGTAGCGTTTTGTTGGCATCGGCCCAAAGTGGTTTCCCTTCGCTCATTTCCAAAATGCCGGCCACATAAGTTTTCATGTTCCCGTCAATCTGTTTCTGAATCGTGTTGAAATACGGTTCAACATTCATTTCATAGTGTTTTTTCAGGCTCCTGAATATTTTAAAAGCCGGATCGCTGCTGAGTTTTTTTAGTTTTTTTTCTGAAAGGTTGAATGTGGAGGCCATCAGATTTGAATGATCTGAAAAGACTGATTTCCTGTAAACTTTATCTATCAATTCTTTCGAAGTTGTTTTGCCCATCAGTGTTCTAAAATCTTCGGGCAAATATTGTGGCGCGATATCGTTGACGTACAAGCGAAGCAATTCGTCAAATATTTTTTCATCGGTTTCGCGGTTGTAATCCTTAAAATGTTCTTCAATTTTTTGTTTCACAGCCTCCTGAATTAGTTCCTGATATTCGGATGAAATGCCTGACCAGCGGGCTTCGATCGCCTCGAAAAAAGAGATGATGCTGAAAATATCCGTGCCTCTGCCAACAATTTCAGTATAATAATCGTTGGCTTTGGTGAAAGGTTCGAGTTGGCTGTAAAGTTTCTCAAATGTTGGAAGTACTTCTCCATATAGGTTTTTACGTTCAGGATTGGCATCTGTCCAATTCTTAAATTCAATTTCTTCGGCTTGTTTAACCGCAACGGCATTCAACCGTTTCAAGCCTTTTACTTCACCCTGCCATTTTTTCCACGCGTTACCTGCTGTTTGATATTTAGCGGCATACTGAATGCGTATTTTCGGATCCTTGTCCATATCGGAAGCAAGCAGGCTTAGTTTGATGCCACGTATTTTTATTTTATCAGGATCGCCCTGTTCCATAATTTGACGGATGGCCTGTGAAGGTAAAAATTGCTGGGTAGTTCCCGGAAATCCAAATACGAGGGCGAAATCTTCGGGCTGAACTCCTTTGAGAGATATTTTGAAGAATTTTTTTGGCTTGAAAGGAACATTGTCAACTGAATATTTGGCTGGCAGATTGTCTTTTCCGGCATAGACCCGGAACATTGAAAAGTCGCCGGTATGGCGCGGCCACATCCAGTTATCGGTGTCGCCTCCAAATTTACCAATGGAAGTTGGAGGAGCTCCTACCAACCTTACATCTTCGAAAACCTCATAAACATATAGGAAGTATTGATTTCCGTAGAAAAGCGGCTTCACTAAAACATCGAATTTGCCTTTTTGTGACGCTTCAGCAGTTATCTTTTTTGTATTCCGGGTAATAATTACTGAAAGAGAATCTTTTGGTTTGCCTTCAGTTCCGGCAAGAACAGAGTGAGAAACATCTTCCATTCGGTCGAGAAAGCGGACACTCAAACCGGAATTCGGTAGTTCTTCCTTACGGTTTTTGGCCCAGAATCCGTCCGTCAGATAATCGTTTTCGAGCGAACTGTGTTTCTGTATGGCATCGAAACCGCAATGGTGGTTGGTAATCAGCAATCCGTCGTTTGAAATCAGGTTGCCGGTACAACCTGTCCCAAATAGCACCACTGCATCTTTCATACTTTCCTTGTTGACACTGTAAATGTCTTCCGCGGTGAGCTTGAAACCCATTTGCTGCATTTCCGCAATGTTGTATTTATCGAGCAAAGTAGGTATCCACATTCCCTCTTTGGCAAACAATGCCGAAAAGGTAAGCAGGACAAGGCCAACGAGAAGTCCGGTTTTTCTGATCATTTTTATTTGAGTATTTACAGGCGACAAATATATTGATTTGTCGCAAATCCGTTTAGGGAATTTGATATGAAAGGAAAGCTTACAAAAAGTAGGTTTACTGGTTTATTTCAGCAGCGCTATGAAATCCGGAAGCTATTACACTTGTTTCGATGTTGTCTTTATGCACGATGCTTGCATTTATCAGGATCGACTTTACCAACACTTTGCCATTACTTTCTGTAGTAAACTTAGTGTCGATGGTTTGCTTATTTGCCACTTTCAGTGCAAGTTCGGCTGCGGCAAGTGCAGTTTCTCTGAGTGGTTTTAGCACCGTACAGGTTTGTAACCCGTTTTTTATAGCCCTTACATTTTCTAATTCAGCATCCTGACTGGCAAGCAGTATTTTCCCTTCCAATCCTGCTTCTTTCAGAGCCATCATTGCTCCAAATGCCTGATTGTCGTTTCCGCAAATGATTCCGGTCAGTCCTTCCGAATATTTTTCCATGATAATTTTTGCCTGACGGAATCCGTCTTCTTTTGACCATTCTTCGCCAAATTCGCTGTAAACAAGTTTTACATCACCAATTTCCATAAGTGGTTGAAGGACATTCATCTGGCCAAGGAAAAGTCGTAAGGAGTTGTTGTCGATACTTGAACCACCAATCAATGCATAATTTCCTTTGGGCTGAAGTGATAGCAGGTATTTTGCCTGAATTTCTCCGGTAACTACACTATTGGTTGAAACGTAATAATCTAATGGGCACCCATTTATCAAGCGGTCGTATGCAATTACCTTCACATCTTTTTCATGCGCCAGTTCTACAATTTTGGCAGCTTCGTCCTGATCAATCGGAATCACAATCAGTACTTTTGCACCATTATTGATCATTTTCTGCGCCTGTTCAATCTGCTTTTGCTGATTGTTGTCGGCTACTTCCAGCAAAACTTCTGCACCCATTTTGGTCAGATTTTCTACCAGATAGTCCTTGTCCTTTATCCAGCGTTCGTTTTCGTAACTGTGAATAAGGATCCCAATTTTAGGGTGCTTTGGCTGGCATCCGGTAACAATTGAAAAGGTTATCAGAAAAAGAAAAATGAGCGAATATGTATTTGTTTTCATTTTCAGAATTTTAGTTTTTACACCGGCTAAGATAATAAATGAATTTGATTAGCGATTTCAAAAAGTTTTCAGGTGTTCGTAAAGGCTTTGAATCGGTAATCCCATCACATTGAAAAACGAACCTTCGATGTGGTTGATTCCAATATAGCCGATCCATTCCTGAATTCCATATGCACCGGCTTTATCGTATGGCCGAAAGTTTTCGAGGTAATAATTAATTTCTTCGTCGCTCAGTTCCTTGAACCAGACATCGGTCGATGCATAAAATGACACTTTTTTTTCCGTAGAAAGTAGGCAAACGCCGGTTATTACCTGATGTTTTTTGCCTGATAAATCGCGTAACATCCTGAATCCGTCGGCATAATCGGTTGGTTTATTGAGCACTTTGCCATCAAGCCAAACAATTGTGTCAGCAGTAATTACGAGTTGATTGTTTTTCAGGAATGGCCGAAAAGCTTCTGCTTTCAATTCCGCCAGATAGACAGGAACTTCGTTCATTCCCAATCCTTCAGGAAAATTCTCCGGAATATCCATTGACTGAACGCTGAATTTTAATCCCAGATCGCTTAGTAATTGCTGGCGTCGCGGCGATTTGGATGCAAGAATGATTTCGAAATGGCCCCTCCCGGCCTCCCCGAAGGGGAGGTGAAACGAACCGCTTTTACTGGTTGGATTTTCCATCTCTGGGCATGAAATAATAGGTTATTGCAATTAAATGGTTAATCTTTTTGAACCTGAAATGCCGGACTCCCTTCCCTTTCGGGGAAGGGTTGGGGATGGGGCTTCTTTTTTAATCCGCTTTTATCCCGCGGATTTCCTGACCGAACCATTTTCCCTGGGAGCGCATCACTTGTTCAATCACGTCGCGAACGCAACCTTCTCCTCCTTTTTTATCTGAAATATACAGCGAAATGGCTTTAATTTCAGGAACAGCATCCAGCGGACAGGTCGGGATTCCAATTTCTTTCATGATCTGGAAATCGACCAGATCGTCGCCCATGTAAAGAATATCTTCTTTTTGCAAGCCGGTTTTTAAAAGGATTTCATCCAGACATTCGGTTTTATTGAACGAATTCAGGTAAATGTGTTCGACACCCAATTTTTTGTACCGAAGTTTTACGCGTTGCGTATTTGCCCCGGTGATAATGGCAACCTGAAACCCATTCTGAAGCGCTAAACGAATGGCAAATCCATCCTTGATATTGGCTGTTCGTACCGGATCGCCATTTTCGTCAAGCGGTGAAGTATCCATTGAAAGTACGCCGTCAACGTCGAAAATAAATGCTTTGATATTTTTTAATCGTTCTTTAAAGAAGGCCATGATCATGTTTTTGTTGAAGCTGAAAAATACTTTCGGTCACAAAACTATATATTTCCTGAAAATCAGGCTTGTTGTGAAGCATTTTTAATTGGGCGTTGATGATCGCTGTGTCATTTCGTTTTGCAGGCCCGGTTTGCGCTTCAAACGGATTTAATGTTTGTATTTTTTCGGCAGTTTCGTGAATAAGCGGCTTTAAAAGATCAAAATCAAGCTTTTTATCATGAAGGATTTCCGCACCAATCGTATAAAAATGATTTACAAAGTTGTTGACAAAAACAGCAGCCAAATGCAAAGTTTTTCGTTCTTCAGAATTGATCTGGTTAACCGAACCTGAAAGTCTTTCACCCAATTTTTCCAGTTTCAGGAAGTTGGAAGGATGGTTGGATTCTATACAAACCGGAATACCCGAGAAATCTACTTTCCGGCTTTTCGAGAAAGTTTGCAATGGATAAAACACACCGTAATTGTTCGAGAATCCTTCCAGAATGTTCATCGGGACACTTCCCGCAGTGTGTACGATCAGAGAATCCTCGCTCAGGTTCAGGTTTTCAAGTACTTCCTGAATGGCAGAATCTTTTACTGCAATGATGTATAAATCAGCATCAGGAAGTAATTGCGACAAATCATTTGTAAAACCGGCACTCACTTTTTCTGCAAGTTCTTTGGCCGATTCAATTTTGCGGCTAAAGACCTGCTTTATCTGAATTCCTTTTTCAAATGCGGCCAAAGCCAGTTGAGTGGCAAGGTTTCCAGCTCCGATGAGGACTATCTTTTCTATCATTTCAATAATGAGAATTTTTTATTTCTCTTCTTTTACGGTAATAGTAAAGTCATTCTGAATTTTCATCATGTTTACGGTATAAATCAGAATGTTTCTTGTTTCACTCAATATGCTCAAAACCAACATACTTGTTTTCGTTCCGACTTCTTTGCGTTTGATTGTTTTGATCAGGTTTTTGCGCGATTCTTTGACCATCTCAATGATCTTTGCGTGCTCGGCAGTTATTTTATTCAGGTTTTCCTGATTGTTGTTTTCAATTGAACTCAAAACCAGTTTCATGAATTTATCAAATGCTTCTGCCATTTTAGTCAATTCCTCAGCCTGTGATGCAATCAAAGGTTTGTGGTTGTTGTCAACATGATTGTAAACAGGATCTACCAGAAAAGTAGCACAATGTGCAATTTCTTTCAGATAATCGAGCGTCAGAATATAATAATGGGTTGCTTCAATCGATTCGGAAGCAGGTAATGTAGGAATAGCCTGGTAAAGTTTATTCCTTTTGTTATTGAGCTTTTCTTCCAGCTGGGTCGAAACCTTCAGTTGTTTTTTCAATTCCTTATGGTCTTCCTTAATTAGCTGAACGATTATTTCGTTGTATAAATCGTTAATTGTTGTCAGTGTTTTTGTAATCCCGTTGTTGCATTTTTCGAAGAGGGTTTTGGTTGAACGGGACTCTTCCACTTCTTCAGCGGTTTCGAGTTGGTTGTTTAATCTTCTTTGATGAATTATGTTCGATCTGTAAAAGGAGAATGCTACAATACCCACCAAAATAATAACGCCGATAAACTGAGCCCATCCTAAAAATATTGAAAGCAATAACGTTACCGAAAAAGCAGCAAGTCCGGTAATAAACCAGCCTCCAATTACGGTGAATACCCCGGTAATACGGTAAACAGCGCTATCGCGGCCCCATGCTCCGTCAACCAACGAGGTACTCATGGCAACCATAAAGGTTACATAAGTAGTTGATAATGGTAATTTATATGAAGTTCCTACAGCTATCAGGCTGGCAGCTACCATCATATTGACAGAAGCTCTTACCATGTCAAACATCGGAGGGTTTGTTTCTCTTTTTATGCTTTCCTCCAATTCAGTCTTGTCAAATCGTTTCCCAATTTTATCGATAACACTTTGAGGAATTACATGGCTGAAGAATGTTCCGGTATTAACTACCTTGCGAACGAGAACCCTGGAAAAAGCAGTGGAACCAAATCGTTCGCTGCCCTCATCCTGACGACTGAGTTTAAGCTCAGTTTCGGTCACTGATTGAGCTTTTCTTGAGAACCAGAGGACTGTGACCATTATTATTCCGGCGCCAAAAAGGAAATAAGACGGAGTGATTATTTCTGCCAGTAATCCTCCCATTAAAACGTCTTGTCCGCCATTAGCCGAGTATATTTTGAAGGCTTCGAATCCTGCAAGCGGTACGCCGATAAAATTCACAAGGTCGTTTCCGGCAAAAGCCATGGCAAGAGCGAAAGTGCCAGCAAATACAACAATTTTGAGGGGGTTGGTTTTAAACAGCCAGTTTAAAAGCTGAAGCATCAATGCCCATAATACGAAGCTGCCAGTAATGATTGCAATTGTATTATCCTTTATAATGGCATAGTTTTCTTTTGACATGAACGAAGCATCTTTCATCCCTTTTATCAAAATGAAATAAGTAATGGCTGAAATGGCCACACCGCCCCAAAGTGAGCCGTAATATCTGATTGTTTTTTCAGTATTAAAACTGAAAATTAACCTGCTGATCCATTGAATAGCCACACCAAAAATTACAGAGAAAACGACCGATAATAAAATGCTTGAAATGATGGCCAAAGCTTTCGAGGAGTTGATAAAATCCCCTATCTGGGCAATTTTTTCAACACCATCTACCATGATGGTTGCACCGTCTCCAACTTTCAGAAAAGCCATTCCAACTCCGGCGCCCAATAAGCCAAAAACAAGCGAAACGGTGGTTGAGGTGGGCAATCCAAACGTGTTGAAAAAATCGAGCAAAAGGATGTCGGTAAACATGACAGCCAGAAAAATAAGGATGATTTCTGTGAACAGAAAGTACTGTGGTAGAAATAATCCTTTTCTTGCCACTTCCATCATACCGTTTGAAAACAATGCACCAGCCATGATTCCGACACTGGCTACAATCATTATCACTCTGCGCGTTGCGACTTTAGAGCCAATGGCCGAATTCAGAAAATTTACTGCATCATTGGCTACTCCAACCATTAAGTCGGAAATTGCCAGCAGAAAAAGTACCACTAAAAAGAAAATGTAAATACTCATGTGAATGGTTTTGGTTTGCGGATTTTTGCATTTTACCAGGAAGAATTCCTGAAGTATTTAGAATTTTAAGTTTGTTATTAATCGTTTGTTAATCGAATCTTATTTTTATTGTAATCTCAGTTCGGCTGGCAAAAGTACTTAATTTATTCTTTGGAAGCTGCAATTAATATCGATTAACTATTTCATAACATTCAATGATTATCTGTTTGTATAGTTCTGATTCTGAATATCAGATTCCTGCGAAAATGCTTTTAGTCTGATTTATCGGCGGTTACTCAGCTTTTCCTGAATCTCTTTCAATACTTTTTGTGAGGCGAGGAAAATAACAGGCTTCCCCGACAATGGATTGGTTTGCGTGACCACCACTGTTTTATAAACATCTTCGATGTTCTGAAATGTAAGTACTTCTTCCGGAGAACCCTGAGTGTGCATTTTGCCCTGATTGATCAGGATCAGGCGGTCGCAGTATTCCGAAGCAAGGTTCAGGTCGTGAATCACCATCAGCACCGATAATCCCAACTCATGATTCAGTTGCTGAAGCACATTAAGTATATGTACCTGGTGCATAATATCGAGGTGCGACGTTGGTTCGTCAAGCAAAAGCAGTTCGGGTTGCTGGGTTAGTGCGCGGGCAATTCCGGCCAGTTGCTGTTCTCCGCCACTTAGTTCCGACATCAGCCGGTCTTTAAAACGCCAGGTATCGGTCATTCTCATGTATTTTCCGGCGATCCAAAAATCACCTTCACTTTCAAAAAAGCTAAATCGGCTGTGGTATGGAATTCTTCCCATCAACACATAATCTTCCACACTTATATCGCCGGCATCGCTAAACTGGCTAACAATGGCAATGTTTTGTGCACGTTGTCGCGGCGAAAGCGACAATAGATTTTTTTCGCCCAAAAGAATTGTGCCCGACTTTAAATTCAAAGTACCTGTTATGGCTCTGAATAACGTGGTTTTTCCCGATCCGTTTGGCCCGATGATCCCGGCAAAAGAACCTTTCGGAATGTCGATATTGATTTCTGCCAACTGAAATTTCGGGTATCCGCAGCAAAGGTTTTGTATGTTTAAGATGTCTGGCTTCATTATCCGTTATTTTTAAGCGTCCGGTAAGACGATCTGCTCATCATCAGTAAAAATAAGACACCACCAATAATCCCGGTGATCACACCTATTGGAAGTTCGTTGGGCGAAATAATGGTTCGTGCAATCACATCAGATAGTACCAGAAAAATGGAGCCGGATAAAAAGGAACTGACCAGCAAAATGCGGTAATCAGAGCCGGCAAGCAAACGCATCAGATGTGGAATTATCAATCCCACGAACCCAATAACCCCGGCCACAGCCACGCATACCCCTGCCAGCAAGGATGCAAGCAAGAACAATAGTTTGATGGTGGTGTCGGTATTGATTCCAAGTTGTTTGGCTTTTTCTTCTCCAAGCCGCAAAGCATTAAGTGGCTGAACGAAAAAGTACGAAGCTGCCAGCGACACGAGCGACATCACCAGAGTAATATAAATCAGCGACCTATCCGGTTCGTCAAGCGAACCCATGATCCAGAAAACGATACCATGCAAATTTTCGGAACTGGTGGTTGCCATCAGCAACATCATCGACGATGAAGCGATGAAACTAACCATTACCCCGGTAAGCAACATGCTTTGAATGTTGATACGCCCGCTTCGGGTGCTGATCGTGTAAACCAGAAATATAATCAGGAAAGCGCCCATAAAGCCAGTCAGTGGCAGCACAAACGACCCGATCAACTGGTGAAGTCCGAACACAATGGCAAAAGCCACACCCAGCGAGGCTCCTCCTGAAATGCCCAGCGTGTAAGGTTCAACGAGCGGATTGCGGTAAACACCTTGTAATAAAATTCCTGAAAGGCTGAGTGCACCACCAACAGCAATTCCCAACAGTATGCGGGGAGCTCGGATCTGGCTTAGAATGGTATATTCCATACTATCATTTCCCTGACTGAGAATACTGAAAATATCAGAAAATCCCAGGTTCATTTCGCCAACCGAAAGTGACAAAATCACGGAAGCGACCAGCAGGACAAGCAATCCAACCAGATAAACAATCCACCTCAGGTACTTTTTCTGCATTCTAATTTCGGTTTTTTCGACTTTCACTTTGTTTCTTTTGCTTCGGCTTTAGTACTCAATCCCTTTTCTACTGAATATTTTTTGATCGTACGGATGTTTTATTTTCTGAATATAACTCACATAATCAGCTTTTTCAATAAGTCGTTCGGTAGCGCCACGGCCTGTTAAAACCAATTCCAGGCGCTCTGGCTTTTGGCTGATAAAGTCAAGTAATTCATCTTCCGAAATGACATTGTCGCGCACGGAGATCAGAATTTCATCCATAATTAACAGATCAGGAGCTTGTCTAAGTAAGAAACCCGAAAGGGCGATTAATCCGTTTTGTACGTCAATCCGGCTGCTTTCCCGGGTTACTGACCGGTTAAAATTCCAATGTCCCTGGGTATATCCTAAAATGGTTGCCCCCAGTTTCTGCAAACTCTGTATTTCGTTGTATCCGTATAATTCCGGACTCTTGTTGAAATGTACATAACAAACTTTCAGACCGTGGCCCAGCGCACGAACCGCCAGTCCTACCGCTGCGGTGGTTTTCCCTTTTCCTTCGCCGGTGTAAATGTGTATTAATCCTGTTTTCATCGTATTTAATTCTATGTGGTTATCCTTTAGTATAAAACTTTCATCGCCCGGTAAATATATTCCAGGTCACAACTGTTGCGAATGTGTGCTGCCAGCTTGTTGTATTGCCCGTTTTTGTATTCCTGATAGTTAAATTCCTGAAGCTTGGTTTCATTGCCGCAGCTTTTCAGTATAGATTGAATGACTGTCAGATTGTCGAAAATGCCGTGCAGGTAAGTTCCCCAGGTTTTTTCATTCACGAAACAGCCATCATACGAACCATCGTCAAGTTTTGCAAGTGGTTTTCCGGCAAGAAGTTCAGTTTTTCCCATGTGGATTTCGTAGCCCCGGCAAATCGCTTCCTGATCATGAAATTCAAACGAACTTTGAACCGTGCGTTTTTCGCCTGTCAGTGCAGTTACAACAGGCAAAATTCCAAGTCCCGGCATAAATTCAACAGAACCTTCAACCTGCTCCGGATCGTGGATTTCGCGGCCCATCATCTGGTAACCGCCACAAATTCCGTAAACTGCGTTCCCATTCTGATGGCTGTTAAGAATTGCTTTGGCCAGCCCCGATCTGCGCAGGTTTTCAAGGTCGGCAATCGTGTTTTTCGAACCGGGAATAATTACCACATCGGCCTTTTCAATTTCTTCAGGATTGGAGGTGTAAAACAAATTGATTTCGGGTACGCGTTCGAGCACATTAAAATCGGTGAAATTCGACATGTGCCGAAGTAAAACCACAGCTACATTTACCAGTCCTTTGCACGTTTTTCCAGATTTGTGATCAATCACTACCGAATCCTCGTCGTCAATGTGAATGTCCTGAAAGTACGGAACGATCCCGACAACCGGAATGCCGGTCAATTGTTCCAGCATTTTACGCCCTTCCGTAAAGAGATCGATGTCACCCCGAAATTTGTTGATCAGAATTCCCTTAACCAATGCGCGTTCTTCAGGAGGAAGCAATTCGAGCGTGCCGTAAACGCTTCCAAACACACCGCCGCGGTCGATATCTGCCACCAAAATAACAGCAGCATTTACTTCAAGAGCCACCCGCAGGTTGGTAATATCCTTGTCCCGCAGGTTAATTTCTGAAATGCTGCCTGCCCCTTCAATCACCATCGGATTGTATTGGCTTTCAAGCTTCCGGTAAGCTTTCATGGCTTCGGCAAAAAGGGCATCGCGGTTGGTTCCCAGAAAATATTCCTTGGCCGACTGGTTTCCAATGGGTTTTCCGTTCAGCACCACCTGCGCATTTTGGTTGCTGGTTGGTTTCAGCAGAATGGGGTTCATTTCGCTGCAAGGTTCAATTCCAGATGCTTCGGCCTGAACGGCCTGCGCGCGGCCCAATTCCAGCCCGTCGGTTCCGGCAAACGAGTTGAGCGACATGTTCTGAGCCTTGAAGGGAGCCGGCGAAAAACCATCCTGCCTAAAAATGCGGCAGAATCCGGCGTTGATGATGCTTTTGCCGACATCTGAACCGGTTCCGACAAACATGATGGGACGAAGATTTGATCTCATTTTTCAAAGTTAAAGTTGACGATTTGCCCATATTCCAACGGAGTTTGAAATGCTTCTTCAGGTGTTTTATGCTCAAGCAGGCACATCATTGCCCGGATAACTCCGGCATGGGTGACCACCAACACCCGTTTGAAATTCGTTTTCTGCAAATCGGCCAGAAACAAATCTGTCCTCCCGAGCAGGTCAGCGAACGATTCACCGTTTGGGCAACGGTTATTGACGTAATCGGAATACCATATTTTTCCTTCATCTGATTCATAAAATGATTCCCATTGGAGCATTTCCCAATTGCCAAAATTGAGTTCGGTCAGACGGTGATCAATCCGTATGTTTTCTTCAGAAATAATAGCGGAGGCTAAAATGGTGCAACGGCTTAACGGACTGGAAAATGTGGCATCAAACGTTCCCATTCCCAGTTTTTTCCTGATTTGTTCCATTTCATTCCTGAATGTAGGAGCCAGCGGAACATCTGAACTTCCGTAGCAAATACCTTTTGGAACATCTACCGAAGTATGTCGGATCAGTGTTAGTTTCATGCCTGAATAGTTTGAAAAACGACGAACCCTAGGTAAAATTCCACCTCTACAATTTGCTGCAAAGCGCCCAGGCAATCGCCGGTGTAACCTCCTAATTTCCGGATCATATAGCCCCGAAAAACAAAAGTGGTGAGCAAAAGCACCAGAATAATAGAAAATGCAAACTCTCCCGGAATGATAATCAAGGGCAAAATGCCAAAAATGCTGGCTAACCCAAAGTCGAGACCTTTCCCTTTTTTACCTATGGGTTTTGTTTTGCTTGTGGCATCTTCGCGTGAATATTCCGAAGTATAAATGATCAGGATTGGCATCAGGCGGCTCAGCGAATGCCCGATAAATAGAACAACCGGAATACCTGCAACATCGAGTGAGTTCAAACTTATATATTTAGTAGCCAGCATTCCAATCAGGCCGATGCTTCCGTAAGTCCCGATGCGGCTGTCTTTCATGATGGTGAGGATGCGTTCGCGGGTGTAACCACCTCCGAAGCCGTCGCAAAAATCGGCAAAGCCGTCTTCGTGGAAAGCGCCTGTAACAAAAATCGTAGCCAGCATGCTTAGCAGAACAGCCAGTTCAGCCGGAAAGACAAACTGCAAGCCATAAAATACTGCAGCGCCAATTCCTCCAACAATCCAGCCGATAAATGGGAAGTAGCGCGTTGAGCGGTTCAGGATTTCGTCGGAATACGGCAGGTTTTTCGGCACCGGAATGCGCGTGTAAAACATGATGGCATTCAGGAAAATGTGTAGTTGTTTTCGCATGATGTTGTTTTATAAATGCAACAATATGTCCGTTGGCTGAAGCCAACGGCAAAGGATAGGCGTCACTTTACACAGATTTATTGAACTAAAGAGCGATTTATCCTTTGCCGTCTGCTTTAGCTGACGGTTGTTGTAATTCTAATCTTTATTTGCTACTCCGGAAGTTTCGAAACTGGCCATTTCGTTCAGAAAATTGACAGCAGCCTGCACCAAAGGTAAAGCCAAAGCAGCGCCGGTTCCTTCACCCAACCGTAAATTTAGTTGAAGCATTGGCCGGGCATTCATATTCTGAAGCATCAGCCGGTGTCCGCGCTCGTCAGACGAATGGCAAAACACGCAGTTTTCGCGAACTTCAGGATTAATCCTGATAGCCGTTAATGCAGCGGCTGTTGCAATGAACCCATCGATAAGCAGAATCATTTGCTGGTCGCGGGCTTCGAGCATGGCGCCCACCATCATGCCAATTTCGAGGCCGCCAAAGGCCGCCAGTGTTTCTTCAGGAGTTTTTGGATCGTATTTTTCCGAAACTTTTTTCAGAATCTGCATTTTATGGGTGAGCTGTTCTCCCCGCATTCCTGTTCCTGAACCTGTACATTCTTCAATCGGAATATCCAGAAATCGGTGCATCAGCAACGACGATGCTGAAGTATTGCCGATGCCCATTTCTCCAAAACCGATGATATTGCAGCCTCCGGCAACTTCCAGTTTCACCAGTTCGCGGCCTTTTTGAATGGCGGCTGCACATTCTTCTAAGGTCATGGCAGGTTCACGACGCATGTTCCGGGTTCCGCGGGCTATTTTGGCGTTGATAACCGGAATTCCCTCCGGAAAATCGAAGTCCACACCAGCATCCACCACTTTCAGGTTGATTCCGTTTTGGCGGCAAAAAACATTGATGGCAGCGCCGCCTGCGACGAAATTCATTACCATTTGCCATGTTACTTCTTTCGGAAACGAGCTAATGCCTTCATCAGTCAATCCGTGATCGGCGGCAAAAACCAAAAGTGTCGGATTTTTTAGTTCCGGAGTCAGTGTGTTTTGAATCTGGCCGATTTGCAGGGCAAGCTCTTCGAGTAAACCAAGCGCTCCCGGCGGTTTGGTCTTGAAATCAATTTTGTGTTTGAGTTGTTCTTCGAGTGTCATGGGTTGTTGTATAAAATGTTGTCGTTGTTGTAATTGCTTTCAGGTTATAGTCAGGGCTTCACTTAAAGTGAAACCCTGACTAGCAATGTTCCCGCCTTTCCGTTCGAAAGATGGTTTTCGCTCTTTCTGTATTCATCGCGCGGACGGGAATTCGTTTTCTCTTTTTATTGTTTTCGTAAAAAATCTGTGTGAATCTGCGTAATCTGTGGTTGAAAACCGGCATCAGGTTGGCCACATAGGGCCAATCCTACGCAATGCCCTTTATTTTCACCGAGATTCCGGAAATCATCAGGAAAACTTCGCTGGCTTGTTGTGCAATGTGCTGATTCATCCAGCCTTGCAGGTCGGCAAATTTGCGTGCCGATTCTTCTGCCGGATGAACGCCCATGCCCAATTCGTTGCTCACTACGATCAGGTTCATTTCCTTCTTTATAAAGCGGTTCCACTCAGCTTTGGCTTCTTTGAGCGAGCGATCCGTATTGAATTGATTATCGAAAAAGATATTCGTCAGCCACAAGGTGATGCAGTCGAGTAAAACGGTCTGCCCATCCACTTCGCAGGCCGAAATTTCTTTCTCCTGCTCAATGTTGATCCAATGCGGACTGCGATCGTTCCGGTGTCGTTCAATGCGAAGGCGAAAATCCTCGTCCCACACCCTGGCAGTAGCCAGATAAACCGGATTCGGGCTTGCTGATTCGGCCAATTTCTGGGCAAAACTGCTTTTCCCTGATCGCGCGCCTCCTGTGATGAATGTAATTTGGGCCATATTTCATTGTTTGTTTAGTGGGCGGGTGACTCTAAGTCACCCGCCCACTAAGGGATTTACTTAAAATGTGTATGCAAGTTTTGCAACAATGCTTCTTCCCGGCATGTTGTAGCCGTCTTTTTCCGAATAGTTTTCATCCAGAAGGTTGGAAACAGTAATGCCAAAGTTTACCTTCTCGGTGAACGCATATCCGATGAAATAATCGAAAAGCAGATATTCAGGATGTTGCAGTATTTTATCGGTAGCTGCGTAGCCTCCTTCCGTATAATAGTTGACCGCAACAATTCCGGTTCGTAAAGCGCCAAACGAATCTCTTTCGAGGCGCGAACCAATGAAACGGCTGTTCAGGCGCATATTGATTTTATTTTGTTGAAACCTCAACCCAAAGTTTCCGTTGGCATTTCTCACATATTGCATGTCGCGTGTCAGCATTTCGGTACCTGCCAACTGAGTGAATTCGTTTCTCAAAATCCAAGTAAAATTCGCATAAGCTTCCAAATCAAATGATTGAGTAAATAATTGGCCGAAATTGTACGACGACATCAGTTCAATTCCTTCCATCTTCGATTCGTTGGCGTTGGTGTAAGTATATTCGCCCGAAGCCAGTTTCTCTTCCACAATCTTGTGGTCGTGCAAAGTCTGGAAGTACGACACATCAAACCTCAGGCTGTTTTTTGCAGAAGAATAACCCAGACCAAAGTCGGTTGTACGCGATTTTTCAGGATCAAGATCCGGATTTCCAATGTATGATTTTCCGGAAACGGTATATTTTCCGGCTACTTTAAACGCATCGGGGACAGAGAAAGCTGTTCCAAAGGACGCATGGGCTTTGAAATTTTTCAGGAATTGGTATTGAGCGCCCACCGAAGGATTCATCGTGTTGTAATTGGCATCGGCTTCCGGAGCTTTCAGCCCGTCGTTGGCATCAATGTGATAGGTAAACCGGTCGAAACGCACGCCGGCATTCACATCCAGGTTTTTAACTGAATAAGCGACCTGCGAAAATGCGGCCATGTTGGTGAATTTGTTGTTGGGTTTGTAAGGATCTGCGGGTGTACCGATGGCAGAAAAACGGTTCGACTGGTAGTCGTAAACTTTCAGGTCGGTTCCCAAAAGCACATTCAGTTTGCCCAGTTTGTAATTGTCCTGAAGCTGATAGCCATACTCTTTGACCGTACTTTTAAAGCTGATAAAACCCTTGTCGGTATTGTCAGAGTAGTTCGGATTTTGGTTGTTTGTATAATACGGACTGAACCGGAATTGATTCTTCGCGCTGTTTTGTTCCAGCGTGAAATACAGGTTAAGGCGGTTCACATCTTTTTTGCTTTGTCCGTAGGTTCCCCAGTAATTTCCGGCAGTTTCCACATCGTAAGCAAAAGTGTAGGAGCCTTCAGCATTAATTTTCCATTGTTTGCTGATGTCGTAATTCACGAATGCATTGGCCGAGTTCAGCTCGTATTGGGAATTGTCCATCGCATCGCCATACGAAGCTTTGTCGAGCATCAACTTGTCAACATCCGAAATTTTCAACAGGTTTTTCTGGCCAATGCGGTAATCTTTGGTTAGTTCCTGACGGCTGTATCCCAAACCAAAAGTCAGTTTCTCTCCATAATTTCCGGAGAAATTTCCTGAAAGTTTTCGGTAGCCAAAACTTCCGGACTCTACCGAAAGATGGCCTTCAGGAACAGCACTGCCGTGTTTGGTGATGATGTTTACCACGCCGCCCATGGCATCCGATCCGTAGAGCACCGAATACGAACCTTTTACGATTTCGATCTGCTCCACATTTTCGAGGTTAATGGTGGCCAGATTGTTGGTTCCGGCAGGTTTCCCGTTTATCAGGAGCAAAGTATAACTTCGAGAATGGGCGCTTGGCGAAAAACCACGCATCCCAATGGTGGCCAACAATCCGGGATATTGAATAATGTCGAGGTTCGTGGCGCGTTTGAGGACTTCGGCCAGATTCTCGGCCGGTAACGATTTAATCAGACTTGAGGAAATAATTTCGACTTTCTGCGGAAGGTTTTTCAGTTTTTGTTCCATCCGCGAAACCTGAACGGTGACTTCTTCAATCGGATACACTTTAGTTGAGTCAAGCTTTTCGGCCACGGCGGCAAGCGCACACAGCAATCCCAAGCTCAGACTGGCAATCTGTTTAAAATTCATAACACTTCTTTTTATGGTTAAACATTAATAAATGTCGACCATAAACTTTCAACATGTTCCCCGATAAACATCCCGGGCTGACAAAAAAAGGAACAAATGGATAAATTAGATGAAAACGATCACCCCATTGCTTTTATCCCGAAAGCTATGATTAACGATATGGAATTGGCAGGTCTTCTGGCTCACCTTCTTTTTGAGGCCTTCCCATCTCCCGAGTACTCGGGAAACAGTGGCAGTAGTTTCAAAAAGTTTGTATTAAGGCTTACAGCTGCGGGTACAGCTCCGGTATTTCACCGGATTCCCTATTAGTCCGTGTTGGCGCAAACCAACGTTGGAACCATTTCCGATGGCAAAAGTATAGATTATTTACCACAGATTACACGGATAACCACAGATTAAAACAATTTTGCCTGAAATAATATGCAATTGCTGCATAAATCATTGCGTATTAAGAAGGTGAAAAGGAATTAAATCTGTGAAAATCTGTGATATCTGTGGTATCTGTGGTGTTAAATAATTTTGTAGGCACAGATCAACCCGACAAAAGCCAGGCAGGTGAAGAAATTCAAAACGCAGGTTTTATAAAAATCGGTGTGGGTAATTAACCTGGGCGTTTTCCCGATACAGGGTTTTTCGACCAAAATACCGTGGTAAACATTTGGTCCGCCAAAGCGGCAATTCAGGATTCCGGCCAGCGCTGCTTCAGCATAACCGGCGTTGGGACTGCTGTGTTGGTGTCCGTAGCGGAAAATATATACCAACCCGCGCCAGCTAAAACTGAGGAGAACCATTAGTATAGCGGTAATTCGAGCCGGAATGAAATTCAACACGTCGTCGAAGCGGGCAGCGAACCAGCCGAATTGCCTGAACTGTTCGCTTTTATATCCGACCATCGAATCTAAGGTGTTGGCCATTTTGTAGGCCATCATAGCCGGCACGCCGCCCAGCGCGTAGAAAAACAGTGGCGCAATCACCCCGTCGCTGAGGTTTTCGGCCAGGGTTTCGAGTACCGCGGTGCGTATTTGCTGTTCGTTCAGGTTCTGGGTTTCGCGCCCTACAATGTAGCACAATTGTTTGCGTCCTGCTTCCAAACCTTGTCTTTCAAGCGCTGAAATCACTTTGTGAGCTTCCGAGATCAGGCTTCGGTTGGCCAGGCCATAAAACACCCCAATACTTGCCAGAAAGACAAAAAGAATTTCGATGTTCCTGACCCATTCAAGCAAAAACCAAATAACCAGATAAGTTGACAAAATCAAAAAACCGGCCATCAGCATTCCTTTTGCTTTTCGGTACTTTCCTACATTTAGTTTTTCAGTAAAAAAATAGTCCCTCATTATACGGGGAAATATGGCCCCAAAAAGAATAACTTGATGAAAATGCACTAAATTTAAGCGTTGCCCCATGCAGTGTAAACCGTTATATCTATGATACATTGATATCAAAAAATAGTCTGGTTCTGTATGGTTTTAAGAGTCCCAATTGGCAGTTGGATGCCGTATAAGAGAATTAAAAACTCCCAAAGACCAACAGGCACGGGGCAATATTAAACGCTTAAATTAAAAACTATGAGTAAAAGTAAAACAAAAACAGAGAAAGTGAAACGGATTTCACAATTGACAGTAATCAATCCAACGGCAGCAGGCATCGATGTGTCTGATACGGAAATGATGGTAGCTTATCCAATTAATTCAGAGCAATTGGAAATTCGGGTATTTGGATGTTTCACCAGGGATTTACATTCAATTGCAAAGTGCCTGAAAGAAAATGGAGTAACCTCAATTGCGATGGAGAGTACCGGTGTTTATTGGGTATCGTTGTTTCTTTTGTTGCAGGAATATGGGTTTGAAGTTTGTCTGGTCAATGCCAAACATGTAAAAAACGTGACTGGTCGCAAAGATGATGAGAGCGATGCTGAATGGATACAGAAGTTACACAGCTGTGGGTTACTCACAGCAAGTTTTCAACCAGACAGTATGATCCGCACATTGCGTAGTCTGGTGCGCCACCGGAAGAATCTGGTAAAGACATCATCGACTTATCTGAACCGCATGCAAAAGGCATTGGAATTAATGAACATCAAGCTGCATACAATTATTAGCGATATTGATGGAAAAACCGGGAAACTCATCATAGAGGCCATCCTTTCCGGAGAAAGAAACCCGGAAGTACTGGCCGACTTGAGGGACAAGCGCATAAAGGCAAGCAGGGAAGAGATTATCAAATCATTGGAAGGATATTGGACAACCGAACACTTGTTTGAACTCAGGCAGTGCTACCAATTATATAGCACCCATCAGCAAATGATAGATGACTGTGACGGCGAAATAGAAAAACAATTAACCCAGCAAATTGCATCACAAAACGACGGTGTCATCCCTGAAATCCAAAAAGTAAAGAGGAAAGTATCAAGCAAAAACAAAGTGTCCTATAACCTTACCGCTTATCTCAAAGAGATATTGGGGATAGATGTTACCGAAGTGGTTGGAATAAGCGAATTAAGCGCACTGGCCATATTGTCAGAAGTTGGTACAGATATGTTGAAATGGAAAACCGAACATCATTTTACTTCCTGGTTAGGTTTAGCTCCAAACACAAAAATATCAGGAGGAAAAGTGATCAGTAGCCGGATCAAAAAAAAGAAACACCATGCAGGTCAGGCATTCCGAATAGCGGCCAATAGTTTATACAACAGTAAAAGCCCGATGGGAGACTATTACCGCAGGATAAGAGCAAAGTCGGGAGCAGCAAAGGCAGTTGTAGCAACAGCACGAAAACTTGCAATCATTTTTTACAAGATGGTGATCAACAAAGAGGCATTCAACCCATGTGCCATAGAAGATTATCAGCAAAAATATAAAGAAAAGAAAATCAATCAACTAAAGAAGAAAATAGCCCTTCTTGAAGCTGCTTGAAAAACAAGTTACATAAGAG
>JAUYMU010000029.1 GCA_030698405.1 Bacteroidota bacterium
CTACTCATGGAAAAATGCAGCTCTTGTTGAAGTTGGAACAACAGCAACAGTTAGCAACCTTCCAGCTGGAACATACAGCGTAACAGTTTCTGACAACTGTTTCACCAAATCAAACAGCGTAACCATTGGCGAACCTGCAATAATCTCAGTAAGCAATGTTGCTCAAAGCACTATAGCTTGCAAAGGTGAAAACGCCACAGTGACCATCACCGCAGCTGGCGGAACAGGATCCTTGTCCTATACTTTTGACGGAGTAACCAACAGCACCGGTATTTTCACCCACGCCGCGGGCAACAATCTTTTATACAGTGTAACCGATGCCAACAGCTGTAAGGCTGCCACGGGAAGCTTCAGCATCGTTGAACCATCCTTAATTTCAGCCAGCGGCACTACTCTTGCGGCAACATGTATTGGAAGCAATACCGGTGCGATTGATCTAAGTGTTACCGGTGGAACAGGAGAATATACTTACCTCTGGAGCAATGGAGCAACAACTCAGGATCTCAGCGGGCTTGCAGATGGAATTTACACCGTGGTGGTTTCAGATTCAAACGGATGTATTGCAGACGGAACATTGAGTTTTACCATTGAAAGTTTCGATAATGTTCCAATTGCAGTTGATGATAACCTGACAACCATTGAAGATCAGATTTTGAACGAAAATGTTTCCACTAATGATGATCCAAGTTGTGACGGAGGAAATATCTGGAGTTTAATATCTGGTACAGGTCATGGTAATATAATATTAAACACTGATGGTACATTCACCTATACTCCTGATACTAATTATGCAGGAACTGATAGTTTTACTTACAAGATTACTGATATCAATGGTGATGAATCAACAGCAAAAGTGACCATTACAATAATTCCGGTCAACGATGCACCAATAGCCAAGGACGACATTAACAGTACCTTGAAAGACATCCCTGCCAGCGGCAATGTACTGACCAACGACATTGATCCTGA
Source organism: Bacteroidota bacterium (assembly GCA_030698405.1). GTDB lineage: Bacteria > Bacteroidota > Bacteroidia > Bacteroidales > Prolixibacteraceae > Aquipluma. Next base: position 970 of record JAUYMU010000029.1, read on the forward strand.
AGGCGACTTGCTGACGATCAAAACCCAGCCGGTTACTCCACCAGCCAACGGTACCGTTGTAATCAATGCTGACGGAACTTATACCTATTCACCTAATATAGGTTTTGTAGGAACTGATAGCTTTGTTTACGAAGTATGCGACAACGGTACCCCTTCACTTTGCGATCAGGCCAGGGTAACAATAAATGTACTTGATTTCCCGAATCTGAACAATCCACCGGTTGCCAACAACGATAATTACCAGGGCTCAGTGAATCACCCTGTAAAAGGAAACGTGATCAGCAACGATTTTGATGCGGAAGGAAACCTGAACCCGAATAGTGTTACTTTGGTAGGACCGGCTCCTGCAAGTGGCACTTTAACGCTGAACCCGAACGGAACATTTACCTATACACCTGTTTCAGGTTTTATCGGACAGGTAAGTTTCGATTACCAGGTATGCGATTTGGGAACACCACCGCTTTGTGATTTGGCCACAGTAACAATCGACATTCTGGCCAATCCGTTGGGCAACTCAACTTTTGCCACCGACGACAGTTTCATCGGCAAGGAAGATTTTCCACTGACAGGAAATGTATTGACCAACGACAACGATCCGGAAGGCGATTTGCAGACAGTCAATACCACACCGGTAAAATTACCTTCGCATGGTTCAGTAATTATAAATGCCAATGGTACTTTCACCTACACTCCTGAAGCAAATTACTTCGGAGGCGACCAGTTTGTCTATCAGGTTTGCGACAATGGCACACCGGTGGCTTGCGATCAGGCAACAGTTTATCTGTTAATTATGCCGGTCAACGATGATCCGGTAGCATTTGACGATTTCAATACTACGAATGAAGATACACCGGTAAGCGGAAACGTTTCGCTGAATGATATCCCAAGTGTGAATGGCGGCAATGTTTGGACAATAGTAACTGCGCCATCAAACGGAAGTGTTGTATTAAATACTAATGGTAGTTATACCTATACTCCTGATGATGATTTCAACGGAACCGACACCTTTGTTTACAAGGTTTGTGACATCGATGGCGACTGCGATCAGGCCATAGTGACAATTACTGTTATTTCTGTAAACGATGTGCCTGTTGCCAATGATGATCTTGCCAATGTGAATGTTGACGGTTCATTAAGCGATTTCGTTGATGAAAACGATATTTGGAGTGGTGACGGAGGAAACGAATATACTTTGGTAACGCCTCCTTCAAACGGTTCGGTATTTCTTAATCCTGATGGTAGTTATACTTATACACCAAATATAAACTTTGTTGGAACCGATAGTTTTACTTATAAATTATGCGATGCCGATGGTGATTGCGACGACGCGAAGGTTACAATTGAAGTGGAAGATATACTCCTGCCCAATCAGATTTTGACACCCAACGGCGATGGAATCAATGATACATTTATTATTGAGGGAATTAATTTGTATCCGAATAATAAACTGACCTTATTCAACCGCTGGGGAAATGTTGTCTATGAGAAGAGTGGTTACCTTAACGAGTGGGATGGAAATGCCAATGTAACCAAAATTGGAACAAAATCGCTGCCAGCCGGAACCTACTACTTTATTATAGATTATGGCAGCAGCCGGCACAAGACAGGCTTTGTATATCTCGACAAGTAATAAATGACTATTATAAAATTCAGGAACTCATGATAAATAACAGAAATACGGGAAGGATGAAAATCAGGTTCATTGTTCTATTCCTTTTAGGCATAGTTGGGAGCGTTTCGGCCCAACAGGATCCGATGTTTACCCAGTACATGCACAATCCGGTTTCAATTAATCCGGCTTATGCCGGCAGCAGGGGAACTCTAAATGCGGTATTGATGCACCGGCAGCAATGGATTGGCATTGATGGAGCGCCCAAAACACTGACGTTTTCAATTAATAGTCCATTTCTAAAGTACAATGTTGGGATTGGGTTTAGCTTGATTCATGATCAGCTCGGACCAGTTAAGCAAACCGGTCTTTATGCCGATTACGCTTATCACTTAAAAGTTACCAACAAGGTAAAACTTGCGTTTGGTATGAAAGGTGGTTTAAATATATATGACGTGAATCTATCGGGTCTGGAAGGTGCCCAATATGAGGATGAAATTCTGTTGAATGGGGTCAGGAAAATGTACCTGCCCAATTTTGGAATAGGAAGTTATTTGTATTCCGACCGTTTCTATTTGGGTCTTTCAATTCCGAAAATGCTTCAGAACAGTTTGTCTGATGACGAGAATACTTTAACAAGTAAGGAAGAGCGACATTATTTTTTCGCAGGTGGTGTAGTGGTCGATATTAGTGAAAATATCAGGTTCAAACCATCCTTTACTTTCCGAATGATAAATGGAGCGCCACTCTCGGCGGAGCTTTCAGGAGCAGTACTTTTGCACGACCGTTTATGGCTGGGAGGCATGTACCGTTTTGGCGATTCAGTTGGAGGGATGGTAAAGTTTGACATTACCAACCAGTTAAGCTTGGGCTATTCTTTTGATATGACACAATCACGACTCCGGAATTACAATCAGGGAACGCACGAAGTTTATATCAGTTATGACATCGCTTTCAGAAACAATAAAATATTGTCACCAAGATTCTTTTAGCACCTAAATACAAATACGATGAAACGAGCTATATTTCTAAGCATTATACTAATATCTGTTTTGTGGCCTGCAATAGTGGCGGCACAATCCATACTGGAAAAGAGGGCAGATCAGTTGTATGAAAATTTTTCGTACAGTAAAGCTGCAGCCATTTATGAATCGTTGTACAAAAGGTATCCTCAAAACGGGAAGTTAATACAGCGATTGGCATACAGTTACGGCAAAATGCTGAATTATGATAAGGCTTTGTTGTACTACTCCTATTTGGTACAGATTGATGAAAGAAAGTTGGAAGATTATTATGAATATGCGCAATTGCTTCGTATTGACGGTAGGATTGAAGAATCAAAAAAATATCTTGAAAAATATCTCGATCTGATGCCAAACGATCTGAGGGCACTCAATCAATACAACCAGTTGAACCAACTTATTTCGTTGAAGGATAAAATAAAAAAAGTAGATATAAAGGAAGTTGAAGGTAATTCAAGGTTTACTGATATGAGCCCTGCATTTTATAATGATCAGATGGTTTTTTCTTCTGCAATGGATAGCTTTTCGATGGTTCGGAATGAGTTTAAATGGAACGATCAGCCATTCCTGAATTTATACATGACCAAACCAAATCCCAAAACTGATTTTAAAGAATCTTCAGCCTTGTCGAAAAAACTGAATTCAAGGCTTCATGAAGGACCGGTTAGTTTTTCCGCAGATTTTAATACGATTTATTTCACACGAAATAGTCATACCAACGGCAACAGTAATAAATCGCTCAAAGGGGTAAATAACCTGAAAATATTTGTTTCAAGGTTCGATGGAAAAGATTGGTCGGAAGCGGTAACCTTTCCACACAACAGCAATGCTTATTCAGTAGGTCATCCTGCGTTGTCGCCTGACAATCAGACACTTTATTTTGTTTCCGACATGCCTGGTGGATTTGGACAAACCGACATTTATAAATCAGAATTGGTGAATGGCCAATGGTCGAAACCTGTAAATCTGGGCGAAACAATTAATACTTCAGGCAAGGAGATGTTCCCTTTTGTTGACAAGGAAGGTATTCTCTATTTTTCGTCTGATGGCCGCCCCGGAATGGCAGGTTTGGATATTTATGCCGCCAAATCAGGCGATAATGGCCAATATATCGTTGCAAATTTTGATGCCCCGATCAATTCAAAACACGATGATTTCGGACTGATCTTAAATACAGATTCATTGACAGGATATTTTACCTCTAACCGGCCGGGAGGAACAGGTGAAGACGATATTTATTATTTTTCTGTTGCTGCAATTGACCTTCAGGTAACAAGTATTTTAGAAAGCACCATGGAAATTATGCCGGATTCTAAAGTTTTCCTGAAAGATGAAAAAGGGGATGTTATCACTTCAGCAATAAGTGATAAAAACGGACTGGTTGAATTCTCAGTGAAACCTGGTGTGAAATATTCAATTATGGCCGAAAACAAAACTTTTGCTTCAGATTTAATCCCGGTTAGTATATCACGACAATTATTTGGGTTGGAACAAAAAGAAGAAGTCATGCTTAAACAAGGTTTTCCATATTTGACAATTGAAGTAATTGATCCGGAGCAGGGTTTAATTATTCCTTTGGCAATTGTCGATATTTCGGAGGGTAAATACAATGAGTCGGAACTGGAAGAAGAAAATGGCGTCATCCGTATGAAATTGAACAATGAAACAGATTACACTTTCGATGTTACTGCCGAAGGATTTTTCCCAAATACTGTGAAGTATTCCAGCATTGGGTTGCCTCCCGGAGAATATTCATTAACTGTTGAAATGGAGAAATTATCAACCGGAAAACAATTTACACTGGACGATTTATTTTATGATCTGAACAAATCGAACATCAGGCCCGATGCAGCGCTTGTGTTGGATAACCTTGCACAGATACTGCTTGAAAATCAGGAGGTACGTATAGAGATCGGTTCTCATACTGACAGCCGCGCAACTGCCGAATACAATTTGAATTTATCGCAGCGCCGTTCTGAATCGGTTGTTGCGTATTTGATTGGCAAAGGGATTGCAAAAGACCGATTGGTTGCAAAAGGTTTTGGAGAGTCACAGCTCCTCAACCATTGTGCCGATGGAATTGATTGTCCTGAAGAAGAACATCAGGCCAACCGACGCACGGTTATTGAAATCCTGAACAAAGATATCCGCAAAGTAAAACGTGGAGCGAGGGATGTTTACTACTTCTAGCGCAAGTTTGAAAAGACAAAAATTCAATCAGCTGGATGCTGAAACGAGGTTTTGATTGGTTGTTGTAATTGTGAATTAGGGAAAGGCTGTTCGTCAATTGATGGGCAGCCTTTTTATTTTAAAGTATTGCTGCTATTTCATTCAGGTAATTTACCTTTTCAGTCTGCCCAAGTTCCCTGTATCCAATAACTAGTTTTTCAATCAGCCGTTTAATAATTGAGCGGTCAGGACAGGCTTCTGTCAGTTTCCGACGTTCAGTATCGTCGGTTGTATGCTGAATATAGTCAACTTCTTTTGGCCCGATAATGGCTCCGCTGTTCGAAGGATTAATATAAAACAATATCGAATGGTCTGTTTCTTCGCCGTGTACCAGCCGAGCCATGTCTTTGTCGAAATAACCAACCAGCGGGTTTTTCTGAAAGTCGATGTAATGGACCGGAAGGTTTAACGACCGGGCAATCAGCATGTATAGAATGGCGATCGAAACCTGATTGCCTTTTTTTGTGTCCAAAATCCGGTTGATGTATGAGTTGTGAGGTGATTCGGGATTAAAATAGTCCACTTTAAATTTGTGCCTGTCATAAAAAACATGGTTCAAAATGGTAATTTTCTCAAGTGAAGTAAACGAGTTCCTGAATTCGAGCCAAATCTCCTGCCTTATTTTATCGAGTTGCAACTGAATGAATTTCAGTTTTAATTCTGGGTACTGGTGGCGCGAAATCAGAAAACATCCTTCGAAGAGATCAATTGATTTTTGATCCGACCATTGTTTGATTTTCTCTTTTGTATCGCTCAGTTGAATTTTCTGAATGATGGTTTCGATGCGTTTCTGCACCAGTTCATCCATGCTGGTTTCCCAAATATGTTCCAGATGGTCAACAACAGAAATGTCTTCTTTCAAAAGTTCGTTCTGAACAATGTGAAAGACAGAATCATCCGGGTCATCTAAAAGCATAATCAGCGAATCCAGCTTCTTTTCAATCATTTTTTACAGTCGAATTAAATGGTTAACCTTTCCAGAACAAGTTGGATCAATGTTTCCATCGATTCATGGTAATCAGCGTTTGCATCCTTTTTTACCCGGTTGGCAATGATCAGGCAAATGGTCAGTGCTTCGTGCCCAAGTAATTTCGATAATCCGTAAATGGCAGAACATTCCATTTCAAAGTTGGTAATTTTTTGCTTTTCGAACTCGAATGACACGATTTTTTCGTTCAAAAGCGAATCGGCAAGCGGCAATCGCAGCACCCTTCCCTGCGGGCCGTAAAATCCCGGAGCCGAAATGGTTACTCCTGAAATGGTGTCAGCCTGGTGTATTTTTGAGAAAAGCGTTTCCGAACAGTTTACCACATACGGCGAAGTCAGTTGTTTTCCCCAACCGGTATGTTGCTTAAAAGCTTCCTCAAAAGGCAGGTCTGAAACCGAATCGCGGCTGGCATAAAAATTCAGCAAACCGTCGAAACCGATGGCTTTTTGCGAGACAACAAACGAATTTACAGGTAAATAATCCTGAAGTCCGCCCGAAGTACCAATCCTAACGAAATTTAGTTTGCGGAATGCAGGTTTAATTTCGCGGGTTTTCAGGTCAATATTCGCCAAAGCGTCCAGTTCGTTCACCACAATATCAATGTTGTCGGTTCCTATTCCGGTTGAAACGATTGTTACGCGCTGGTTGTTGAACTTTCCGGTGGTAGAAACAAATTCGCGGTTATGTGCCTGAAATTCAATGTCAGTCAATAACTTTCCGATTAGTTCAACCCTTCCCGGATCGCCGACAAGAATGATATTATCCGCAATTTGCTCGGGTTTGAGGTGCAGATGAAATATACTTCCATCAGCATTTATGATTAGTTCAGACGATTTGATCATTTTTATTTTTTTTGAACTGCCTAATCTATACAAAATGAAGATAAAAGGCAATATATTCAGCTATTTTTGTGAATCATGAGAAAGATCAGAAATATACATTTAACTGGCGACCCGGAAGTATATCAATGTTTCGGTTGTTCACCGCACAACGAATTCGGATTGCACCTTGAATTCTGGGAAGACGGCGACGAAGTGGTTTCGTACTGGAATCCCCGTCCAATCTTACAGAGTTACCCAAAAGTGGTGCACGGTGGAATACAATCAACATTGCTCGACGAAATTGCAGGATGGCTGGTTTACGTCAAATGCGGAACGGTTGGTGTAACTGCCGAAATGAAAGTCAGGTTTAAAAGGCCATTGATGATTGACGAGGGGCAGGTAACTATTCGGGCAAAATTACTCGAACAAAATACGCGGATGGCAACCATTCAGGCTCAATTGATTAATTCGTCGGGGAAAACATGTGCTGAAGCCGAAATTCGGTATTTTTTAGTTCCTGAAGCAGAAGCCCGTGAAAAATATCATTACCCGGGCGTTGAAGCATTTTTTGAATAGGAAGAAGTCGGAAGACTGAAGACCGGAGTCGGAAGACCGAAGACGAAAGACGGAAGTCAGGAGCAATTAACAGGAAACTAGGAGCCCAAGCGGTAAAGAAAATCGTTCATATCGACCAAACTGTGTATTCATAGCGTTATCCTTTGCCCCCGATTTCCATCGGGGCAGGCTGTTTGCCTTTAGGCAACGGATAGTAGGGTAGCAAAAAAATCGTCCGAGTGAAAGCGTTTTTCAAAACAATAGCTTCTTTTCGGACGAAATAGAATTGGTGCTTCAAAAAGTAGTTACGTAATAGTCACATATAAAAACATAATTATGAACCGATTATTTTATGCATTTGTCTTTTTCCTGATTTGTTTTTCAGGATTCGCCCAAACCAAATTTATTCCGGCCAGCCACGAATCCATCAGGTATGTTGGCCGTTTCGATCTTTCGAATCCGCAGGAAGTGCGCTATGATTGGTCGGGCATTTACATCCAGTTCAGTTTCAGGGGAACGGAATGTGCTGTTAAAATGAGTGACACCGGTCACAATTACTACAATGTTTTTGTTGACGATCAGCCATCGAAAACCATTGATGTGAAGAGTGATACCACCATTGTGATTGCAAGAAATATTGGAACCCATATTCATAAAATCAGGATTTATAAACGAACTGAAGGAAGTCAGGGAACCGGCTCTTTTAAAGGTATCCTGATTCCGGAGAACGGTGAAATGCTTGAATGGAAAGATATTCCATCCCGGAAAATAGAGTTTATAGGCAATTCAATTACCTGTGGTTACGGCACCGAAGGTCTGTCGAAAAGTGAACGGTTTAAACCTTCCACCGAAAACAATTACCTGAGTTACGCACCAATTATGGCCCGCGCGTTTAATGCCGATTACCACATTATCGCACATTCAGGAATGGGTGTTGTACGCAATTATGGCTACAAGGAAAAAGTTTCGCCAAACGCGATGCCCGATCGTTTCAACCGGGTTTACGATGAAAAGGAATTGCCTCTTTGGAATTTCAGGTTATGGAAACCTGATGTGGTCGTCATCAATTTGGGAACCAACGATTTCAGCACACAGCCTTTTCCTGATAAAGCGGTTTTTAAAGCCGGATACGAAAAGTTGATAGATGAAGTAAAAAAGCAATATGGCGAAGTTCCGGTTTTTTGCATTGTTGGCCCGATGACCGACGAACCGTGCTATTCGTATGTAAAAGAATTGGTTGAAGATTTCAGATCGGTTTACCAACGCAAGAATGTTTATTTCATTGGAATCCCTACTTATCTGATGGATCCGGACAAGGATCTCGGATCGGATTCGCATCCCAATTATTCAGGTCAGCGAAAAATGGCCGCACATGTTTTGCCTGTTATTTCAAGCATCATGGAATGGGATTACGAAGGAAAGGAGCTTTGATATCTTGAATAATCTATATAGGAAAATCATGATTCTCTTGAATGCTACATTATTTAGTAAATCGGTCAAAGAGTTAGGGAAGCTTCTTTAATTTTTAGATTATTGTCAAATTGCTGTAATGTGCACAAGTTTAGTTCATTTACTTTTTTGTTGTTGAAAATGTTATTGTTTTTAATTAGGTCTGTGATTACGGCTTCAATTACTGGAACAGAAACAGCGTTACCCATTTGCTTGTAAACGGCATTGTCATTATCTAAAAGTTTATAGCTGTCTGGAAATCCCTGAATTCTAGCGCACTCTCTTGGTGTGAGCTTTCTTGCCCTTCCATTTTGAACAATACCAAGTCTATTTGTGTCAGTTGCGGTTAAAGTTATTGATATACTATCTGGGTCTAGAAATTTAAATACCTCAAACGACATATTTCCCGCAACAGGGTTAAATTTATTTTCGTTAATGCTCAAATAACCTTTCTGAACTAATGATTTTAAGATTTCACTAAGATCATTTTTTTTATAGAATGTCTTAATTTGTTCTATAGTTAATGATTTTCCATCTTGATGAGTTCCAAACGTTTTCTTTCTTCGGTTTCCTATCAATAAATTTAAAAAATCAATTTCTGATTTTGTACACTCACCTTTAATTCCCAACTCCCAAGAATGAATTGCTTGTCCTCCTCTATAATCAATTAGTCTCTGGCCGTGGAGTTTTGATAGGTCATTGCCTACAACCCTTTTTAATTTACTCACAAAGTCTTCGGTGCATTCATATTTCTCAGGAAATGTTTTTTCAAGAATATCATTAATCACTCGAATTGTTTTGGGTTCTTCGAAAAGAGAAAACTGTCCATTTTGTTCTTTAAATTTATGGGAATCTGCTGCGCCTACATCAGATTGAAGTTTCGTTTTAATTTGTTCGTTTAAATTTCCAACTATGTAAATTCTAACTCGGTTTTGAGGGACTCCAAAATTACTACTGTTTAAAAGAAAATAGTCAATGCTATAACCAAGGTTTTTAAGACTATTAATTATGGTTTCAAAAGTACGTCCTTGGTCGTGAGTTGTTAAACCTCTGACGTTTTCAAGTAAAAATCCTTTCGGTTTATATTTAGATAACAACCTTTCAACTTCAAAAAATAAGGTTCCTCTGGTTTCTCCAAATCCTCTGCGTTTTCCAGCGTATGAAAATGATTGACAGGGAAATCCTGCCAGCATAAAATCAAATGGTGGTAATTCTTCAACTTTTGTTATATCAGAAAAGGGATTGTGTCCAAAATTTAATTCATAAGACGCGCAAGCGTTCTTATCTATTTCGGATGAAAAAACACATTCCGTTTTTAAATCAAACTTTTCACAAGCCTTTTCAAAGCCTAAACGGATACCGCCAGTTCCTGCGAATAAATCAATGAATTTTATCATAGCACACTTTTTATCCAGTTAGACAATACTTTAAACTCTGCAAGTGTATAAGCTACTGTACAATCGCTATGATTACAAATTGTTGAAATCGCAGATGAACGTTGAAAGTTTCCTGCACCGTCAAGAACATAAGCAATCTGATAACCGCTTTTGTGAACTAATGCATGGCGGTCTGCTGCTTGTCCTGCTTTTCGTTCTATTGTACTATTTGTTGTAACTTGAAAACTAACTTCAATTCCAACTTTTTTCTTTCCTTTTTCTACAACTAAATCAAAAGGCATTCCACCTTTTTTATCATAACCGTCAATCGTTATGTAACCATTGCGTATGATTTTGTATTTGTCTCCAAGTTCGGTTGTGAGAAAATTCACAATTTCGGATTGAGCTAATTGACCTAAACTATTTGCTGTTGCTCCACCAGTAATTCTGCTCACTGTAATATAGCGTTGCTTGACAAACTTGATAAGTTCATCTTCATTACCGAGCATTGTCCCAATTTCACAAGCAATTAGTCCAGCGTGTTCCGCATGGTCAGATGTTGAAGCAAACAACAATAGTGCAATCATATCGCACGTTAAATTGTCTAATTCCTTTTCTTTGATAAGACCTTCTCCATCGATGAATAATTTTTTGTTGTTTAATCCATTTACTGGCAATGCTTTAAACTCATATCTGTATGTTCTCTCTTTCCAAATAAAATCAAAAAAGTGTTTTCCATTTTCTCCTTTCGTTTTTGGAAATATATCTTTAAAAGAACGACCCAAACGCTAAATTGGCTCTCCTCCATAGTCAGCAAGAACAGCTAAATGTTTAAGGAATAGATTTGATGGGTATTTCGCAACTTTTATTAAATCAAAAAGTTGGAAAGGGTCGTTCTTACTTAAAATTATAAGCCTTAAAAAATCCTCCTGTGTTTTTAAAAGTAATGGAAGAACATTCGCTAAAGCGTTTTTACTCTTTAATTCTTCTGGCCACCATAGTGCTGCCTTTGTTTTAAGTTCGGTTATGCTTCTATTATATTTAGCCATTTTTCGTTTTTATGTATTTGATTTTGCCTTCAGCAACTTTTAAAATGTTTAAATCTGTTCCTTCATTTAAAATTTTATAAACTATTTGGTCACTAAGAAATTCATCAACCAATTCTTTTTCTTCGACTTTAAAAAAGTCTGCAAATTGTTTAATGTGTTGTCGAGTTGGTTGTCTTTCGTTACGTTCAATCTTAGCAAGTAAAGAAGTATCTATTCTTAAGATTGTTGCAACTTCCCTCAAGGTCAAACCGGCAAATTCTCTCAGTGTTCTGAGATGCTCTCCAAAAGTTGTAAATTTTTCCACGACTGTCATTTGGTCAATTTGTGTCCAAAAATAGTCTTTATTTCACTTTGGTCATAGGTATCCAATTAGATTTTATTGGTAACTTCGGTTGAGTAGGAAAATCATTCCAATTCCGAGGTTTCGGCAGGCAGGCAGATTGCATTGAACCTAAAGCTAATTTTTATATAGCCTCATCAACATTTACTTTTTCGGCAATCATGTCCATTCCTTTTTCGAAGTTTCGTTTCCCTTTCTGGGGATTGCTGTGACTTACCGGACCGGCAATACAGCCGCCTTCACAGGCCATCACCTCGATAAATTGTGCAGAAGCTTTTCCTTTCGAGAAGGCTTTCAGCAGATTAATCGATTTTTTATTCAGCCCGTCAATAGACAAGGTTTTAATGTCAATTTTCAAATCCTGACGTTGAATGGCTGCTATTACACCTCCTGAAAGTGCAAAACCACGGGCTTCACCGGCAATGTTTTCCATCACCAGTTCTTCACAATCAGCGGGGGTAATTTCCATCGCTTCAAAAATGGCATCCAGTTCAGAAAAACTCAGCACATAATCCACAAATTCATTGTCGATGCCTTCTTTTCGCTTGGCTACGCATGGTCCGATAAACACCGTTTTTGCTTCAGGATGTTGCATTTTTGTTGTTGCCGCTGAATAATGCATCGGCGAACCGGTATCGGAAACGTATGGTTTCAGTCCTTCAATGTGTTTGCGTGTAAGTTCAACATACGACGGGCAGCAGGAGGTTGTCATAAATGGAGCGCCTTCTTCAAGTCTGTGCACCAGTTCTCTGGCTTCGTATTTGGTCGTCAACTCGGCGCCGCGGGCAACCTCCACCACTTTTGAAAACCCAATCTTTTCGATTGCTTTTAATATTTTCGCCGGATGTAAATCGTACTGGCCAAACAGTGCCGGAGCAACCAGAGCAATTACTTCCTCTTTTTGCTGAATACTTTTCAAAACGTCGATAAGGTTCGATACCTCGTATATAGATCCAAACGGACAGGCATTCTGGCAACGTCCGCAGTAAATGCATTTGCTTTCGTCAATTTGCTCAATGCCGTGTTCGTTTTTCGAAATGGCATTCACCGGGCAAACTTCTTCGCAGGGAATTGGCACATAAACAATCGCATGGTAAGGGCAGGCCTCCTTGCAAAGTCCGCAGTTTACGCATTTATCCGATTTTATTTCGGCTGCTCCGGAAGAGTTGAAACGAATGGCATTTTTCGGGCAGTTCATGATGCAGGGACTGGCAACGCAACCCCGGCAAATGTTGGTAACAATGTAATTCACTTTTACACACGAGGTGCAGGCCTCGTCAACCACTGTCAGTACTTTTTTTGAAGGCGCTTTCCGGTCCATGGCCATGCTCGCGAATTCTGACAGAGGGGTAAGTTCATCCTGCTCATCTTCAATTCCAAGTCCCAGAATTGGCATCAGCTTGTACCTCACCACCGCACGTTCCTTGTAAATGCAGCAACGTCGCTGGGCGCTGATTTCTCGCGGCGACATTTCCAAAGGTATCCGGTCAATTCCTTCAATTAATCGTCCTTCATTAAAAAGCCGGACGACTTTTCGAACAAGTTGCCGGCGGATAATCATGGTATTGTTTAAATAAGCCATTCGTGTTTTTTAGTACGCCGGCAAAGATAGACAGGGATTTTAAGTTAACAGAATGCTTAACCTAGATTTCAGGAAAACTTAATTTTCAGTTGAATTTGGCTTTATATTGGGAACAAAAACTGTCATTCTTCAAAAAAAATCATTTCATTTAAAATATTCTTTGGCCTCATTCGTCAACCTCATTACAAGCAGCACAATTGGGTTTCGATGAAATAACTGGTCGGTGCACAGATCAGTCGTTTCGGATCTGATTCGGTTGACATTCAATCAAAACAATATGAGTGGAATTGAGGTTTTAGTGCTGTCGCCTGATGTACAGTCGGTCGCACAGATAAAAACTACAGTGAAGAAAAAACAACATATATCTGACATCATCAAAAACTATGGTGGCCGCTTAGAAGGATTTATCCGCAAGCGGGTGCGTACCATTGAAGATGCCGATGATATCCTTCAGGAAGTGTATTATCAACTGGCGGATGCCGACCGGCTGTTAAAACCCATCGATCAGATGGCTGCATGGCTATTCACCGTGGCCCGCAACCGGATTACCGATCTCTACCGTAAAAAGAAAACCGAACCGATGCCGGAGTTTTTCGCTGAAACCGAAGATGAAGGTTCATTTAGAGAACTGCGAAATCTAATGTTCGACAACGGAAGTACACCCGAAGACGATTATTTGCGGTCGCTGGTTTGGATTGAACTGGAAAAGGCTTTGGACGAACTTCCGGAGGAACAGCGCCTGGTGTTTGAATTGACCGAACTGAAAGGGCTTTCGTTCAAGGAAATTTCGGAACAAACCGGAGTAACCGTGAATACGCTCATTTCGAGAAAACGATATGCAGTTTTGGTTTTGCGAAAACGGCTTCAGCTTATTTATGACGAATTAATAAACTTTTAAATAACAGAAAATGAAAACAATGTTCAAAAAAAGATGGTATCTGTTTATTCCCCTGATACTTGCTGCCTTTGTGGCTTTTGGGTTTATCACCATGTACTTGTGGAATTGGCTGATGCCATTGTTGTTTCACTTGCCTGAAATAACCTTCTGGCAAACAATTGGGTTGCTGATTCTGTCGCGCCTTCTTTTGGGAGGCTTCAAAGGGCATCATGGACATGGCCATGGCCATTGCAGACGGCAAATGCACAAAAAATGGGAAAATATGACTCCCGAAGAACGCGAGAAATTTAAGGAACATATCCACATGCATCGTCCGCCATGGATACGCCGAAATCCGGAAGAAGTAAAACCGAAAGAATCAGAATAAAACAGATTGAAAATGGCACAATATTTTTGATGTTTACTCCAACCAGTTAATTTATAAATTGAAATGAGAAAACTTGAAACGGAAGAATTATTACACTTTTCAGCATTAATAACTGAACTAAAAAAATTACATCAGGAAATCATTGCCAGAGATAAAGAAATGGATCCCTACACTTTCATTTCGATAAGTGACAATTTGGAGCAAGCTGTATCCAATTATCAGATGGAGTTATTGATACTTCAGCAGTAGTTTTTTCAGCGATCAGGAACAACAGCGAAATACATAATCAGTAAATCAATCCAATAATTGGAAAGAAAAAGAAATGGCATTATGAGAATACTAGTCGGATTGCATACAGGAGCATTTATAGTTTGTTGTTTATTTGTAAAATATATTAGTGGTCTGGTAAAGAGGTTGATAGTTGAATGGCAAGGTTTATTCGATTAGGTTGGCGGACACTCCCGGCCTTTCTCAATCCACAATAATTAACCCGTAGATTGTAAACTATTTACTTTCCCAACGGAATCCGATCGATTCCTTCAATTAATCGTCCTTCATTAATAAGCCGGACAACTTTTCGGACCAGTTGTTGGCGGATGATCATGGTATTAAAGATATCGGTCAACTTGCTGATTACTTGTTTTATTTATGTTGAACATTTTGAAAGGTTATTGGTTTTCTGTTCATTGATGTGTGAGTACTTTTTGAAATTCAACAACCTAAACTATGGCATTCAATATTCCTTTGATTTCGTGGTTCGATAAAGATACGGTAAAGCATCTGCGATTGCCGTTTTCATTTTTTCTGATGCCCGTTTTTTTGTTTGCGCTCAGCCAATCGGGCGAAATAAACTGGATGAATACAATCCTTGCGTTTGTGATTTTACATCTTTTGGTTTTTCCGTCGAGCAATGGCTACAACAGTTATCAGGATAGGGACGAAGGCAGCATTGGCGGGCTAAAGAACCCTCCGAAAGTTACCCGGAACTTATTTTATGCCACCTTGCTTTTTGATATTCTTGCCCTTTTGTCCGGATTGTTTGTCTCGGTTTACTTTTCGTTAATGGTGTTGTTGTTTATAATCATGTCGCGGGCATACAGTTACCGGCAAATCAGGCTAAAAAAATATCCGTTCATCGGATTTCTGACCGTGTTTGTATTTCAGGGAGCCTTCGTTTACCTGATGGCATCGGCTGCGATTAATGGTATTGACTGGCCTTTTCTATTTTCTGAAAACTCAATCATTTGCATGATTGTTTCCAGTCTGTTTATTGGCAGTATTTATCCATTGACACAAATTTACCAGCACCAGGCCGATAAGAACGACGGTGTAATTTCCATCAGTTATAAATTGGGTTACACCGGTACTTTTTTGTTTTCCGGGTTCCTTTTTTCTGTGGCAGTTCTTTTACTTTTCTATTATTTCAGCCTGAAACAACAGACAACCGCTCTGCTAATTTTTCTGGGTATGATGATCCCGGTTGTTTACCGGCTTTCCATTTGGTTTGCAAAAGTTCGGAAGGACAACGTTAATGCAGATTTTGACAATGCAATGGCTATGAATACGTTGACTTCATCAACAATGAACCTTTATTTCTTACTATTAATTATAAATCGTTATGGAAACTGGTTCTAAAGCAAGCCGGATAATTTCTATCGGAACGGCGATGCCGCAATATTTAACAGAACAGGATACGATTCTCAATTTTATGCACGATGAATATCAGGATTCAACTGCCTCGCGGAAGCTGAATGTGTTGTTTCACCAAAGTGCTATAAATTACCGTTATTCTGCAATACCCGATTTTGCCAACAAAGGTCAGCGTGAGCTTTTTCCGCTAAACCACGAGCTTCCAATGGTTGCCGAACGGATCGATGTTTTTAAGCAACAGGCTTTGCCATTGGCAGTTAAGGCTATTCATGATTCATTCAAAAACATTCAAAGTTCTGTTTCTGAATTCGGAATTACACACCTGATAGCGGTTACCTGTACAGGCATTTATGCTCCGGGGCTTGACACTGAATTGGTTCAGGAATTGGGTTTGCCTTCGGATATATTTAGAACTTCGCTTAATTTTTTGGGTTGCAACGCCGCTTTTCCAGCTTTGAGAATTGCCGATAGTTTTGTGAAATCGCAGAATGATGCCCGTGTGCTGATTGTTTGTGTAGAACTTTGCACCTTGCATTTTCAGCCAAAAAATAACAGCGATAATTTGCTTTCGAATACAATTTTTGGCGACGGCGCTGCTGCGGTAATAATGGTTTCCGAATCGTCGGCTGAAGAACAGTATTTAAAAGGATTTTCGCTGACTGGTTTTTACCCGCTTCTTCTGAAAAGAGGGAAAGAATTGATGGGCTGGAACATTACTTCAGTAAATTTTGAAATGATTCTGGCTGCTGGCGTTCCTGAATTTCTGGGTGAAGAACTGGAAACATTGATGGCTGCTGTATCCGAAAAGCTGAACCTGACTGTTGATACGATTCATCACTGGGCGGTACATCCGGGCGGCAAGAAAATTCTGGATACCGTTCAGCGCGGTTTACAACTGAAAAACGATGAACTGAAACATTCATACGAAATACTTCGGAATTACGGAAATATGTCGTCGCCCACTATTTTATTTGTACTGAACGAGGTATTTAAAAGCAATCCGAAGAACGGAGGAACACTGTTTGCCTTGGGTTTTGGTCCCGGAATCAGTATCGAAACAGCTTCAATGACCTGTCATGGTTTCGTTTAAAAGCCGTTCCACTCAGCCTGAAATGATGGACGATCCGGATATTCCCATCACATTACTTCATAAAAACCTGGGCGAACTTGACATTCTGAACCGTTACCTTGGAGGCCATTCCATTTCAATTTCAGGAATAAAACAGTTGATGACCGATCGCAGCAAAATTTATCACATTGTTGATTTGGGCTGTGGCAGCGGCGATGTGCTGAAATACATTGCATGCTGGGCACGCTCGAATAAGTTTCAGGTAAAACTTACCGGAATTGACAGAAATCCGGATGCCATTCAGTACCTGAATAAAAATTGTTCTGATTATCCTGAAATTTCCGGAATAGCAAGCGATTACAAGGATTTTCTGAAGGCAAATCCGATTATTGAAATTGTTCATTGCTCACTATTTTGCCATCATTTGGATGACAATGAACTGATTGAACTTTTCAGCTATTTGAAAATCTACGCAAGAAATGGTTTTGTTATCAACGATTTGCAGCGAAGTCCGATTGCCTATTACAGTGTCTGGTTTTTTACGAGATTGCTGCGCGGATCAGCTTTGTCTCAGCACGACGGACCAGTTTCAGTTCTCCGTGCTTTTACCCGAACTGAACTGGAAAAGTTGCTGCAAACTGCCGGTGTAAGCGAAATATCTATACAATGGCGCTGGGCATTCAGGTATTTGGTGATTACAAAAACTGCACAATATGGTACAAAATGATTCTACCATCGACGTTCTGATTTCCGGCGCCGGACCGGCAGGTTTGATGATGGCCTGTCAACTGGCTCTGCACAACATTTCTTTTCGGATCATCGACAAAAAAGTTTCGCCTGTCATGCATTCCGGAGCTTTGATCGTTCATGGCCGAACCCTGGAAATATTTCATCAAATGGGTATTGCCGAAAAAGCCATTGAGACAGGGATTATTGCGCAAACAATTAACATTCGTTTCAATCAGCCTGAAAATTTCACGCTTGATATCAGCGATTTGGGCAAGGATTTAACACGTTTCCCTTTTCTTTTGATGATCGAACAGTGGCAAACTGAAAACCTGCTGATTCAATTCCTGAAAGATCGCGAACATTCGGTTGAGAACAATTCAACGCTGGTAAATTTTACTCCTGAAAAAGATTTGGTTACTTCGGAAATACAAAAACCGGATGGGACGGTTGAAATTGTAAAATCAAAATTTTTGATTGGCGCTGATGGAAACAATAGTCTTGTGCGGACAAAACTGAATATTCCTTTTCCGGGAAAAACGCACCTTGCCCGACTTTTCATTACCGACTGCGAAGCCCAATTGCCTTTTCATTTCAACGAAATTTTCTTTTCATTTACAACCACCCACACAGCCGGATTTTTTCCTTTGCCCGAAAATCGCCGGCGGGTGGATGGCCTGATTCCGGTAATTCAACAGAAAGAACAGGTTGGATTCGACGATGTCAGCAATTTCTTTTACAGCGATATTCATTCAGGAATAAAACTTCTGAATCCGCAATGGTTTTCCGTGTTTCGGTCGCACTCGCGCTGTGCCCAAACTTTCAGGCAAAACCGCTGCTTTTTGGTTGGAGATGCGGCCCATGTTCATAGTCCGGTTGGCGCGCAGGGCATGAATACCGGCCTTCAGGATGCGCACAATCTGGCCTGGAAGCTGGCTTTTTACATCCGCGGAAAAGCATCTGAAAACATATTGGAAAGCTATCAGGAAGAACGCCGGCCTTTAGCGCAAAAAATTATCCGATCTACCGATTTTGCGTATTCATTTATGACTTCCAATTCAATGCCGGTAAGGTTTCTGCGTTTGAAACTTGCTCCGTTACTATTGCCAATTTTTTTGCGAAAGTTTAAAAATAGTACACGACTTCGTAACCGGATTTTTACTTCAATTTCAGGAATCGGCATAAAATACAAACAAAATTTGATGCATGATTCTGTGGGAAATTTTCCGGATCATGCGCCAAAACCCGGAGAGCGGTTACCTCATTTCGTTTATGAAATGGGCGGCAAAACCTGCTCTATTTACGATGGTCTGGATTCTATAACCTATCATCTTTTCGTTTTCGGAAAACAAATTTTGCCCGAACCTTTTCGTTTGGTTTTGGAAAAATACAGCGAAGTTATTTCAGTAAAATACATTTCCTGCGAGCCCGGAACTCAGCATCTGTTTAAAAGCTTTGGTCTTGAATATGAAGGATGTTATCTTGTTCGTCCTGATTTATACATTGCATGGCGAAGCAGGGATTTTAATGCAGAAGAATTTGGCAAATACCTTGATCAAATCATTTTGAAAAAATAGGAAATTTGCCAAATTTCAGAATACATCTGAAACAATTCTGACGGATTTTACAAATTTTGCTTGCATAAAAACCTCAAAATCAATAGCGAAAAAAACAGGTAATGCATCGCACTACCTGTTTTTTGTTTTGCTCCCTTCCCTTGGAGAAGGGCAGGGGATGGACTACTTTTTACTTCATCTGTTCATTCCATTTCGAACGGTCGGGTGGAGTAGGGGCATTCACTTTTTTAACAGGGTTTTCCTGAAGTTGTTTCAGCAACACTTCAACTGCTTTTTCGATGCAGGGGTCAATACCTTTGGCCAGTTGTTCGGGGCGGTCAACCACTTCAATATCAGGATAAACACCAATACCTTCAATGATCCACTCTTCGTTTTCGTCGTAAATACCAAATCGCGGAACAGCAATGTAGCCGCCGTCAACCAATCCTGCATTTCCCGACATGCCAACCAGTCCTCCCCATGTCCGGGTTCCGATCAGTTGTCCCAAACCTTTCTTCCGGAAATAATAAGGAAAAGCATCACCGCCCGACGAAGAATAGCCATTCATGAGCATTACTTTCGGACCGTTGTGCGCCACGCCCGGTGTTTTCATGGCCGACAAACCGTTGCGCTGCCAGTAGCTGAGCGTTTTACGCTCAAGCAGGTTGGTCATCACGTCAGGAATAAAACCACCGCCGTTGTAACGGTCGTCAATGATCAGCGCTTCTTTTTCGTGGTATGCGTACATTCCGCGGTATAATTCGCGGTTTCCATCGGTACTTGTATTTGGTACATGAATGTAGCCGATTTTCCCTCCTGAAAGTTTGTCAACCATTGCACGGCGCTCGTTCACCCAATTCAGGTTAAGCAATTCAAGTTCACTGGCAATTGGCTTGATGGTATAAGTTTTGGCCCCGGTTGCTTCCGGTTTCGAATTGACAGTTATTTCAACCGTTTTGCCAAGCGTATTTTCGAGCAATTCGTAAGGGTTCATGCTCATTGTCAATTCAGTTCCGTTGATGGCAATCAGGTAATCGCCTTCTTTTACATTCACGCCCTGTTCGGTAAGCGGCGAGCGGCGGGCTTCGTTCCAGTTTTCTCCGGAATAGATTTTTGCGATCTGGTATTTTCCTGAAGTTGGATCGGCTTTCAGTTCAGCGCCAAGCAAGCCCGTGTCAACACGTTTCACTTTTTCAAAATCGCCCCAGTCAACATACGAGTGACCGGTATTGGTTTCCGAAATAATTTCGCCCAGAATATAATCCAAGTCGGCGCGGTGGCTCACATGCTGAACCAAAGGCGTATAACGTTCTTTTATTTCTTTCCAGTCGATGCCGTGTAAGTTGCTCACGTAGAAATAGTCACGGAAAATGCGCCATCCATCGGTGTAAACCTGCGCCCATTCTTTCTTCGGATCAATTTTCATCACCATTTCTTCAAGGTTCAGCTTACCTGCTCCCGATTTTTGTCCGGTTGTCAGTTTCGTGATTCCGAAGTCCTTTCCTGAACGATAAATCATCATTTTTCCATCAGCGCTCACCACTGCCTGACCCACTTTGTCCATTACTTCTTCGTCCTTTTCATCTTCAATACTGAATTTGCGCAACGAGCCTTCGCTGATGTACAAAATTCCACCATCGATGGCTGTCAAATTGCGGTATTCACCTGATTTTGGCGGAAAAGCGGTAATTCTGGAATCAATTCCGGCGAAATCGATCTGAACTTTTACCGATTCTTTGACTGCCGGTTTTTCTTCAGTTTTTGCATTTTTATCTTTTTTCGGTTCTTCTTTTGGCTTTTCCGCCTCTTTATCCGGTTCAACATCGTTTTTGTCTTTGAACAGTTTTGGGCCATCGGCTTTCAATGCCATGGCATAAATTCTGGTCGATTTGTTATAAACGTAGTTGAATTCGAAGCTCGAAAAAGCGAGGTTAAAATCGCGGTCGGAAACGAAATAAATGTATTTCCCGTCAGGAGAAAAAACGGGCGAATTGTCGTTGAACGAATCGTTGGTGAGTTGATGGTTTTGAGCTGTTTCGAGGTTGTAAACCCACACCGCGCCCAATCCGTTTGCGCCTTCCTTGTCATATGTTATCCATTTCGAATCAGGAGAGAATGAATAAGAACGAATTTCGTTGCGGTCAGCCTTGGTCACCACAGTTGTTTTTCCGGTTTCCACATCCACCAGTTTCAATTGAAGGGTACGGTCGAAATAAAGCAGAAATTTGCTGTTTGGCGACCATTCCGAATCGTATTTCCATGCTGTTGATCCGCTGGTGAGTTGCTTTGGAGCAGCTCCTTTTTTATTTTCAAGCAGGTAAATTTCGTATTCGCCCGAAGCATCAGAATAGTATGAAATGTATTTTCCATCGGGCGACCAGCGTGGGTAAACTTCGCGGACACCCTGCGTGTTGGTCAGGTTGTAGGTTGAACCGTTTTCAGCAGGAACCGAAAAAATATCTCCGCGAGCTGAAATCAACGCGCGTTTTCCGGTTGGCGAAACTTCGTAGGCCTGCACAAAATCCTTCACATTTTTGTAATACGGCAAAATGTTCGGGTTGTCGAAATGTATGCTGACATTCACTTTTTCTTCCTTGCCGGTTTGCAGGTTCAGTTTATACAGGTAACCACCATTTTCGTAAACCATTTGTCCGTTTTCTCCTGAAGGCCACATGCAATCGAAATCGGCGTGAGAAGTTAGTTGTTTTGTAGCTTTTGTTTTGGTATTGAATTCGTAAATATTCAGTTTCAGGTCGCGGTCGGATGCAAAATAAATATTTTCGCCAAACCAGGTTGGTAGCTGGTCGGTACCTGTAAAATCAGTGATTTGTTCCGAAGTATTGTTTTCCAGGTCGTAAATCCACAAATCAGAAGCGCGGCCACCTTTGTAGCGTTTCCATGTGCGGAATTCGCGGTCGATCGGTGTAAAACAGATTTTTTTATCATCGGGCGACAAAGCTGCAAAACCTCCATTTACAATGGGCAGCGGTTTTTCCAGACCGCCATTGATGTTCACCATGTAATATTTTCCGTTTCTGTCGCCAAAAGGAGTCCGGTTGGCGCGAATCAAAATGTTTTTGCTGTCCGAGGTCCAGTCAAGTACCGAATTGTCGAAACCTCCGCGTGGAGGCATCAAACCCACTGAGTTGTAAAAGGTCAGTTGTCGCGGTGTTCCACCGTTAGCGGGAATTACAAAAATCTGGCGGCTTCCGGAGTATTCGCCCGAAAAGGCAATCCATTGTCCGTCAGGCGAAATCTTCGGAAAAAGTTCCAGTCC
This sequence comes from Bacteroidota bacterium, assembly GCA_030698405.1. GTDB lineage: Bacteria > Bacteroidota > Bacteroidia > Bacteroidales > Prolixibacteraceae > Aquipluma. The sequence goes on from JAUYMU010000029.1 coordinate 23,533, forward strand.
CGGGTGGGAAGTCAGTCGGCGAGCCTCGCCACCATTTGACTCAACCGACCAGATGTCTCCGGCATAAACAAAGGCAATCAGGTTTTTATTGATGTCGGGATACCGCATCAGGCGGGCTTCGTTCTGAGCGACCGAATTCATTGAAAGAGATAAACCAAAAATGGTTAAAGCAATTAAACTAGAGGTGAATCTTCTCATTTTTACAATATTTTAATTGATTCTAAAATGTTTTGAATAGATAAGTTTACTAAATTATTTCCGAAGCAAAGGTTTTTATTTTTTCAAGGATAAAATAGAACGAATCTCAGGAAATTAATAGGTTTCGAATTGATGGTTTTCAATATTCATCTGATCGGATTTTAAAATTTTTCTCGATGCAATAGTAGTCAGGTGTCCGGCTCTGAAATTACTAATGCAGTATTGTTTAAATGGTTTTTAAACAAATACTGCATTCGAATGCAAATTTTTTACAATCTGCCTGTTTTCTCAGAAACTTAAACTATAGCCAATACCGATAATGTTTATGCTTTCTTTTTTAGTTAAAGCATCTGCTGGTTCTATGTAATCCTGAAGTCTGTAAAACAGTCCGATTTCATTTTTCTTGTTGATAGCATAAGCCAGTCCGGTGGTATATCTCATTTTGTCGAAATCCTTTAAAATCAGGTCGTGAAAGGCTTCAGCAGAAATAAATGGAGTGAATTTGCTGCCTTTTGTATCGTATTCAATTTTTGCCCGATACCTGAAATACGATGTTTTACTTTCGGCGGTTTGATCGAAATCTGAACCGTTGGTATAGCGTACCCGAAACTTGAAATCGAAACGATTCAGGGTAAATCCTGATTTAGCATCAAATGAAAATCGGTTTGATGGCTCCCAATCGTAAATATGTCTTTTTTCCCTGTAGTTGTATTC
>JAUYMU010000033.1 GCA_030698405.1 Bacteroidota bacterium
AACAGTGTGTCAGGCGATCTTCAACCTGAACGGCTAATTGGGTTGTAAGGCTCTTTCATCCTTATAGGTATTTGATTTATATTAACGCACGCCTCGTGGCGCACCGGATTAAATATGATCTAGCGGATTAAAGCTGATTAAAATCCCGACAAGTCGGGAGGATTTTCTAAAGAAACGCTTATAAAATATCGACAATCCATTATCCCATTTGTCTTTTTTTGAATCCATTCCATCCCGAGCACTCGGGATTGGAATATTAATCCGCGTTCCATCCGCTAAACCCGCGTAAAATCCGCGTTCTATTATTTTTTTTTGTGCGGTTATGATGTACAATTAAAAATAGATGTGGGTACACGGTAGCTTCGGAGGGGCAGGGGGAGGCTTTGTCAGACAAAAAATCCATGCAAAAACCATTGCGGTTTCCTGTTGCTGTACAAGCCCAGCCGGAACAGCCAGTAGCGGGCGCCGCTTTCATCTTCAACCCGGTAATAATCCCGGGGTGAACCGTTTTGAAGCCACCATTCCTGCTCGATGCGTTCAGGACCGTCGGCGCGAACAATGCGGACAACTTCGCTTTTGTACCGAAAGTGCATCGGAGGATAGTCCGGCAAGACCACCATGACTTCAATCGGTTCCGGCTCCGGTAAAAGATGAATGGGACGGGGACGGTCGGTGCGCCATTCCGTTTCCGGCTGTTCTTCCAGAGAATTGACCTCTTTTACTGAACTTTCCGGCCAGTGATGTTCCTGTGGTAAATAGCGGTGAATGGCCTGAATACCCACTTTCCCCGCAATGTTGTCCACTAATTCAGAAATAGCCGCCTGATCACGGTTTGCAGTACTCCACAACGCTTCCTGGGTTTCGCTTACATCTTCAACCAGGGTTGCTTCCAGTGTGAACAGTTCAATTCCGAGTGCAGGTTCTATTTCCGGTATCTTCAGTTCAAATAGTTTGAAGAGGTGTGCTGCATTGCGAGATGCACGGTTGGTGCCAATGCTGACTTGCACGGTTTCCCCGTCAATGCGGTAACCTTTAAATATTCCGGTACGCATGCCCTTTCCTTCGCTGAAGAAACGTTCGCACAAAGCTTCCAGTAAGCGCTTCATGGCTATTTCTATTCCGGTTGCTGTGCGGATGGGTTCTAGGCAGGGCAATCGTTCCAGATATACCGGTGCAGGCTGAACAGGTTTCAATGGTTCCGGAATTGCTCCCAACGCCTGTTCCAATCGGATGAGCATGGCCTCACCAAATCTTCGTCGCAGGTTCAGCCGGGGAATATCTATAAATTGTCCGATTTGCCGGAACCCGAGTTTTTCCAAGCGCTGCAAAGTGGAACTGTCCAACCGCAGAGCAACCGGGGGAAGCGGGAAAAGAGCTGCTGCCTGTCTGCCGGATTCGATGATCATTTCATTTCTTCCATAGTGAGCTAAAGCCCAGGTTGCGCCAATAGTATCGGCTATGGCCGCGCGCACATCGTATCCTCCCTTACGAAAACGGGTTGTGATTGATTGTAGATAAGGAAGTTCTCCTCCCCACAAATGCGGGCATCCGGATATATCCAGAATCAGCCCGTCCGGTGAATCGGTGGCAACGACAGGACTGTAGCGCAGGCACCATTCGGCCAAATCTTTGAGCAACTTTTCTTCTGAGACAGGATCATCCGGGAACACTTCAACAGAAGGCAATATGGCCCGCACATCGGCCACTACCATGCCCGGCGAAATACCGTCCTTTAAAAGGCTTTGGCTGGATGCCCTGACCACCATCCGTCCGTGTTCGGGAGCAGACAGCAAAAAGGGCTTGCCCCGAAGTTCGGGCCGGATTTTAGCCAGCCGGTCGGTAGCCAAATATCGAAACCATATATAAAGATAGCGCCTAGGCATAGTGTCGTTGCTTTTGAGGTATCTGCGGTTTTACAGCAATTTTGTCTTGATCAGGTAATACTTTGAATGCACCATTTTTCCACTCGAACTGCCAAATGCCCGGTCTCCCGTTGCGGATTTTAACAAGCTCCACCTCCAGGCAGGGAAATCCCACACCGGGAAGTTCACCGATCCGGCTTGGCAACTGCCTGATTTTCCAACGTGACACACAGGTCAGTGTATTCTCCATGCGCGAACCTTGCCGATGCAGAAAGCCGGTTACCTTACTGGTTTCGACAGCCAGTTGCAACCGCCGGGATTCGGCAAAGCTGATGTCCCGTAATTCAGCGACAACAGCCGCCAGCGAATTGCATTTCAGCCCCTGCTCCATCACCCAAAGCGCTTCCTTTTCGCGCTTCACATCGATAAAAATGACCCGGTGCGGTTCAACTCCGAAGAATTTCAAACCCGGAGCGAACAATTTACGCCTGGCGCTTATCCACAGGCAGACACCTCCTTTTTTCATGAGTGTGCTCAGTAGCCCTGCAAGAAATCCGTTTGCTGCGGCAGCGCAGGTTTCCGTTGGGCTGATAAATTCGTGTATCGCTCCGACAGGAAAAGCGCCTCCGGGAAATGCCGCGTTCATCGGTCCCAGCCCAAAATCAAGCAGTCGGCTATCAGATCCGGTGTTGAATCCCTCCAACAAAAGAATCTTCTCTTTCAGCTGCCTGATGACTTCTTTTTTTTCGGCTAACTCATTCATAATTAAAAAATATTTCTATATTTGTTACGATTGATAACAATACATTGTTTCTAAATATAACAAACAAATACTGAAATGCAAAGATTTTTTTTTGCCGGAAATATAAAATTTCTTCGTGATCGTAAGAAATTGAGCCAGGAAACCCTTGCTGCCAGTCTGGGGTTGACCCGTGCAAAGCTTGCTGCCATTGAGACAGGCAATACCAAATCGCCTCAGCCGGAGGATTACCTGAAATTTTCTGAATTCTTCAAAATAAGCATTGACTCCTTGCTGAAAATTGACCTTTCGAAATTGGGTGAACTAAAAATGCGGGAGCTGGAAGCCGGAAATGATGTGTATATCCGGGGCGGAAACCTGCGGGTGCTGGCTATTTCGGTTGACCGCTCGAATAATGAAAATGTTGAATATGTTCCGGTGAAAGCAAAAGCCGGTTACATGGCTGGATACAACGATCCTGAGTTTATCGCATCATTACCGAAATATTCCCTGCCCAACCTTCCGGCGGACGGAACGTTCCGCATTTTCCCGTCAACGGGAGATTCCATGTTACCTGTACCGGAAGATAGCGATATTATTGCGCAGTATGTGCCGGACTGGACAGACATCAAAGCAGATACTCCCTGTATTGTTATTCTGAAAGGTCAGCAGGATTTCGTATTTAAGATGGTGACGATGAATCAGGACAGCACGATTCTGTTGAAATCGCTCAATCCCGAATACAAACCATATTCAGTTGAAGCCAGCGATGTGATGGAAATATGGCGGTTTTATGCCTATACCAGCCGTGAATTTCCGGAGACCCGAACCGAAATGGCGACAGTGTTAATGGCCATCAGGAAAATGGAAGAAAAAATAGGACAAATTCCGAAATAGGTACCCGGAACGGATGTATTCGCAGGACAATTAATACCTACTGATCCTGACAGGGATAATATTAATGACAATTTCAATGATACAACTTGTTGTTTAATTCATTCACATACACTACTTATTGCAGAATAAAATAGTAAAAGCACAGCAGAATAAAATAGTAACAGCACTACGGAATAAAATAGAAATTGTACTGCATGGGGAAATGCGGTGATTGATAGCAGGATATAATTTTTGGTACTACAATTAAAAACAATACCATGGCAACAATACAGGAAAGGTTAGCAGATTCCCTGAAGGAGTTACAAAAACTACAAAATAAGAATGGTCTTGCAGTAGTAAGGTCATCAGACATTTCCCGGGTTCATTTGGAACGGTTGGTAAACAATGGTTTTCTGCAGGAGGTAATGAAAGGTTGGTATATTTCTTCCCGTCCGGACAGTGCTCCAGGTGATACAACAAACTGGTACACCTCGTTCTGGCATTTTGTTTCTGCATATGCCAATTCCAGGTTTGGCAATAACTGGTGTTTATCACCGGACCAGTCGTTATCTTTTTACAGTGGCAATATAACTGTTCCGCCACAAGTCATCATCCGTATCACCTTGGAGCAGAATAATGTTGTAAATTTATTACACGGTACATCAATATTGTATATTAAATCCGCTATTGCCAATCCCATTCGTACTGAGCAGCAATTTAAAATAAATCTCTATTCGCTCCCTGAGGCTTTAACCGAGTGTAGCCTTACTTTTTTCAGATCAGATGCTATCTCCGCAAGGACATGTTTATCCCTGGTACCAGATGCTTCAGACCTGCTGAAAATTCTGATTGACAAAGGACAAACAGTAAAGGCCGGACGCCTTGCCGGAGCTTTTCGCAACATCGGGAATATAGCCGTTGCAGATCAGATTTTTGAAACCATGAAAGGTTTGGGATACGATATTCGGGAGGAGGATCCATTTGAGGATCAGGCTCCAATCCCTTTTGTCCGGATAACATCTCCTTACGTTACCAGATAAGGAAACGGAAGAATCGGGCGTTTCTTGATGAATGCCATGCTTATTTCCGGTGGATATGAGTGGACTGTAATTCCCGTCGAAAGGAGGCCTGAGTATATGAAAGCCCTTGAAAAATCCAGCGTAGGAGGAGACATAACTGATTTTGCGAATTTTATCGGTTCATTGATAATCAAAAACTGATTGGAAGAGAATTTCGGCTTTAACGATGCCGGGTAAAAATTATAATGATCGAGTTCATATAGACTTTATTTCCATAATGCCCTATTTTTGCTGCAAAACAGAAATAAACACATTTCTGATTATAGCTGCAAACGTGTCATGTAATTCTTTCTTGCTAAAAAGAATGTTATTTATAATCCGGGAAGGCTGATAGCAGCCACAGCAAAAAAACAGATTCAATCTCTTTGTTCATTCTTTTTTAAGGTTCATTTAAAATGAACAAGTCATTCTAACGAACAAGAATCCGACGAATCTTACTATAACAACGTCTCATGCTAAAGCTCTGGCTGTAACTCTGGCCGTCAAGCTTGATTGTTTTTGAAATGCGGTTTCCTACACATTTTGTAGTAGATCGCAAAAATGAAAACTCCTGTTGTTTTGACACACTTTCCGAAGTGACTTTTTACGCATAATCATTTTAAATGGATGTCAAGTCTGATATTCACGACCAAAAAAAGAGGCGAAACGACTCTTTTCTTTTTCAGAACTTAATCTGGGTTTCAACTTCCCTGATCCGTTCATCCAGAGTCGTTTTGATTTCTTCCATCACAGCGGATACTACCGGAGTGTTGGAGGTTTTAAATTCTTTCCCTGATGCGTCCCGCAGGAATACTGTTGCGCCCAACCCGTCAGCTCCCATTGAGAAAGTTTGGAGGTTTCTTCTGGTTTCGGTGAGCTTGCGCCACTTCTCAATAAGCATGCTCAAATCTTCAACCTTCTGAATGCGTTTCTCCAACGAAGGAACTTCAGCAACTTCTTTTTCATCTTTTTTTACAACTTCCAAAGAAGTTTTGGGTTGTTCAACACTTTCAGCATCGATTTTTTTAGCTGTATTATTCATATTCGAGTACTCCTGCCCTGGAGATTTGTATTGGCACCCTTCGATGTAACTCAGGGTATATCTGGCACGCCGGTTAAAATTTCGGCATACCGGACATTGAGCTGTCACGGATTAGGTCAACGGGGTGCATGTCATTCCGATTCCACCGGAATGAACGCATCCGAAGGACGTCCCGGGATGCCGGGATGCCCCTTTACTGTTCCGTGAAGCGTAAATAACTTTGAAGGGAATTTTAAATGGAGTGATTTTACAGTATAAAAAATCGAACGAAAAAAAAGTAGAGAACAGCCCTTAGCCGTAAACCGTATGGGTTTTTCCCCTCCAATTTTTATACCGCGAATCTCAATAAATCGTTATTGTAAATTCCGTTTTCAATTGCCTCTATTGAGGTTAAATCTTTCATTTGCAAAGTAATAATAGAATACCTTTTCCCTTGATTTAATGATCGTATAAACTCAGAAACAAGTATCGTTGAACTAAAAAGACCGACAAATGGCGTCGATATTCCAATATTCGTCAATTGACCGCATTGATGTGTCTTTTCATATTTCTGATATAAATTCTTGTGAAAGATTACCTCATCTTCTATTTCCAGAGGCCATAACAAGTCCGAGTCTTTCTCAATGTATGTGATATTTTTCATGGTGAAACTATCAAAGAGATCAAACTTACCATTCGAAACAGAGTACCTGTGAACCAATATTTTCTGGTTCTACAACATCTGCATCCTGAAGAAGAACCTGCACTAGATTCGGGTTGTCAAATGGCATTAATCCTAAAGTCCATAAATATGCCTGCCCTAAATGACCTAATCCAAGAGTCCAAATATTTCGTGGCAAATACGGTTTCTCCGGGCCATCGTTTTCAGATTTATGCCAATCATCTCCAGAATTAAGATTCCATAGTGAGATGCCAAAATTCAAATCGATACCGTCATCATTTATTTGGAAGACTTTACAAAATGCATGATAACAAACAAGCGAAGCTGAAACAATTGGACCAAATGATATTTTAGAATTATTTTCTACAAAAACAATCTTCTTCTGATTTAGAAAATTAACTCCTCCCCTCCAACCTGACGAAATAGATTCGACGCAGAAATCATCAAAATATTCAATTCCAAAGAGAATTTTTATATCTCCATTTGTAGGAGAAATCTCAATAACATATATTGAAGATTCATACATTTTTGCAACTGCATCTTCTATATCTAAGTTATGTTTCTCTGCAACTGCTAAGGCAACTCTATTTATGTGATCTAGTTCCATTTTATATTAGTTTTAGGTGCATAGGCAACTTAGAAATTTCGAACTTCTTCCACTCGAAATTGCCCAAGTATTCATATACTGAGCAATTTTTAGGGAAAATGAAAAAATCTTTTGCATAATTTGGAGCGATTATGGCAATATGTCCTTTTATGCGGACCATTGGATGTTTCATATCCGAATCGCTTTGACGAGTATTTTGAGTAGGGTGTGTATGAATATCTGCCAAAACTTCAAGCTTTTCTTTTGCCAAGTATTCGAAGAAAGTTGCTGCACCCTTGAACTGTATTATTCCGGACTCAGAAACTGATTTATCAAACTGACCATAGAATGCAATCTTTACAACCTTACTTTTCCCAGGATTACACAAAAGGAAGCCTGCGCTTTCTCTAACACCTGCTCCTCTTCGCCTTAGACCTTTCATTATTTTGAACCAAAGGCCAATTGATATTGAAATCGTTTGCATTTTTTACGGATTTAAAATTTGGTAAACCTCATTTAAATACTTTAAAAATGTGTCTGTTTGAGGCTTCCAGATTAAATCAGGATGCTGAACAGTCCAGCCAGCTGCGTGTCCGGGGTCAAAAGCCAATCTATCACAGGGTAAATAATTGCATTCCTTGCCCCCATATCTTGAAAACTTGCGTAGCTCTTTTTGTTTGCAAAGGTCTTTTACTTTGTTCCAAAACTCGATTATTATTTAAATTGTTTATTCCCCTTTATTCATCAACGGATTCCAGCCCTGTGCCTGCAACGGAATAACGGAACCTCCGGAAGTGATCAGATTGGCGCCTTCACTTTCAGGAGTAATATGACCAATGATGGTAATATCGAATTCCTTTTTAATCACGTCGTAGCTGGCAAGCGGAACAGTAAACAGCAACTCGTAATCTTCGCCTCCATTTAGTGCGGCCACCAGCGGATTAATGCTCAGTTCTTCAGCAAAATCTTTGGTTTGTTTGTCGAGTGGTATTTTTTCTTCGTAAATGCTGCAACCAACTTTCGATGCCTTGCACAAATGCAAAGTTTCGGATGAAAGTCCGTCCGAAATGTCGATCATCGAAGTGGGTTTGATGTTCAGTGTTTTCAGTAATTCCCTGATGTCGCCACGTGCTTCAGGTTTTAGCTGACGTTCCAGAATGTAGTCATACCCTTCAAATTGCGGTTTCTGGTTCGGGTTCACTTTGAACACTTCATTCTCGCGTTCAAGTAGTTGAAGCCCCATGTAAGCGCCACCCAAATCGCCCGAGACGCATACCAGATCGGTTACTTTTGCGCCACTGCGATACACCAGTTCATCTGCATTTGCCTCTCCGATTGCAGTAATACTGATGGTCATTCCGGTGAGCGAACTCGTCGTGTCGCCGCCGATCAGGTCAACGCCATATTTTTCGCAGGCAAGGTGAATTCCTGAATACAATTCTTCAACGGCTTCAATTGAAAATTTGGAGGAAATGGCTATAGAAACGGTGATTTGCCTGGGTGTTGCATTCATTGCAAAAACATCGGAAAGGTTCACCACCACTGCCTTGTAACCCAGATGTTTAAGTGGAACATACATGAGGTTAAAATGAATACCTTCGGTTAAAAGGTCGGTTGTAACCACAATTTTTTTGTCGGGGTAGCTAAGTACCGCAGCATCGTCGCCAATACCCTTCAATGAACTTGCATTTTTCAGTTCAATGTTTTCAGTTAACCGGCTTATCAGTCCAAACTCGCCGATTTCAGAAAGCTGGGTTTGTTTTTTTGTATCTTTCATCTTAAATTTTAAGACCTGAAGGTATTTATTAGCTTCAAAGTTTCGACAAAAATAGCTTTACTTCCTTATCTTTGCAATTTATTTTAAACTGTCAGCGTGTAAGTTTGTTTGTAGGTATTGAATAAAGATGCGACAGAAAACAGAGAAATTATGGAAACCCAGGAAAAATTATTAAACGACATAACAACGCAGGAATATCAATACGGTTTTTTTACCGACATTGAGACTGACGTGATTCCCAAAGGATTGAACGAAGATGTAATCAGGCTGATTTCTTTCAAGAAAAAAGAGCCTGAATTTATGCTTGAATTTCGCTTGAAAGCGTATCGTGAATGGCTAAAAATGAAATCTCCGGAATGGGCACATTTGCGAATACCTCCAATCGATTTTCAGGAAACAATTTATTATGCTGCCCCGCGAACCAGTCCAAAATATGAGAGTCTGGACGAAGTTGACCCGGAATTGCTGGAAACATTCAAAAAACTCGGAATTCCGATTGAAGAACAGAAACATTTGGCCGGAGTGGCGGTTGACGTGGTAATGGACAGTGTTTCGGTAACCACAACTTTCAAAAAAGTTTTGGCCGAAAAAGGAATTATTTTTTGTTCGTTCAGTGAAGCATTGATTGAACATCCGGAACTGGTTCGCAAGTATTTAGGAATGTCAGTTCCGCCAACGGATAACTTCTTTGCAGCGCTTAATTCCGCCGTTTTTTCCGACGGATCATTTTGCTACATCCCGAAAGGCGTTCGCTGTCCGATGGAACTTTCCACTTATTTCAGGATAAATACTGCCGGAACAGGACAATTTGAGCGGACTTTGATTATTGCTGAAGACGATAGTTATGTCAGTTATCTGGAAGGTTGCACGGCTCCGATGCGCGACGAAAATCAGCTTCACGCTGCTGTTGTCGAAATCATTGCAATGGATCGTGCAGAAGTAAAATATTCTACGGTTCAGAACTGGTATCCGGGCGATAAAAACGGCGTGGGCGGAATTTACAATTTCGTTACCAAACGTGGTATTTGCCGTGGAGAATCGTCAAAAATAAGCTGGACACAGGTGGAAACCGGCTCCGCAATTACCTGGAAATACCCAAGTTGTGTATTGATTGGCGACAATTCGGTTGGCGAATTTAACTCAGTTGCTTTGACCAATCACCATCAGCAGGCCGATACCGGAACAAAAATGATCCACATCGGAAAAAACACAAAAAGCACCATCACATCGAAAGGTATTTCGGCTGGTAAAAGCGACAATGCTTATCGCGGACTGGTAAAAGTGATGCCCGGAGCAACCAATGCACGCAACTATTCGCAATGCGATTCGCTGCTGCTGGGTTCAACCTGCGGCGCACACACTTTTCCTTACATCGAAGTCGGCAATAAATCGTCGATTGTTGAGCATGAGGCTACAACTTCAAAAATCGGGGAAGACCAGATTTTTTATTGCAACCAGCGAGGTATTTCTACGGAAGATGCAATTGGCATGATTGTAAACGGTTATGCCCGAGAAGTATTGAATAAACTTCCGATGGAATTTGCCGTTGAAGCGCAAAAGCTTCTGGCAATCAGTTTGGAAGGAAGTGTTGGGTAATAGAACGATATTGTAGAGACGCGATTAATCGCGTCTCTACCCGAAATATAAAATTTGAAAATACAGATATAGAATGCTAATAATAAAGAACTTACGTGCCTCTGTTGAAGGCAAAGAGATACTGAAAGGAATTAACCTGGAAGTGAAAGCTGGCGAAGTACATGCCATCATGGGGCCAAATGGTTCAGGAAAAAGTACACTGGCAAATGTGTTGGCCGGAAAACCGGATTATGAAATTCTGGAAGGCGAAGTAACTTATCTGGGACAAAATTTATTGGAATTATCACCGGAGATTCGTTCGCGTAGCGGATTGTTCCTGAGTTTTCAGTATCCGGTAGAAATTCCGGGTGTACCAATGGTTAATTTCCTGAAAGCTTCAGTGAACGAACACCGTAAATTCAAAGGACTTGCTCCACTGACTGCCGGAGAGTTTCTGAAACTGATGCGGGCTAAAAAGGAAATGCTTCACCTCGATTCTGAATTGACCAACCGTTCGGTGAACGAAGGTTTTTCAGGAGGAGAGAAAAAGAAAAATGAAATTTTCCAGATGGCCATGCTCGAACCCAAACTATGCATTCTGGATGAAACAGATTCAGGACTGGACATTGATGCACTCCGTATTGTGGCAGAAGGCGTAAATACCTTGAAAACATCAGAGAATGCAACCATTCTGGTAACACACTACCAGCGCCTGCTTGACTATGTTATTCCTGATTTCGTGCATGTTTTGCACAATGGCCGGATCGTAAAATCAGGTGGAAAAGAACTTGCACTGGAATTGGAAGAAAAAGGCTACGACTGGCTTAAAAACGGGATCGATCAATAACCATGAGTATTATTTCTGAAAAAATATCACAGGCTGATCAGTTGGTTTCACTGTTTGAACAAAGCAGGGAAACGCTGAATCAGGGATCTTCGCCATTGCTAAACCGGATGCGCGAAGTGTCGATCAAACGATTTGCCCAAACCGGTATTCCTGATTTCAAGAATGAAGATTACAAATACACCAATTTGAAACCGGCTTTTGCAAAATCGTACCGTCAGGAATTGGTAAGGGAAAAAGGTGTAATTAACCTGAATGAGATTTTCAAATGCAATGTACCGCAATTGGATACTCATTTGGTATTTCTTGTGAACGGTTGGTTTTACAGCGGAAATAATCCGGGCGCAGCGCTACCTTCAGGAGTTATTGTGGGAAGTCTGGAGCAGATTGCCAATGAACGCCCCGAATTGCTTGAAAACCATTTAAACCGTCAGGCTGGTTTGTCGAACGATCCTTTTGTGGCATTGAACAGCGCTTTCGCGAAAGATGGCTTTTTCTTGTATATCCCGAAAGGTGTGGTAATTGAAAAACCGATTCAGGTGATCAATCTGCTAAGTTCCGACGACAATCTGATGGCTACGCAGCGAAACCTTGTCATTGCTGACGCTGGCAGTCAGGTAAAAATTCTGGTTTGCGATCATACCCTCACCACTCCATCGGTATTATTTAATACTGTTTCTGAAATTTATATTGGCGAAGGTGCAATGGTGGATGTTTACACCCTCCAAAATCACCACAACCTGTCAACAACGATCAATTCATCGTTTTACAAACAAGAACGCAATTCTACCTTGGTAACGGGCGCCATCAGTCTGCATGGAGGATTGATCAGGAATAACCTGAAAATAACTTTTAACGGCGACCATTCAGAAGCCAGCATGTACGGAATGTCGTTCACCGACAAGAAACAGCATGTCGATAATTTCACCTTAATCGAACATGCTTCGCCCAATTGTTTGAGCAATCAGATTTACAAAAATGTGCTTGACGATGAGTCTACAGGAGCTTTCTCCGGAAGAATCCATGTGGCACGCGATGCACAGCAAACCAATGCTTTTCAGCGAAACAACAATATTTTGCTGTCGGACAAAGCGCGGATGCAAACCAAACCACAGCTGATTATTGATGCCGATGATGTAAAATGCAGCCACGGCGCAACAGTTGGACAGATCAATGAAGAAGCGCTGTTTTTCCTGAGGGCGCGCGGAATCGGGGAAAAAGATGCCCGGATGATGCTGATGAATGCTTTTGCGCATGAAGTGGTACAAAAAATAACCATTGAACCGCTGCGTGACCAGATTGATGAACTGATCGAAAAACGTCTGAAAGGTGAAATCAGCCTTTGCCACGACTGCGAATATAAATGCAATAGTTAGAAATTAAATATTCAAATACCAAAAGCCTTGCAGGAAACTGTGAGGCTTTTTTTGTGTAAAGAAGTTAATAAATATATACTTTTTACCACAATAAAGTAAATTATTCTTTACTTTTGATGACGGATTGAAAGATAAAATCCTTGAAAATGGAAACTGTAAATGTCGTAGTTGAAAAAACAAATACTGGCTATTCGGCCTATATACCTGATGTGCCCGGAGTTGTTTCTGTTGGAGAAACGTTCAATGAATTACGCACCAATGTTCAGGAAGCACTTGTCTTGTATCTAGAAACCTCTCTGGAATTTGGAGACAAAATCCCAGCAGTTTTATCCGGAGATTATAATGTGGCATTCAAATTTGATATTCAAACTTTTATGGAATGGTTATCAAAAATTATGTCGCAGAAAGGTCTTTCGGATATTGCCGGTATGAATGAGAGTTTGATTTCGCAGTATGCCAATGGAGTTAAAAATCCCGGACCAAAGCAATTAAAGCGAATGGAAAAAGCATTGCATCGGTTTGCTGATGACTTGCATGCAATTTCGTTTTAATCCGCAGAGGCGATTTTTAATCGGATTATAGGAGAAATCGACAACTTTCATACATGAACTGCACATTTTTTATATACTTTTGTGCAGTATGTATTAAAATGTGCACAAATGATACAAAACATAATAGCCGGTCAAAAGGCGGAACTGGAGCGGAGACTTCATGAAAAGTATGTTCCAAGAGAAACTGTATTAAAGGGATTTGACACCGATCTGATCAGCGTTGTGATCGGGCCCAGAAGAGCAGGAAAGTCTTTTTTCACCATGCATTCTGCCGGATTAAAAGCGGAAATCGGTTATGTAAATTTTGATGAAGAACGTCTTTTGAAAATCGATAATTTTGATGAGATAATTTCAGCAGTCCGTGCAGTTTATTCTGATCCAAAAATCCTTTTTTTTGATGAAATCCAGAATGTCATTCAATGGGAGATCATCGTGAATCGTTTGCAACGCGACGGCTACAAACTAATTCTTACAGGAAGCAACTCACATTTGTTAAGCAGCGATCTGGCAACCCATTTGACTGGTAGGCACTATAGCACATATATATTCCCATTTTCCCTTTCAGAAATAATGAACCTTTTTCCTCCTCCGGATACGACCTTCGATAGGCAGCAACGATGTTTTGAATATGTCATGAAAGGAGGTTTCCCTGAAATCTGGATAAAAAACTTTGATACAGGCGAATATCTATCCGCTTTATTCGATTCGATTATCCTGAAGGATATTGTGAAGCGTTACCATGTGCGTTTCCCAATTGCACTTACCGATCTGGCGCAAATCTTGATTACCAATATAACAGGCGAATTTTCAACTACTTCTATTCTGAAAATTGCAAATTTCAACAGTGTTCATACCGTTGCGAAATACCTCGGATATCTTGAAGAAGCTTTCCTTCTTTTTAGTATTCCACGGTTTTCTTATAAAATATCAGAACAAAAGAAAGCTGGAATGAAAATATATTGTTACGACAATGGGTATTTTCAGGCAAAAGCGTTTAAATTCAGTCCAAATACAGGAAAATTATTCGAAAATGCCGTAGCAATTGAATTAAAGAGAAGAGAATTAAACGGCGGATCAAAAATGTTCTACTATAAGAATCAGAAACAGGAAGAGGTCGATTTTGTAATACAACAGGAAATGAAAATAACGCAGTTGATCCAGGTTTGCTATTCGATAACAGAACAGAAGGTAAAAGAACGCGAGATCAGATCTTTATTGAAAGCCGGTACCGAATTACAATGTAAACGCTTGATTGTTATCACGAATGATTACGCGCAAAAAGAGCACCATTCCTGGTTCGGGAATATGGGTGAAATAGAATTTATTCCCTTATGGCAGTGGTTTGAAATGAATGAATAACAGAGTTCTTCTCAATATAAAACTTCCGCACCCATGGGTTATACGCATACGAAAAAAGCCGTCTTGTAGCAAGACGGCTTTTTTCTATATTTTGAAAGAATTAATCTTTTTTAGATCTTGTTGATGTGCAACGCGAGTGAAGATTTCAGGTTGGCAGCTTTGTTTGCATGAATAATATTCTTTTTTGCAAGTCTGTCAATCATTGAAACAACTTGTGGATAGCTTACTGATGCAACTTCTTTGTCAGTTTCAAGACGTAATTTTTTAACGGCATTACGCATTGTTTTGGCATAGTATTTATTCTGCACAGTTTTTACTTCGTCCTGTTTGATTCTCTTCTTTGCTGATTTATGATGTGCCATCTTTTTATTTTCTAAATTGTTAAAATTTATTTGTAGCCCGTAGGGGATTCGAACCCCTGCTACCAGGATGAAAACCTGGCGTCCTAACCCCTAGACGAACGGGCCAACTTGTTATATCCCTGATTTGGGACTGCAAAAATAAACCAATTTTATTAGTCACCAAATTATTTCAGGATTTTTTACCAAAATTCCTTCAACTTCGTTTAGCAGAAGGCTTTTATTTTGGCGATGCAAAGGAAATTAAGTTTTTTGATTCCACAAGCACATTTTGAAAATAAATTATCGCCATTCAACAATTGTTCCCCTGTTTTTTTGAAGGAGTTTTTCGGGCATCGAAGCAACAATTTCCTTCCAGAGCAATTCGATGAGTTTGTATTTGGCAAAGTGCCGTGAATAAACAAGGCTGACTTCCCTGAGCGGATTGATATCATTGAACGTACGGACATGTTCGAAACGTGATTCGCTCATCCCAATTGTAGCCAATTCAGGAATAATGGTCATTCCCCCTTCTTTATCGACGATGTTCATGATGGTTTCAAGCGATCCGGATTCGAAATGAAAAGGCAGCACAGAGTCTGCTGCTCCTTTGAACGAACAAAGATTGATCACCTGATCGCGAAAGCAGTGTCCGTCGCTCAAAAGCCAGATATCCGGAGTTGCAATGTCTTTCAATTTTATGGATTCTTTTGTTGCCAGTGGATGCTCATCGTTTACATACAACAACATTCCCTCATAAAAAAGTGGCTTTTCATTGATTCGGTCTTCGTTGAGCGGAGTAACCAAAATTCCCACATCGAGTAAATCACGGTTTAGCCGATCTATAATATGCGAAGTCGTCAGTTCTTCAACCCGAATGTTGATCTTTGGGAATGCACGTTTATAACTGCCAATAAACAATGGCAACAGATAGGGTGCCAGCGTTGGAATGATCCCGATTTTCAATTCGCCTGAAATCAGGTTTTTATGGTCCTTAATAATACTGTTAATTTTTTGTGATTCCTGAAGTGCAATCCGTGCCTGATCAATGATGCGCCGGCCAACATCGGTGGGGATTAGCGGCTGCTTACTTCGATCGAAAATGATCACTTCCAGATCTTCTTCCAGCTTCTTTATTTGCATGCTGAGCGTGGGCTGGGTTATAAAACAATTTTCGGCTGCTCTTCCGAAATGACGGAAGGTATCAACAGCGACAATGTATTCAAGTTGGGTTAACGTAATCATGGTTTTTATTTTGAACTGATAAATATAGATAAAAAGTTAGTTGATTTGTTTTCATGGTTCGTTTAATATCATTTTCTTTGAAGAACAAATGAACTGTTATAAAGTGAAACAGATGAAATATTTTGAAATTATCATAGTGATATTCCTTCTTTCCCTCCTTTTTTCGTGTGGCCCAGGCCATAAGAAACTGGCAGAGGAGAAGATGAACCTTGCAACCTCCATCTGCGAAAAGGGCGATTCGCTGCTCGCTTTGCAGCAATTGGATTCCATTCAGGTTTTATATCCTGAAGCTCTTGAAGTCATCGGTAAAGCAAAAGAGTTCAGTAAAAAGATCAATTCGGAGATTTTATACCGGAAACAGGATCAGTTCGACCAGCTGAATGCCCGGATATTGGAACTCGAAAAGTTGTTTGATCAGGAAAAAACTGAATACGACCGTTTTACACAATACATTCACAAAAGGCAGAATTTCGAACGCAGGTGGAACAAATCGTTTATTCAACTTCACCTGGACGAACGTGGCGAATTGTATATTTCGAGCAATTATTACGGTGAACAATGGCTCAATCATGTCGGGTTGCGGGTTTACGACGGAGTTTTTCAGGCCAAAACCGACTCGGTTTTACTGGACGACCCGAACAATCATCACAGTGAATTTATGAATACCCATTGGGAAAAAGTCAGATACACAAACGGCAAGGACAATGGTGTAATCCAATTTATTGCCGACAATGCCGACCGCAACCTGAAAGCGGTTTTTCTGGGGAAACGTATGTATTTCATTGTGCTGGAAACATTCGACAAACAGGCCGTTAAAGACGCGCTGGCTTTGTCGAACGCGCTAAAGCGAAGAATCCAGTTGGAAAAAGAAATAAAAACACTTCAATCGAAAGTGAATTAAAACTAATCAAAATAACTTCTGAATCTCTTCAACCGGACGGGCCAGAACAGCATGTGATCCTTTTATAACCAGCGGTCGTTGAAGCAGTTTCGGATTTTCGACCAGTATTTTGATCCATTCCTCTTCGGTCAGCTCTTTCCCCTTGTATTGTAATTTGTACAATTCTTCTTCGGTTCGGATAATTGCCTCAATTTTCAATTCCGATTTAACGAGAAAATCCTTTATTTCCGAGGCTGTTATTCCGTCTTTCATGTAATTGACAACTTCAAATTCGCATCCTTTTTCTTCGAGGTACAAAATTCCTTCGCGACTTTTTGAACAGCGAGGATTGTGATATATTTTCATGAGGTTCTGATGTCTTTTTTTGATGTAATTGTAATAATCTTCCTGGGCACGGTAGCGCGACCCGTTGTTTTGATTGTTGTACTGGTTGCTCAAATCACTGTCGAGAATGCGCGCCTTGGTATTGTCGCGGAGCTGAATCCGAAGCAATTCTTTCAATTCCGATTTTATTTCCGGAGAATTTATCGGGCAGGCAACTTCGATACGACGGTCGAGATTGCGGGGCATCCAGTCGGCTGATGAAATGTAAATATCTTCTTTGCCACCATTGGCAAAAAGGAAAACCCTGGTGTGTTCCAGAAATTTATCGACGATACTGATCGCTTCAATGTTTTTGCAAAGAATCGGATCATCGATTTTCATACCGAAAATTCCACGAATAATTAGCTGTATTTTCACCCCTGCCTGGCTGGCCTCATACAATTTATCGATCATCTTCTTATCGATCAGGCTATTCATTTTCAATATCATGTACGCCTTTTTCCCTTTTCTGGCATTCGCAATTTCCTGATCAATCTTATGAATAAAGAAATTACGCATCGAAAAAGGACTGACGATAATTTGTTCGAAGTTAAAATGATTGTATGTATGCTTGAAGAATTCGAACATGTTGGCCACATCATTCCCAATCTGCGGATCGGCAGTCATCAGTCCTTTATCAGCATAAACGCGGGCAGTGCCTTCATGGAAATTTCCGGTTCCGATATACGCGTAATTCCGGAGGCCGTTTTTCTCTTTTCGCTGTATCCACGCCAGTTTACTGTGTATTTTCAATCCCGGGATGCCGTTGATCACATGCGCCCCTTCTTCCTGAAGTTTGTTCGACCAGAAAATGTTGGCTTCCTCATCGAACCGGGCTTGCAGCTCGATTACAACCGTTACTTTTTTTCCGTTACGGATGGCATTCAGCAAAGCGTTTACGACCTTGGAAGTTTCGGAAACACGGTAAATCGTGATCCCTATTTCCCTGACTTTCGGGTCGATGGCCGCTTCGCGCAAAAAATCGATAAAATGAGAAAAACTCTGATAAGGATAATGCAGTAAAATATCTTTCTTCCTAAGTTTCTTCAGGATACTTTGGCGGGGGATTAAATCCTTGTGCGGAACAGAAGGCAGACTTTGGTAATAGTGATGACGTTTTCCTATTTCAGGAAAATTCATAAAATCCTTGTGATTGTGGTATCTACCGCCGGCGACAGTTTTGTCGGCTCCATCGAGTTTCATTTTTTTCATGATGAATTCGAGCAGATCCGAAGGCATATCGCGGTCGTAAATTAGCCGCACCGGAATCCCTACTTTTCGCTTTTTCAAGCCGATTTCCATTTTTTCGATGAAGCTTTTCGAAATATCATCGTCAATGTCAAGTTCGGCATCGCGGGTAACTTTGATGGTATAGGCTTCAAAATGATCGTAATTGAAAATGGGGAACACTTCATTCAGGCAAAATCGGATAACATCGTCCACCATGATGACAAATTTCTTATTTCCTTGTTCGGGTAAAACGAGAAACCGCGAAACCGACCGGCTCGGAACCCGGATGAGTGCATAAGAAAATTTTTCGGGAGCATTTATTTTTGACAATTTAACCGTCAGGTAAACAGATTTATCGCGCAGATATGGGAACTTCATCGACTTTCCGAGCATTATCGGAATGATGTTCGGAAGTACTTTCACATTGAAATACTTTCGTACAAAAATACCCTGCTCGTGGGTCAATTGCTTTTCATCGACCATGAAAATGTTTTCATTGGCCAACTCCTTCCAAATATTCCTGTATATTTCCTGGGCTTTTTGCTGTTGAAGAACAACGGTTTCCTGAATTTTATCGTACAGTTCGGCTGCAGAATAATTGCCCAAAAGACCTTCATCATCTTTGCCAAATTCGAGCATACGACGTACGGCAGCCACCCGCACCCTGAAAAATTCATCGAGGTTATTGGAGAAAATTCCGAGAAACCGGATTCGCTCAAACAAAGGAACGGAGAGATCTTCAGCCTCCTGAAGCACCCGTTCGTTAAACGAAAGCCAGCTAATTTCACGGTTATTGTATTTTTCAGATGTGCCCATTTCCTTTTTTTTATTGAGAAACAAAATTCATGGCTGTAAGTTACAGCGATTTTTCTTAATCCACATTTAAATTCAGTTTATCCAGTCCTTTTTGAATGGCTTCCTGAAAAATTGTCAATCCTGAAATTTCGTTCAGGGTTAAAATTCTGTCTTTGGGAGACTGTGCTTCATCCTGAAGGAACAATTCGAACCAGCCAACATTTTGCCATTGCCCGAGTTTGTAGCCTACTTTCAGGAATTCGCCACATTTGTGGTAACCGAATTGCTCGTGAAATGCCACGCTCGAATCGTTGGGTATGGTAATAATTGCCAGCAAATCGGCAATACCCTGATAACGAACTATTTCATTCAGGCTGGTATAAAGTGCCTGCGCCACACGTTTTCGTTGAAAATCAGGATGAACATACACTGAAACTTCCTTAGTCCAGCGGTATGATGCACGGCTTCGATAGGCTGACGCATAAGCATATCCTGCAATCCGTCCATCAATTTCACAAACCAGGAAAGGCAATTCAGTCATAATTTCCTGAATTCGTTTCCAAAATGATTCTTCATCAGGAACAGTTTCCTCAAAAGTGACGGCTGTTTCCAGAATAAATGGCGAATAAATCTCCAGAATTCCGGGGGTGTCCCGTTTTTCTGCAAGGCGGATGGAAGTGTTCATTTTGATTTGATATTTCAAGTTACATTTGTCATTATTGGTCATTCAATTGGTCATTCAATTGTCATTTAATTGGCATGAACAATTGACAACTGAATGACGTGAAACAAATGACAATCAATGACTTTTGCGAATGCATTCCAATCTGATCAGTCGCAATCTTAATTCAGGTCGTCGCTGAATTCCATCAGAAAGGCTTTGATAAACCCGTTGATGTCGCCGTCCATCACTGCCTGAACGTTGCCCGATTCGAAACCTGTACGAACGTCTTTTACCAGTTTGTAAGGTTGCATCGTATAGGAGCGGATTTGCGATCCCCATTCAATTTTTTTCTTGGTCGAATTGATGAGTTGTTCGGCTTCACGGCGTTTGCGCAGTTCGAGTTCGTACAATTGCGATTTAAGCAGTCGCAGTGCATTGTCTTTGTTTCCGAATTGGGAGCGGCTTTCGGTATTTTCGATGATAATTCCGGTTGGTGCGTGCCGGAGCCTCACCCCGGTCTCGACTTTGTTGACATTCTGACCGCCTGCCCCACCCGACCTGAAAGTTTCCCAGGTAATGTCGGCAGGATTGATTTCCACTTCAATGGTGTCGTCAATCGAGGGCGAAACAAACACCGATGCAAAGGTGGTCATTCGTTTACTTTGGGCATTGAAAGGCGAAAGTCGCACCAGACGGTGAACTCCGTTTTCGCTTTTCAGGTAGCCATAGGCATAATCGCCTTCAAACTCGATGGTGCAACTTTTTATGCCCACTTCGTCGCCTCCATGGTATTCAACCGTTTTTACGGTGTATCCCTGTTTCTCGCCGTAACGCATGTACATCCGCATCAGCATTTCAGCCCAGTCGTTACTTTCGGTTCCGCCTGCACCCGCATTGATGCGAAGGATTGCGCCCAGTTTATCCTCCTCTTTCCGGAGCATATTTTTAACTTCCAGCGCTTCAATTAATTCACGCGTTGTTTGAAATTGCTGCTCAATATCCTCTTCTTCAGCCTCTCCGGCTTCAAAAAATTCATACAGCACCAGCATGTCTTCCGCGTGGCGGTCAACTTCAGCAAATCCATCCGTCCAGATTTTTACTGAATTGATGACTTTCATTTGTGCTTCGGCTTCTTTGGGATTGTTCCAGAAGGCAGGATCCTGCGTTTTGAGCTCTTCCTCTTGTAGTTGTATCAGTTTTTGATCGTAGTCAAAGATGCCTCCTTAACGCATCCCGGCGATCAATAAGATCTTTAACCTGTTCTTTGAGAATCATTTTTATGTTTTTAGTTTACTGAAAAGCAAAAGTAGAAAATGAATCGGGATTATTGAATTAAATGAATCAATTCCCCCAAACTACTTCCTTTTCAACAAAAGATATTGCCTGAATATTGTATGCGTCAACTACGGACTCAAACATATAGGCAAATAACCTGACGGTATAGGTTTTCCCCGCTTCAGGAGTAAAACCCACTGCCCAACCTTTGCCGGCTGCGCTGATAACAGAAGTTTTGGTACCATTTTTAAGCTCAATACTTCTAAAAACCAGTTCATCGCCATCAATAATGTTGATGGAATAACTGGGTGCATCCGTAATCAGTGTCCAGCTCATATCCAGTTGATGTTTGACTGCATCGTATTCGCATTTATCTAGGGTTGGAATTGGCAAAACCTTGTCGGTTAATACATCCTGAAATTCCTGTTTCACGCCATTGGTAAATGTTGCAGAGAATGTAAAAGTGGTGGCTGCAGGCTTGGTAGTTGTGAACTGGGTTTCGGGCATTTCGAAATAAAAGTTGCTTTTATATTCCTGATTTGCCTTTAGCGTGTATGTTTTTCCCGGTTCGGCAGTACTGACAGCAGTAACACTTTCGAACGAACTTAAAGTGTAGGCATACATTGAAATGCCATAAACAATGTTCTCCCCGGACTGTTTTGCAACTATCATTACATCTCCAACTCCGGTAACCTGATCGTCATTTTTATTGCAGGAAGTGATAAGAAGCGTTAAAAGTACGACCGCAAGAATTTTAAATTGGTTCATCTGCTTATGCTTTTAAAATAAATAATCATTGATGACAGGATGGTGTCGGCATCAGAAAGGTTGTCTGATGCAAAGATATTTATTTTGCACAATAACTTAACTTGAAGTGGGACGAGATTAATTGGCTACAGAAAAGGCAATGCATTCCGGCGTTGAAGCACTGCAAAGTCACCGAAGATCACGGTTACCTGACAATAATTTTCCGGCTCAACACACTTCCATCGTTCAGAGTGATCCTCAACAAATATAGGCCTGAACCGGTTTGCGGAATTTCAATTTTCAATGCTGAACTTTGAGAATGAACCTGCAATCCTGAAACCTCCAACCCATTGGAATTGAATAGTGAAATGTGTGTAACCCGGACAGATCCTTTGAATTCAACATTGAGCACCCGTTCAGCAGGATTGGGATACACGCGTAAAATAGGATCAATTTCAATAGTTTGGGCAAGGGTTGGCCAGCGGTTTTTAAGTTGTTCAATCTGGGAGGCCGGAATTTCAACGTTCCACAATTTTACTTCATCGATACTTCCAATAAGTGCATACTGGGTTTCAACATTGTCCATCCTACCGATGGTGAGTGGTTTGGTTGAAGCCTGTATTGCTCCTGAAAATGCCTTAAAGGTATCCAGTACGCCATCGACATAAAGTTCCATTGAATAACCTGTATAGACCGCGGTTACATGGTAGTAGCGGTTGAGTTCAATAGGTGCAGCGCCATCGAGATCGGCCACGCCGGTGCTTGTTTTTACAGTCCAGCGGAATCGTCCTTCAGGAGTAATTGACAGCTTGTAACGCTGTTGCCACGAACCGTGTGAGATGATAAAACGTTCGGAACCCAATTGTTCGCATTTTGCCCAGCAACTCATGCTCACCGCATCAGCAAAATTCAGCTCCACATTGTTTTCGGTTGAAATGATGTTTTGGCCGGAGGTAAACCTGTATGCCTTCGAGGAAGTTCCCCAGGAATCTTCTGTTTTTGTTGCTCCTGAAACGGTGGCATGAAACCGGTCAGCAACCGCATTCCGACTGTCAGAATCAAATGGATACCAGATCAGGGGAGCTTGAGCCGGAATACTTGTGTTTTTAGCAAGTGCGCCAGCCGATATGGTGGTAGAAAGCATTTCCTGATTGGTAACCAGTAAAGTGATCGTGGAGACTCCCGGAGTGTTTGTCGCCTGCCAGTTAACTGATTTTCCAGTGCTTTGGGCTAACACTCCTGAAGAAACACTCCATGCATATTCGAGGATTTCTCCGGCAGCAGGTTCAGAAAGCGCTGTAAACGTGTTTGTTTTACCAGTTTCTGTATATTTTGAAGCGGATTGAATTCCGGTTACCACCGGCGGCCCCGAAATACGGTCAACCACCTTCAAATGCAACGTGTCTTCTGCTACCTGACCATTGGCAGTTATTCTGCATTTGAGTATTGGATTTGAGTTGATAACAGGTGCGGTGAGTTGAACCTGCGACTGGTTTTGGCCATCAATCAACTTGCCATCCATAAACCATTCAAAATGAACCTGTGTGCCAGAGGGAATGTTTCCCGGCGTGCAATATGCTGTGAATATAGAATTGGTGAGAATTGGCGAATGATCGGTTGAAATTGATTTTATACGAAGGGTTTCGGAATAAGCGTATTGATAATGATAATCGAGGATGTCATTTCCGGCAAAAAGCTTTCCATCACGGGCTTCAGGAACCAATCCTGAAGTAAAAAGCCTGATCAGCCGGACTTCACCAGCCGGCACCGGCAATTGAATTGTTCCGGAAGCAGCCGGAAACAAAGTTGTTTCAGTAATGGCATCATAAACTCCAAATGTGCCGGAAGGTATAACCACATCCACCAATTTGGCCTCATTTGCCGGGTTAAAATACAGGTACGAAACCAGTGAATTGTCACCGTAAAAGTCTGTTTTATTGAGGTCGATCTGAAGGATTTCAGGAATATTGGTTGGTTGCACCACTGCTGCAAGATAGCCAACACTAGAACCGCTGTAAAGCGACAGGTTGGTGGCAGCCCAGCCGCCGCGAATAGCATCTCCGGTAACAAACGGAGTTTTTCCCTGCCATGTTTGTTTCATCGATTCATAGGGAATGCAGGCAGTCGGGTCGTTTGCCGATGCCCAATCGTATGAATCCTGTTGCGTTTGTGGAAAAGCACTCCAGTAAAACAAACGGCTGGCATTTGTCACATTCAGTATCCATTTGGCAATGATGCGGGCGTAACGTTTGTCGTATTTGGGAAGTGGCGCCAATGCGGCTGCCTGTTGGAAACCATTCATTACAAAAGCATAATCGTTTCCGGCGTCGTTGGCTTCACCGATCAAACCTGAAACATCATATCCGCCCCAGGTTCCCACAATTGATCCCCATCCCCGAAGTGCGCCACGATCAAAGCACCAATCAAGCAGTTTCTGTAAAGGGTAACTGGTGGCTTCAACGGCATTCATGCGGGCAGCGGCAAGTGTACCGTAAGGCAACTGAAGTTCATAGGAAGGATTTGTTGTCATTCCGGATAAAAAATCCAGGGAAAGCTGAGCGCCTTCAAAGTATTGCCGGTTTCCGGTTTCGAGGTAAGCATTGTAAAGCAACCAGGCAATGCTTCCGGCTGACTCGGGTTCCGGAACGCTTGTATTCAGCGGTAATCCTGTTTTCAGGTTAAAAGCCCGGTAATTCATATTGGGCAATGACCATGGAGTTGTTTTTCCACCCAATTGGTTGACACAATAGAGCCAACGATCGG
Organism: Bacteroidota bacterium; assembly: GCA_030698405.1. GTDB lineage: Bacteria > Bacteroidota > Bacteroidia > Bacteroidales > Prolixibacteraceae > Aquipluma. The sequence goes on from JAUYMU010000033.1 coordinate 24,628, forward strand.
CTACGGTGGTGAACTGAGTTTCAAATTCAGGAACAGAATTGGGATAAATAGAATTCAACTGGTAAAAGTAAACATTGGGCATAAGGTCGTACCACCAGTCGTGCCCCGAAGTGGTTGAGTAACTGTTCAGATAAACATTCTGCCCATTTTTCAGGTTGAAAAAGTCTTTGGCTTTGGCGACCCAGTTCGTGCCATTCTGGTTGCTTTTATCTATTCCTGAAAGTGAAGCTCCGACGATGGCCGGCATGATGTTAATCGCTTCAGCCTGATTGGAATGATTGTCAGCGCCAACATACGAATCAAGGAATAGCGGTGTATTGTCTGGATAGTTAAATTGTCCCGGAGTTCCCAAACGCGCCAAGGGTAAATATAGGCCGGTTTTGGTTGTGTTAAAGATATAACTGTCGTAATCGTGCGCCACCGTTTTCCAATCGCGAATAATTAGTGGAGAAGGGGTATCGGGCATTTTATCGATCCGGGAAATACTCAGTTGCCCTGGTTGTGCAAAGGATAGCAGGGAAAAAATACAAAGTTGCAGGATAAGCAGATATCGGATCATGGAGGGAGTTTATTTAATTTACAATTTAAAGATTTACAATTTACAATTGAAGGGCGATTCGGTTCCATCCGAAAAAAGGCGCGAGCTTTGAATTGGATTTTACCGCGGACGTGAATGATTTGTAATTCCTTCCGTTGCCTAAAGGCAAACGGCAAAGGATAATGCATTGAATGAAAGAGTGTGTTGATCAGAGCTTTATCCTTTGCCGTCACATTTATGTGACGGACATAAAATTGCCCATTCTTCCGGGCTTTAGCCCAATCATTTTCTTTCAGCAAAAAAAGGGGGAGGCTCAAGTTTCCACATCACCGATGCAGAAATCATTGAGCCTTCCCCTTTAAAATAGTAAATAGTACATCGTTAAATTGTAATTACTTGCTTATGGTTTTTCGTCTACATAAAGTTTCGAAACCTGTCCATCAACCAAAGCGATGTTGTAGATTTTGAGCTCGTCAATAGATCCTTTAAAGTATCCAAGATTTGCAGCAGTTGTCCATTCCATGAAATTGGCAGCAAGCTCAGCATCAGTAGCAACACCACCAATAATAAACGGTTGAGGACTTGGGGAAGTAAGGGTTTGAGTCAGTGGTCCAATGCCTTTATTGGCTTCTGTCCATGTTTTGGTAAGAGTACCATTCACATAGAACTTCAATTCTTTGCTCGTTGCATTCAATGTTACAACAACATGATTCCAAACATTAATTTTTACAGAGTTATCTGTTTCATTATCGGCATCAACAATACCACCATTAACCTTCTTAAAAGTAAAGAATGGCTTGCCACCGTCCTGAATCTGCAATTTGTATCCGGTCCAGTAATTTTGTGAGACGATGTAGTTGTCAGCTCTCAATGCAGTTGGTTTCACCCAAACTGAGATAGTCAGATTAGCAGGAAGAAATGCTGTTGTATAAGGAACTTCAAGATGAGCTCCGCCATCTAAAACGAGCGCTTTTCCACCTTTTACACCATCGCCCCAGGCTGGTGATTTGGAATTGGCACCCATAATAACTGCATTCCCCGCTTTAAATGTTCCAACATGTTTGACTGTTGAAAAGGCAGTTGCTGTAGTTCCGGTTCCTTCGTCAAAATGCCAGCCGGCAGTCAGGTACAAAGCTTCATCAATAAAACCATAAATCTGCGTTCCAAAAGTTTTTTTGGCTGCGGTTAAATTGACGTTCAGATTGGTGATTTGTGCTGGAGTAAGTAGCGTTCCGGCAGCAGTTTTAACCGTTGCCAGGGTTGACTTAAAGTTGTCGATGGCCGTTTGAGGGTATGTCGCAGAAGTTGCGCCATTGGCAAGCGTTTCACTGGAAGTAATTAATGCGTAAAGCGCTGCATAGTCAGCCGTTCCATAAGAAGTCAGGGTGGCTGTGGCTGCATTTAAAGCTGATACCTGCGCATCAACTTCCGCCTGGGTAAGCGTGGTGGAAGCAGAAGCTGTTTTTACCGCAGCCAGGGTGGTTTTAAACGCATCAATTGCTGCCTGCGGATATACGGCAACGGTGGCAGAGGCGGAAAGCTGATCAGCCGCAGAAATTAACGCGGTCAAGCTGGTTTTGTCTCCAACCGGTTCATCTTTTTCACAAGAACCAAACATAAATGCTGAACTTACAACAAGCATAAGGAGCATGGTACGAACTCTAAACAAATTTTTCGTTTTCATAATGTTACTAATAAAGATTTATTGATATAAAATAATTGTATTGGTAATCTCAGGGATTTATAGCCTGGTTTGCATCTGATTCAGCCTGCGGTATTGGTAAATACCGTTTGGTTTCATAGTTGTAATCAGCTCCAAGCGCAGCTTCGGCAACTGTTTTGCCCCAGCGGGTCAGGTCGAAATAACGGTGAAATTCCTGTGCCAGTTCAACCCTTCTTTCTTTTTGAATGGCTGTCCGGAGGAGGCTCTGATCTGTTGTTGTGATATCAGCCAGCAGATCATCGGGGAGAGTTCCGGCAAAGCTTGCACGGGCACGCTGCCTCACTTTATTGAGGTTGGCTTTGGCCTGTTCTGCATTGCTTGTTTCATTGTATGCTTCTGCCTTCATCAGTAAAACGTCGGCAAAGCGCAGATAAATATAATTGAGGTCGCCATCGCCTTTCAGCGAAGAAGAAACTTCGGAAAGCGGTTGCTGGTGTTTTTTTGTGAGGTAACCCGTGGGCGACCAACCGGCGCTGAAAAGATCATCGTTCAGCCAGGGTTGACCATCACGGCCAACAGAAGCATCAAGGCGCGGATCAACTTCGCCGGTAGCACTTTTCTCAAAAGCATCAACCAGACTTTGAGTTGGTGCATTGAAATAATAACCACCCTCGGTAGGAGGCGCAAACCACTGGTTCATTGCGTTTCCGGTGAACGGATTTTGTTCTGTCAATTGCTGAATTTCGAAAATTGATTCGCTGCTGTTTTCAAAAGCCAGCTTGAAATTATCGGCATAATCAGGTAAAAGGCTGTAAATTCCAAGGTCTTCAACTTGTTGAAAAAAGGTGATGGCTGCAGTCCATTTTTGCTGGTACAAACTTGCTTTTCCCGACATAGCCAACGCAGCGCCTTTGGTTACGCGGCCAATATCTGCTGAAGTATAAGAAACCGGTAAAACCGCGGCAGCTTCAGTTAAGTCTTTTTCAATCTGAAGATAAATGGCAGCGACTTCGCTCAACGGAACATTAATTGTTTCAGGAGTGATCTGGGGCAACAGTTTCAGCGGAACCTTTCCGAAAATATTAACAAGGTTGAAGTAACTGTAAGCCCTGATAAATTTTGCTTCGCCGATAATGCGGTTTTTCAGGCTTTCATCCATCGGAACTGAAGGAACATTGGCAATTACATTGTTGGCACGGGCGATGGCTTCATAGGCAAATTTCCAGTAATTGCTGATCATTCCATTGGTTGAATTCGCGGTGAATTCATCGATGTAGGTGATTTCAGCCTGATCGCCCGGATTACCGCCTTTAACAGCGTCATCGGAAGCAACAGCTCCAAATACCCAGATTACATTGTTCGCACTGGAAAATGAAATTGCATGATACACTCCGTTTATAGCCTGAATGGCCTGTTTGTCGTTCTGGTAAAAGGTGTCGGTTGAGAAACTGCCTTTCAGGTTTTCGGTTAAAAAATCCTCACAGGAACTGAAAATGATCAGTGTCAAAACCAGCAGCATTGCTGTTTGTAGTTTCATTCTATAAGCTTTCATCATCTGATTTCTGAAAGTGTCTGTTATTTTGATTGAAATTCGTTTCATGGTTCAGTAGATTAAAAAGTGATGTCAAGTCCGAGCATAAAAGTCATTGCCGAAGGATAAGTTCCCCAGTCGATACCGGCGGCGCGGTCGCCTTCGTTTTTGGAGTTGTCGCTAACGGTCATTTCAGGATCCAATCCTGAATATTTGGTCAGGGTAAGCAGGTTGGTGCCCGAAGCATATAACCGTACCTGCGACAATCCGATCACCTTCAGTGTTTTCTCCGGAATTGTATAACCGAGCTGAACGTTTTTCAACCTCAGGTAAGCGCCATCTTCCAAAAACCTGGACGAAGGCATCGCATTGTTCGATTTGGAAGTCCATGATGCCCTTGGCTGAGTATTGGAAGTTCCTTCTCCGGTCCATCGTTCATCAAAATAGCGCTGCGTAACGGTGAAGCCACGGTAAAAACCTTCAATGTCCTGATTCACCTGCGAATAGATTTTATTTCCATACACACCCTGGCCAAAAATGCTGATGTCGAAGTTTTTGTAGTTTGCTGCCAGATTGAATCCGCCGGTAAGCCATGGAATTGCACTGCCAAGATAGACCCGGTCGAGGTTGTCAATTGTTCCGTCAGGATTATTGTCCTTGTATTTTACATCGCCGGGGCGAATTTTATCTCCCTGAAATGATGATAGCAAAACATCGGTTTCATTCTGGAAAATACCCTCCATCTCGAGCATGTAAAAAGACCCGATCGGATGCCCGACTGCTGTCTGGGTCGCATCGATACCCGATTCAACCCGTCCACCATAGAGTGGCGCTTCCAGCTTGAGCACTTCGTTGTGTACAAAAGCAATGTTTCCACCGATTGAATAACCCCAATCCTTCTTGTTTTTGCGGTAAGTTGCTTCAAGCTCAATCCCGTTGTTTAATACTGAACCGCTGTTGATCCAGGCAGCTTCGGCATATCCGGTTGATGGTGGATTGGATGCCTTTACCAGCATGTCTTCGGTTACTTTGTAATAATAGTCGATAGAAAATGCCAATGCACCTTTCCAAAATTCTGCATCCAAACCAGCATTGTACTGGTAGCTGGTTTCCCACCTCAGGTTTTCGTTTCCGAGGGCTGATTGTGCATAACCGCTGTTCGAAATGTTCCCAAAAGCATAATTGTAATAGGGTGATATCCTGTCTTTATCGGCATAAAGGCCAACATCCTGGTTTCCGACACCACCATAGCCGGCGCGAAGTTTAAGGTTCGAAAGCCACGAAACATTCTTCAGAAATTCTTCCTGAGACAATACCCAGCCGGCTGAAAGGGAGTAGAAAGTTCCCCATTTGTTGTCGCCTGTAAACCTTGAAGATCCATCTCGTCTCAGTGTTCCCGACAAGTAGTATTTTCCTTTGTAATCGTAGTTTATTCTTCCGAAAAGCGAGGCCAGTGTTGAAGCATATTCATTTTGGCTGCTCATTTTGATCCCCAATCCGTTCCCGATATAAATCAGTTCCTTTTGTTCGACCGGAAAATCCATGTCGCTGGAATAAAGACCTTTTCCGCTGTTTTTAATGGCTTCGAACCCCAGCATAGCCGAAACGGTATGCGATTCACCGATTTGGGTGTCATAATTGAGCAGGTTATTCATCGATAGGTTTGCAATTTGCTCACTGCCAATATTCAGTCCGTTTTTGGCATTGATACGATCCAGCGTTCCCCAGGTAGGTGAAAAACGGCGGCTGAACGAATTGCGGTAATCAACACCCACGTTGGTGGTAAATTTTAATTCAGGAGTTATTTTGGCAATGAAATAGGCCTTGCCCATATAACTGTCGTCCTTGCGGTTGTTGTCATTCAAAGCGCTCATGCCGATTGGATTGTAACCATCGCCCAGGAACGAATCATATTTCTGTGCACCAAAATATTCGGCAGGGCGGTCAACGAATCTTCCATCTTCAAACCGGATTGGAATAGCCGGATTGCGGAAGAATGCGTATCTGACGACACTTCCGCCATTGCCACCTGCGCCATCACCCGAACTTCCAATCATGTCGTTGCTTGAAATTCCGGCGAGCATATTTACCCCGACCGTCAGCCATTTACTGGCTTCGGTATTGACATCAAGACGAATAGTTCCCCGGGTATATCCGCTTCCTTTTACAATTCCCTTCTGATCGAAAAGCGAAGTGGAAATCATAAAATTGGTCGTTTCATTTCCTCCTGAAAGTGAAATTTCGTGCGAATTGATCGGCGCCGGTTGTAGCAGCTCTTTCACATAGTTCACGTTGGAAAACTTCGCAGCATCATCAGGAGTAATCAGTCCACGGTGCAGCGATTCGGGCAGAAAAGCATTGTCGTTGGTGGCTGCTTCATTGTAAATGGTCACATAATCGGTGGTATTGACCATCTTCGTGAGGTTGGTCGCCTGTTGAAAACCCGTCTGTCCGCGATAAGTAACTTTGGTTTTACCCTTAACTCCTTTTTTTGTGGTAATAAGTACTACGCCGTTGTTGGCACGCGAACCATAAATGGCCGAAGCCGAGGCATCTTTCAGTACAGTAATATTTTCAATATCACCGGGCGAAAGAATTTTCAAAGCATCGCTGGTTGGTATTCCATCGACGATGTAAAGCGGGTCGTTGCTCGAATTGATTGAACCTGAACCACGGATACGAACCGAAACACCTTCACCGGGAGCGCCAGTATTTTGTGTAACCTGCACTCCGGCGGCACGACCCTGCAAAGCTTGTGCGACATCCGAAACCGGCAATGCAGTAAGATCTTTGTTGTTTACTTTGGCAACAGCGCCCAGAACACTGCGCTTTTTTACAGAGCCGTATCCAATCACAACCATTTCATTCAGCAAAATATCCTCCGGAACAAGCTTTACATCAATCACTGTGCGATCGCCGGTAATTTGTTCTGACGGCGTGAAACCCATGTATGAATAGACAATTACCGATTCGGCAGTTAATTGATCCGATACCAGACGATACCTGCCATCGATATCGGTAATGGTGCCTGTGGTAGTTCCTTTGATCATAACCGCAACACCAATCAGGGTTTCTCCTGATTTGGAATCGCTTACAGTTCCTTCGACCGTACGCTGCGCAAATAGAGTTACAGTGAGCGAAATCATCATCATTAATAATAGCAGTCGTTTCATATTGTCAGTTTTGATAGATTTTAATTAAGCTGTTTTAGATGTTATCCTTTGCCGTTGACTTTAGTCAACGGGTTGAAGAAACATAAGAGTTCCGGGCTTTAGCCCATACTCCTGTGGCTAAAGCCAATAGCATGTTTCCATTTGATCCGTCAGCTGAAGCTGACGGCAAAGGATAGACTTCGATATATGACATTATTTCCATTTGGTTATTTATAAGCAATTACCACATTGCCGGCTTTTACTTTTGATCCCTCCGATGTCAGTTTTGTTCCGGAAGGAAGGACTACAACCAGTGCGGACTTTCCTGCCGGCAGCTTAATTTTCATCTTTCCTTCGCCTGCTTTTGCCAGGTATTTCTTCGAAACTACATCAAACAAGTCCACACTTTTTTCTGAAGAATAGGTTACTGTTGTATCATTTCCATAAGGATTATAATAGAGGTACTGCGGGTATTTGTTATCGGCATAAAAGTCGGTCACATTGCAATCGAGCGCCAGAATTCCTTCGACATCGGTTGTATTTACAATGGCGCCGAAAATTCCAACGATTGACGTACTGTAAAGGCTGAACATGGTTTCTTTGGGCTGACCGGCTGTCCATTTGGGTCCGTCGCCGGTTGAGACGGGAGTGATTCCCTTCAATTCTGGTTTGTTGTAATCATCCACTTTACGCAAACCTTCATAACCGATAATTCCCTGCGTCAGGTTTTTCAATTCAGGAAGAAGCTGGTGGGCATCGTCAACCTCATCAGGATAAAATAAACGGGATGCATTGACCAGATTCAGCATGTATTTACCGATTGTTTGTGCGTACTGCGGTTCATATTTTACCATTGGCACCAATGGCCAGGCCATTGCCACTGAATTCATAAAAAAAGCATATCCGCCTCCATCGGTAATACTTCCCTGAAGTCCGGAAACATCGTAATCGCCCCATTTTTCTGCAATCACACCCCAACCGTAACGACCTTCTTTGTTCTGGCAACCGTCAAACATCCAGTTCAGCAATTTGGTCACATCGTAACTGGTTCCCTGTTCAGCATTGAGCCGGGCGGCTGTATAAGTACCGAACGGAAGCAGCATTTCGTAAAAGCGGCTTTCTTTCTGGCTGAGCAAAGCATCGGTTGCAGTTTTTGCTCCATTGAGGTAGCGTTTGTCGCCGAATTTGTAATACGCTGAATACAATATCCAGGCATGTCCACCGGCAACATCCTGTTGCAGCGGAATGTGGTTAATCATGCCTTTCATCTGCGCATAATCGAAATAGGAATAATCGTAATTCCCGTTCAGTACAGAGTCAGCTTTGTAGAATTGGTCAGCCACTTTCCGTTGAATAAATTCAGTATTTTCAACTTCAGGAAAAAGTGCTGCAACTCCGTAATACAGCACATTCGGATAAACATCGTACCACCAGTCGCGGCCATAACCACCACCGGCCATTGCCACTTCAGGATTGGTGTTGTTCATCAGAATATTCCAGTTGGTATCGCTGTTGAAATAGTTCTGAGACATTTTCGCATAGTTGAAACCATGCTGATTGGTTTTGTCAATTCCCATCAGCCCGGCACTGATCAGGGAATTGTAGGTGGTTAACGCTTCATGAAATTCACCGTTATTGTTTTTCGGTCCCTGACGGACATCACCAATCACGGTGTAAAGCCCGTAGGTCACCTGATCTATGTTTCGTCTGGAACTGTCGAGCCAGATTAACGGTTCGTAAGAATCATCCGGAGTAAAATTGTAAACAAGGCTGTCGAACTGCATCGTTTTTTTCTTCCAGTCGATAATTTTCAGGGGTTGAGGCATATCCGGCATCTGTTCGATCCGAAGCAAAGAAGTCTGAACCACCGGTTCGCCCAATTGTGTGTTGCAGGAGAAGAATCCTGTGAGCAGGGCTAGAATTAGTATTTTAAGGAATCCGTTTTTCATTTTTCTATTTTTTTAATTATTTACCACATAGGCACATAGGTCACATAGTTTTTTTATTTTTATTTTTTCCTATGCGTTCTATGTGTCTATGTGGTTTTTCATCTATTTTGTTTCTTTAGCTTCAGAATATGAATCTTTCATGATGTTTTTAGCCAGAGGGATAGAAAGCATTTGAAGTACTGCCACGATAATTAGCGAGTACCGAAGTGCAAAGCTTTCTGAAACGTAGAATGCGAAGAAGATGAATAATCCCAGTCCGCCAACCCTTCCGGCATATAGGCCAAACTCATGGTTGAGGATATAGGCGTACTGATTGCGGTTTTCGCGTTTCGAAACCACATCAATCACCTTCATCATAATCGGATAATAGGCCAGATCGTGCAATGGCTGAAAGAATACCTTGCACAGTACAAATACCATTACTCCGAACATGGACAATTCGATGCCGTTAACAACTGTTCCGATCAGGAAAAGTGTAATGCCAAATCCGAAAATTAGAATGCGGTGTTTGGGTTTGGCGAAGCGGCCTAACAGATAAATCAGAATGGCAGTCAATCCGCCGCTGATTCCCTGAATAAGGCCAAGCGAACCTTCCTGCCCCACATATTTCATAATCAGCATTGCCGGCGCGGTTACCAGAAATCCCTGAACAAGTCCCTTCAGGAATGCAAGTAATATCTGTTTGTTCCAAAGGCGATCGAAGCGGAAATAGAGAAAGTCTTTCTGAACCGGGTTTTCGAATTTGCCACGGGCCAGTGAAATAACGGCCAGTATGGTGATCACAAAAACAAAGATTGTTACAATTTGATAGCCTTTATAAATGTCAAATACGATTCCGAGTATTTTCATCCCATCAATAGAGGCCAGCAAAGCGCCTATGGTCAATGGAATGGTAATGTTAGCGATGGTGAAGAAGAACGATTCGAGCCCGAAAAAGTAGTTCCGGTTTTCATCATTGGTGGTATTAAGCGCCATCAGGTAGCGGTTGGTCCAGAAAAATCCGGCAGATGCGCCAATCATGGTTCCTGAAACGATCAGTCCAAAAAGTTTTATGTCTTTTACAAACATCATTGCCACCATCGACACACCACTCAACAGAATGCCAAAACTATACAGATGTGCAACTTTGAAACTCTTCAGCAAAAATCCGTTTGTCAGCGAAGTGATGATGATGCCCGTGTACATAGCGACCTGAAAAATGGCCACATAACTCGTATCGGCAAAATAGCGCATGATGTAGGCTGCCATAAATATCTCGACAACAGGCAAAACCAATGCGTAAAGCATGTTGGTAATGAGCAATACCCGCATGTTGTGGGGCATTGAAAGGAAAAAACGAAACTCGGCAGTCAGTTTTGCTATCATTGCAGGAATTTGCTGTTAAATGAGTGTTGAAAGTATCTTTGAGATAGAGAGTTTGGCGCCACAAATCACTTCGTCGCTTGCACCGTAATACATGAAGATGTCGTCGCCTTTCACATAATGGCCGTTGGTAAATACTACATTTCCAAAAAATCCGGTTTGTTCGTAGGTTTCAATGGGTTCCATAATGGGTTCAACGCTGCGGGCAAGTACTTTTGAAGGATCGTTGATATCGAGCAACAATGCTCCCAGGCAATAGCGATGGTCGCTGTTGGCTCCGTGATAAATTTCGAGCCAGCCTTTTTCTGTCCTGATTGGAGCACCACCGGCTCCAACGCGTTTCGAATCCCAACTGTCTGGTCGCACAGTAGCTATGCATTTGTGTTGCCCCCAGTGAATCAGGTCGGGCGATTCGGCCAGCCAGATATAGTTTCCACCTAGTTCAGGGCTGCTTGGGCGGTGCAATGCATAATATTTTCCGTTTATTTTTTCTTCGAAGAGGGCGCAATCCTTGTTATGAGGCGGGAAAATCATGCCTTTGCGGTCGAAAGTCTTCCAGTCTTTGGTACGAATTAATCCAACCCCAACTCCGAATTCAGAAACTTCGGTAAACGAAAGGCTAAACCCATCGCCCATGGTAGCTACACGGCAATCTTCAATGCCAAAAGTTTCGAGTTCGCCTTTGCCAAAAATTGGTGGATAACCCTCGGGTTCCGAGAAATGAATTCCGTCGTCGCTGCAAACCAATCGCAGGTATGAAAGAGTCGTCAGATAATCTTTCTTCTTGTAATTGATTACCCGCGGATCTGACGCATCCAGATCGGGATCATTCGTATCGAAACTGAGAATTTCGATATTTCCTTTACTATTATATACAGGGAAACTGATTTTGCCTTCAATCTGTTTGGGTCTTTCGGCAACGCGAAGCAGCAACCAGATTTTTCCTTCGAATTGAAAAACGCCCGGGTTTAGCAGGCAAAGAATTTCCATTCCTTCAATGCCGGGTTTCAGATCGGCAGGACGAATAAGCGGGTTCCGGGGGAATCGTTGTGCAATATCCATTGGTAGTTTTGTTTTAGTTGCAGCAAAGCTACGTTCCAATGAACAGAACCTATGTCCGCCCCGTTCCCGATCTTGTCCGGTATAGTACAAATGAGAGTAAATTTTGAAGAAATCGCTGGTTTTCAGGAAAAACATATCCTTCCGGAGGTAATTTTTTTTCTAAACATGGAGATTGTTCCGGAGTAAAAACGTTTGGTTCTAAAACGTTTTGATGGGTAATATTTTTAATTGTACATCATAACCGCACAAAAAAAATAATAGAACGCGGATTTTACGCGGGTTTAGCGGATGGAAAGCGGATTAATATTCCAATCCCGAGTGCTCGGGATGGAATGGATTCAAAAAAAGACAAATGGGATAATGGATTGTCAATATTTTTATAAGCGTTTCTTTAGAAAATCCTCCCGACGTGTCGGGATTATAATCAGCTTTAATCCGCTGGATCATCTTTAATCCGCGTTCCATTGTTTTTTTGTTTTCTATTAGTATTTCCCAATTATTTGTGGGTACACGTTAGCAGCCACAGGCAGGGGGGTGAATTGTGAATATTAACTATCAATATCTCTTTCCTTTTTCTTCCTGTAGTCTGAAGGAGAACAATCAAAAGCCTTGTTGAACAGATCGTAGAAATGGGTGCGGCTGGCAAAACCGGTTTGGTCGATAATTTCGCTGACCGATAAGTTGGTCGATTTGAGGAGGATTGCCGCTTTGCTCAGCCTTCGCTGATTGATCAGGCTGTTTGGAGTGGTATTGAGCAACGATTTGGTTTTGTTGTAAAGCGAAGATTTACTGATTGCAAGTTTATCGCATAACTTCTCAGACGAAAATGTTTCATCATCGAGGTTTTCATCGATACAACCGATCATTTTGTGGAAAAAAGGATCAGTGATTTCCTTTTCAAGCGCCGGATTCTCATCCGGATGGCTGAAGCGATTCTTCATTCCTGACCAAAGTTGCAGGAGTTTTTCGATACGAATTTTCAGGTGTTCGGGGTGAAATGGTTTGGGTATGTACGAATCGGCTCCGGCTTTCAGTCCGGCAATCCGGTCTTCAATTTCAGCTTTCGCTGTAAGCAGTATCAGTGGCAGATGGCTCGTATCAAAGTTCTCACGAAGTTTTGCGCAAAGTTCAACACCGTCCATTTCGGGCATCATTACATCCGAAACAATTAAATCAGGTTTTTCGGTCAATACCTTGTTATAGGCTTCAAGTCCATTGGTGGCAAATTGAATGTTATAATCAAGCTGAAGAAAATCCCTTAGCAAAACCAGAATTTCGGGATCATCATCGACCAGCAGAATCAATGGCTTCCCAGCTATAAGTTCCGGATTTTCCAAAATATTTTCAGGAGTTGGCTCCTTAATGAAATCGATTTCTTTGAGTTCGTCCGCTGTTTCATTGGGTAATTCAGCAGAACTTAGCTGGTGCACATCAGGAAAAATGCAGGTAAACTTTGTTCCTTCTCCGGGAATACTTTCAAACTGAATGGTTCCTTTCAGCAATTCTATCAGTCCTTTTGTAACAGCCAGCCCCATTCCGGTTGACAGATATCCGGGAAAACTTCCCTTTTTATTAGCTGAAGAAATTCCAAAAGGCTCAAATATTTTTTGGAAATACTCTGATTTTATGCCAACACCGTTGTCTTCAACTTCAATTGTAAGTAATCGTTTTTCAATATTAACAGTGATTTTTACAAATCCACCCGGGTTGTTGTATTTGACTGAATTTGAGATCAGGTTGGTAAATATCCGCTGAAACTTATCTGCATCGGTCATGATACAAATTTCAGTTTCGGGCGCAATCACCTCCATAGAAATGGTTCTTTGCTGTGCGAGCAAATCCAGATCTGAAACAACTTCTTTT
>JAUYMU010000046.1 GCA_030698405.1 Bacteroidota bacterium
GTTGCACATTTGATTTCTACCTTATTACCTTATTTGTCGCAGCTAAAATATCTAATGAATACTAAAAATGGATACCGCCATTTTGAAAGTGACTGAATATGCGGTTAACTCATTCATTTATTGTTGTTTAATACTCAATACTATAAAACTGACATGCTCAATAAAATCGCTGACAAGTCGGGATGATTTTCTAAAGAAACGCTTATAAAAATATCAACCATCCATTATCCCATTTGTCTTTTTTTGAATCTATTCCAATTTATTGGAATAGAAATCCGCTTTCGATCCGCTAAACCCGCGTAAATCCGCTTTCTATTATTTTTTTCTATTGTCCGGTTATGATGTACAATTAAAAATAGATGTGGGTACACGGTAGCTCGCCGGCAGGCGGGTATTTGTAGTAAAAAAGTAGATAAAAGCTGGTTCACCCTGTACAAATTTCGACAGAAATATTTGACAGGGTTAAGGTGCAGGACACCGCAATACTACAAATAATATGTGCCTATATTTCGGTGCTCCGCACCTTTTGTGTGTATTGCATCATATATACTACAAATATCAACGGTGCTCTGCACCTGAAAATACTTGTTATTAAGCTCATCATTATTAAGTTGAATCTCAAATCAACGATGCGGCTGCATGATCTAAAAACAACAGGGCATTTTGATGTTCCCGCAATATGCTTGCCGGACATGCCGGTGAAATTTCGCTGTTCAGGGTTTGATAAACAGCTTTTGCTTTCCGCAGATCCGGAACAGTGCATATAATAGATTTCGATTTCATAATCTGTTTGATGGACATGCTGATGGCTTGTTTCGGAACATCATCGAATGAGGGAAACCAACCTTCACCCAATTGCTGGCGCCGGCAGTCATCATCGAGATTGACCACCAGATAAGCATCTTCGGTTTCGAAATCAGCAGGCGGATCGTTAAACGCCAGATGTCCGTTTTCGCCAATACCGACAAAAGCCACGTCGATTGGGTGGTGGAGAATAATATGCTCCAACCGTTTACATTCCACCACCGGATCGACTTCTCCGTTTACATAGTGAAAGGCTTTTATGCCCACCAGATTAACAAACCTCTCTTTCAGGTATTTACGAAACGATGCCGGATGCGAATCAGACAGGCCGATGTATTCGTCGAGATGAAAAGCGGTCACTTTCGACCAGTCAACATCCTCTTTAACCAATGCATCCAGCATTTCGAACTGCGAAGCTCCCGTGGCAACGATAATGTTGGCCGTTCCATTGTCAGCAATGGCTTTCCTAATCAACTCCGCACCAGTGGTGGCTGCTTTTCTGCCAAGTTCCTGTTTTGTTTCAACGATTATTGTTTCCATGATTTTAAATTATAAAAAGTCGGCAATGGCAAAATACGAGGTTATAAAACTAAAAAGAATAACGGCTATCAGGCTGAAATTCATTTTTGTTCCGGCAGTTTGTTCGTTCATTAACGATTTTCGGTTAATCAGAATCATAATCGGGATGGCTACTGCCGGAAGTATCAGTGCCTGAAATGCCTGCGAAAAAATCATTAGCAGAGGTGGGGTGGTGCTTATAAACTGCATACCGAAACCGAAAAGAATGCCAATCAGTCCCAGAATACGGTACATGGGCGATTTGATATTTCTTTCTTTTCCGGTATAGTCGCTGATCAGCCATGGGGCAATCAGCACAATCGGGAAAACTGTTGAAATCCCTGCGCCCACAATTCCCAATATCAGGATAAAGGCAGCTACTTTGCCGCCGATGGGTTCAAAAAGACTGATCATCTCAATCGTCGTATTTAGTTTCAGTCCCATTACATGCAGCGTTCCGGCAGATACAGCCATGATTACCAAACTAAGAAAAAACATCATCGAAGCCGAAACCGCGGCATCTCTCTTTTCTTCTTTCAGGTGATTAATGTTCCAGCCTTTTTCGGCAACGACAGTACTCCGCATAATAAATACCGCCGCAGAGCAGGTCGTTCCCGCCATTGCAGCTATTAACTGAAGCGAGCCCGGAGTATCGGGAATGCTGGGAACAAGTCCGCCCAATAGCTCTGAAATGCTTGGTTTCACCATAAAGAACACAGTAATAAAAGAGATTCCCATCAGAATGACCAGAAAAACAAGCGCCTTTTCGAATGATTTGTAGCGACCAAACCATAACAATGCATACAACGCAACGACCAAAACAATGGTGATATTCAAGGTGCTAAATCCTTCGCCTCCCCACAAAAGCAGCGATGCTTCCCTAATCAGGTCGGAGACGATTCCGAAGATACCCATCAGTGCCAGTAACTCACCAATTACCAAAGCTATTAGAATATAGATGGCCAGTACTTTACCATATTTAAAATTGGTTTTTATATTGAACAGTGCAGTCTTTCCGGTTACCAGTGTGGTTTTTCCATAAGCAACCATTAAAACGTAGGTAAAAATGCACGAAAGAACCAATGCCCATGTTAAGGTCATGCCATGTTCGGCGCCACTTTTAGCCATTGTTGTAACGCTTCCCGTACCAATGTTGTAACCGATCAGAAATAAGCCGGGACCGATAGCAGTCAGGCCAAGAAATATTTTTCGGAGAAGTTTGTTTTCGCTCATACCTACCGTTGTTATTTTTCGTAAACCACTTTCCCGCCCAGGATTGTTTTTTGAATGACCATTTTTCCATTTTCGATCGTAAATAATATCAGATCAGCACGTTTCCCCGGACTGATTTCTCCACGATCATTCAGTTGAAGAATTTTTGCCGGGTTGGTACTGGCCATTTGAATGGCATCGCCAAGGCTACATCCGGTAAAATTCATGATGTTTGAAATCCCAGTGGTTATTGGGGCAGCAGCGCCGGCCAGAACATTTTCAGCAGGAAATTTTACGACATCAGGTGTCAACAGCACCGTTCTTTCCCATCGGGTGTATTCTCCGGGTTCGAGCCCGGCCAAATCGAGTGCATCCGAAACCAAAATGGTCCGGTCGATTCCTTTAGCCTTGTAAAAAGTTCGTACTTCCTGTTTATTCAGGTGAAAGCCGTCGGCAATGATGGTAACCGAAAGCCGGTCTTCCGACAGTTGTGGCCAGATCGGATTGTTGTGCCTGTCGATCATATTGGCACAGCCATTTCCCAAATGTGTTGAAAGTGTTGCTCCGGCGTCAACAGCCTTTTCAATCTGTTCCGCATTTCCGTTGTGATGTCCCAGCGAAACAATTACTCCCTCGCGGCTGCAATTCTGAATAAAAGGAACAGCTCCATCAATTTCAGGCGCAACAGTGATCAGTTTTATCTTATTTTTTGCAGCCTGCTGTAATTCAGCGAATTCGTTCCAGTCAGGTTTCCGGATGTATTTTTCGAGATGTGCCCCACGAAAACCTTTTTCAGGCGAAATAAAGGGGCCTTCCAAATGAAAACCGGGTATTGAAGGGCTAATTTCCTCATCGGCCAATGCTTGTGAAAGTATTGAAAAGCTATTTTGCAGGCTTTTCCGGTCGGCAGTGATTAAAGTTGGCAGATAGGTTGTAACTCCTTCTTTCCACAATGCACGGGTAGCTTTCCTGATTCCTTCCAGTGTCAAATCCTGATCAGCAAAATCAACGCCCATGTAACCGTTTATCTGGATGTCGATTAATCCGGGGGCGACATACATTTGAAGGGCTTTTGCATTGCTTTTCAGTGCTGTTACTTTACTTATTTTGTCTCCTGAAATTTTTACAGAAACCGGTTTTCCATTGCTGTAAAGCAGTGCGTCAATGGTATTGGTATTTTTTTCTTCGGCAACTCCTGAAAAGACAAATAGCAAAACCAAACCCGACAGAACCATCTTTTTTGTTCCCATATTGTTTAAATTTTCATTTCCCAACCTTTTTCGTAAGTGCGCGACCAGTATTTTTCTGCCTCCTGATCATCAACAATATGTCCGGTTTTGGTATCAATATTTAATGACCGGCCCACGCGTTGCGAGATATTTCCCAGTTGAACCAGCAAGGTGCTTTTGTGTCCTGAGTCAACGTCCGAATTAAGTTTGCTGCCATTTTTAATTCCGTCAAACATATTTTGAATGTGAATGGCATCGAGCTGTTCGGCTGGGTTGGAAAGGTTTCTTGGATCAATTTTCTGGTCATCTTTCACTTCCTTTACCACTTTATTTTGCAGGTCGAAAATGGTGTAGCTATTTCCGGCCGGAATAAGCAGACTTCCTTTTTCTCCGTAAAACATCACTCCCACAGAGCTGCCTTCAATGTATTTTCCGTTGCAGCTCCGGCCTTCCCACGACATCGCCAGTCCTTTGTCAAATTCGAGATTGATCACCTGTGTGTCCGGGGTTTCCCAGTCGTCCTGATACCTGTACCGGCCACCGTTTGAACTGACTTTTACAGGAAAGTCAACCTC
Organism: Bacteroidota bacterium; assembly: GCA_030698405.1. Classification (GTDB taxonomy): domain Bacteria; phylum Bacteroidota; class Bacteroidia; order Bacteroidales; family Prolixibacteraceae; genus Aquipluma. The sequence goes on from JAUYMU010000046.1 coordinate 4,379, forward strand.
CATTCCCCAACGGAGAAGGTCGATCATGTGGGTTCCGTTGTTCAGCGCTTCGCCGGTTCCCCAATGCCAGAACCAGTGCCAGTTGTAGTGAATCAGGTTGTCTTTGAATTCTTTCCGGGGAGCAGGGCCCTGCCATAAATCCCAATTCAGCCAATCCGGAACCGGTACTATTTTTCCTGTGCCAATCGGACCACGATTGTTGGTGTACCATCCTTTTCCAAAATAGACATTTCCGATTGCCCCGTTTTTTAGTTCCTGAATGGCGTTTGCCACATTCGGCCACGAGCGGCGCTGGTTGCCCATTTGAACAATCTTATTGTACCGGATGGCTGCTTCCACCAGCATTTCGCCTTCGCGGGGGTTGTGGCTGCATGGTTTTTCAACATAAACATGTTTGCCGGCCTGCATGGCCAGAATTGATGCCGGTGCGTGCCAGTGGTCGGGAGCAGCAATCACCAGGGCATCAATATCTTTGCTTTCGAGCGACTGCCTGAAATCAACAAAGCCTTTGGGCACCATTGTTTGCCGCTCTTTAATTGCTTTTGTGCAATTCACAATTGCCCTTGAGTCAACATCGCAAATATGCGCGACTTCGCAATTCTCCTGAAGTGCGAAATTCCTCGCCAATGCCTGGCCCCGTGAGTTAACGCCCATCATCGACACCACTATTTGATTGTTCGCGCCAACGATCCGGCCATAACTTTTCGAACTGAAACCCGGAAGAATTCCACCAACTGATAATGCGGCAGTTCCAAGCGTAGCGTTCCGGATAAAATTTCTTCTTGAATTTTCCATGTTGTAAAGGTTTATTAGGGTTTACTACAAAATCCTAAATTGATAATTTCAGTTAATCAGTTATCACATGTTTTTTTGAAATCCTGAAAGGATTTAATGTCAATAGCCCCGGATGGAATCCGGGGTAAAATAATGATAAAGAACAACAACCCTGCAAAGGGTTGAATATCAAAGACGAACAAATTCAACCCTTTGCAGGGTTGCAAAACCTATCTTTCCCGTACCCCCTGAGTTTCACTCAGGGCTATTCATATTCAACCACGTTGTGGTTATTTTGTCAAAAGGAAATTTTGTCTTACACCAATTTTATTAGGTTTTATCTTTCAGAACTTCAGGCCTGCTGCCTTTTCTGTAGCTTTTTCCATCACTGCTTTTATTTCAACCGCTTTTCCGCCTTTGGCTTTGCTGAGGTCGGCAGCTTCCATAAATGCAAGGATTTCCAACGTTTCTTCTTCCTTTACAGGCGCTATCCCTGTTTTAAAGAATTGTATGATCTGAACCAGCAATGGATTGTACCCGGCATAATTGCCCAAAACTTTGATGGCCTTTTCGCCAAATACGGTTCCTCCGTAATCTTCTTTTCCTTTCCTGATGCCGCGGAATGTCCCAATCCGGCCATCTTCCCAGGTTCCTGTTACCATATCTGTATCAGCATTTGAAACCCTGACGACACTTTTGCAGCCGGTTCCCATTGCTGTAAACAGCGTTTCAACACCGTGTATTCCATACCAAAACAGATCGGGATGAGTCTTTTCAAGTTTTGCCGGACTGTAAGTTTCGGCACCGAGTACTTTTCCAATTTTTCCTGAAATTACCTCGTCCATACCGTTAATGTATCTTAGCGACGAACTTGAAAAAACCGGGACTTTGTATTTTTTTGATGCTTCGAAAATGGCCATTGCGTCGGTCAGTGATGCAGCCATCGGTTTGTCAATAAACATTCGTTTGCCGGCTTTCAAAACTGGCAAAGCCTGTTCCAGATGCAATCGTCCGTCATTGGTTTCCAGAAGAACCACATCAACTTTGGTAAGCAAAAGGGCTATTGAATCAACAATTTCGACACCGTACTTTTGAATTTCAGAGATGTAGCCGGGAATTCGGGATACACTGCTCTCAATATCGTTGCTGCCTTTTGGATAGGCTGCAACTACCTTAAATCCGGCAAACTCGGCGCCTGCTTCCGGATTGTTGAGCGATTTGGTAAATGCAATGCTGTGCGAAGTATCCAGCCCGATGATGCCAATCCGGTTACCTGCATTGTTGCTCAAAAAGTTGTTTGATTTGAGAACTGAGCCGGTCAGACTCAATCCTATTCCTGACAAAGTGGTCGTCAGTAAAAATTCCCTGCGTCCGGTCTTCTTCATAGTTAGTAGATTTAGAAACATTAATTCACTTCAAGTCCCTGCCAGTTTAGCATTTTAGGAAATTTCCCGTGCGGGTCGGTCTGGTACCAGAAACAGACGGATGAAATATCAGATTGCTGTGCCAGATATCTGCCGCCCTGTCTCCATCCCAAATCCTGAATGGTAATCTTCAGATCTTTTTCGAAGCGCACCGGATCCATGATGTGCCAGCGGTAAAGTCCGAATCGTTGCTGCGATTTGTAGGTTCCGTCGGGTCGTATAACCTGGTGAAGTCCGGCATACGGAGTGCAAAATTCCTTGTACTGACCATCTCTGTCAAAATTGTAAGAACCGCAGAAATAATCTTCGGTGCCGGTTCCGCAGATTGTCGGAAACTTGCCATCTCCGTCTATGAAGAATTTGATTTCTCCTTCGCCCCACCAACCATTGTTGTTGACTCCCCAAGCCATGTAAACTCCCACAAACTGACCTTTTCCTTTGATGTTGTCAACAATCGGATAATCCGAAGTTGTGTTGGTGTTCAGCCGTCTGAATTGTGCATGAAAATAAGCAGCATCGGCTGGAACGTCGGTTAGGGTGTAGTCAATCTGGTAATACAAAGTCATTTGGTCTTTGTCGTTTATGTTTTCCATCGTGATTTTGCATTTTTTGCGGAAAGGCATCATCCAGTAGCAGTTAAAAGCGCTTCCCGGATTTACACAAACGGCCAGGGAATTGAGCGGCGCGTATTGGTTCCAGCCCATTCCGAAGAAATCGCCCACCGGACATTCCACGGAAGGTTCAGTTTCATCGTCCCAATAAATGCGAAGGATCGAGAACCTCCAGTTTCCGGTTGGAGTCATCCAGATGTGCTGTATAGCGCCTGAACCATCAATTTCGGCAAGTGTCAAGGTTTCGCCCGGATTGATTCTCACGTATGGATTCACTTTCCAGCCTTGTCCAAGATCGCGGGCTGCATTCGTTGCGTTTGCGGTGTTTGGGGCAGCTTTTTCGTCGGGAATTGCCATGCCGCCTTTGCCCTTTTCACCGGTGAAATTTTCAGGACTAATGGAACGGGTTTTGGCATCGGACAACCGATACAGGTTGCCCAAATTCATATCAAGGCCATTGAATCCCTTTTGTGAAAATCCGTCGATTGTAAACAGGCAGATTAATGCTAAAAAAAGAAGTGAAGTTTTCATAGTTTTAGGTTTAGTGGGTTGAATTATTTGTTATACTGCCAGTGTTTTAATTTTTTCTTTCAGCATTATAAAATCCACGGGTTTTGTCAGGAAATCATCTGCACCCAGTTCCATCGCCCGTTTGTAGTTTTCGGAATCTCCGTAAGCGGTTATCATCATAACCACAGGTGGGGGAGTGTGAATTTTTTGTTTAATCCTGTTGAGCAATTCCAACCCGCTCATTCCCGGCATATTGATGTCCGAAAGGATTAAAACTGCTTCGTGAGTGTATTTTTCAATGCGGCTCAGGGCCTCTTCCCCCGAGAATGCAAATTCAAATATCATCACCTTTTCCCTGATCTCTTTTCGGAACCGCTGTTCAAACAATGTTTGAATGTCTCTTTCGTCGTCAACAACTAAGATTTTCATACAAGTAATTTTATGATTGACTGTTTATATATCCATTTTGTCATTTTGCATCAGTCAGTTGTGGTCAATTATTGTCATTCTGTTGTCATTTTCCGCCAACTTAATGACTACCAAATGACAATTGAATGCCCTTCGGCAGGCTCAGTGAACTACTTTTATGACATTGGGTAATATTCCGAACGTCCATTATTTTTTTAACACTGGTAGAACTACAGTGAATTTAGCGCCTCCTTCCGGATTGTTCTCTACTTTCAACTCTCCTCCATGTCCTTTGGTGACGATTTCGTAACTCATGCTCAATCCCAGACCTGTTCCCTGTCCGGCAGGTTTTGTAGTGAAGAATGGCTGAAATATTTTATCCAACACCTCTTTCTGTATGCCGGGGCCGTTATCACGAACTAAAATGAAAACTTTATCTCCTTCTTTTTTTGTACTCAACCAAACCGTAGGATTACTAACAGTTGGGGTGTTCTTAATCCCCCCCTTGGGGGGTGGGGGGGCTATAGCATAAAATGCATTGGTAATCAGATTAAGTATCACCCGACCAATGTCTTGTGGAATGACATTTATTTTTCCGATGGTTTCATCAAAATCGGTTTTCATGGTTGCGTTGAACGATTTGTCTTTTGCCCTTAAACCGTGATAAGCCAAACGTAAATATTCATCTGCCAGGGCATTGATATCGGTCAGTTCTTTTTTCCCTGTCGAAGAACGCGAATGTTGCAACATTCCTTTTACAATGGCCTCCGCCCGTTTTCCGTGGTGATTTATTTTTTGCTCGTTTTCTTTTAAGTCTTTCAGTATATCCTCTTCATTTTTTAAGTCGCGATTTTCCTTTTTTATTTCTTCTTCCAATTCAGAAATTAATTCTGTATTTATTTCTGAAAAATTATTGACAAAGTTCAACGGGTTCTGTATTTCGTGGGCAATACCGGCGGTAAGTTCGCCCAATGAAGCCATTTTTTCTGATTGGATAAGCTGTGTCTGGGTGGCTTGTAATTCGTCCAAAGTATGCTCTAATTCTTCTTTCTGCCGCGTAAGTTCAGCAGTACGTTCGGCAACCAATCCTTCCAATTCAACCTTTCTGATAGCTATTGCCCTGTTAATTTCATCTTCTTGTTGTCTTTTTATCCGTTCTTTTTCGGCGGTTTTGTTTTGCCTGTATTGGCTGAAGAGTATAGCTAACAGCCATATAACCGCAAGAGATGAAGAAAATTCAAAATAATTGCTCCAACGGTTATAAAAATCCTTTAATATTATTTCGATTAAATCACTCAAAAGCGACACCACAACAAAAGGTGTAAATGCGAGTAAATACATGCGCAGAGTCCGCATTTCTTTTTGTTGAAAAGCAAAAAGAAGCAGTGAAACCAGGAGGATGTGCCATATCCAACGTGCATGACCTGAAGCTGAAATAACAATCAGAAATATAGAGAAGTATCTTACATAGCTAAACCATTTCACCCATTGCGGATGGTTATTTATTTTTGAAAAGCTGATTATTCGTTGCGTAAGTAACAGGCTACAAATAAACGGAAGAATAGATTGTTGCATAATGGTTTAAGGTTTTAATCAGAATCATTGATTTTCCAGCGCTTCTTCCTGTGTGTCGAAAATTCTGAATAAATTCGAAAATCCTGATATTCTGAAAATTTCCTGAATGGCAGGTTGCATATTACACAGGTAAAGTTTTCCTTTTAATGGAATTGCTTTTTTTTGTGTTACCAGAAATACCCTTAATCCTGAACTGCTGATGTAATCCATTCCACTGCAGTTAAAAATCAAATTTTTCTCTCCACTTTCAAATAGCTGGTTGACCTCAAGCTCTAAAGCAGAAGAGTGAATGGTGTCAATTCTTCCTTTGATTTTAAGTACGGAAAAATCTCCAATTTTTTCTTTTTTAATGTTCATATCATATACTTTTATTTAATGTCAAAATGTTTTGATTTTTTTGCCTGGCATAATGCATTTCATCCATAATCTGCGATATCAGAAAAATTCCAAGTCCTCCAACAGGCCGATCCTCTGCTGGTAAATTGATATCGGGTTGCTGCTGTTCCAATGGATTGAATGGAATGCCGTTATCTGTAATTTTAATAATGAGCATATTATTATTAAGCGACACTGAAATCTTAATTTCATGTTTGTCGTTGTCAGTAAAAGCATAAAAAATAATGTTGGAAAGCGCTTCTTCAATCACCAGATTGATGTTCATGGCCAATGCCTGCGACAAGTCCCATTTTTCGGCCAGGTCATCAATTCCTTCAGCTAACGCAGACAGTTCTTCAATCTGGTTTTCAACAACGAAATGCTTAATTTTTTTGTTTCCCATTTTTAAAGAAACTTTTAAGGTTTTTAAACTGAGCCGATATTTGCAGCATTTTACGCAACCAGTTGTAATAAAGGGCAATGTATAAAAATGCACTCATCAGCCATATCACTCCAACGTTAAAAATAAAGGTGTCAACAGCATAGCCAAACAGGTTTTTTTCTGAGGCCATAAAATGTGCCCTGCCGTTTGAAAAATCCGGATCCTTATAAATCGGGGCTATTTTTTGCATATAGCCATCAGGTGTTTCGCGGTAAAATTCTTTCGTTTCAGAGTTGAGTACCAGTACTTCAAGTGATTTGTTGTGAAATTTCATTTTCTGATTGTACAGAAACTGATCACCTTTTTCTTTGTTCAACTGGTTAATTAACTGGTCTTTCTCCGATTTTATTTGGAGATATCGTTTGTTATGAAAGGACTTCAGTTGGTTAAGGTACGTTTTTGCAAGCTCTGCAATTTCGTTGTTGAATTTACCGGGGATCAGGTTTTCTGTAAACTGAAATTCAGGCAGAACTTTTTCCGTATTCAATTTTCCGATTTCATTTTTAATGATATTCAGTTTCCGCGAAATATCATCTGCAGGTTTGTTCAATCTTGTCCATCCATCAACGAGGTCAATCTGGCCAATCAATTCAGTGGTCAGTATATCGGAACGAAAGCGGGACTGTGCCATTTCTTTTTCCATATCGAAAAAACCGGCCATGTATCTGTTCTCCTTGTACTGTTCAACCGCAAGCGCTTCAAAAGCCCAGCGCGAAGCCATGATTTCTCCGGTAAACGGAACTGCATCTTTGACAGCCTTTTTATTTTGTAAATCATCGAATTTTACAACGACTCCACAAAGAAGGATTTGCGGTATCAATAACAAGGGAACCAAAATGTAGATGGTCACAACCGAATCGAATGCCGATGAAATATTTAGACCCAAAAGGTTGGAGAAAACTGCCACCGAAAAAAGAATTAGCCAGTAAGCCATCGTCATATCATGAATTCCCAGGATGAGGTTTCCGATATAAACGAAGCTGAACGATTGAAATGCAGAAAGTAAAATCAGGAACAGAATTTTTGAATTTAAATAACTGAACCTGCTCAGGTTGAGGAACGATTCGCGCTGCAATATTTTTCGGTCCTTGATAATTTCCTCGGCACTGACACTCATTCCCATGAACAACAGCACAACAACAGACATGAAAAGGTAGGAGATTAAACTTTTATTTTCGAAAAAGATATACTTGTCGCCCTCCGAGAAACGGGTGAACCAGGCAACAATTACTGCCAGTATTGGTGCTTCGAGCAGGTTGATGAATAAGTATTGCCGGTCGGTTATTTTTATCCTTAAATTCCTTTCGAAGAATATTTTGAACTGTTTCAGCAAACCTGGTTTTTTTGATTCAGTCGGGGGTAAAACGGTTGCTGAGCCCTGAATTTCCTCCTTTTTTACCTTTGCATTTTTTCGGTACTGATCGTACCAAAACTCAGGTGTAAAACGACGTTCGGGAAGAAAGTTTCCTGAATGATCTATTTTTTTAGTTTCTACAATTTCAAGTACCTGTTCGGGGTTTACATTTCCGCAAACCACGCACTCGCATATCTCGGCATTGACATGGTTAACCTCTCTTTTGAAATAGATGATGCCGTCGAGCGGATTACCTGTATAAATAGGCCGGCCTCCTGAATCCATAATCCACAACTTGTCGAACAGTTTAAAAATGGCCGATGATGGTTGGTGAATATTTACAATGATTAGTTTGCCTTTGCGGGCCTGTTGTTTTAAAAGTAGCACTACTTTTTCAGAATCGGTGGAAGATAAGCCTGATGTGGGCTCATCCACAAAAAGAATAGCCGGTTCCCTGATCAGTTCAAGCGCCACATTCAGCCTTTTACGCTGACCTCCGCTGATAATCTTTTTTAACGGGCTGCCAACTTTTAAATCCTTAAACGACCAGAGTTCAAGTTCATGCAAAATCCTTTCAACTTTCTCCTCAATGGCCAAACGGGGAAGCTGATCGAAGCAGAGGCAGGCATTAAAGTACAGATTCTCCCAAACCGTCAGGTCTTCAAATAAAAGGTCATCCTGCGGCACATAACCAATTAACCCTTCAATCTCGTGTTTTTGTTCATATATGTCAACCTGATTGATTTTTACATTTCCGTGCTGTACGGGTATATTTCCATTCAGGATATTGAGCAATGTTGATTTTCCCACACCACTTCCGCCCATGATGGCAATCAACTGTCCCGATTTTTCGCTGAATGAAAACCGGTGTAATCCGTTGTTGCTTTTATTGAATTTGAATTCAATTTCCTGGCCTGAAAAAATAAATGAAGGACTAAGATCTTTGTCAATAAAACCTGAAGCAATATCGGTATAGTAAACAGGTGGAATCCGTGGTCCGCGTATAATACTCCCTTCCTTGAAAGCGTAAAAACGTCCGGGAATTACAGGGTTTCCTTCAATGGTAAGGTATTCGTCGCCATGATAGATGAAAATATAGTGACCGATTAATGAACAACGTAAAAAAAGCAGTTCCCCTTCTATTTTCTTTTCATAGATGTGCCGGTAGCTGATTTGTCCTGGTTTTTCATTACTGTTAATAAGTAAAAAGTCGGGGTTGTTAATCTGATCAGTGGAAGTGTAAAATATAAAGGCAATAAATTTATCAAACTCGGTTTTACTGATTTCAAATACATTTGCCAAAGTTTCAAAAAGCACCTCTGCTTTCGATTGGTTTCCGCTTTTTACAAGCTCCAGAAACCGTATAAAAACCATTATTTGTTCATCTTTTCTGAGCCAGCTCCTGATGTTCGTGCTTATTTTATAGGCCTCCTGAACCATATCAACAGGAAATGCAGGTTCTCCGTCAACTCCATAAAAATCAAGCAACTCTTCAAAGAGTTTCAGGTAATCATTGCCTTCAGAAATTCCAAAGTGCTGATGCAGGTACACTGAGAAATTTCGTATGGCATCCTCTTTTTTTGATTCACTTATGGCCGAGAACAATGCAAATAAATTTATAAGGGCATTTAATGTAATCTCGTTCATAAATGATATGTTAAAAATGAAATAAAAAATCCGGGAATACAGCAGACTGATTCCCGGATTTTAAAAATTTATTTTAATATATTTTTCCTGACCTTTTCCATCAAAGGGCCAATTTTTGCAAGCTCCTTTTCTGTAATTTTCTGATTTTCTTCAAAAATGGTGACAACAGGTTTAAATTGTTCGTAGTAAGGTTTGATATTTTCATCTCCCGACATCATTTCAAGCAATGTAAATACCAGTTTTACCCTTTCGGTTTGTTTGCTCATGACATCGAGCAGTTTTGTTTTGTTTTTTGCCAGCAAAGTACTCTGGCTTAAAATATACAACGCTTCAACGTTGGAACCGATAACCGAGAGTGCATAAACATCTGGCTGATTGCCACTTGACATTTGTTGATGAAAGTGGTTGAGGTCCTGTGTAACAAGAAAATCAAGAGAATCTTTGTTGCTGGAATTTGCTTTAATCCTTCCCATATAGTTTTTTGTTGAAATAAGTTCATTCCTTAGCCCGAGCTTATCAATTAACTGTTCAGAAACCTGGCTAATTTCAGCCGCTGCAGCTCCCATGTTATAAACGCTGGCATATAGCAAATCGAATGAATACAGACCTAAACCAAAACTTTGATCTGATTTGGTCATTAGCTTTTCGGCCTGCTCAGCCGGAACTGTTAAATCAAAAATATAGGCAGCACCAGCTTCGTTCAGCAGTGTGGCAACTTCCTTTTCGCTGGGCATTTTGCGGATTGTTTCAACAATTTGATCCTTAATTTTTACAGCATCAAAAACTTCAACTTCAACCGATGCCACTTGCCCACTGGAGGTTGTACCTTTTTTTTCTTTTGTTTTAGTGGCAGAATTGCATCCGGCAATCAGAATTAGCGCTATGCCAAAAAGTAGAACATGTTTTGTCAATAGATTTTTCATTTGCAGTAGTTTTTTTAGATGATTATTTAATGAGCTTTGTCTAGGAACATATTATTTAATTTACTTGAAAACAAATAGAAAGAAAATTTGTTTTCAAATTATTATGGCTGTGAAAAGATGACTAAATTTATGAAATAAAATTTAAAAATATCTATATGAGTCAATCTTTACAAACCGGAGTTAAAATTTTGGTTGTTGATGATGAATCAGATATGGAGCCGATGATCCGGCAGAAATTCCGCCGCCATATACGTGAAAAAACTTTTGATTTTGAATTTGCTTTCAACGGGATAGAAGCCCTTGAAAAAATTCTTGAATTCCCTGAAATTGGCATTGTTCTTTCCGATATCAACATGCCCGGGATGGATGGCTTAACGTTGCTTACAAAACTAAAGGAGCTGAAAAATCCCGGTTTGAAAACTGTCATTGTCTCGGCTTATGGCGATATGGACAATATCAGGACAGCCATGAACAGGGGCGCTTTTGATTTCATTACCAAACCTGTAAATTTTGACGATCTTGAGATAACCATCAATAAAACGTTGGGAGAAATTTTGTCTGTTCGGCGCTGGTTGACTGATCATGATCAACTGGTTTCGATACAATACGACTTAAACATATCGCGTGAAATACAACAGGCCATTCTTCCCAAAAGATTTCCTCCATTTCCCAATGAGCCTAATTTTGATATTTATGCGTCAATGCATCCCGCAAATGAAGTAGGAGGGGATTTCTACGATTTTTTCCTCATAGATAGGCACCGGCTTGGGTTTGTTATTGGCGACGTTTCGGGTAAAGGAATTTCGGCAGCTATTTTTATGGCTGTCAGCCGAACCCTTATTCGTGCAACCGGACTCAAAGGAGATTCAGTCAGCGAATGTATGCAATATGTAAATAATCTTCTCTGTACAGAAAGTGTTTCTTCAATGTTTGTAACCGTATTTTACGGAATACTGAATACGCAAACCGGCGAGGTTGACTATGTAAATGCCGGGCACAATCCTCCGTATTTACTTTCGTCAGGCGGAATAAGTCAGATTGAAATTACAAATGGCTTGCCGCTTGGGGTTCTTGAGGATTTTAGCTTCGAATCAAAAAAAATACAGTTGAAAAGCGGGGACCAGCTTTTACTTTATACTGATGGAGTTGTTGAAGCTTTTAACCTGAAAGAAATAGCTTATGGAGAAGAACGATTCGAAAATTTTCTAACTCACAGCCTGAACCTTCCTGTTGAAACAATCATTAAAAACTCCTTTACAGACGTTGCTGATTTTGCCGACGGTGCACCGCAATCGGATGATATTACGCTTTTAGGCATAACTTTTAAAGGGTAGGTTCTATGCAGGTAAAACAATTGTAAATTCAGTTCCATTGCCTTTTTCACTTTCCACCTTCAACTCCCCGCCATGCGCCTTCACAATATCGTAAGCCAAGCTCAATCCCAAACCAGTTCCCTGCCCGGCTGGTTTGGTGGTAAAAAAAGGTTGAAAGATTTTATCGACGATGTGAGAAGGAATGCCGGAACCATTGTCTTTCACACGGATTTCGACATGGTTTCCCATGTTTTTTGTTGAAACGATAACCGTAGGTTTGTAATCAGGTTGGTTTTGCGATGTTTGTTGTAGAGACAAGGCATGCCTTGTCTCTACGTGAACGTGCACCGCATAAAACGCATTATTTATCAAATTCAGCAAAACCCTACCAATATCCTGCGGAACAACATTTATTTTGGGAAGGGTAGGGTCGAAGTCCGTTTTATATTCTGCATTAAACGATTTGTCTTTTGCCCGCATTCCATGGTAACTCAACCGCAAATATTCACCGGCCAATTTATTAATATCAGTTGGTTCTTTATGCCCGTTTGAAGAACGTGAATGTTGCAGCATTCCTTTTACAATGGCATCGGCGCGCTTGCCGTGGTGGTTAATCTTTTCGAGGTTTTGTTTTACATCGTCAGCAATTTCAGTTGCCAGTTGCCAGTTGCCAGCCGCCAGTTCATCCTTCATTTCATCAATTAGCTCATTGCTGACCTCCGAAAAGTTATTTACAAAGTTGAGTGGGTTTTGTATTTCATGAGCAATTCCGGCGGTGAGTTGCCCGAGACTTGCCATTTTTTCAGTCTGGATAAGTTGTGTTTGCGTACTTCGCAAATTTTCAAGTGATTGATTCAGTTCCCAGGTCCTTTCTTTTACTTTTTGCTCGAGGTTTTTGTACAGATCCCGGAACCGATTTGCTGTAAAAGCAGTGAGGCCAAACGGAATGGACCCATATATCAGGTACATCATGACAGAATGGATTTCAATGCTGAAATTTTTTGATAATTTGATATAAAAAACCCATGAAATTGCTACTATAACAACACCCAAAAATGCTATTGCCACAATCCAAACTCCTTTCTGTTTGGTTCTCCAGGATTGTATGAGTACTCGGGAGGTAAAGAATATGATTACTGTAGAAAAAATTACCGATACAACAATATTGGGATTGCCAAAGCCCGCAAGAATGAAATTTGCAAGAGCAAAAACCGGAAACAGCCATATAAGAATTTTATGAATCAAGCGATGCCTCTGTTTAAACATGTAATTAATTGTAAGAGGAAACATAGAAAGGGCTGCCATAAACAAAACGATGAATGGAATGCGACTAAAAATTAAATATTGCAAAACGTTAACTTGGAAAAAATGGGATAAATAGGTTGCTATAATTTGTAACAACAACAAAAAAGTTACAATGGAAATATACAAGTTGGATTGTTCTTCAGGAAATAATAAATACATGGAAATGTGCAACAAAACAATCAGAAACATCATTGTTCCCAAAATGTAAACCAATGGTTTTTTTGGGTAATTCGATGCGATAATGTTCTGATTTAAATTTTCTGTTGTCAATCCGGTATCAAATCCAAATGTACGTGCATGTTTTCCAAACAGTTTTTTAAAGCATTGACCTTTGTGATATGAAAACCTTACCGCTAATACGTGTGATTCTGAAGGTTGAAAAACTATAGCAGGATGGGTTTTATTTATCGGATTACTGAGCTTTTCACTCTTCTTGTCCAATGAAAACACACCATATTTTCGCACCATATTGCCATCGAGATAAACTTCCGCGGCACCCCACGTAGAAAAATACAAATGTGTAACCTTTGCATAAACCGAGGAATCCGCAGCAAACCGGAACCGGAACCAGCCATAACCCTGCCAGAGCGAATCAGGAATTGGTTCTGTTAATCCTGCAGGTTTGTAAAACAACCAGTCGCGGTCATCAAAGTCCGGATTGGCCCGGTTCAGGTCATCTCCCGCCTGAAAACGCCAGCCGTCCTGACTGCCAAGGCGTAAAATTCCGTCTTTGTCAAATAATGAGTCACTTGCAACGAAAAGCTGGTCAGGCTGGGTTGCCGGGCTGATGTTTAACATCAAAAACAGCAGGATTTGCAGCATGGCGAAAGTACTTGGTTAGTTTGCGTATAAAGAAGTGCTATTCGTAACTTAAATGTCACATTATTAGTGATTTAAGTTCTTTTGGTTTTTTCAATAGCTAAGTTACAATATATCTTCGATATTTAAACTAATGTAATGAAAAAACAATGCGTTAGCACGATTTTATCTAACCCTGTCAGGTTTAAAACATTCAATGATAACAGCTTCGGTCAATGGCTATTTCAGATTGTTGCAAGGCAATATAATTGTAAATTCGGAACCTTCACCTTCCCTCGTCTCCACCTTTAGTTCGCCGCCATGTGCCTTAATAATGTCGTAACTCAAACTCAATCCCAATCCGGTTCCCTGCCCGGTTGGTTTTGTGGTGAAGAAGGGCTGGAAGATTTTATCGACGATTTCGGGAGGGATACCGGAGCCGTTGTCAGACACTGAAATTAAAGCCCCCCTCGGTCCCCCCGCAGGGGGGATGAAGGAAGAAGTTCTCACAATGACAGTCGGTTTATAATCCGTTCCCCTTTCTTTGATCCCCCCTGCGGGGGGTGGGGGGGCTGTGACCGCATAAAACGCATTATTAATCAGATTCAGCAACACCCGCCCAATATCCTGCGGAATAACGTTGATTTTGGGAAGGGTAGGGTCGAAGTCTGTTTTGAATTCAGCATTAAACGATTTGTCTTTTGCCAGCAAACCATGATAAACCAGCCGCAAATATTCGTCGGCCAACGCATTGATATCGGTTGGTTCTTTCACTCCTGAACTGGTTCTCGAATGTTGCAGCATTCCTTTTACAATTGCATCGGCACGTTTGCCGTGGTGGTTTATCTTTTCGAGGTTTTGCTTAACATCGACAGCAATTTCAGTTGCCAGTTGCCAGTTGCCAGCCGCCAGTTCATCTTTCATCTCATCAATCAATTCATTGCTCAGTTCCGAAAAATTATTGACAAAGTTTAACGGGTTTTGTATTTCGTGTGCAATTCCAGCGGTCAATTCACCAAGGGAAGCCATCTTTTCTGATTGGATGAGTTGGGCTTGGGTAGATTTTAGATTTGTAAGCGTGGTTTCGACTTTCTTTTTTTGTTCCTGAAGCAGGGCATTTGCCTTTTGTTTGTTTTTAATGTTTCGGTAGAACATAAACAATACTACAAATGTTGTAAATAAAATACCGGCAATGGTAATTAACCACCATCGCTGGTTCTGTTTTTGATGGTTGAGCAGATCCACTTCAATTTGCTTTTGAGAAACCTCGAAATCGGTACGAAGGTTTGCCAGGCTCTGTACTGTTATGATATTATTGATACTGTCCCTGAAGGTGATATAATCTTTATAATATTTGTAAGATTCTTCCACGTTTCCAGCACGTTCATAAAGTTCTGAAAGTTTAAGATTTGCATCCCGAATTTGTTCTTTCAGTCCATATTGCCGGGCAAGTGTCAAACTTCTCAACGCATAGTTCAAAGCCTTTCCATCATCTCCTTTATCAATATAAATATCGGCCATTGAAATAAGATAAACACAGATGGGATAATAGTCTTCCAATTCTTCCAATATCTCAATAGCTTCTTTGATATTCTTTTCAGCAAGATTGCTTTCTCCGGTATTGGCGTAAACCATTCCGATATTACCAATACTGTAAGCCTTCCCGATTAAGTAATTGAGCTTTTCAAATATGATTTTTGATTCCTTGAAATACACATAAGCAGTATCGTAAATTTGGCTGTTCATAAATTCTTCCCCGGCATTTAAAATGAAAGAGGCTAAAGCAACAGAGTCTTTTGATTCTCTAAGAATAGTAATTGCCTTAGCATAATAGAGCCTTGCGTTGGGATGATTATTTGAAATAGAGTAAATGTCGGCAATGGCGCCATAGGAACTTCCTTCACCCCTCGCATTATTATTTAACCGGGCAATTTCTGCACTTTTGATATAGGCATCCAACGCTTCCTCCAAATCGCCAAATAATCTTTTCTTATTTCCTTTTTGAAAATAACCGCTATGCAGGAATTTATTATTTCCTGTCTTTATGGACAGGTTTATTAATTCCTCCGCATATTTTAAAGACAAATTCAGATCCTTAACCTCATTGAAGGATAATTGCCTAAGCAGTTCTAATCTGTCCGTATCATTTAACAGATCTTGATTATAAATGATGGTCAGGCTGTCTGCAACTTTTTGATCCTGGCTGTAAACAGCAGGAAGAATAAGACACAGAAAACTTAACAGTAAAAAATAGCCTTTCCCTTTATGCAGCATGGAAATTTATCATGAAAAAATTAACTATGAAAGCACTTGAATTCTTGGATCTTGTGTTTTAATTACCGGATTATTATTGGTTCCGACATTGCAACTAATATCATAATCCCAGGCACCTTCAACGATTCCGTTAATTGTCCCTCTAAAGTTCACTCCATTTTCACGGGGTGGATTCGACCAAAAATTTGCAGTCGATACAGGTGAAGAAGATTTCGCTGTAACATTTGTAACCGACTTAACCCCGCTGCCAGGGTGCCAGTTAATTTGTTCACTGCGACTGGCGTTTGTATGTCCGTTATCAGACAATATTAATTTCACACCATCAAAAGAAACTGAAATTGTTGCCATACTTTTATTTTATTAAATTAATGAAAAATTATTTTGTATATATTGAATCATTGGTGAGTTTTGTTCTGCAAAAATCAAAACCTTCGTTTTGAGTAATTAATTAACTTTTAATCAAACACATGGAACTTGACAAAGGTTTAAAAGAAAATTTGGAAATGTTTTGTCGATCACAGCTCTGTAGTCAGCCTTATTCACAGCTCTTTCGTGCAGCCCGGTTCCGATAAATGTGATGTTTTCAGAACAAACAGAAAACCTGCGATCAATATCCCTTTCGGCATAAGCCTGCCATAATATTTGATGCGTTTCCATTACCTCCAGTTCTGATTCAGAATATATTATCATATTATATAATTTTTTTTGTGTCGCTTTTCCTTTATTCCGATATGCGCTTTAATTCATCATCAATTCCCGATTTGCTCTTTTTTCTGGCTTTTGCCTTTTGATTACCGAATTTATAGGTTGCGCTGATTCCTGCCCGTTGATTGTCAAAACTTATCACTCCATCGACAATCATCCCGCCATAGTTACTTTTGTAGTGATAATCACTGGAAGTATTGAAAATATCATTCCCTGTAAGCTGAACCAGTAACTTTTTGTCAAGGAATTCTTTTTTAGCGCCAATACTCAATCCGGAATATCCTTCAACATTTACTGAGCCTCGCCAAATCCAGGGACTATTAAGGTAATAGGTGAGTTCCATCGTCACTGCTTTGGGCAATTGGATGTTATTTTGCAAACGGAAATTATAGGTACTGGCTTTCAAATCAATTTTCGTCCCATTCAGATCACCCTTGTAGGTTTCGAAGTTGTAATTGAAAAAGGAAGATAAATCCCACCATTTGATGATGCGAAGCGGATAACTAACCGATAATCCGTTGTTGGTGGCTTTTTGCATGTTTCGTGGGATCAGGACATTCCCTTTTTGCTGTGAAATTTCAAATATGGTAGCAAAGAAATCGTGGGTGACACTATAGTTGTTTGAAATAACCAGCTTTCTCTTGAATGAATAGGATATCTGATAGTTATCTATGTAATTGGGTTTCAGAAAAGGATTGCCTTTCCAGGCCGATAACTCACTCGCCCGGGATTCAAATGGATTTAAATCCTGGTAATTGGGCCTTGTTATCCGTCGTCCGTAACTTATGCTTAATGCATTGTTTTTTTTATCATCGAACGATATGCCCAGGTTTGGGAAAAAATCAAGGTAATTTCTGGAAACCCTGTTGTTATCAGTTTGGATTTTACTTTCCAGAAGACCCAGCGATGAAGTGTTTTCCATCCTCAAACCGGCATTGATCATTAGCTTGTCCGTGGGATTTACATTCAGTATAAAATAAACAGCAGCTACCTTTTCGAGATAGTTGAAATCATTGCTCTTGGTATTGTCAAAAACCGGCAGACCATTTTCGATATTGTAAAATGCAAGTTGATTGCCAGTTGTGATGTAAGAATATTTGGCTCCCGAAGAAAGTGTGATTTTTTTTAATTTCTTTTCATAGTCAAATTTGAAAGACCACAAATCAATCTGAGTATTGGCGTCATATTCTTTATTCAAAGTTCTCAGGATTGTACCATCAACAGCATTAATGTAATTATTGGGTTGGCTGGTGTTTTTTTTGCTCGAATATTTTCCAAAACTCAGGTCAGCCGAAAGATTTGAAGTCTCGCTGAAAGCATTGCGGTAATTGGCATTTAGAATATAATTTTCGCTCGGCATCTTATCAAGCGCTGCCGCCCTGAGAATTTCACCATTCACCAGATCTGTTGTATCGAAAACTCCGGTAGTACTTCGAAGTACATTATCCCTTTTGTTTAATAACACCCTTCCGTCGATACTTACAGATTGTTCCTGATTGATTGTATAATCCATTCCTCCTGAAAAATTGATGGCTTTGGCGTTGTTTTCGCTTTTAGAATGTTTGTCCAAAAGAAACCCACTTTGAAAGGTAGTTTCTTCAAAATCAGTCTGCCAATTATTATCTGAAACACTCAGTGAAGTGAACAGATTTATCTTGTCACCACTATAATTTAACGAGGTTCCGACACTTGTTCTTGAAAAAGTTCCCTGAGAAAAGCTACCTGTCGTATTTCCATTGAATCCCAGACTGGTATTTTTTTTCAAAACGATGTTGATGACCCCGGCAGTACCTTCAGCGTCGTATTTTGACGAGGGATTGGTGATGATTTCCATCGACTCAATATTCTCGGAACGCAAACTTTCCAAAAAGTTGGTCAGATCATTTCCTGAAAGTCGCGTAGGACGTCCGTTGATATAAATCTGAACCCCCGATTTTCCCTGAAGGATGATGTTTTTGTCCATATCCACAATGATCCCCGGCGCTTTGCCAATCAGTTCCATTCCATTGTTTCCTGAAGCATTTGGACTGCTTACTACATTGTAAACTATTTTATCGGCACGTATTTCAACCATTGCTTTTCGGGCGGTAACCACTGCTTCATCAAGCTTTACTACAGATGGAATCAATGTGATTTTCTCCAGACTTAGATTTTCGTTTTTTGTAACTGAAATCTTTTTTGAGGTAAACGTGTGGAATCCCATGTTTTTAACCTGTACAAAATAATCGCCCGGCGCAATTTTATCGATCACAAAAAGCCCATCCTGCTGGCTTAAAGCGCCCTTAACAAGAACAGAGTCCTTATTAAGCAGCATGATGGTGGAATACATGGCTGGTTCATCGCCTGGTTCAAATACAGAACCATTTACCTGAGCTTCACCCTGCTGCGCCAGGGAATGTTGGCTGAAAACCAAAACCGGAAAAAGCAGTAAGGCTGTATATTTTAGAAGTTTTATGATTTGCATAGCTGAATTTATTACTCTTGTTTCCTGAAGATCATGTACCAGTTAATGAAATGGACTTTGGGGTTCGGGCTTTTCAAATCCTCCTTATCTTCCTTCGTAAGAATCGGGACCATCACATCATCTCCTGGCTGCCAGTTGGCCGGAATTACTGTATTTTGATGGGTGTATTGGGTTTGCAGCGCTTTTAATAACCGCACAATTTCATCGGTACTTCGGCCAACTTCATTTGGATAAAATTGAAAAGCCCTGATCCTGTTTTCAGGATCAATAAAAAATACCCCTCTGATACTTTGATGATTCATGGATTGGGGATCAACCATTCCATAGCTGTACGAAATCACAGAAGAGCTGTCAACCACCAGCGAGAAGTCGATCTTAACCTTGCTGTGTCCTCTAAAGCTGACATCTTCGAGATCGGCTTTCCAGCTTCTGTGCGAAGCCAATCTATCGACAGAGATGACGATAATATGAGCCCCCAGTTCTTTAAATTCATTTTGACGGTGTGCCAGTTCCAGAATTTCGGAAGAACATACCGGGGTAAAATCGCGCGGGTGGGCAAAAAGAATTTTCCAGTCTTTACCAAAATCCTCCGGAAATGAAACCAGACCATTGGTTGAAGGTGCTTTGAAAGCCGGAGCCTGTGACCCGATTAATGGTATTCTCTGCCTTGTTTCCCGCTGTGCCATTGCGATGTTTAATGAAAAAAGCAGTGCACCTGTGATTAAAATTAGTTTTCTCATAATTGATTTGTTATTGTTTATGATTGTGTTCAAATAATAGGTAGTTGAATACTAAACTCCGAACCTTCACCTTCTACTGTCTCTACTTTCAACTCCCCGCCATGCGCTTTTACAATATCGTAACTCAATGATAAACCCAGTCCGGTTCCCACACCTGTGGGTTTGGTGGTAAAAAAAGGTTGGAAGATTTTATCGAGTACTTTCTGAGGGATGCCATTGCCGTTGTCGGCCACTTTTATTTCAACAGTTCCATTCATCTTTTTTGTGCTGATAGAAACGGTAGGTTCGTAGGCATTCAGACCTGACAGGTTTTCAAAACCTGTCAGGTCTTTGGCAAGCTTTTGGGTTGCTGAGCTTGTCG
>JAUYMU010000047.1 GCA_030698405.1 Bacteroidota bacterium
GTTGCACATTTGATTTCTACCTTATTACCTTATTTGTCGCAGCTAAAATATCTAATGAATACTAAAAATGGATACCGCCATTTTGAAAGTGACTGAATATGCGGTTAACTCATTCATTTATTGTTGTTTAATACTCAATACAATAAAACGGACATGCTCAATAAAATCGCTGATAAATCGGGACGGATAAAAAGGAACTGAGATCTCTGGGCTTTAGCCCAAAAGCTGTGGCTAAAGCCTTGCTTGTGGTCGCAATTTTATCCGTCAGCTGAAGCTGACGGCAAAGAATACCCTGGGTAAACAATCGGATATTCAATTTCAGAAATTCCCGTAAGGAATATATTGCCGCAAGTTAAATGATGGTTTAAAATCAGCCTTTCAAGGAAAAAATCAGCCTCCACAAGCGGGAATGTCTTATCTTTAAAGTTTTGTTTGTACGCCCGGGTACAGATTGAAAACAATGCAGGTAGATAACATTCAAATAAAAATCGAAAAATTGGAACAGGAGTTTGTAATCGGATTCACGGAACACCGCTCGGTGGGACACATTTTTGTGCCACTTTTAATTGAAAAAGAAAAGTCGTATTACACCATAAAAAAAGTGGTAAAACCACACGACCTGAAAAGTGGCGGATTGGTTTTGAACGAATCGGAGCTTGAATTGCTCAAACTCATCGAAAATTACAGCGATGAAATGTTGATGAAGAAGTTCACAAAAAAGACGGATCAGTCGGTCTTTTTTCAGAACATGGACAAAGACCTTTTTCAGAACCACATCAGCCCGTACATCGACAAGTACATGTACAAATGTTTGTTGTTGCTGATGAAAGGAAAAACAAGACTATATTTCAAGCAGGCAAAATACGCGAATCTTTACGACGAGGATGAGATCAAGGTTAATCCTGTATTTTCTGACTGCACCTTTTATTTCAATCGTACAGAAACCGGAACGCAGTATCATTTGAAGATCAGTCATGAAGGAAAAGATATTGGCTTGCTGAATAAAAATATAAAGCTGGTTTGTACGCAACCCTGCGGTTTTGTTTATCTCAACCAAATGTTTGTTTTCAGCCATCTTTCAGGAAAAAAAGTAATTCCTTTCCTGACAAAAGAATCGCTTTTGATTCCGGTTCAGACTGAAGAAAAATATTACCAGTCGTTTATACTGAATACCATTAAGGAATTTGAGGTTAAAGCAACTGGTTTTGAAATAATTGAAAGTAAACCGCCCCGCAAAACCATTCTTTCACTTGAGCAGGATCTGACACAACAACCTGTCTTGATCGTAAAATTCAGGTACGAAAACAGTCAATACCTGGCCGATTCGGTTTCAAATGTTTTTGTCAGCCTTGAAACCAACAATGGCAATTACACTTTCAAGAAATTCGTCCGCGACCGAAAATGGGAAGAAGAACAATTGGCGTCGCTCAAAAAACTTGGGTTGAAATATAAAAGCGGTTTCTGGAATCTTGAAGAAGATAAACAGAAACCCGAAACTGAAAATTATTACCGAAGCATACAATGGCTGACTGAAAACAATGAAGAATTGGAGTCGCAGGGATTCCTGGTTCAACAAAACAAACTGAAAAAGAAATACTTTACCGGAACACAAAAATTAGACGTTCAGATTAAAAACAATGAAGATTGGTTTGACATTTTGGCAATCGTTAAATTTGGCGATTACCATATTCCTTTTATCAGGCTTCGAAAGTTAATATTGAACGACATCCGCGAATTTGAACTTCCTTCAGGAGAAATTGCCATTTTACCGCTCGAATGGTTTACTTCCTACCGCGAAATTTTCCCTTTTGCCAAACTTGAAGGTGATACCATAAAAATAAAAAAACACCATTTTCAGCTTCTTCAGGAAAATGCAAATGGTATCGACCAGAATTATTTCAAAAAGCTGGAACAGATTAAATCAGACTCAGGTCAAAAAGTTGAAATTCCGGAAAAGCTGAATGCCAAATTGCGAAATTACCAGACCGACGGTTACTCTTGGATGTACCGGCTATACGAAAACCAGCTTGGCGGCTGTTTGGCCGACGACATGGGTCTGGGAAAAACGATTCAGGCGCTGGCACTTTTACTTAAACTGAAAAAACAGCAGACTTTCTCAATGCTGCCAACATTTGAATCAGATAATCAGGTAAATATAGCGTTAACTGATCCTGTTGAATCAACTGTTGCAATACAACCGGCTTCGCTGATCGTTATGCCTACTTCGTTGATTCACAACTGGGAAAATGAAATTCAAAAATTCGCCCCGTCGCTAAAAGTTTATAAACATGTTGGCTCGCTCCGGAACAAATCAGACAAAATGAATCAGGCGCTTGCCTATTACGATGTGATACTGACCACGTACGGAACCTTGAGGAACGACAGTAGTATGCTGAGTTCGTTCAATTTCTTTTACCTGATTCTCGACGAAAGTCAAAACATCAAAAATTCTTCGTCGAAAACATATAAAAGTATTCTCGAAATCAGGTCGAAACACAAACTGGTAATTACCGGAACACCCATTGAAAATTCATTGTCCGATTTATGGTCGCAGTTTAACTTCCTGAACAAGGGATTGCTTGGTAGTTTGCCCTATTTCAAGCGTGAGTTTATTACCCCGATTGAAAAAAAGAATGATGAAGACCAGCAAAAGAAACTGTTAAAGTTGATTCGCCCATTCATGTTAAGGCGTTCGAAAGAAGAAGTTGCAAGCGATTTGCCTGCACTGACCGAGCAAATCAGGTATTGTGTAATGACGGACGAGCAACGTGAAATTTACGAAACTGAAAAATCGGCCATCAGAAATACCATTCTGAAAAACATCGAAACAAACGGCATCAAGAAATCGGCGCTGGTTGTATTGCAGGGACTTACAAAACTCCGGCAATTGGCCAATCACCCTTCAATGGTTACCAAAGAAATTGAAGCTGAATCGGGAAAATTCGATGAAATATACCGGTGCCTGAAAAACTTACTGGCCGAAAAACACAAGGTTTTGATATTTTCGTCGTTCGTTAAACACCTGGAATTACTGCAAACCAAAATTGAATCGAAAAACTGGAAATACTCGCGGCTAACCGGAAAAACAACCAACCGGCAGGAAGTTATCCGCGATTTTCAGGAAGATCCGGACAATCATATTTTCCTGATTTCGCTGAAAGCTGGTGGTGTTGGACTGAACCTTACTTCGGCCGATTATGTGTTTATCATCGATCCATGGTGGAATCCGGCAGCCGAAAATCAGGCCATCAACCGTGCCCACCGCATTGGTCAGGATAAAAAAGTTTTCGTCTATCGTTTTATTACGGAAGATTCGATTGAAGAAAAAATTCAAACTTTGAAATCGAAAAAATCGGCTCTCGCAGATAAATTCATTGGTTCAAACAATCCGATCAATGCAATTACTGAAGAAGAAATAATGAGCTTATTCAGTTAGCCGTATTTATTGGAACCTCAATGGTTCAGGCCCGCGAGGTTGAAAAGTATAAAACCTCGATTTATTCACTTCATCAATTATAAAACCAACTGCATGAACGTTGCCCGGATGATTTGGATAAAAGGCCAGTCGTATTTGTATTGTTTTAAAAATAAGGTTTTCATTCCGGATGCGGGCACCTACGCCAAGACCGGCAAAATAATCCTGTTTGAAAATCGACTCATTGGCTGGCCCAACAATTCCAATATCAACAAACGAGAACAATGCCGACTGAAATTTCAGGATCGACTTATTCTGAAAAAATATACTTTCCACATTAAGTGTCAATCGCTGCTTTCCTCTTTCGATGCGGCTTCCGAATCCTCTGATGCCAAAATTATTTCTGATTAAAAGGTTTTCAATTTCAAACCGGTTAATTCCAAGCGTATAATTCATCTTTACAAACTGCCTGACTTTTGTATTCCAAACTTCAAACAATGGCGAAATAAAATTGACCTTTGCATCAAACATGCCTTGTTCAACTCCGGTGTGGTTCCAAAAACTACCCAAACCCAGCGAAGTATATAAATAAAAAGGTTTTCGCTGAAACAGGTTGCCCGTGGATAAAAAAAGATGGGAATACCAACGGTTTCCAAATTCATTGTCATCAAATCCAAAAACCAGCTCGTGCAAATATCCTTTCGGAATATCTTCGGTAATTCCGTAGCTGTAAACCAGATAATCGCGAACATACGAACGCTGCGAGAAGCTCACACTACCCAGATAAAATGTACTGTTTGCAAAAAACTGGTTGTTGGCAGCATCAGGTGGCGGCCGATCATAAAACGAAGCATAGCGGATTCTTCCTGAAAGGTTAATTTGGAAGCGGGTATCATTTGGATTAACAACCCGCTTTAACCGGCGACCATACCAGGCATCCAGAAATAAATAATTCAGTGAATCTCCTGCCACATTTTCGTTCAAAGGAATTGTATTCGACCTGAAATTTCTTGTAAAATTAAGTCCTCCGGCATAAACTGACTGAGGCCGCAAAAAATCACGTTCAAAAGAAACAAATAAACCTTCCCTGATGTAATTATTGGCATATCCGGCAGCGAAGTTTATGAAGTTTCCTTTCACGTTGTTTATGGCATAATAGGCTTCAATGCCCAAATGAGGTTCTTGTTCGAGATGGCCAAAAAGAGTAATGCCAATTTCATGGCCAATACCCAAAATATTTTTATCGTAAACTCCTATATCCCCCTTGTAAATATTTTCAAGTGATCCTGAGATGCCAAATGAAAAAACATCTTTGGTTAATATCAAAAGATCAACGATCTGATCATTTTCGGTTCTTTGTTTAATTAAAAACCGAACATCTTTAAGGTATGGCAAGCTACGCAACAATCGTTCATTGTCCATTATCAGTTCTAGGTCTATAGCCTGACCTTCTTTTATCCACAAATTTTTTCGAATTACATTCAGATTCGATTTCGAATGCATTTTATTCGCCATTTTTTCAATCCAAATATTGGTGATTTTAGAAGTATCATTGAAATCCGGTCCAAATACTTCCAGCGATTTTATTTCAATCGAACCAATGGTCTTTTTTTCAAAGCTCTTATAATATTCATACGACTCAAGTTTTTTATTTATTGAATCATTGCTTGAACTAATGAGATAATTATACAGTAATTTGGTAAACCTATTACGATTGGCCTTCACTGCAAGGCTGTCGTAAAACAATTCAGGATCTTTCTTAATTGCATCGTTGTCTGTTGAATCTTTTCTGAGCATGGTTATTTCCATGCCATCAAGGTTCAAAGCAGAAAGCAACAAGAAAGTTATCCAGACGAATCTCATAAAGTCGATATCACCATTTTCAATTTCTAAATTTATTTATTTATTTTAATTCATCACATCAAATACTATTTCAATCTAAAAACTTCTGCATTGAATAATATATTTCGAGCTGATTTTTGAACTTTAAAATCCATGGCGAGCTGATTTTACTAAATTTGCGCCATCATGTCGAAGATTAAAGAACTATATCGCAAAAATGTGTACGGGGTTATGGGAACCCTGATATTTCATATCCTTTTGGTGACCGGGTTTTGGGTGGCCGAGATGAACCTGAATGTTGAAATACTGCCGGAAGAAGCCATTTTGCTTGATTTTACCTTACCGGATGATCAGAAGGAAATTACTGAAACCGAAATGGAGAAACAACAGGAAAAGAATGTTGCCTCTGATCAATCAATGAAAAACATTCAACAATCGACCAGCAACCGCGCTGTAAATGACGCTGCAAAAAACGATGCATCAAAAAAGGACAAATTTTTTGACGACAATTATAACCGCGACATAGAAGATGCAAAAAAAATGGTGGCTGATGTGAACAAACAATTGTCGAAAAAAATTCCTGCTATAAAAAAATATGAAATGCCCGAAGTTACAACTGACGGACAAGATCCGGATTCAATTAAAAATGTAATTTATTCAGGAAAAAGTAATATTCACTATTTCCTTGAAAACAGGTTTCATTTAAGGTTGCCAATTCCGGTTTATCTGGCAAAAAGCGGCGGTGAAGTAAAAGTTGACATACAGGTTGACCGTTCAGGAAAAGTAATTAAAGCCCAGGCCAGACCGGTTAAGAATTCAAATGATCCGATGCTGACTGAATATGCAACCCAGGCAGCCGAACGTACTGTATTTAATGCTGATACAAAAGCGCCGCTGATACAGAGAGGAAGTATTACTTATATGTTTGTTGCTCAGTAACATTTAGCTAACTTTTCAGGCACAATAACTTTAACATGATTTAACAATTATTTTCACAATTTATAAAAACGATGGCTTACATTTGTATTACATTTTTTTTCATAAGTTTAGGTTTAGTTAGGTTAGTTAGTTTAAGAGAGAAAAGGTAGGACAGAGGTTCTACCTTTTTGTTTTTTACCACAATCCACCATTTTCACTCCTTCAAAAAAACAATTTCACCTTCAAAATAAACGCTTAATTTTGCATTAAAATAAAATCACAATAAATAATTTGCAAATTCCACAATTTTTATACATTTTTAGAATCCAAATTTGAAAAGGCAAACTTTGCGGGATGTTTTTAAATCCATTTAAACGATTTAATTTTTTGCGATGACTGATTACACAAATCTTGAACTCCTTAATGGAATTCTTAGAAATGATACCATTGTATTACAATTCATTTATAAGAATTTTTATTCGAAAATAAATTTCTTCATCAAAAAAAACAATGGTGACGATGATGATGCAAATGACATCTTTCAGGAAGCAATTATAATTATTTACAGAAAACTCAAAGCAAATGAGTTGGTTCTGGATTGTACATTTGAAACTTACCTCTACTCTATATGTCGTTTTTTATGGCTCAAACAATTAGAGAAACGTAAAATTGAAAAAGAAAGCATCAAAGACAATCATGAATTCAATGATGAACTTTACGATGATAGTCTTGAAAAAGTAACTGACTTAAATGAACGGTATCGATTATACCAAAAACATTTTGTAAATCTTGGAAAGGATTGTCAGAAAATCCTGCAACTGTATTTCGACAAAGTGCCATTAAAGACCATCGCTCAGATGATGGGTTTCAAAAGTGAAAAATATGCCAAGAAGAGGAAGTTCAGTTGCAAGGAATACCTTATAAAGAGCGTAAAACAAGATTTGGAATATAAAAATATTTTAAGCGGCAAATAATCGCATAAAAGAAAAAAAACATATTTAGCCCCGCAGTTTACGGGGCTTTTTTTTGCGGTAATACCAGTCAAAAAACACAACTAAAATTGCAATAAAGAGAAAAATCACAAAATAAATATCATTGCTTGTATATAATGGTTCTGAATCACCAATATTTACGTATCCCAACCAATAATGCGGATGCGCTGTCAAAGGATCTGATGATTCAAGGTGTTTAAGTTTTGCCATTCTCAACGCGACATCCTTCCTTTTTCCTTTCGACAAATAGGAATAAAAATCCCCCATAATATTGACACCCGACTTGTCTTCAACCTGCCAAAGGGTCATCACAATGGAAGGACAGCCAGCATAAATAAATCCACGCGCCAGGCTCATTACCCCTTCCCCTTTCTGAAGTTTACCCGAACCGGTTTCACAAGCGCTTAAAACTGCCAACCGGGCATTTAGCTTCATATTATAAATTTCGTAGGTATTCAAAAAACCATCATCCGTCGAATTGTTGTCAGGTTTCGAAAATACCAGTTTCGAAAACATTGGCAAACTATCATTGATTATTGTATGCATTGCCAAATGCAAAATATCAAAATCAGGCGCTTTATTTTTAAAGGTATTTTCCTGAGCCAAAAAATTAGCAAAAGAAGTAGTTTGAATGTAATCCGACACTTTCAGCACTTCCTCTCCTGCGCCCGGCAGTGGCGAAAAATAATACATTTTCGAACTTTCCCTATCGGTTCGTGACTCATTGACAATATATTGAGGAGAAAACGCGATCATGCTTTTTGAACTTTTGGCGCGCTTAGCCTGGAAATTATACAACAAAGTGGTTGAATAGCTGTAATTTATGGCAAAATCACGAACCAGATAGTTCAGGTTCCTGAAATCCATCCTGCTCGTGTCGGGCATTTGAGACAACAAAGCATCAAACGGTATATATGAAAGTTTATCGTCCGGAATAATGATCAAATCTTTCCCTTTAATTAATCCTGAAACAGGTTTTAATAGTTTTTGGTACAGACTAAAGCTGGCAAGGGAATAATGCACAAAATCTTTCTTCTTGGTGAAAAGATAATTCGGACTTGTTAAAAATTGAAATAAGAAATCGATGTCCTTTTCATAAGAATGATCTATAATTTCCATTGAAAAGTCAACTGCATCTTTTGTAATCACAAAACGGTAAAGTTCACCCTTTTCATCGCCCGATTTGGGTTCGTCCACAATAAACTCAACCAAAGCATCCCTGACTCTGAGCTTAGTCTGCACCTCACTGATTCCGGTAATCTTATTTTCATACTTAAATGAATAATATTCAGGATATGATTTCTCGAAGAAATTTATTAACCGGCTATATTCCTCATTAAGTTTAAAAATCTTGGAATTGAATAAATTTATACGCTGCGAATCAGGTTCTTGCTGATGGTTTTCTTCAAAAAGCATTGCAGTGTAGTTGGCGACATTTATTTTGAGATAATCTTCCCGCTTTAGCAACGAATCCGGGATTCCTCCAAACTCTTTGGCTTTTACATCCTTTAACGATGCCAGTAAACTGGAAGCTTTGCTTCTTTCTGTAAATTCATATGCCAGATTCACATATTGCTGATCCTTCGTTTGCTTGTACAACTTGTACGAAATTTTAATTGCATCGATAAAAGTTGATTCCTGGTTCTGTGCAAAAAACAATTTGCTTTCTTCATTTTCAAATCCAATCCGAAGCCGGTGGATTAACTGGGTTGCCTTGGTAAGTGAACTCAGGCTTGCAATGAAATGCCTTTCAGCGTTTTTGTTGTCAAATTCTGACTGAAAAACATCGCCCATTTTCTCCATGGCCAAAGCTTTCTTCTTAAATGCATCAACCAATTGGATTTCAGAAATAATATTTTTCAAAGGTGGATCTGCAAACGGATTTTTAATATCGAACGAATCAACCAATGAAACGATTGCATTCTGGTATGATTGAATTGCCAGGTTTAAGTTTCTTTTTCGCTGGCTTCGGAAATCTTCAATTTTTTGCGCCTCAATATTCTTCAGGTAATAATAATCCCCAAAATTGGATTGCACCTGTGAATATGCGGTACTCTTTTCTCCAAAAAATTTAAGGACAATGGTTTGTGCTTTGCTTGAATAATTATATGCCTTCTCAAAATCCTTCTTCGAAAGTAAAAAAGAAGAATATGCCAGGTATTCATCTATCAATTCAACATTTGATTCTCCGTATAAGTCGATCCAGCTTTTAATTGCCAATAAATAATACTTCTCCGAAAGGTCAAACTGTCCTTCATTGCGGTATGCCAAAGCAATTAAATCGTATAAAAGTGGTTTTAAAGTTGGTATGATAGTTTTTAAATTTGCAGTGGCAAAACGAATGGCTTCAATATTATATCCAAGTTTTAGTTGAGTCTCGGCAATATTAAACTTGGATATCTGGAAAATTTCATTAAATCGGACAATATCGTTTTGTAAAACACGATTTGCATTTTTATGATATTCCAAAGCTTTGTTATAATCACCAGTCAAACTATATACATTGCCCAAATTGATATATACAATACCTAATTCGGAATAATCATTCCCAAATGTACCAATATAAAGTGATTCCGCTTTTTTGTATGTTTCAACCGCTTTATCAAGATTGCCAATATTTTTATATTGAATCCCCATATTGATTAAAGGGGGAGCCAAACGATGACTATCCTTACCATAAATTTTTTGCCGAAGGTTGTATAAGTGTTCAAAATAATTCAATGCTTCTTCAAAATCGCCAAGTCTCCCTGAAGCGACTCCTTTCCGTTGAAGATCCATCGACAATAAACTATCCTGAACAAATGATTCTGGCTTTTGAGAATACACAACTGAGCAAAATAGAATTTGAACAATCAAAACAAGAAAAATAATTCTATTTCTAAAACACACTAACGTAATGATATTCAAAATATTAAAATATTAATAAGATTTTTTTTCTAATTTTTTTCTAATTACAGGGTTACCTTTTGTCCTTTTTCGGAATAAACACTTGAACAAGGATAATTAAGAACAAGTATTAATCATTAAAACCAAAAGTAATGAAAACTTTAATCGCGAACAACGAATCAAAAAATTTTGACAACTTCTCTTTCGACGTTTTAACTTCAGAAGAACTTTTTTCAATTAAAGGTGGAAAACCGGCAGATGCTTATGCTGATTTGAACTAATCTCCTTTTACCGTTTTTTTAGCTTTCAGTTTTATTGTCATTCGTTTCCTGTTATAAAAACAAGCCAGTAGATTTTCTGGTGGAAATAGTATGAACTTTAAAAACAAGCCAAGTGCCCTATGGGCTTTTATAACACATTAATTTACTGCAAGATGATACGCAGATCTGAATATTTTGAAACAATTGACAAGTACCTTAACAACGAGTTGAGTCAACCGGAGTTAAGTGAATTAGAACTCGAAATG
>JAUYMU010000067.1 GCA_030698405.1 Bacteroidota bacterium
TATTCGAAAATGATCAGACAATGGCAATATTCACAAAAATGTTACCCGAAAGAGTACTCAATAAGGCAGCGTAATCCACTAAAAAAAGAAAGATCATTATAAACAATTGTATTACAGATATATATGTCAATCTTAGAGGTACGTAATCGAATTTTGTCACTCTATAAACCCATGTGGATCAAGAAATTTTTCCTCCGAAATGTTAGTAAAGTAATAACCAAAAACCGTTTTATTTATGGAAAACAGTGATTCAATCAAGCTTTTCGAAAGCAAAAAAGTTCGTACCCATTGGGATGAAGAGCAGGAGAAATGGTTTTTTTCTGTAATTGATGTGATAGAGATACTCACAGAAAGTCCAAGACCAAGGAAATATTGGAGTGCATTAAAAACCAAGCTTCAAACTGAAGGTAGTGAACTGTCCCAAAAGTTGGGACAGTTGAAAATGGCTGCAGAAGATGGCAAAATGAGAGAAACCGATGTGGCCGATACTGAAACGCTCTTGCGAATTATTCAATCCATTCCTTCGCCAAAAGCAGAACCATTTAAGCAATGGCTTGCAAAAGTGGGGTATGAGCGCATGAAAGAAATTGCTGACCCAGAACAAAGTATCGAACGAGCAAGAGAGAACTGGCAGAAGTTGGGTCGTAGCGAAAAATGGATTCAACAACGAATGACTGGTCAGGAAACCCGAAACAAGCTCACTGATTACTGGAAAGGACACGGCGTCGAAAAATCGGATGAGTTCGCATTACTTACCAATATTATCCATCAGGAATGGACAGGATTAAAGGTAAAGGATCATAAGAATCTAAAAGGATTAAAATCACAGAATCTTCGGGATCACATGACCGAGGCAGAATTGATCTTTACTGCCCTTGCGGAACTGTCAACGCGGCAAATCGCTGAAACCGATGAAGCAAAAGGTCTGAAAGAAAATGCAAAAGCAGGAAAGAAAGGTGGCAAAATAGCAAAAGATGCGCGGGTTGCATTGGAATTGAAAACAGGTAAAAAAGTGGTGACTGGCGAAAACTTTTTGCCGCCTTCAAAAGAAATCAAAAAGCTAAATTAAATTACAAAACTTCTGTATGTCTCCATTTTTAAAGCAGGTTGCCAGTTATCTCTATACCAATCATCGTTCCGAATTAAGCGATTTTTGCCTTGTTTTTCCGGGTAGGAGAGCGGGTGTGTTTTTTACGGCCTACCTCAATGAAATGGTCGAGACTTCGATGCTTTCTCCTGAAATAATTACCATCAGCGAATTGATTTCATCTGTGTCGGGCTTGCAGCAGGCCGATCAGGTTGCGCTTGTGCTGAAACTTCAGGAAGTTTACTCGAAAGTGACAGGCCATCAGGAACCATTGGACGAGTTTTTCTTTTGGGGCGAAATTCTTTTGTCCGACTTTGACGATATCGACAAATATCTGCTGAATGCGGATGATTTGTTCAGGAATATATCTGATTTAAAAGACCTTGAGAATCAATTTGAATACCTGACAGCAGAGCAAAAGGCTGCCATTGAGGAATTTTGGGGCAATCTGGAAAAGGTTCCACATTCGTTTAACAAGGAAAAATTCATCGGCATTTGGATAAAACTGGCTGAAATCTATCATCAATTCAGGGAGTCGCTTCGGCAAAACAATATTGCTTATTCAGGAATGATATACCGCGATGTGGCCGATGGATTGGCTGAGCAACTTCCGGTTGAATTGAAAGCGAAAAAATATGTATTTATCGGGTTCAACGCGCTGAACAATTGCGAAAAAGCTATTTTTAAGAAACTGGATAAATTGAACAAAGCTTTGTTTTTCTGGGATTACGACGAATTTTACCTGAATGACAATGAAAACGAAGCTGGCAGGTTTCTTCGGACGAATATGATTGCTTTTCCAGCTCCGAAACACTTTGTTCCTGAAAAATCGCCGACTCCGAAAAACCGCAAAATTACAATGGTTTCGGTTCCCGGAAATATTACCCAGGCGCAGGCGATCAATATTCCGCAGGTGGTTAAAAGCTTCCAAATCAACAGCCGTTTCGACAATACTGCCTTTGTGCTGGCTGATGAAAACCTTCTGATTCCGGTTATTTCAGCGGTTGGTAAAAACTTTGCCGACATCAATATCACGATGGGCTACCCATTTGTGAACACGCCTGTTTATGGTTTTATTTCGCAGGTGATCAGCCTTCAAAAGAACATACGCAAATCGGAGGCATCGCCTGTTTTCTATCACAAGCCGGTGGTGGCGATTCTAAACCATCAGTTTGTTGTCAATGCCGAAATAAAGACGTTTGTCTCCGGAATTTACAAACGGAACAAGGTTTATCTGGAGGCTGGTGAATTGAATTTAAATCCGTTTGTCCGAAAGATATTTGCCCGTCCTGAAAGCTGGCTGGACATTCTCAATTATTTCCTGGATGTTTTGAAAGAGCTGGCCCTGAAATTTGACAGCACAGAAAACGAACAGGTTAAATTGGAATCTGAATACCTTTTTCAGGCATACCTCACTGTTCAACGCTTGAAAGACACGCTGGATGCATTGAATGTTCCAGACTTTCCAGTTAAAATCCTGTACCGCTTGCTCGATCAGAGTTTGCGGCGTATTTCAATTCCGTTTGAAGGTGAGCCACTCACGGGCTTACAGGTAATGGGTTTGCTGGAAACCCGCTGCCTCGATTTCGAAAACCTTGTTTTGTTCTCGGCAAACGAAGGTTTTTTGCCACGAATTGCAGCCGGTCATTCATTTGTTCCCTATCATCTGCGGAAAGGATTTGGAATGCCTACCTATGAGGACCGCGATGCCATGTATGCCTATTATTTTTATCGCCTGATTCAGCGGTCAGAAAAAACTGTACTTGTTTACAATTCGATCACTGAAGGAATTGCGTCATCAGAAAAAAGCCGATTTTTATACCAGCTTTTGTACGATTCGGAGTTTGAAATTGAAGAGTTCAACCTGAGTTTCAACTTCAAAGGAACAACCAACGAGCCCATCAGAATTGAAACCAGCGAAGCGCACATTCAGAAATTGATTTCGAAATATTCAGAAAGTAAACTGAGTCCGAGCGCCATCAATACTTATCTGGATTGTAAGCTGAAGTTTTACTTTAAATACATTGCCGGAATAAAGGAGAAAGACGAGCTGAAAGAGGAGATTGATGCCGTTCTGTTCGGAAACCTGTTTCATTATGCCATCGAGCTTTTATACAAACCTTTTGATAATAAAGTGGTTGAGGCGATAGCTCTGAAATTGTTGTGGGGCGATCATCGCCGGATTGATGAAGTAGTTCGTCAATCGATCGCGGTGAAATATTATCAGATGAACCCGGAAGATGTGTCGCGGCTAAAGTTGGGAGGCCAGAGTATTCTGATTGCTTCGCACATTCGCGATTACATTTTTCAGTTGTTGGAAAACGACATTAAGTTTGCCCCGTTTCAGATTGCAGGTCTCGAAAGAGATTTTTCAGCCGATTATCAGGTGGTTTCGGACGAGAAAACCTACCAGATCAAAATTGGTGGTATCATCGACAGGTTGGATCAAACGGCTGAAGGATTGCGGATTATCGACTATAAAACTGGCCGCAACATGAAACTCGATTTCAAGGATTGGTCACAATTGGTTGACCGGAATTATGCTGATCGCCGGAAGGAAATATTCCAGACCCTGATCTATTCCGATATCGTCAACCGGTCAGAAAACCATTCAGCAATATTTCCGGTCATTTATAAACTCGACAATCTGTTTGATGAAGAGTTTGTTCCCAATGTTATTTATCAGGGAGATAAACTTTCATTTCATCAGGTGGCCGACGAATTCCGCGGAATCTTTTCTGATGTATTATCCGAAATTTTCAGTGGTACAAATACATACGATCAGACAAAAGACCTTCAAAAATGCAGCTATTGCACGTTCAATAAGATTTGCAGAAGGTGAGGGGGAAAAGTGTTCAGTGTTCAGTCTCAGTCGCAGTGTACACAGTCTCAGTTTTCAGTCTCAGAATTCAGTCATTTTGTTATTGATAGTCATTCGTTGTCATTGATGGTCATTCAATTGAAATTTTCCTGGATGAATTCAATAAATTACATTTCAATTGAATGACGTGACACAAATGACTAAAAATGACTACCAATGATCATCTTGATTTAACCGTCTTTCAGTAAATCAGGCCTCAGCTGCTTAGTCCTTTCGTATGCTTGCTTTTCCTGCCATTCATTAATTTTCTTTTCATTTCCGGAGAGAAGTATTTCAGGAACTTTCCATCCGTTGTAGTCAGCAGGCCGGGTGTAAACCGGCGGGCTCAGCAGGTTGTCCTGAAACGAATCGGTTAGCGCTGAAGTTTCGTCGGATAAAACACCGGGAATCAGGCGAACCACGCTGTCAACAATTACTGCGGCAGCCAATTCTCCGCCGGTCAGAACGTAATCGCCTATCGAAATTTCCATGGTAACCAGGTGTTCACGAATACGTTGGTCGATTCCTTTGTAATGTCCGCAAAGAATGATAATGTTATTCAGGAGTGAAAGTTTGTTGGCTATTTTTTGCGTCAGTATATTCCCATCAGGACTGGTGTAAATCACTTCATCGTATTCCCTCTGTAATTTCAGAAAATTGATCGCACTTTCGATGGGTTGGATGGTCATCACCATTCCGGCGCCGCCGCTAAAGGCATAATCATCTGTTCGGCGGTGTTTGTCCTGCGAAAAGTCACGGATGTTGTGTACAAAAATTTCAACCAGTCCTTTGTCCTGACCTCTTTTTATAATGGAATGCCTAAAAGGGCTTTCAAGCAATTCAGGAACAACGGTAAGAATATCGATACGCATATCACATTTTATTTTTGGCAAAAGTAACAACCTGAGCTAAAAATTTTCCGGTTCGCTGAATTATTAGCTGAAAAAATCGTTTAAAAGTTATTTTTTCTCCATTAAACCAAATGATTTGCACTTTTATTAACGAAAATCTTTGAGTATTAGCTTGTAATATATATTTTCGTAGGCTGAAAGAAACCTTATTCTCTGTTAATTACAATGTAATTTAAAATTTTGTTATGGAACCCAAAGATCTAAAAAACTCAAAAAATGAGTTAAGTGGTACACAAGTTGAACCAGAAACTATTAATGATCAGGATGTTGCTGAAGTAGCTGAAGAACAAATTGAAGTAGCTGAAGTGACTGAATCTGAAGAAGCTGTTGTAGAAACAGTGACTGAACCCGTTGAATTGGTTGTTGAAGAAAAAGTTGCCGGGGTAGAAGAATCAATAGTAGCCGAAGAGCCGGCAATAGTTGAAGAAGCGGTTGAAGTTGAGGAAACTGTTGAAGCTGAGGAAGTAATTGAATCCGCTGAAACTGTTCCTGAAGAAGTCGCTGCGGTTGTTGAAGAATCTGAAGTTGCTGAAGAGCCAACCGAAGAAGAAGATGAAGTGGTTGAAGTTGAGGAAACTGTTGAAGTTGAGGAAATTGTTGAAGAGTCAGTAACTGAACCTGAAGTAGAATCCGTTGTTGCGGTTACTGAAGAAGAAGTCGCCGAAGTAGAAGAAGTCGCCGAAGTAGAAGAATCTGCGGAAGACAACATTCAGAAAGATGAGCGTACAGATTATGCCGCTTTAAATGAAGTTGAGCTAATCAATGCACTTCGCGTTTTACTTGAAGGTGATGATGATCGCATCAAAGATGATGTGGAGGCTATTAAAGTTCATTTTTTCCGTCTTTACCGTGCAAATATTGAAGCACAGAAAGCTGCTTTTATTGAAGCCGGAGGCGATGTCGCTGAATTTAAAGCAGAACCTGATCCCAACGAATTGGATCTTCGTGAATTGCTAAAACAATACCAGGACGAAAGGAATGACCGGAACAAGAAAATAGATGAACTGAAAGATGAAAATCTTCAGAAGAAATATGATATTATTGAAGAGATTAAAGCTCTTATAAACAATAAGGAATCGATCAACAGAACTTTCCACGAATTCCGCGAATTGCAGAACCGTTGGAGAGAAATTGGGCTGGTTCCTCAGGCAAAATTGAAAGATCTTTGGGAAACTTACCACCATCACGTTGAAAATTTCTATGATTTTATCAAAATCAATAAAGAACTTCGTGATTTGGACCTGAAGAAAAATCTGGAAATAAAGATGGAGATTTGCGAAAAATCAGAAGAACTTCTGGTTGAACCATCTATTATCAAGGCATTTAATATTCTGCAAAAATACCACGAACAATGGCGCGAAGTTGGTCCTGTTCCCCGCGATAAAAAAGATGAACTTTGGGAACGTTTCAAAGCTGCCACTTCCATCATTAATAAAAAACATCAGGATTATTTTGAAGGACGGAAATCGGACCAGAAGAAGAACCTCGATGCAAAAAATGCATTGTGCGAGAAAGTGGAAGAAATTTCGAACAGCGAAATAGAATCGCACCGCGACTGGGACGAAAGGTCGAGAGACCTCATTGAATTGCAAAAAATCTGGAGAACGATTGGTTTTGCGCCCAAAAAGGACAACAACAAAGTTTACGAACGTTTCAGAATTGCATCTGACAAATTTTTCGACCGTAAGCGGGAGTTTTACAATCAGAATAAAGAAGACCAAACCAATAACCTTCAGCTAAAAACTGACTTGTGTGTTCAGGCAGAAGCATTGAAAGACAGCACCGACTGGAAGAAAACAGCCGACGAATTTATTAATATTCAGAAAGCATGGAAAGAAATCGGCCCGGTTCCGCGTAAATATTCCGATGTTATCTGGAAACGTTTCAGGGCTGCCTGCGATCATTTCTTCGAAAATAAATCGAAACATTTTTCTTCGATTGATGGTGAACAGGCAGACAACCTCAAAAGGAAAAAAGCGCTTCTGGAAGAAGTAAAAAGTTTTGTGCTGAGCGGCGATGACAGCGCTGATTTGGATAAACTGAAAGAATTTCAACGCTCGTTTACCGAAATTGGCCATGTTCCGTTCAGAGACAAAGATGCCATTCAAAATGAGTTCCGTGATGTGATTAACCATCATTTCGATTCATTGCGCATTGACGAAAAACGTCGTAACCTGATGAAATTCAAGAACAAAGTGGCAGGCAATACTTCTTCAGGAAAAGGCCAAAACAAAAACCGGTTTGAACGCGAAAAATATATGACCAGGTTGAAACAAATGGAAACAGACCTTGCATTGCTTGACAACAACATCGGTTTCTTTGCCAATACCAAAAATGCCGAAGCTTTGATTGGCGACGTAAACCTGAAAATTGAAAATACAAAAGAAAAAATCGAATTCCTTAAAGAGAAAATCCGAATCATGGATTCAATGGAAGACGATGAATAGCATCATAAAAAACCCGCTTTCTTCGAGCGGGTTTTTTATTGTTATAAAAGGATTAAATTCTCATACATTTTTTAGCGGTAAGTTTTATTAATTAACTTTGCACGCTTTTAAGAACATTTAAAATATACCATCTTGTCAGCAACCAGATACATATTTGTAACAGGAGGAGTTACCTCATCGCTCGGTAAAGGAATTTTAGCAGCATCGCTTGCTAAACTGCTCCAATCCAGAGGTTATTCTGTAACGATTCAGAAATTAGACCCATATATTAACGTTGATCCGGGAACATTGAACCCTTATGAACACGGCGAATGTTTTGTGACCGATGACGGAGCGGAAACAGATCTGGATCTTGGTCATTACGAACGTTTCCTGAATGTTCCGACTTCGCAGGCCAACAATGTCACCACCGGAAGAATTTATCAATCAGTCATTAACAAAGAACGTCGGGGCGATTATCTTGGAAAAACAGTTCAGATCATTCCCCACATTACCGATGAAATTAAACGGAAAATTAAAATTCTGGGATCAAAGGGCAAGTACGATATTGTTGTTACCGAAATTGGCGGAACGGTTGGCGATATTGAATCGCTTCCATACATAGAGGCAGTTCGTCAGTTGAAATGGGAACTGGGGCCACATGCGCTGGTCATTCATTTAACACTGGTTCCTTTTCTGGCAGCAACAGGCGAGTTGAAAACCAAGCCAACCCAGCATTCAGTAAAATTATTGCTTGAAAACGGGGTTCAGCCTGATGTGTTGGTTTTACGGACCGAGCACGAACTTGGAACGGACTTGCGTAAAAAGGTGGCACTTTTCTGCAATGTTGCCATCGATGCGGTTATTCAATCCATTGATGTGGCAAGCATTTACGAAGTTCCGAACAAGATGCTAGAACAGCATTTGGATGAAATCGTATTGCGTAAAATGGGCCTTCCGCTGAAAGATGAACCAAAGTTGGACGACTGGAATGATTTCCTGAAGAAACTAAAAAAGCCGACTTCAGAAATAGAAATTGGCTTGGTTGGCAAATATGTTGAATTGCAGGATGCCTATAAATCAATTGTTGAGGCATTGCTCCACGGTGGGGTAATGAATTTATGCAAGGTGAAAATTCGCTGGATACATTCAGAAAAAATTACTGCTGAAAACGTTGAAAAGAAACTGGAAGGACTTAAAGGTATCATTGTAGCTCCGGGTTTTGGACACCGCGGTATTGAAGGTAAAATTATTGCCACACAATATGTAAGGGAACACAATATTCCTTTCTTCGGAATTTGCCTTGGAATGCAAATCGCTGTGATTGAGTTTGCCCGCAATGTACTTGGCCTTGCGTCAGCCGATTCGACCGAAATGAATGAGCAAACCGATTGCCCTGTAATCGACCTGATGGAAGAACAAAAAGGGGTGACCGAAAAAGGCGGAACCATGCGGCTTGGGGCATACAAATGTCACATTGTTGACAAAAATACCAATATCTACAGGGCATACAATAAATTGGAGTTCAAGGAAAGGCATCGGCATCGGTACGAATTCAACGATCAGTATATAACTGATTTTGAAGCCGCCGGAATGAAAGCCACAGGCCGGAACCCTGATACCAATCTCGTTGAAGTTATTGAAATTCCTTCGCACAAATGGTTTGTCGGAGTGCAGTTTCATCCGGAATATAGCAGTACAGTTGTAAAACCACATCCGTTGTTTGTTGCTTTTATTAAAGCTTCACTCGGAAAATAATTAAATTTTATATGGATAGGAATACGGTTATAGGTGTAGCCCTTATTTTTACGATACTGATAGGGTTCAGCTATTTTAACAAACCCTCGGAAGAGCAGCTGACCGCTGCAAAACGTACCCGCGATTCGATTGAATTGCTGCGCATTGAACAGCAAAGGGAAATAGCAACTGCAGCAAAACTCGATGAAATACAGGCTTCAGCAGCAGTACCATTACAAAACGATAGTCTGACTTCGGATCAGGACAACGCGCTAAAGGAAAAATTTGGTGTGTTCGCAGCTGCTTCTGTTGGTCAGGAAAAGTTTTATGTGATCGAAAATAACCTGATGAAGGTTACTTTGTCGAACAAAGGTGGCCGCATTTATTCGGTAGAACTGAAAGATTTCAAAACCCATGATCAAAAGCCTTTGATTCTGTTTGAAGGAAACAGCAGTAAATTCGGAATGAATTTCTTTGCTCAGAACCGCAGTATCGAAACTGAATCGTTTTATTTTATTCCTTCTGATTCGGCTGCCAGTTCAACTGTAAAAGGTCCGGATGTGAAAAAGGGAAAAGAAGGCAATGAGAAGTTTAATTCGGAAAATAAAGGCGACTCAATTATTTTTTCGATGAAACTTTTTGCCGGCGATGGTAAATATCTTGAATATAAATACAAACTCAGCTACAATTCGTACCTTGTTGGTTTCGAAGTGAATACAAGTGGAATGAGCAATGTGATTACCACCAATTCGAATTACCTGAACTTCAACTGGAATATTAATGTTCCGCGTCAGGAAAGGAAATCGCAATACGGCGAAGACAGCTATACCACCATTCACTATAAATATCTGGATGATGCAGCTGATAATCTTTCAACCGGAAAATCTGAAGAAGAAAGCCTTCGCACCAAAACAAAATGGATCAGTTTTAAACAGTTGTTCTTTTCATCGGCCATAATTGCTGACGAATCATTTCCAACTGCCGATATCAAGACTGAACTGACAAAAGAAGACCCGCTTTACCTTGGAAATTTTAATGCCGACATTGCTTTACCTTATGACGGAAAGGATTCGGAAAGCATTAAAATGAAGTTTTACTTCGGCCCGAACCATTACAATACCCTGAAACAATACGATCAGTCGTTGGAAAGCCTGATCAATCTGGGTTATGTAGTTATCCGTCAGGTCAATCAGTGGCTGATCATTCCAACTTTTAATTTTTTACGAAATTACATCGACAACTTTGGAATTATCATTCTGTTACTGACCATCTTTATTAAATTACTGATTTTTCCGTTCACCTATAAATCGTACCATTCTCAGGCTAAAATGAAAGCCCTGAAACCGGAGATCGATGAGATTAACGAGAAATTCAGCAAGGACAAAGCAATGGAGAAACAGCAGGCAACAATGGCGCTGTACAAAAAAGCAGGTGTGAACCCCATGGGTGGATGTTTGCCAATGTTGTTCCAATTTCCGGTACTGATTGCCATGTTCTTCTTTTTCCCAACATCAATTGAACTGCGTCAGGAAAGCTTCCTTTGGGCAACCGACTTGTCAACTTACGATTCAATTTTAAACCTGCCTTTTACGATCCCTTTTTATGGCGATCATGTAAGTTTGTTTTGTTTGCTGATGACTGTCACGACTGTTCTTTCAACTTACCTTAATTCAGAGTCGCAGAATACAGCGGCTATGCCAGGAATGAAAACCATGATGTATATTATGCCGGTTATGTTCTTGTTTATCCTGAACAGTTATGCATCAGGCCTTAGTTATTACTATTTCCTTGCCAACGTAATCACCATCGGTCAAATGTATGTGTTCCGAATGATGGTCGATGAAGATAAGATAAGGGCTCAGATTCTTATTAACAAGAAAAAGCCGCAGGCTCCGAAATCAGGCTTCCAAAAGAAACTGGAAGATATGGCAAAACAAAAAGGTGTGCAACCACGAAAATAAACAAAAAAAAAGCTGCCAACTGGCAGCTTTTTTTTTGTTTATTGAGAGCAAATCCTCATTCATCCTCGGTGGTGCTTGAGCTTTTTGAGACTTTGATGTTGTATTTCTTCATCCGACGGATCAATGCATCACGGGTAATACCAAGCAATTCAGCAGTTTTGTTTTGATTGTAATTCATTTCTTT
The DNA here is from genome assembly GCA_030698405.1 of Bacteroidota bacterium. Lineage (GTDB taxonomy): Bacteria > Bacteroidota > Bacteroidia > Bacteroidales > Prolixibacteraceae > Aquipluma. The sequence continues at coordinate 11,167 of JAUYMU010000067.1, forward strand.
CAAAGCCAGATGAACCAGTTTAAGCTCGTTTTCTTCCAGATTGAAATTTATTTTTTCCTTTTCCTTTTCAGAATCATGGCCTTCGTATGTTTGAAAATCACTGGCCTTTAAAGATTCTGTTTTGCAGAGTATTATTGCACGCTCGATCATATTTCGTAATTCGCGGACATTTCCGGGGAATGAATAATTCAATAAAGCGTTGATAGCCTCTCTTTCGATGACTGGAACGGGTTTGTTTAGCTTCCGGGCAAAATCATTGGTGTAATGCGTTAAAAGTGGCTCAATATCATCAATGCGTTCGCGTAATGGCGGAATATGAATGTGAATTGTATTTAAACGATGAAGCAAATCAAGCCGAAACTTTTTCTCTTCGATCAGTTTGGCAATATCGTGATTTGTCGCTGCAATTATCCTGAAATCAGTTGCAATTGGATCTGTTTCGCCAACCCGGGTAATTGTCTTTTCTTCAATAGCCCTTAGTATTTTAGCCTGAAGGTTTAGTGGCATATCAGCAATTTCATCCAAAAATAAAGTACCCTGATCACTCACCTCAAAAAAGCCTTTTTTATCATTGATTGCTCCTGTAAATGAACCTTTTTTATGTCCGAAGAATTCGCTTTCGAGAAGAGAATCGGTTATTGCGCTACTGTTAACAGCACAAAACAGGTTTTCGTTCCGGGCACTTTCGTAATGAATAATCCTCGCAATGTTTTCCTTACCTGTACCGCTTTCACCGGTAATTAAAACGCTGGTGTTCTTGTACTTTGCAGCGGTTACTGCAAGGTCTAAAATTTGTTTTATCTGTTTACTTTCTCCAATGAAATCACGTTTGATTTTTTCCTGAAGGCTTTGTGAAATCAGGGAGTTTTTAGCCTCCATGCTTGTGATTACACGTTGAAGATCAAGGAATTTACGTGTTCTCTGTATCGCTATTTGGATATCAGTGTGACGAAATGGTTTTTTCAGATAATCAATCGCACCATTTCGTAAAGCTGTTATTACCGAATCCATATCTCCATGAGCAGAGACAATTATTACCTCTAATTTCGGATAAGTTTGTTTTACCTCTTTTAAAACATCCAATCCGTTGATTCCCTTTAATCGAATATCGAGTATTAGAAGGTCAATATTTTGGTTTTTCAGTATCGACCTGCCTTTGTGTACATTATTTGCTGTATAGGATATAAACCCCTGGTTTTGAAGAAATTCTTCAATTTCTTCAGTAAAGTTTATTTCATCATCGATAACCAGCACTTTCAATTGCGAATTCAATTGGTAGTTTTCAGGTCTTCCTGGGGTATTATATAGAATTGGCATAATTGTTAATTTTTTGTACTTATTTTTTGTGCCGGAATTTTAATAATTATTGATGTTCCAATTTTTGGGGTACTTTTAATTTCCAGATCGCCCCCCAACTCCTTTATAATACCATACGAAATTGACAGGCCCAATCCGGTGCCTTTGCCCGGGTCTTTTGTAGTGAAAAAAGGAAGAATTACTTTTTCGAGGTTTTCTGCATTAATGCCAGTACCATTGTCTCTAATTTCTACAATTATTTGCTCGTCAATTTTTCTTGTTGATACTTCGATACGCTTTTCAGCTTTTTTAATGTCTTTTTTCTTCTTTTCTTCAATTGCATCTTTGGCATTAATAAGCATATTGAGTATCACCTGTTCAAACCGGTAGGCATTTCCAATTATTGTAGGAATAGAATCTTCAGGTTTGAATATTAGTTTAATGGTTTTGTTAATGAATTGTTCCTCAACCATAGAGATACTACTCCGGATACTTTTATTGATATCAAATTCTTCCTGAACAAAATCATCCTGGTCTCTTGAAAAAGTTCTCACATGGTCGATTATTTTTTTTACCCGGTTAATACTGTCGAAAACCTTATTAATCTTGGCTTTAAGGTATGTATCTGTGAGATTTTGATTTTCGAGTGAAAATAGAATATTGTCAATTGCCATCGAAATTGTGTTAAGTGGCTGATTTATTTCATGAGCCATTCCTGTTGCCAATTCACCAATACCTGCCATTCTTTCCGAATGTCTTAACTGCTTTTCAAATAACTTTCTTTCCGAAATATCTCTGATTACAACCATGAACGCCCTTAATTCATTGTTATTCCCTTTTATTTGTGATACGCTTATTTCACCCGAAAACTTAGTTTTATCAATACGGTTCAACTTCATTTCAAGATTCTGAACCAATCCCTCCTGAAGTGTTTTTTTGTAGATTATTAAATGTCTTTTTAATGACTCCGCCGGAATAAAATCCCTGAAATCCATTCCTTCAATTTCGAATTGTTTGTTTCCAAGTAAATCCAATGCAATATCGGACGCTTCAGTAATTTTGCCGTTCAGGTCAATTAACACAATTCCATCGGGAGATGTTTTGAGCAACGAATGATAAAGTTCTTCAGATTCCTTCAGCTCATTCTGCTTTTTTTCAAGATCTAACTTCGATTCCTGAAGTGACTGTTTACTTTGAATCAGGCTTTTTTTCTGCTGATCAAGCTCCAGAAATATTTTTACCTTACTTAGAAATATTAATTTATTGACAGGTTTGGTTAAATAATCAATTGCACCATGATCATATCCTTTAAACATTTGTAATTCATCCGTTGCATAGGCTGTCAGGAATATTATTGGTACCAGATCCCGGTTAGACATTGTTCTGATGTGACCAGCCAATTCAAAACCATCCATTTCCGGCATTTGAATATCAAGAATTGCTAAAGCAAAATCATTTTTGTTTACTAATTCCAATGCTTCTTTTCCTGAACTGACTATAAATACTTCGGCTTCAACATCTTTTAATATCGTTTTTAGAAGTGTAAGATAAAACGTGTTGTCATCAACAACTAATATTTTTGATAAGGTAATTTCCATCTATTGGTCATTATTCTATTTTGTATCCGGGATTGTGAAAATAAACTGGCTTCCTTTCCCTAATTCACTTTTTACTTCAATCGTACCATGATGTTTTTCAATAAAATCTTTACAAAGGATCAATCCTAACCCACTGCCTTTTTCATTTGCAGTACCAGGAATTGAAACTTCTTTTTCGAGGCTGAAAAGTTTCTTTTGTGTTGATTCAGTCATTCCGGTTCCAGAATCCGAAACGATTACTTTTACCGAATTATTTAGGTGTTCAACATTAACAGAAATTATTCCACCCTGATGCGAATATTTAATTGCATTGCTGATAAGATTCTGCAATACTGTATTCAGCATATTTGTGTCAGCAAAAATTTCCAGATCATCCGGTACCAAAACATTGAGTGTAATCCCTTTGAGGTTTAATCCTGATTTGAATGTGCTGGTTACAGATTCTAATAATGTTGTTAGTTTTTGCCTGACTGGTTGATATTCAATTCTTCCTCTTTGTGAATTTGCCCAAACCAACAGATTTTCGAGCAGATTTAATGTTGTGCCCGTATTTTCTGCTATTAACCTGATGTATTCTTTTCTCTCAGTATCATCGAAGGCATCATACTGAACAAACAACAGATCTAAAAATCCAAGAATGCTGTTGAAAGGGCTGCGTAAATCATGTGCAATAATCGAGAAGAATTTGTCCTTGGTTGCAATAAGTTCGTTTAGCTTAAGTTGGTTTTCGTGCAATATCTGATCCGCTTTTTTTCTTTGCGTAATATCGTTAACGATTAGCTGAAAGGCTGTTGATCCTTTATAGACTGCCTGAATAGTTGTAATCTCTGCGTCAAATACAGAACCATCAAGCCGGATGCACTTTTCTTCAAAAGTATCCAGCAATTCTCCTTTGGCGATTAAGTTCATTTTCTTCCGGAAATCATTTTTCGAATCCGGATGAATAAACTGAATAACTGATTTTCCCAGCAATTCATCTGCAGTGGTTGCTCCAAAAATCTGAACTCCAGCAGGGTTGATAAAAGTGATTTTATTGTTTTGGAAAATTGCAATTCCGGCTGGAATTGAATCTATCAGTACTTTGTACTGTTCTTCACGATGCCTGAATTGATCTTCTGTTAGTTTATACCTTGTAATATCCTGTATTACACCGTAAAATCTAATCGGATTTCCAAGTTTATCATAGTCGGTATTGCAAATTTCATTGATCCATTTAATTCTGCCATCTTTCATTTTCAACCGATAATTGACCTCGATTGGTTTTTTTATTTTCGGTAACTCCTTCTGAATTGAATCCCTTAATTCACGATCGTCAGGATGCACCACATCCAGAAAAGTGAAATAATTTGCACCGTATTTCCTTGAATCAACCTCTAAAAGATCAAAAACGCCGTCAGACCAGAGCAGTTGGTTGTACTCAGGATCGAGGAACCAACGCGACATGTGTGCATTTAGTTGGGCATTTTTTAGAATTCGTAAATGAATTTCTTCATCACGCGGGTCTGCGTAAATAATTTCGAAAGGTTCCTGATTTTCTTCTGTCCCCAAAATTGGTTCAATTGATTGTGAGGTTTCCTGTTTAAACTTTTTCATCTGTTTATTATTTGATTTTTAATTGTCAGATGGAACTCGCCAATATTTATTCTCCTGTTTGAGAAGTATTTCTCCTGGCTCGTTTCATGATATGTGGTTGTATGGCTCGTTTAAAAAACATTGAAATCAATAGTATAGAATTCTTTCTCAGACCAGAGGGTTAATGGAATAATATCCGGATTGGAATAATCAAAATGTTCATATTTACCCAAAACAATCCATCAGGCAAAAGTAATTTGAATTAGAAAGAAAGTAAATACGTAATTACCGAACTTTAATGTTGAAAAACGGATCATGTTATTTCTGAAATGATCCATTTACTATTTTGTGTGTTGATACACTATTCTTATCAATTATTGTAACAAAAAATAAACTGTAGTTGTATTGTTTCAGTGACAATTCAGAACGATTTTCGAAAATGATTTTATTCAGAAGGAGTTGCCCCAAAGGATTCCGAACTTCAAGAGTAACTCCATGAAGAGGCATTTTATCGAAATGAATTTGTATTGTTCCGGAAGCCGGATTGGGAAATAATTTTACATTATCGAGAGAGTTATGTTGTTCCAGCAAAACCGGTATTGCGATTATATATTCTTTATGGGTAGTATATTTTGAGTCATCCAATGCTTTAACAATTACTTTGATACTTCCTTCCGAAATAGTTGTAAGTTCTCCGTTCTGATCAATTTTAGCTTGTCCGGTAATACTCTCAACGATCCAATTTACATTTGAATTTGTTGCATTTTGTGGTGTTACCACTGCTTTAAGAGATAATTTTGTGGCGATACCGTTGATAGTATCATTTTTCAAATTATCAAGAATTGTAATTGTTTCAACCGGAATAACCTGGTTTGAAATGGTAATTATCAGTTCGCCTTTAACGCCCGAACCATCGGTAGCTGTAGCAATTGCTTTTACAGTTCCGTCTTTTTCAGCAGACAATAATCCTGAAGCGCTGATCGAAGCTTTCCCGGTAACATTCACAACCGACCAGCTAACCGTTTTTGTTGTAGCATCAGCGGGAAGTATAGAGGCTGACAACTGAAGAGTTCCATTGTCAGCTGTTATGGAAGTTCCAGAAGCAGAGCTTACCGAAATACTTTCAACCGAAACAACCTGGTTTGAAATGGTAATTGTAAGTTCGCCTTTAACGCCCGAGCCATCGGTAGCCGTAGCAATTGCTTTAATTGTTCCGTCTTTTTCAGCAGTCAATAGTCCTGAAGCGCTTATCGAAGCTTTCCCGGTAACATTCACCACAGACCAACTGACCGTTTTTGTTGTTGCATCAGCGGGTAGGATAGAGGCTGACAACTGAAGCGTTCCATTGTCAGTGGTTATGGAAGTTCCGGAAGCAGAGCTAACCGAAATACTTTCAACCGGAATAATTTGGTTTGAAATGTTAATTGTAAGTTCGCCTTTAACGTTCGAACCATCGGCGGCTGTTGCAATTGCTTTAACTGTTCCGTCTTTTTCAGCAGTCAATAATCCTGAAGCGCTGATCGAAGCTTTCCCGGTAACATTCATAACCGACCAGATAACTGATTTGTTTGTCGTATCATCGGGAAATGCTGTAGCCACCACTTGAAGTGTCCCATTATCACTGTTGATTATACTTTCCCCAATAGAATTAACCGATATACTTTCGACCGGAATTACCTGGTTTGAAATGGTAATTGTAAGTTCGCCTTTAACGCCCGAACCATCATTGGCTGTGGCAATTGCTTTAACTGTCCCGTCTTTTTCAGCAGTCAATAATCCTGAAGCGCTTATCGAAGCGTTCCCGGTAACATTCATAACCGACCAGATAACTGATTTTGTTGTGGCATCGCTGGGAAGAATGGAGGCTGACAGTTGAAGAGTTCCATTGTCATATGTAATTGAAGTTCCGGAAGCAGAACTAACCGAAATACTTTCAACCGGAATAACCTGGTTTGAAATGGTAATTGTAAGTTCGCCTTTAACGCCCGAACCATCATTGGCTGTGGCAATTGCTTTAACTGTCCCGTCTTTTTCAGCAGACAATAATCCTGAAGCGCTGATCGAAGCGTTCCCGGTAACATTCACTACCGACCAGCTGACTGTTTTTGTTGTTGCATCAGCAGGAAGAATCGAGGCTGACAACTGCGCGGTTCCATTGTCAGTTGTTATTAAAGTTCCGGAAGCAGAACTAACCGAAATACTTTCAACCGGAACAACCTGGTTTGAAATGGTAATTGTAAGTTCGCCTTTAACGCCCGAACCATCGGTAGCTGTAGCAATTGCTTTTACAGTTCCGTCTTTTTCAGCAGACAATAATCCTGACGCGCTTATCGAAGCTTTCCCGGTTACATTCACCACCGACCAGCTGACCGTTTTTGTTGTAGCATCGGTGGGAAGAATGGAGGCTGACAGCTGAAGAGTTCCATTGTCAGTTGTTATTAAAGTTCCGGTAGCAGAGCTTACCGAAATCGTTTCAATGGGGATATTTGGGTCTGTATTTACTATCCATCCTCTGTTTTCCAGGTTAGATTTATAAACTAAGCCAGTGTATGTTGGTGGTTGATTAGATCTTAGGTCAATTTTTCCATTGGAAGTGCCATATTCATCTACCTGTTTTAAGATCTTATCAATTGCGAATGATTCAAGTTTGTTATAACTAAGATTAAGTTCCTTTATTTGTATGCACCCTGCAATATCAACCGTAGTAAGTTGATTATTGTTTATGTTTATAAGTCCATGAGCTTTACTGTTTTTATAGGCACCTCGCAAGTCTAATGAAGAATATTTGTTATTCCAACCCCAGATACTGACACTTCTTGTAGGGTGAGATTTCGATATAACCAATTCTCCTTGCTGATTTGTTTTGGGTATCCATAATTCAGCTATCATTGGGAATTGGCTCAAATTATTAAACAAATTCTGATTTGTAATTGGATTACTCCAAACACAAATGTGCCAAATATTTTCTGTTTGAGTAGGAAAAGTAATTGTGCTAAAATTATTTAAAGCTCCTCTAATATCCTCCAAAGAGTTACAGTCTCGTAGATCGAAATTTATCAAATCGTTATCTTCAAAACATACTCTTTTTAACTTAGGAGTATTTGCAAGTTGTAGGTATTTAAGTGATAATGAATTGAAACATTCAATGGTTTCAATATTTGTAAAGTTGCTAAAATCAAGTGAAACAAGTCTGCTATACGATGAACACCATTCTTTTAAATAAGGTGCAACCAAATTTAAGTTTTCAACCAATGAAACTTTTTGATCGGCAACTAATTCAATACTGGAAGATCCCCCATCAAGCGCATCGTACCCAATGTTAATCCGGCGGACTGCGCTCCAAGGCGTTACTTTTAAACTGTTTCTTCTTAATTTAGCTGTTCCATAATTTTTGGTGGGGGTAAGTGAATTACTTGTTGTATTATCCTCCCAGCTCCATGTAACCACAGCTTCCTCCTGAAGAACTATAACTGGAGAAAAGATACTCCCATTGGAATAAAATACTATTTCATCAGAATTAACCGATAATTTATTCTGATCGTATTTTTCCTCTGTCGATATAGAAAAGCAATTAATTACTGGAAAAACGCCGAGCAATAAGTATTTCACTAAATTCAATATACGGGTATTTTTCATAAATTCGGGTATTTTGATATTTATTACTTATCGAATGATGTTAAACCGATATTGTTTATTGAAATGTTTTGGACAATGCCAGATAAGTTTCAATAGAGACATTTAATAACTAACCACGTCCTTCACTTAAGAACGTGGTTAGGTAGTTTATATGAGAAAATAGCCTTTATAATCTAATGATTATATTTCATATTTGACTCATATTGTCGTTGATTTGCATTATGCTCGGATCAATAATAAATTTATAAGTTAAAAATACTATACCATCCCCAACGGTTCGAAGGTAAAGTATTAAAAGAAATACTATTCTGCATTGGAATAGGAATTTTAAAGGTATGAGTTGTTGAAGTTACAATAGAAGGAGTTAGATATGGAAACCTCGCATAATCAGGGCATGTAAAAGTTAATTTATCAAGATCTTTCTGACTGCCTACAAATAAATATGACTTAGTCAAAACTGCTCCTTCCTTAGAAAGAGTTACTACCACTGTTAGCTCTTCACCATCATCTGATACATTCACTTTTCCAACTCCATCTGGCCATGCTAATCTTTGAAGCATGTATTCATCGGGATTTACATAGTAATTGATACCAAATCTTACACAAGCGGTGCCAACAGGGTAATTAAAATCTCCATCAGTAAAAGCAAAATCTTTAATTAGCGTACCTTCATTATTCGTCCATTCAAATTCGGATTTTAGCAAGATTATAGGTTTATAAGTACATTTCGCAAATGCTGTTTCTTTCTGTACCACCAACCCATCTGCGACTTTTTTGACAACTGCATGTGCTACAACCATATATCCACCATCCGGAGCAGGAATTGGTAATGGTACTGAAAAACTATGTGTCGTACCATTAAGATTGCTTGCAGAATAAGGGAATTTGCCAATCTGGATTGCATCTTTGTTCATACAAGTTGCCATGAAATTTGCCATATTACCAATATAAAAATGGACTTCAGATAAGATCCACCCGCCAGTAGTTACATATTCCACCAGTAAGTTAGTTCCAACATGCGAATATACAACCTGTCCAACATTTATTGTTTGCCCGGCAATAAGATCACATACCATGTCGTCAGGTTGAGGAATTGCAACACTTTTAAGTGTTAAGTCAGATTCAGGACCATCTACAGGCATTTCTTTTGTACACGAAAAGATAAAAGTGCTAAAAAAAAGCACCATAACTAAACCCAATTTATTAAAACTCAAATTTGTTTTCATAATGATTAATTTAAAATTTATAAAAATAATTAACTCTATAATTGTGAATGATGAAATTGATTAATAATTTTCTATTTAGCTCATAAAATACTGCACGTATTTAAATAAGCTCAGACATCATTTAAAAAATAATAAATAAAATTAATTTGAAAAAGATTTAAAGGCAATACGTAATTTCCGACATCTATCTCTTTTTTCTGAAAATATTTTGCCTTCCATTCCGTGTTAGTTAGAACAAAATAAATTATTTACTTATGAAATGGGATAATTTATTGGTGTAATTATGATTTATTTGTCAACAACTCTATAATTCATTAACTTGCCTGTGTCTGCAATTATAGGCTCCTGAATAAACATCTTGTAAAGCAATTGTGTCGAAAGAATTCCAACCAAAGCCATTTGGTCAATTTCTGATGATGTTTCCTGCCGCTCTATTTTTGTCAGCAATGTCTTTACTTTTTCAGGATTAAAAATTCCGTATGACCTTATGGATGCATCTGAAAGAATGTCGAAAATATAAGCAGGAGTTTTTTTTGAATAAAGGCTACCTGAAATAGGAGCCCGATAGGCTTGTTTTGGTCTCATTGTAATTGAAGCGGGGATTCTTCCTGCGCTCAGTTTCTTTAAAATGAATTTTTCATTTAATGAATTCAGCTTTTGATTGTCGGGCAGGTTGTTGCAGAACTCGATTATCCGGTAATCCAGAAAGGGATAGCGTCCTTCAACCGAGTTGCCCATGGCCATCCGGTCACCTTGTGATGATAATAAATAACCTGACATGAATATGGTTGCTTCGAGGTATTGAGATTTTGAAAGATCACTCCAGTTTGCAAAATTTGCAGGAAGGGTTCCATAAACCTCATTGATTGAACTGCTTCCATTTTGAGACGATAGAATATAATCTGAAAAGAATGATTTTAAACGTCCGGTATTGTTCCAGCGAAGCAGGTGCGAATATGCAGGATCTTCTGTTTCTTTTAGTTTGTACCCAAAAAACATTTTCAAGGCCAGGTCGGGCGATTCCTTCATCATTGGAATGTATGGATAAAGTTTTGCCAGCAATCTTGGTCGTGCTTTTGAATTCGGCTCGTTAGCCCAAAACCTTCTTATTTTTGTTTCTTTGAAGATATTGTAACCGGCCAAAAACTCATCGGCGCCTTCTCCTGTAATTACAACCTTTATGTTGCTTTCCCTAACCTTCTTCGACAATAAAAACATTGGGGTGGGGGAGGTTCTAAGAATCGGAAATTCAGTATGCCAGATTGTTTCCGCAAAATTCTCAGCCAATTCTTCCGCCGTACATGAAAAGGCTGTGTGGTTTGTGTTGAAAAACTTCGCAGCTTCAAGTTGATAGGCCGTTTCGTCATAAACCTTGTCAGCAAATCCAATTGAAAATGTATTTAAAACATCGGGATTTATGGATTTGATATAGGACGTTGTGACACTTGAATCCAAACCACCGCTCAGGTATGCACCAACCGGGACATCGGCTCTTAAACGAATTTTAACCGCATCTTGGAGTAAACTATCCAACTCTTCAACCGAGTCAGCCAAATTGCGGTTTTGATTTTCTTTTCCTGAAGCAAAATTCATACTCCAATACTTCTTTGTTTGAAGACCATCTGAATTCACCTGCATGTAATGTCCGGGCTGTAATTCAAAGATGTTTTTGAAAGGCGTCTTTGGAGTTAAAGTTGTCCAGTAAGTAAAAATTTGCGAAAGACTTTCGGTATCCAAGGTTCTTTCAATTTGGCCAAGCGAAAAGAGCCCCTTAATTTCGGAACAAAAAGCAAAAGCTCCATTTTGCGCCCAGTAAAAAAGTGGACGAATCCCAACCCGGTCACGTGCCAGAAATAATTCGTTCTTGGTTCTGTCCCAAATACAAAATGCAAACTGGCCATTAAACTGCTGCAAACACTCAGAACCATACCTGGCAAACATTTGGACCACAACTTCGGTATCGCTGAATGTTTTAAACTGAATCCCCTTTTTTATTAAATCAGTTCTTAATTCTTTAAAGTTGAAAATCTCTCCATTGTAAACTATCCAATATCTTTCAGTTATATCCGGCATAGGTTGCTGACCTGTAGAAAGGTCAATAATACTTAAGCGAACATTGCCAATTCCAATATTCTTATCCAGAAAAACTCCACTCTCATCAGGGCCCCGATGGGTTATCAGCGAGAGCATCTTTTTGACATTCTCTTCTGTCAAAGGCTCTTTTAATGAGTGATAATTATATATTCCGGCAATTCCGCACATAGGAAAGTTTTAGTTGAGATCCAATTTCTTTTTGACAAAGCCAGCAATGGCATCAATAGATTCAAAATTTGCTTCAAGAAGTTCGTCGTCATTCGCTTGTATTGAGTAGGATTCCTCAATGAAAGTAATAAGTGACATAAAACCCATCGAATCCATTATGCCTTGTTCGAAAATTAAAGTATCATTATTAATTTGTTCATCTTCGGCATAAGAAGTCTTTACAATGAACTGTCTAACTTTTTCCTGAATTTGAAGTAAATCTTCCATAAAATATTCTTGGTTATTTTATATATTTCTGCACTTTCTGGTATTTATTTATTCCGTTCGATCACATCTAAAATCCGTTGACAAAAAATAAGTGCAACCCTTTTCGCAAAAGCCTTATTGGGATGGGAATCCTTCTGATTCATCGCAAATTCTGATTTCATATTGAGTGTTTCTTCTGTTTCTAATTCAAAGAAATCAAATATATAAATATTATCGTTTGGAGTGTCCCATTCGTTTTTCACCCAATCAAAAAAAGTCTTTGCCCTTTGTGACTGTAATTCTGTTGTATTTGATTTTACTTGTGCTACTCCAAAAAATTAGTGTCAGGAAATGCTCTCAATTTCTGCTTTAAGGCTATGTATTGAAGCTTGTAGTTTTCTATTCTTTTTTCTGATGAATTAATATCCGGATGATTGGTGTCTTCTGATATATTACAAACAGGAAAACAATGTTTGAATATAATCAGGTTATATTTCTTTGATAGTATTTCTAATGTAGGTTCGTTCATAGGTTTGTTCCCCTGCATTTTTTACCCAAATATTATAATAATCATAAGGGTAATTATTCCAGCCATAAAGTTTATTTTTCGGAAAATATTGCTCATTAAATGTATAGTTTGTTCCATGTGACTGGTTATATTTCTTGAACCAATTTGCAACAAAGAAAGATTGAATTTTGTAATTTACTAATATTCTATAAGTACGTTTCCCTTCCTTAAGTATTGAATTTCCAGTGCTATGATGGAGAAAGATTATATTACATGAATTTTTCATATTCTTCGCAATTATAATTTTTATTCAAATTTTGAAAATTTCATTTGTCTTGTTATGAGAATTGTGATTGTAACCACCGGTAAAACAAGGTGAAATGTTATTTGTTAATTTAAATAAAATGGTCGGATTTTGTTTTTTTACCAGTGGCACTAAGTTTTAATTCCTTTTCAAAATTAATGATTGATGGTATTTTATACCTCGAAAGTCTTTCCGCGCAAAATTGTTTTACAAACTCTTCATTAAGGCCATCTGCTCTATCAGATGTTATTATTGTGGCCTTTATAGCCTGATTCATAATTACATCATCCACCGCTTCTATTGTACAATCTATTACGCCCGGTATCATATCAATCACTTCTTCTATTTCTTTTGGACTCACTCTTTTTCCTCCAACTTTAATGATTTCCTTTTTTCTGGAGGTAAGATAAATGTAACCTTCTTCATCAATTTTCGCCAAATCTCCTGTATAAAGCCAACCATCACGAAGTGCAACTGAGGTTTCATTTTTGTCTCCAAAATAACCTAACATTACATTTTCACCTTGCGCTATGATTTCACCTATTTCACCTGGTAAAACGTTGTCGCCTTTTGAATTTACGACTCTAAGTTGAACCCCCGGAATTCCCTTTCCCAATGATCCCATTTTTTCAGACAATTTTTCCGGTGGCAAATATGATAGCCTTGCCGTTGCTTCAGTCTGGCCATACATAACAATAAAAGAGATAGATGGAAACGAATCAATAAATTCTTTAATAAAGGTATTTGGGAGCTTTCCTCCAGCTTGAGTCACATAGCGTAGCGATGGAAATTTGGTGCTCCTGAACAGATTATTTTTTCGTAATAATATTTGGAAATGACTTGGAACTCCTGCAAATCCTGTACAATTATATTTTTTGATGTTACCAATGGTAGAGGCAAGAAGTATGAAATTATTATTTAAAACCAATTGTCCTCCTGCCCGAATATGGGTATGTAACAATGACAAGCCATAACAATAGAAAAATGGCAATACAACCAACATTATATCGTTTTCACTTAAGTTTAAATATTGAATGATTGAATTTGTATTTGTAATGATATTTTTATGTGTTAACATTACACCTTTAGGCTTTGCTGTTGAGCCAGAGGTGAAAAGTATCTCAGCGATCTGGTTCTCATTAAAATCTACTTTTAATTCAAAATGTTCTGTTTCGTTATCTTTTAGGATTATCGAAAGATTATCTTCCGAAATAATTTCAATCGGAACACTTAGTTTTTTTAGAACTAATTTTGAAAAAAATCCCAAACTGCATTTGGTTTTATTCTGAATATAGCTGAAATTATTTTGCTCGATGGATGGATTTAGAGGGATACAAATATTTCCTGATTTTAATATGCCCAAATAAGCAATAATGAAAAAAGAACTATTTTGAGAAATTAGCATTATGCAATTCCCTTGTCCAATTCTTTTATGCAAATATCTTGCAACCTGACTTGAACTTTCGTAAATTTCTTGATAAGAAATATTCTCCTGACTTCCAAAAATCAAGTTTTTCTTAAGAGATGATGTATGTTCAAACAGGTAATCAACACAGTTCATAATACTAATATTTTATGGGAGCCATTCTTAAATACTCTGTTGTCTTTTCTTTTCTTCGAAAGTTTGCATAAGCAAATTCTACCTCTTCTGTTGTTTTACCAAGGACTCTTCCTACTTCATCGGGAGATAAACCATTCTCCAAACCATACCATATCAAATCCATTTCTTCATAGGGTAGCTGAAAGAAGAATTCCTCCTGAGTTTGTTCAGCCGTATAGGTGTCAGTGGTCGGTGTACGAGAGATTATTTCCGTTGGTACTCCTAAATATTCGGCCAATCGATAAACCTGCGATTTGTAAAGGTGAGCAATAGGCATTATGTCAGCACCTCCATCACCATATTTAACAAAAAAACCTTGCTTAACTTCATGTATGTTTGGAGTGCCAATCACTGCATAATGCAAACGATCTGCATGATAATATAGCATTGACATCCGGCATCGCTGTTTGAAATTGGATGCTGCCACTATTTGTAGATATTCATTTACAGGTAGTAATTTGCTTTTTTCAATTCCATCTTTCTTAACTATGGTAATTGAAAATGCCGGAGGTAAAAATTGATTTAATCCACGCTTGTTAATTCCAATTTTCATTTTATCCTCTTTGGGGTCAAATTCCGGGAAAATCAAGGATACAGCTTGATCTCTTCGTTCATAGCATCCTAATCCTTCCAAAGCACCGGTAATATTTTCTTCAATAGTCTGAATATTAAATGTTCTGCTGAGTTTTAATGCAAATTCTTTACTTTCCGGACTTGAATCTTTTTCAGGAAGCATAACTCCCAAAACATTTTCAGATCCCACTGCTTTTACTGCCAATGCCAATGTTACCGAAGAATCAATTCCACCGCTTATTCCAATAACTGCTCCTTTCCGTTTTAATACCCTAAAAATATCATTCTTGAGTTTTTCGGTTATTATATTGATTTCTGCTTCAATATTTTCAAATTTAAGTATGTCATTTGAAAATGTTTCATAAAGTTGTGAACTCATTTTTTTATAAAATTATTAGAATTAAGAACCTTTGCTTTAAACTTTAAGTGTTTATGAAAGATATACATTTTTATGTAATCGTTTATCAATTCATATTTCGAATCAGACAAATTCCCACACAATTGTGCGATTTTGCTAAGTGAAAAGTACCTGTATTGACAGGTGCTAAAAAGTAGTTTTCAAAAATACAATATTTTCAAACTATTTATATGCCTAATGATTAGCATTTTATGTGCCTTAGTGCTGTTTAGCGTTTTCAATTTTAAATCCTTGGAATACGTTTTGGAATTGTATGTCCGTTCTAAACTACTGTTCTTTATTTACTGAATGTATTCAACAGATTATTGATTTTTAATTTGATAATCCGATGAATAGATAAGGTGGAGATGAATTTACGAGGGAGAAGATTTATTCAGTAATTTTTTAATAAAACGAGAGCGATGAAGAGTATTTACGAAGGATTAGCAAAAAGAGCACTACTGTCCATTTTAATTGTCCATTTTGCCATGTTAAGTTTTGCTGCTACATACTATATAAGTAGTAATGGCAGCGATTCAAATTCAGGTCTAACAACTGCATTGGCTTGGAAAACTCTGGCAAAAGTTAACACTGCTGCATTTAAAGCTGGAGATCAAATTCTGTTTAATCGTGGTGAAACATTTTATGGTTCTTTAGTAATTAATGATTCTGGTACTGTTGGTAACCCAATTACATTTGGTGCTTATGGAACTGGAGAAAAACCTATTATAACAGGCTTAACCTCAGTCACCGGATGGACAAATTTAGGAAATAATATTTGGGAAAGCACAAATGCTGTTTCTACATTGACTACCTGTAATATGGTTGTTATTAATGGGGTAAGCACTGCAATGGGGCGTTATCCCAATGCCAATGCTGCAAACGGTGGTTATCTTACCTATCAATCACATTTTGAAAGAACATCAATTACAAGTTCAAGTTTAACAGGAACGCCTAATTGGACAGGTGCAGAACTTGCTATCAGAGATAGTCGTTGGACTATGAGTAGGACATTGATTACTTCTCAAACTGATGGTAGTTTGGTATTTACTCAAATTGGGCCTTGGCCAGTTGATGGATATGGGTTTTTTATTCAGAATGATCCACGAACACTTGATCAACAAAACGAATGGTATTATAATCCTACGACTAAGAAAATTCAGGTTTATAGCACAACTCAACCGACGGACGTTAAAGTTGCATCTGTTAATTATTTAGTTGAATTTACAGGTATTAGTAATAATGCTTTGGGCAATTATACGACTTTTGATAACATATCATTCAAAGGTTCCAATAGTGATGCGATATATGTATGGAAATTTTATGCTGGTAAATTAAATAATTTAACTATTCAAAATTGTTCATTTCAATTTGCTTCAAAGACTACAATTTCCTTACAGGCAAATTATCTAACTATTGCGAACAATAGTATATCTGATTGTAATGATGGGTTGCTTCTTAATTATTCAAAGTGGATTACTGTAAGTAATAACACGATGACAAATATAGGTACACTTATTGGAATGGCAGCAAGTCCGGGAACACAGGCAGCAATTTCAATATCATCGGTAACTAAGGCTACTGTTAGCAATAATTCAATGGTTAATTTGGGCAATAATGGAATTGGGTTTTCCGGTGATTCTATTCACATAATAAATAATTTTATTGATACTTTTTGTACTGTGCTTGATGATGGGGGTGGAATTGGTACAGGGCGCAATCTTGCGCCAGACGATACAAAAGTAATTGGTAATATTGTAATTAACGGTATTGGAGCACCATACGGAACTGATGATGTTCCTACTGGTGGTCAGGCAATGGGTATTTACATGGATGATGCTACTAATTATGTTGAAGTTGCTTATAACACAGTTGCAAACTGTAAATGGCATGGATTCTACATACACAATGCCAGCTATATAAATTTTCATCACAACACTTCATTTAATAATAATGCTACACAGCTATGCGTAAAAGATGATGTTGCTGATATTCAGGAAGCAAAATTTAACAATGTCGAAAACAATATACTTGTTTCAAAAAAATCAACCCAAGTTGTTTTAGAACTTGCATATTATTCAACTGATTATTTGTCAGAAATAGGAGCATACAACAATAATGTTTATGCTCGTCCAATTGATGATACCAATACGATACTATTTCATAATCTCACTTATGGATTTGGATATAGAACGCTTGAATGGTGGAAAACCAATGGCGGTGGCAGAGATCAAAATACAACAAAATCAACACAATCAATTACCAGTGAAAATGATTTAAAGTTTGAATACAATGCAACAAAATCATCAAAAACAGTTGCATTAAGTTTGCCTATGATTGATATGAAAGGTGCAAAGTATGCAAACAGCGTAACCATTCAACCTTTTACTTCGGTGGTGTTGATGAAAGATGCCAATCCGCTTCAGGTTGTCGTACCGGTATATGTTAGTTCTGTAATCGAAAATGCTGCTCCGGAAGTACTTGAAATAACCTATAATACAAGTCTGTCCAATGTTGTGCCTGCGGCTTCCGCTTTTTCTGTTAAAGTGAATTCAGAAGCAAGAATTGTTAACTCAGTTGCTATTTCAGGAACGAAAGTTATGCTGACTCTTGCCAGTCCATTGATTTATGGTGACGTTGTAACTGTGGATTATACCAAACCTTTACTTAATCCAATCCAAACAGCTTCCGAAGGACAGGCTGTGTCAGTAAGCGCACAATCAGTGATAAATAATGTAGCCTTATTGAAACAGGGATCAATTCCTCCTACTCACTTTATTCCTGTTTGGAATGGTGAAAATGGCTTGAATCACATGAATATCATGGTGGTTTCGGCTGATTTGGAAGACTTGCCACTTTCACCAGAAGATGAAATTGCTGTCTTTAGCGGTTTAATCTGTGTAGGCTCCATGAAATTGTCTGAAACAATTAACGCAGCCGACAATTCAACATTTCTTACCATTCCTGCATCTCAGGACGATGGCACCGGCAATGGATTTACAATCAACGATACCATTGTTTTTAAGATTTGGGACAACAAAAACCAACAGGAAATGATTGCAAAAACTGTTGTTTATAGGAATAATGTGTCAAGTTGGCTTACGGGCGGTAAATATGTTGCCGGGGCAACTTCTGTTGTTGAAATTGTTAGCTATACTGAATATTCCCAGACAATTCAATTAAAAAAGGGATATAACATGATTTCAACCTTTGTATCCGCTCAAAATCCAATGGCTTGCCATGTTACCCAGTCATTGGCCGATGATGGATATCTGACGAAACTTCAGGATGAAGCCGGCAATTCGTTGGAAAACTGGGGCAGCTTTGGTGGCTGGGTCAACAATATTGGAAACCTGGAAAAAACTGAAGGTTATAAGATTAAAGTTACCGACAATTGTTTATTGTTGGTTACCGGAAGGCCAATTGCCCTTCCTCTTGATATCCCCTTAAAAACGGGATGGAACATCATCTCATTTCCGCGCACTGATTTGGTGAATGCCATGAATATTATACAGCCATTGATTGACCAGAATAAATTATTAAAAGTTCAGGATGAGGCCGGAAATTCAATCGAGAACTGGGGAATATTTGGTGGCTGGAAAAATGGCATTGGTTATTTTTCCCCCGGAAAAGCTTATAAAGTAAAAATGACTTCAGACGCTGTTCTTACCATTCAGGAAAATTATCTGAAATCAGCTGTTCTGCTGGCCAGTATAGAACAAACTGAATATTTTTTAACCGAAGTTGAAGGAAATGGTTCAGAGCATGTAAATATTAATATCGTTGGTATAGGCAAGGCAGGTATTGTTGCAGGCGATGAACTTGCCGCTTTTGATGGCGATATTTGTGTTGGTGTTCTTAAAGTTACTGAAAATCACATTATCGATGGATCTGCAAGTCTGGTAGCTTCTATTTCGTCTGATGTAAATTCCAATGATGGATTTACTGAAGGTCATAATATTAAGATTATTGCTTGGAATAAATTAACCGGCAATGAATCAGAAGTACAAGCTGATGTTATCAGTGGTCAATTAAAATATGCTAAAAATTCAAGTGTCCTGCTGAATATTAAATCATTGACTACTGATGTTCGTAGTTTCCAGGATATGGTTACCATTGATGTTTTTCCAAATCCCAGCCAGGGGATGGTTACGGTTCGTTTTTCTAATTTCCCAGATGCTGGTAGCAGTATCGAAATTCTTGATATTTCAGGAAGAAAGGTTGCTTCACGCATTGTTACAGGTATGTCTGAAGTGTTTAATCTGGATCAGCAACCTGCAGGTGTCTATTTGGTGAAATCGAAATTGGGTTCTAAGGAAACGATTAATAAATTGGTCATTAATTAGATCGTTTGGTTTGATAGGAAGTCCCCGTGTTTATAAGATCCGGGGACTTTTTGTTTTCTAAGTGGGAGTGCGACTCAAAGTCGCGCTCCCACTTAATTCATTGTGACCACTGTTTATCCCTGCCTGTCCCGATGAAGATCGGGAATAAAGTCGGGAAGGCACGAAGTGGGAAGCAATCCGTTGAATTTTAGGATTGCCACGGTTTTCGTTCCTCAACCTTGCAATGGCGGTAGTTTGGAATGGATTGCCACGTCCTCCTTCGTCGGACTACCAATGACAGATTTGCGTAACTTGTTTATTGCTAGGGATTTCAATATTTAGCTCATTTGCCAACCTATTCAATGTTTTCATTTTATTTGCCAGTAATGTTTCTTCATAATGTATGATGCCTTTTTCTGCATAATCGAGTCCTTTGACCATCACTCGCCAATAAAGAACGGCTACTTTTCGGGCCATCGCTTTTATAGCAATACTAGGACCTTTACGTCCCCTTAACCTTCTGCCGAACGATCCGATTGCAATGCCCTTGCTGTTTATTAGTCCCTGTGCAATGGTACGGAAGATTTGTCCTGCTTTTGGTCGTCCTTTCTTTTTTGCATTTCTGCGCATTTTGCCGGAGTTATTTTGTCCGGGAGCGAGACCAAGCCAACTGGTGAAATGTTTTTCTGTTGGCCACTTTGTCAAATCAAATCCTGTCTCTCCCAATAGTTGCATCCAGGTATAATCTGTGATTCCTGAGATCACTGTTGCATCTTTTCCATCAAAAATATTGATCAAGTTAGGAGCCAGTTTTTCAACAGCTGGTTTATGATGACGGATCGCTTTTCTTTTTTTTTTACATCTTGTCCTTTGCCTGATTGCCCAATTCGGTTCATGACTGCGTTGATCCTTTTGTCACACTCTTCATTCTGACGGAGATAAAACTTGTATCCATCGTATGCCTGTTTTAAAGCAAAAAGTCCAGCTTCGGTGTACTTTCCTTCCAAAGCTTTTATGATGAGTTCCTTTTTGTTTTTCAAGATACTCTGATGGCACAGGCTTACCAGAATGTACTTGTCTCTTTCTCCATTCAGGATTGCCTCGATAATAGCTATGCCACTTGCTCCGTGTATTTGGCTCAAAACCTCTTTCAGCCTGATATTCATCAACGTCAGTGCCTTTTGCATGTGGTTGATGTGCATGGCAGAACTGTTGATATGATCCTCCCTGAGACGCAGGTAACTCCTTAGTTCTTTAATATCGGTATCGACTACCAGACACCTGCCAAGCAATCCATAACTGTGGAGTTCCTGTATCCATTGACAGTCTTTGACATCGGTTTTACGTCCAGGGACTTGTTTGGTCTGACGTCCATCAACAAGCCAAACATCGATCCCTGCTTCTTCCAATATTTCATACAAGATAACCCAGTAAACACCAGTAGCTTCCATGGCTACTGTTTCCACCTTATGCTTTAACAGGTAATCACGAAGAAGCATAAAGTCTTCTGTAAAAGTAAAGTGGCTTACAACAGGTTGTCCTTCAATAGCAGTAAACACTTTTTTTGCACCGATATCTATACCGGCAACGTTAGTCCTGATCTTTTCCATAAATAAAACATTTATAAGTTAAAGATCTACACCCAAAAGGGCATTGTAAACTATACGTTGGCATGCTACCATACGGACATTCCTGTAAAGGAAGTACCACACATTGTGCCTCAATCTTTTGGAACCATACTCGCAAACAGGTTAAAAAACACTATACTAAGAACGGTCAAACTGTGCAGATCATATCTGCTAAGGTAGCAAATCCTCTCCCTGTCATATTCACATTGTGCCCAAAAAATTGGGTGGAGACTCGCAATGACGATAAGACGAGCGTCATTGCGAAAGGAGTGAAGCAATCTGATGATGAATCGGATTTATGTGTTTCTTGCAATGACGAGTGACTGAGTGGATTGTCACGGTTTTCGTTCCTCAACCTCGCAATGCCGTGTTGATAAATATTTGATACGCCTCAAAATCAGTCCAATAAAAGCTTTTTACCCGTATTTTTATCCAAATAATGAAAATAATACAATATTATTATCAACATTTAAAATGTTAGTTGATTGATATTGAGCATACTAACATAAGAGCGTTTGTAACTTTTATATCGTTTTTGTAAAAGTGGTGCCTTTTCAAGTATCTTAATAATTATATTTGTAACAGGCAGATAATGAAAGAGTATATTGAAGTAATAAACAAATGGCTGTTGAAAAGTATATTTGGAAGTATAACTGGCAAAATAATTAAAATGACATACATCGACATTCGAGAATTAATGGGTTATAATCTTCCTAAATCCGGTTATTTCGTATTGACCGGTTCTCTCACACACGTGCAGTTTGCACGGTACGTATTATTAATTATTGTATAAACTCTAAAAAATAGAAGATGAGTTTAAAATTGAAAAAAGTAAACAAGCGTAATCCAAGGTTACCTGAGGATGCGCCTAAGTTTTACGCTTCAGCAATGCACGGGCGTAAAATTGCGTTGGATGAACTGGCAAGTTCGGTATCCGAACGTTGCTCCCTTCGTCGTTCTGATGTTCATGGGGTATTAATCGCTCTTATGGACATCATTCCCGATGAACTGGGCAGGGGATCTATCGTGAACCTCGGTAAGCTGGGTAGTTTTTACGTTTCCGTAAAAAGTGAAGGTACCGACACTGCTGAGGAACAAACACCAGCCATGGTCTCTGGGATGAAGATCCAGTACAGACCAACAAAAGAGCTCAGAAAACAATTGCGAATGATTGACGTCAGCTACGCAAATTAGATTCCCAGGCTCTTTGCCAGCTCCGGGAGCGTACCACCGCACCGGGGCTTTTTTTTGTTTCAAATGCCAAAGCTAATCTAATAATGTTCAAAATCAAATGTTTGCAAACATGTTCATAGAATAAAATTTGATTGCAAACCGTAACTTCTGTTTTTTTTGAGATAGAATTTACCTATCTACCTGTTCCAGATTATTTTCAATCAGCATACTATTTACTTTCATCAAGTCTTGAATAAATTATATCAAGACATGAAAAAATTACATCAGGACATAATTTTTTTATTTCTTGATGTAATTTTTTTGTCTCAAGTTGTGATTTGCTTCTTACGTGCTCACAATTTTTTCTTAAGAGTGAATTGATTCATTCCTCGCAATATCGCTAAGACCAGCGTCATTGCGACCACGAGGAGCGTGGTGGGTAGCTATCTGACGATGAATCGATTCCAGTTTTCTTTCACAATGACGGGTGATTGGAATGGATTGCTTCGTCCTCCTTCGTCGGACTCGCAATAACGATATAAGGTCTGGGTTTAGCAATTATTTTTTCTTTTAGCACTGCCCAAATAAATTTATAATTACCAATCAAATACCGATGCCACATTCGTCGTGGTTCTTTAATTAACCGGTAAAACCATTCCATACCCAAATTGATTATCCACTTGGGAGCACGTTTAATTGTACCGGCATAAAAATCAAAAACTGCGCCAATACAGCAAATATGACCTACCTGTAATTGATTGTAATGCTGGTAAGCCCATTTCTCCTGCTTTGGGGCGGTCATTCCAACCATTAATACATCAGGTTCAAAGGAATTAATATGCTCCAATATAAGCCTATTGTCTTCTTTGTTAAACTCAGCTTTGTAGGGTGGGGAATAGACTTCAACCTTTATGTTTGGATATTCTCTATTAATTTTTTCTTTGATTTGACGTAAGGTCTTGTTTGTGCTGCCAAGGAAGAAACATTTACCCCCGGTTTTTTGTAAGCGTTCCAGTTCGTAAAAAAATAAATCGGCACCAGCAATTTTTTTTAGCTTCTCACCCTTCAAAAAACGAATTGCCCAAACAACACTGATTCCATCCGGAATCAAAACATCACTATTTAATAAAGCCTGATTGTAAAGACTATCAATTTGTGTGATATTATAGCAATGCGCGTTAATTGTTGTAATTAAAGATTTATAGGCAGTAATTACACTTAATGGTTGATTATGAATGGAGAATTTTTGCAGCATACCTATTTTTTTTTATTACTTGTTGGAGGATATCCGCCATCTCATTTTCAAATATATTCAGTGTAAATTCTTCTTTGTATTTTCTGCGTCCGGATTTACCCATTTGTCTTCGTAATTCGGTGTTTTTAATTAATATTTCCAGTTTATCGGACAACGCTTCAGCATTTTTTTGTGTCACTAAAAAACCTGTGATTCCATCCTCAACAATATCCTGAATACCCCCTTCGAAGGTAGTAACTGCAGGCTTAGAGAAACTCATGGCCTCCAACAAAACCAATGGAAAACAATCTTCATAGGTTGGAAATGCAAAAATATCGGCATTTTTGAAGGCAAATTCTTTTTCACTCCCAAGTTTTCTTCCTTCATAGTAAACCTGTTGAT
>JAUYMU010000054.1 GCA_030698405.1 Bacteroidota bacterium
GAGACCACGGTGAAAGGCTTTAGCCACAGTGTATTGGGCTAAAGCCCATGTGTCACATTTCCCCTTCAACCGTTGACTAAAGTCAACGGCAAAGGATAATCGCTCAATATTTAACTATTTAGGTACACAACCGGATACTCATAATAAATTAATCATGAAAAGGTTTTTTATTGTTTTTTTAGTTATCGCAATGGGTGTATCATTTTCTTCGTGTATGATGATGATGCCAGGCCATATCTCTGGATCTATGCACAAAGGTCACAATCATGATAGTTCCGATATGAAAATCGATAAAGTATGTGGAAAAGAAGTTGGCGGAAAAAATTCCTTGACATACGAATATCAGGAAAATACTTACTATTTTGATACCGAACAATGTTTGTCTGTTTTTAAAAGTAATCCGGATCATTTCCTGCAAAAGCAGGACAAAGATACTCATAAGAAAACATGGGCTAAAGCTGGATGGATAGGAGGAGCAGTTGTAATGACATCAATGATGGTACTTATGTTGGCTAATGTTTTTTAATTTCAAGTATGACTTATCTGTTCTAAAAACATAAAGTATGTTAAACCGAATACTCAAATATTTTCTGGAACACCGGATGATTTCGATGCTGTTATTGGTCGTGTTCATTCTGTTGGGAACCGTGTATGCTCCATTTAACTGGCATACAGGTGCGTTGCCCCGCGATCCGATTCCGGTAGATGCCATTCCCGATATTGGCGACAACCAACAAATTGTTGCCACCGAATGGATGGGCCGATCGCCAAAAGACATTGAGGATCAGATTACTTACCCGCTGAGCAGTTCATTGCTGGGCATTCCGGGAGTGAAAACCATCCGCAGTACCTCCATGTTTGGCATGTCGTTCATCTACCTGATTTTTGACGATGATGTCGAGTTCTACTGGAGCCGTTCGCGGATTCTGGAAAAACTCAATTCGCTGCCTTCAGGGACTTTACCGCAAGGTGTTCAACCTACGCTTGGTCCCGATGCCACCGCGCTGGGACAGGTTTTCTGGTACACGCTCGAGGCCCGCGACCCTAAAACAGGCAAACCGACAGGCGGTTGGGACCCTCAGGAACTCCGCACTATTCAGGACTTCTACGTCAAATATTCACTGTCATCGGCCAGCGGAGTTTCAGAAGTTGCAAGTATTGGTGGCTATGTAAAAGAATATCAGGTCGATGTTGATCCAAATGCATTGAAAGCGTTTGGCGTTTCGGTAATGGATGTGATGCAGGCAGTAAGTAAAAGCAATCTGGACATTGGTGCCGAAACCATCGAACTAAACAAAGTTGAATATGTGATCCGGGGTTTGGGCTATGTAAAAAGTCTTGACGATCTGAATGAAGCGGTCATCACCGTTCGCGACAATGTGCCGGTTCGGATTCGCGATGTTGCAAAAGTCAGCTTTGGCCCTGCTCCCCGCCGCGGTGGTTTGGACAAGGATGGCGTTGAAGCCGTTGGTGCTGTGGTGGTTGCCCGGTTCGGTTCAAATCCGCTGGAAGTGATCAACAATGTCAAGAAGAAAATAGCCGAAATTGAAACCGGGCTTCCGTCGAAAACACTGGCCGATGGCACCGTTTCGAAGGTTACCGTTGTTCCGTTTTACGACCGTACCGGATTGATTCAGGAAACAATCGGGACGCTGGAATCTGCCTTGTCGCACGAAATTCTCATCTCCATCATTGTTATTATTGTACTGATTTTCAACCTTCGTGCTTCCATCATTGTTTCGTTTTTACTGCCCGTTGGAGTTTTGATGACCTTCATCGCTATGAAATGGATGGGCGTTGATGCCAACATTGTTGCCCTTTCAGGAATTGCAATTGCCATTGGTGTGATGGTGGATATCGGGATAGTGGATGTGGAAAATATCATCCGTCACCTTGAAATGCCCGAAAACGAAAATGCCCGTGGAAAGCGCCTTGTACAGGTGATTTATGAAGCAACTTCTGAAGTCAGGGGCGCGGTTACAGTGGCGCTTGCTACTACGGTGGTCAGCTTTCTTCCGGTTTTTGTAATGGAAGGCGCCGAAGGAAAGCTTTTCACGCCGCTGGCTTTTACCAAAACTTTCGCATTGCTGGCCTCCTATCTGTTGGGAATGATCGTGTTGCCAACGCTGGCTTACTACTTTTTCAACTTCCGGATAGACACCAAAAGAACCAAAAATGTCTTTAACTGGATATTGATTATTACAGGCGTGCTGATTGTTAGCATCTGGGGAATCTGGCCGGCATTGGCGCTTACTGCAATTGGAATCAACAATCTGTTGGCTTCCCGCTGGCCGGAGAACCGAAAATATTTCACTAACCTGATCAATATCGCCATCACCCTTTTGTTCGCGGTATATTACCTTGCCATTGGCTGGTTGCCGCTGGGCGCGCACATCAGCAATTTCTCCAACTATCTGTTTGTAGGCTCAATCATTGCATTGGTACTGGTACTTCTCTCCCTGATCGTATATTTCTATGTGCCAATTCTGGAATGGTCGTTGCGCAACAAGTGGACATTTTTGGCTTTGCCAATTGCGACCATCTTTCTCGGAATACTGGCATGGCAGGGAGTTCACCGTGTTTTTGGTTTTATGCCTGAAGGGATTCAGAAAACAGATACATGGCAAAGTTTCAATAAAACATTCCCCGGATTGGGCAAAGAATTTATGCCTGCCCTGAACGAAGGTTCGTTTCTGTTGATGCCTACAAGTATGCCGCATAGTGGTATCGAAATGAATCGGAAGTATGTTGAGATTCTCGATAAACGTTTATCTGCCATTCCTGAAGTAGAAATTGCTATCGGAAAATGGGGACGCATCAATTCTGCCCTGGATCCTGCGCCGGTGCAGATGTTTGAAAACACGATCAACTATTTACCTGAATTTATACTGGACGAAAACGGTCGCCGGATGCAATTTAAGGTTGACAAGGAAGGAAGCTACCTGCTTCAGGATGGATCGACTTACAACCGCGAGCGCGATGGATATCGAAAGCTGACCAAAGAGCAACTTGTTCCTGATAAAAATGGCGATAACTTCAGGCAATGGCGGACCGAAATTAAAAAGCCGGATGATATCTGGAACGAAATTGTAAAAGTGACCAATATTCCGGGATTGACTTCCGCTCCCCGCTTACAGCCCATCGAAACCCGGCTGGTCATGTTATCAACGGGTATGCGGGCGCCTATGGGGCTAAAAGTGTACGGTCCTGATCTGGAAACCATCGAAAAAGCGGGAATTGAACTGGAGACTTTCCTGAAGGAAGTTCCTTCGATAAAAGCGCCTTCTGTTTTTTACGACCGGGCTGTTGGCGCTCCCTACATCGAAATAAAACTTAACCGGCCAGCCATTGCCCGCTACGGAATGACGGTTCAGGATGTTCAGGATATTTTGCAGGTAGCGGTTGGTGGTATGGCTTTGACCTCTTCGGTTGAAGGACGCGAACGCTTCCCGATCAGGGTGCGTTATGCACGCGAATTGCGTTCAAGCCCCGAAGAGATCAAAAAAATCCTGGTTCCTTCCATGACAGGCGTCCAGGTGCCGCTTGGTGAACTGGCCGACATTACCTACACACGCGGGCCTCAAATGATACGAAGCGAAAACACATTCCTGAACGGTTATGTGATATTCGACAAGGTTGAAGGACGCGCTGAAGTGGATGTGGTGGAAGATGCGCAGAAATTTCTGAAAGAGAAAATTGCATCGGGCGAATTGGTTTTGCAGGCTGGTGTAAGCTATGCTTTCGCCGGAAATTACGAAAACCAGATCAGGGCAACCAAACGCCTTGCCATCGTGATTCCCATCAGTTTGATCGCTGTATTTATGTTACTCTATTTTCAGTTTAAAACATTTACCGCGTCTTCAATCCACTTTTCAGGAGTATTTGTGGCGTTTGCGGGAGGTTTTATCATGCTCTGGTTGTACAGCCAACCCTGGTTCCTGAATTTTTCAATTTCAGGAATCGAAATGCGCGATATGTTTCAAATTCATACGATCAATCTGAGTGTTGCTGTCTGGGTCGGTTTCATTGCCCTTTTTGGTATTGCCACCGACGATGGTGTGTTGATGGGAACATACATTCATCAGGTATTTGAAGAGCGCAATCCAAAAACAGTAGAGGAAGTTCGGGAAGCGGTTGTGATTGCCGGAAGTAAAAGGGTTCGACCAGCTATGATGACTTCGGCGGTTGCCATTATCGCTCTTTTGCCCATCCTCTCATCAACCGGGAAAGGAGCTGATATCATGATCCCGATGGCAATTCCAACTTTTGGGGGTATGATCATCCAAACCATGACTATGTTCGTGGTTCCTATACTGCAATGTTTCTGGAGGGAAGGTGAAATCAAAAAAGAACAAAAAAAATCAATAGCTCAATCGTTGAGTATTGGAGAGGAGGAAGACCATGAATAGATTCAAGTTCAAAGTTTCAGGTTCAAAGTTCAAAGTTCCAGGTTTCAGGTTTCAAGTTTCAGGTTTGGTGCATGCCTTGAAAAACAGACTCATTACCCTGAAAGGGTTAAATTTGAATAGCCACCGGTGGAACCGGTGGAAAGAAATAAACACCGAATCAACAACCCTGAAAGGGTTAAATATGAAATGGATACAGGGTTCAACCCTTTCAGGGTTGGTCTCTCTACTCCTTATTATCCGTCCCGATTTCCCATCGGGACGGTTATTCAAATTAAGTCCTTTCAGGACTTTTAGGAGGACACAATTTACCTCGATTGCGCTTTTTATATTGCTTTTATCCGGAACCGCCCATGCGCAGGATTCGCTGGCTGTTTATTTAGAATTGGCCGGAAAAAACAATCCTGGAGTGAAGGCGGCCTTTAGCCAATATCTGGCTGCCCTGGAAAAGGTTCCGCAGGTTGGTTCTCTGCCCGATCCACAGGGTTCATTGGATTTTTTCCTGAAGCCGATGGAGTTGCTCAACGGAAATCAGGTGGGAAGCGTCAGCGTGATGCAAATGTTTCCCTGGTTTGGAACCTTGAAACTGGCCAAAGACGAGGCTTCGCTGATGGCAAAGGCTCAATTCTCCTTGTTTCAGGAAAGCAAAGCAGGACTTTTTTACAATGTAAAAGCAAGCTGGTACCAGTTGGCAAAATACAAACGCGGAATTTTGCTTATCAACCAGAACATTGCCTTGTTAGAATCGATTGAAAAACTGGCGCTGGTTAAGTTTCAGTCACCTGCCGGAAGTTCTTCGGGTTCTTCTTCAGGTTCCGGAATGCAGGGTACTACTTCCGCATCTGCCAATTCCGGAGGAATGGGTGGCATGAACAGTAAACAGGCAGCTTCAGGGCAACCGCAATCAGCTATGTCTTCAGGTACTTCCGGTGGAATGGGTTCCAAACCAACCGGATTGGCTGATGTACTGCGGGTCAGGATGGAAATACTCGATCAGAAAAACCAGTTGTCGTTGCTGAAAGATCAGCTAAAAACCGAGGAAGCCAATTTTAATTCGTTGCTGAACCGTGATCAAAATATTGAAATTGAAATTCCTGATACGCTGAAAATGGAAACACTTTCAGTATCGGCATTGGTGTTGGCTGACAGTATTTTGAGCAACAATCCCATGCTGGCCATGCTCGATGCCGAAGGACAATCGTATTCGGCTATGGCTGATAAAGCGCGTAAAATGGGTTTGCCAATGTTGGGAGTTGGCCTGAATTACATGGTTATTCAGAAGCAGGCCGACAATATGTCGATGATGAACGGAAGCGATATGGTGATGCCCATGCTGAATTTCACCATTCCCATTTACCGGAAGAAATACACGGCCATGCAAAAGGAAGCCATGCATTTAGAGGAGTCAACCATGCTAAAATCGGACGAAATGAAGAACATGCTGTTGCTTGAGTACCGACAATTGGTGCAGAACTACAGCGATGCCGAACGGCGCGTGGAACTTTACAAGGAACAGGCCGATCTGGCCAACAGAACAGCCAACCTTTTACTGGCAGGCTTTACTTCAACCGGAACCGATTTTGAAGAAATTTTGCGCATTCAGTACAAAGTTTTGGAATACGGATTAAAGCACATCGAAGCGGTTGCCGATTACAATACGGCGGTGGCAAAGGCAGAGAAACTCATGAATACGGTCAATTATTAATAAAATATGGATTTCCGATTGTGTAACCAGGTTATCCTTTGCCGTCCCGATTCATCGGGGCGGCAAAGGATATCGCTTCGATATTCAATTGTTCAGGTAAATTAAACAGATACACATTAATAAAATCAAAATGAATAAAATCGATATATTTTCAAACAAATACCTAAAAGGTGGTTTCCTGATTGCTTCCGGCCTGCTTCTGGGATGGATTTTCTTCCATAATTCTGCTCCCGAAAAGACGGGAACACTGGCTGAAATACACGATCATGCCGCTGAATGGCACGATATCTGGACCTGCTCCATGCACCCGCAAATCAGGAAAGACGAGCCGGGTGACTGCCCGATTTGTGGGATGGATTTAATTCCATTGCTCAAATCGGATGCAGTAATGGATGATCAGGCCATTGAAATGAGCGAATCGGCCATGAAACTCGCCGAAGTTCAAACATCGGTTGTCACCCGCGGAAATGTTTCAAAAGAAGTGCGCCTGTTTGGTAAAATTCAGGCCGACGAACGTTTGCTGAGGACGCAAACCGCCCATATTCCGGGTCGTATTGAGCAATTGCTGGTGAACGTTACCGGCGAAAGCGTAAAAAAGGGACAACTGATTGCCAAAGTCTATTCGCCTGAATTGCTTACCGCTCAAAACGAGTTACTCCAGGCAATGGAAATGGCGGATAAATATCCCGCAATGCTTGATGCGGCGCGCGAAAAGCTCCGTTTGTGGAAACTGAGTGATCAGCAAATTGCAGAAATAGAAAAATCGGGTAAAGCGAAAACTGTGTTTGACGTATTTGCCACCACATCAGGTATTGTGGCCAACCGAAAAGTAAATACCGGCGATTATGTATCCACTGGCGATGTACTTTTCGAAATGGCAGATTTGTCGTGGGTTTGGGCGCTTTTTGATGCCTATGAATCGGATTTGTCGTGGATTTCAAGGGGTCAGAATCTGGAATTTACTGTACAGGCCATTCCCGGAAAAACCTTCAATGGAAAAATCACTTTTATCGATCCGGTGGTTGATGCCTCCTCCCGAATCACAAAAGTGCGTGTTGAAGTTCCAAATACGGGCATGCAATTTAAGCCTGAAATGTTTGTGAACGGGATTGTTAAGTCGCAACAGACCGGTTCAGGCGACCAGTTGATCATACCGCAATCGGCCGTTTTGTGGACTGGAACGCGTTCGGTAGTTTACGTAAAGTTGCCCGGTGCCGACCATCCAACCTTCAAAATGCGGGAGATTACACTTGGTAGCTCAATGAAAGACACCTACGTGGTGATGGATGGATTGGCCGAAGGAGAGGAAATTGTGACCAACGGAACCTTCAGTGTTGACGCCGCGGCCCAACTCGCTGGTAAAACAAGTATGATGAACCCGGCTGAATCTGTTGATTTGACTCCGAGTGCGACTCAAAGTCGCGCCCGGAGTAACGACCAACACGGTGATACTCAGCGGGTGACTTTGAGTCACCCGCTGAGTAAACATCAATCGGTCAAGGTTTCCGGAGAATGCGAGATGTGCAAAGACCGGATTGAAACCGCAGCAAAAACAGTTTCAGGAGTAAAAAGTGCTGAATGGAGCGCAGAAAAGCAACTATTGCATGTTCAGTTCGACGAGATCAAAACAAATTCTGATGCCATTCAGAAAGCCATTGCTGCAGTTGGTCATGATACAGAGAAATTCAAAGCTTCAGACAATGTTTACAAAGCGCTTCCGGAGTGTTGTTTATACAGAAAATGAGTTTGGGAAAATGTTTAAAATCCTGAATACCAGGCTCCGCTGCATACTTGCAAAGGAAAGTCAAAATTTATTCGATTGAAAGGTTTAGTATAAATGGTTATATTTGAAGTTTGGGAGTAAAATAATTTAATTTATTCGATGGTTAAAATAAAGGACTTATGGCAAATATTGGAGGTCGCCGGCGAGGGTTTTCTCCAACACCGAATAATTAAGCTAAGCGCTTCACTAAGCTATTTTACCATATTCACCATTGGCCCCATGATGCTTGTTATTATTTATATTTCCAGCCTGTTCTGGGGGCGCCGGGCCATCGAAGGAACCATTCACGACCAAATTAGCGGCCTTATTGGCGATGGGGCTGCCATACAGATTCAGGAACTCATCAAAAATGCCTCCATCAGCAGCAATAGTTTTTTGGCTGTCATCGGTCTTATTTGTTGTGGTCTATATGGTAAACCTTGTACTGACCTTGCTGGTGGTTGCCTCTTTGTTTGCCTTTATTTATAAGGTGCTGCCCGATGCAGTGCTTCAGTGGAAAGATGTGACGGCTGGAGCATTGTTTGCTTCGGTGCTCTTTATGATCGGAAAATTTTGTATCACCTTTTACCTCAATACCAGCGATATCGAAAGTACCTATGGTTCAGCAGGTTCACTGATCATTCTGTTGCTCTGGATTTTCTATTCAGCCAATATCCTGTATTTCGGAGCAGAATTTTCAAAAGCCTATGCCTTAAAGTATGGAGCTGAAATCAAACCAAAAGATTATGCTGTAACGATCAAGATTGTGATGGTAGAAAGCAATGAAACCAGTGTACAGCAGAACGAGAAAAATATTAGACATTACCTGATGAGCAAATTAAAGAGAAAAGATTAACGATTAACGATTAACGATTAACGATTGAAGATTAACGATTAACGATTGAAAAGAGAAAAGATTAACGATTAACGATTAACGATTAACGATTGAAGATTAACGATTGAAAAGAGAAAAGATTAACGATTAACGATTAAAGATTAGCGATTTAACATGTCCTTGTTCTCTAATCTCATTTTGTCAAATTAGAATTAATTCCTTTTCTCACCGGGCTTTCTTAATTTTTTCTTCAGCTTCTTCTTCATCCTCCGGGTTGGCTTCCAGACTTTCCTGTATATTTTCAATTCCCCTGGTCAACGCAAATTCTATCAGTATTGGAAAATGATCTGAATAATTGTAACCTGCAAGATGATATTGAATGTTTTGGAAATGAAATATTACGGAAATAAAAACAAGGAGGCACTTAGATGTGTTCAAAGGAATAGGAGATCAGATAAGGAGCCTGAAAATATCGTAAACAGTCAAAACAACTCATCATTTAAAACTTAAAACAATGAAGTATTACATCAGAAAAAAAATTGACGCAACCTTTGAGCAGGCTGTCGATCGCGTAAAAGAATCACTGGAGATTGAAGGTTTTGGTGTATTGTCGGAGATCAATTTGCACGAAAAACTGAAAGAAAAACTGGATGTTGATTTCCGCAGATATACAATTATTGGAGCGTGCAACGCAGCATACGCATTCAAAGCGCTGCAGCTCGAAGACAAAATTGGCACGATGCTACCATGCAATGTGGTAGTTCAGGAAGTGAAAAAAAATGTGATTGAAGTGGCTGCTGTTGATCCTATTGCCTCCATGATGGCCATTGAAAACGCAGACCTTGCCAAAATTGCCGCCGAAATCAAAGTAAAACTAGAACGGGTTATTGAATCATTGCATGATGGGGTTGAATCATTTGGTTTGGTTTGATTTTACTCTGCGGGCGACTTTGAGCTCACCAGCTAAGTAGATCCTTCAACCTTTCCGAAGGGTTGCTTATACGAAAAATCATAATATTTAATTCCCGGAAATGGAACTTTCAGAAGAAAAACTATATCGGAAGGCTTATTTGTTGAGCTTGTTCACCATTTTTTATAACCTGGTCGAAGGTATTGTGTCAATGTTATTGGGCTATGAAGATGAAACCCTTGCCTTGTTTGGATTTGGTGTTGACAGTTTTATCGAAGTAATGTCGGGCATCGGCATTGCCATTATGATACGGCGAATCAGGCAAAATCCGGCAAGTCAGAAAAGTGAGTTTGAAATGAACGCTTTAAAAGTAACAGGGACGGCGTTTTATCTGCTTTCTGCCGGGTTGCTGGTGGGTATCGTTTTATCAATCGTAAACAATCACAAGCCTGAAACAACCTTTTGGGGTGTTATCATTTCATTGATATCTATTGCCGTAATGGTTTGGCTGATGAATGCAAAAAAAACGACAGGCAAAAAGCTGCACTCCGACCCCATTATTTCCGATGCCAATTGCACCAAAGTTTGCGTATATATGTCGGTTGTATTGCTGGTCTCAAGTCTGATCTATGAATTAACTGGTTTTGCTTATGCCGATGTTATTGGAGCAGCAGGATTGATTTACTTCTCATTTTCGGAAGGTAAAGAGGCTTTTGAAAAAGCGAAAGGGAAAAGCTGTGACTGCTGCGAACACGACGCAGCCCCCTAAAATGTGGGATTCATGTAAGTTTTTTCCAAAATTGTGTAAAACTTTTTGTGGGCAGGGTAATCACCTTTATCGTCTTTGAAATTGAATCTTTCACCTTAAAACAGAAAACATGAAAGCAAGTGATTTTAATCAGAACGAACGCGAAGGCAATACCATCACAAATGGATTCCTTCCATGTGGATACCGGAAACAATCATCCGGAAAATAGTTTTCAAGTTGAAAACAGTTATCAATGCAAAATAAAATGCGAGGGCAACAAAGTGTATCACAAGCCCGGGTACTGCCCGGACTGCAATATGAAACTTGTCTCGGTGGATAAAGATCACAACTATGAATTTCTACATCAAAAATATGGTTTGCAACCGCTGTATCATGGCGGTGCAGCAGATATTCGAAAGTTTGGGATATCCGCCAATCCGAATTTCGCTGGGCAATGTGGAAACCGCAAACCCAATGATGGACGAAGATCTGGAAAAACTCAGAGATTCGCTTGTAAGTTATGGTTTCGAGTTGATTGACGATACCAAAAGCCGGATAATTGAAAAAATCAAAAATACCGTTGTTCAATCCATTCATCATAGCAACGAAGACCTGAAAATAAACTACAGCGAATACATCGAATCCCACCTGAACCGGGATTACGCTTATTTAAGCGGGCTTTTTTCAGAAATTGAAGGTACTACCATCGAAAAATACATCATCCTCCAGAAAATAGAACGGGTGAAAGAATTGCTGGTGTATGACGAACTTACCCTGAGTGAAATTGCATACCAAATGGGATACAGCAATGTGGCTTATTTATCGAACCAGTTTAAAAAAGTGACCGGATTAACGCCCAGTCATTTCAAACAGGTAAAAGAAAACAAGCGAAAACCTTTGGACGAAGTATAATACCGATTGGAGAAATGTAAAAGACCAATTATCGCAAACTCAATTGGTCTAACATTTCTATCCATCGGCATTATACCATATAGGTTGATTGATCAAATTAAAATCCATCTAGGTATAACCTGAAAATCTTATAAATACTTACGGGAATATTGTAAAACGCACCCGGTTTCTGGACTTTATCTTTGATGAAAAAATAAAGACATGGAAACTACAGTAAAAAAGAACCTCCCGGTTACAGGATTGAGCTGTGCATCATGCGCTATCAGCGTCGAAAGTATGCTTAAAGCTCAGAAAGGAGTGCTCGATGCTTCCGTTAACTACGCAAACTCTTCGGCATGGGTAGAATACACGCCCGGAAAAGCCTCTGTCAGCGATTTCAAATCGGCCATTCAG
The DNA here is from genome assembly GCA_030698405.1 of Bacteroidota bacterium. Classification (GTDB taxonomy): domain Bacteria; phylum Bacteroidota; class Bacteroidia; order Bacteroidales; family Prolixibacteraceae; genus Aquipluma. The sequence continues at coordinate 11,672 of JAUYMU010000054.1, forward strand.
TCAATTGGTTACGACTTACTGATTGAAGAAGAAGGCCATGACCATCAGGAAGAAATTCAGCAGGCACATTTCAAAAAACTCAAAACCAATACACTTTGGGCAACCATCCTGGCATTTCCGGTGGTGGTAATTGCCATGTTCCTGATGGATATCCGGTATGCCAACTGGATCATGTTCGTGCTGGCAACTCCGGTAATCGGCTGGTTTGGCAGGAGTTTTTTCATCAATGCTTTTAATCAGGCCAGACATGGAAAGGCAAACATGGATACGCTGGTTGCTTTAAGTACCGGAATCGCCTGGTTGTTCAGCACCTTCAGTACAATTTTTCCTGAATTCTGGCACGAGCGCGGCCAACATGCCCACGTATATTTCGAGGCATCTGCCGTTATAATCGCCTTCATTCTGTTGGGCAAAGTGCTCGAAGAACGGGCAAAATCAAACACTTCATCGGCCATAAAAAAGCTGATCGGATTACAACCGAATACCGTCAATCTGATTCGGGAGAATGGTCAGGAAATGGAAATACCGATTTCGCAGGTCGTTATTGGCGATAAAATTCGGGTTAAACCCGGCGATAAAATCCCTGTGGACGGCGAAATTATTTCAGGTTCATCGTTCATCGACGAAAGCACCATAACCGGCGAATCACTTCCGGTTGAAAAAGAAAAGGGCGGAAAGGTTTTTGCCGGAACCATCAACCAAAAAGGAAGTTTTGCTTTTGTAGCTCAAAAGGTGGGCGGCGAAACCATTTTGGCCCAGATCATTAAAATGGTTCAGCAGGCGCAGGGGAGCAAACCTCCGGTGCAAAAACTGGTAGATAAAGTCGCCGGAATATTTGTTCCGGTGGTCATGGCGATTTCATTAATAACCTTTGTAACCTGGATGATTTTAGGCGGTGAAGATGCCATAACGCAAGCATTGTTGGCGATGGTTTCGGTGCTGGTTATTGCCTGCCCGTGTGCGCTTGGACTTGCAACACCAACTGCCATTATGGTTGGCATGGGCAAAGGCGCCGAAAACGGAATCCTGATTAAAGATGCCGAAAGCCTTGAACTGGCGCACAAGGTGAACGCGATTGTTCTCGATAAAACCGGTACCATTACCGAAGGCAAACCGGCTGTAACCGATATCGAATGGAATGTTTCCAGTGATGAAAAAACAGAACTGGAACAAATTCTTTTTGCCATCGAATCGCAATCGGAACATCCATTGGCCGAGGCTGTAACTGCTTCTTTGAAAACTATTTCAGGCAAAAAAATTACCCTTAACAAATTTGAGAGTATTACAGGCAAAGGAGTTGTAGCCAATTTTGGTGAACATGTTTATTTGGTGGGAAATCAAAACCTGTTGGCCGATCATCTGGTAATTCTTCCGGAAGAAAGTTCAGCAAAAATTAAAACCTGGCAGAATGATGCGAAAACAGTGGTGTGTTTTTCACGCGATACTGAATTGCTGGCAATAATAGCGATCGCCGATAAAATCAAGGAAACCTCGGCAAAAGCCATTGCTGACCTTCAAAATCAAGGCATTGAGGTTTATATGCTTACAGGAGACAATGTACAAACTGCAAAAGCGGTGGCACAAAAAGTTGGTCTTAAAAACTTTAAAGCTGAAGTAATGCCCTCGGACAAGGCAGACTTTATTCAGGAATTACAGAAGCAAGGGAAAGTGGTGGCGATGGTTGGCGATGGCATCAACGATTCGCACGCACTTGCTCAGGCTGACGTGAGCATCGCCATGGGAAAAGGCTCCGACATTGCGATGGATGTTGCCAAAATGACGATCATCTCCTCCGATCTTCAGCTTATTTCGAAAGCAATACGACTATCAAAACTGACAGTTCAAACGATTCATCAGAATTTGTTCTGGGCTTTTATTTACAACCTGATCGGTATTCCTGTTGCTGCCGGAATTTTATTCCCCATTTGGGGTTTTATGCTCAACCCGATGATTGCCGGAGCGGCTATGGCCTTAAGTTCGGTATCGGTGGTAAGCAACAGCCTTCGACTGAAATTCAAAAAACTTGACAATTAATCATTAATACAATTCAAAATGGAAACGTTAAAATTTAAAACCAATGTAAATTGTGGCGGATGTATTGCCACGGTAACTCCTTACCTGGATCAGTTAAAAGGTATTGTGAAATGGAGTGTCGATACTTCAAATCCGCTGAAAGTATTAACTGTTGAAACTTCCGGACTCGATGCTGATGTGATTGTTGAAACACTGAAAAATGCAGGCTACAAAGCGGATCTGATGGCATAAGAATCAAGTCGCCAGCTAACAAAACGGCTCAAAGCTTGTTTAACTGAAAAACAAAACGATTTAAACATGTTGCGCGATATCCGTACCAATTATCAGAAATTTGAACTGACTGAAGAATCAGTAAATAATAATCCACTTCAGCAGTTAGGTTTATGGCTGAATGATGCCATTGCTGGCCAGAAAGCTGATCCAACAGCCATGGTTTTATCGACTATTGATCGGGAAGGAAATCCCGATTCCAGGGTCGTACTTTTAAAAGAGCTGACTCCTGAAGGGTTGGTCTTTTTCACCAATTACAACAGCAAAAAGGGACAGCAAATAACAGTCAAACAACATGTTTCGGTTGCATTCTTTTGGCCTGAACTGGAAAGGCAGGTTCGGATTAAGGGCAAAGCTGAAAAAATCAGCGAAGAGGATTCTGAATCATATTTCCTGTCAAGGCCGTTGGAAAGCCAGTTGGGTGCCTGGGCATCGCCACAAAGCGAAATCATTGAAAACCGAAACATTCTCGATGAAAACTACACTCATTTCAGGCAATATTTTGAAACCCGTGAAATAAATAAACCACCTCATTGGGGTGGTTACCTTATTCGTTCTGAATATTTTGAATTCTGGCAAGGGCGATCAAACCGGCTTCACGACAGGATTGAATTCTGCAAGGAAGGACAAAACTGGATAATTCATCGTCTTGCTCCCTGACAACTGTTTAGCCAATCTGAACTTCAGAAGCAGAATGCCTGAACCGGGACAGAAATGAATCCAAAGTCCACAATGCGAGAGATGCTGTCAGAATCAGATAAGCCATCGTTGGGATTGAGGCAAATAATCCAGTTGCCGATTGCCAAATATTTGAAGCTCCGCTTGTATTTATTTTCTGCAATGATCCGGAAATGGCTGACCAAAACCCCGGCTCTTTTACCTGAGTTGTTTCAGGGCTCGAAACCGTAATATACACCATCAGGAAAATAAAAGCTGCAACCATAATGATCCAGGTTCGCTTGCTGATAACCGGCTGGTAATCTTTCACCAACGAGTGTTGCTGAACCACCGCTTCGGCCCGAATGCGTTCCATCACTTTCAGTGAAAAACCTTGAGAAGGCGAATCTATGCTGATTCCCTTCATCATTTGTTCGAATTGTTTATCTAACTTGTTCATATCTTTAAAGTTTCAAGTTTCAAGTTTCTTACTCCACGCCCCTTGCTCCATGCCCCATGCTATAAAAGCGAATAAACTTCTTCTTTCAGCATTTCGTGTAAGAGCGAATACATCCGTTTTCGTGCCCGGTGAATTTTTACTTTTATATTAGTGACAGTAAGTCCGGTAATTGCACTTATTTCATCCATCGACTGACTTTCGTAATAATAAAGTGTTACCAAAACCTGATCGTCTTCAGACAATTTCGAAAGCGCAAGGTTAAGGTATTTTTCCTGATCTTCCTTTTTTGTTTCCCTGTAATAATCGTGCATTTTCTGCTCATCCTGATCCGATATCTGACGATCGTCGAGCGATTTAAATTCAATCCGGCGCTTTCTCAATTCCGAAATACACGCATTATAAGTGATGCTGTACAGCCAGGTCGAAAACTTCGATTTTCCTTCATAAGTATTCAGCTTTTGATAGGCTTTCACGAAGGTGTCCTGAGCCATTTCTTCAGCATCTTCAGGCTTTTTCAGTAATTTCAATGCCAATGAATACACCATGTTTTGGTATCGTTCAACCAGAACAGCAAATGCAGCAACATTTCCCTTTCTAACTGCCTCAATATAAAATATGTCTTCGGTTTTATCCATCTGTTTACAATAGACGAACATTTTACGACCCGGTTACAAATTCGAAAATAAAATTTCAAAATAAAATTTCAAATTTATTTGTAACCGCGAAGAAACACTTGCGTCATAGCAGCAGGAACGAAAACAATTAAACATTTAAACACTTAAAATTGAATATCATGCAAGTAGAAATTTTAATCCCCTTAGGTTTTTTCGCAGTGGTTTTCGCATCACTGTATGTCTTTCTAACAACACGAAATAAAGAACGGTTGGCTTTAATTGAAAAAGGAGCCAGTCCCGAACTGTTCAAAACAAAATCAACTGCCGGCAACGGATTTGGAAGTTTTAAACTTGGACTTTTCTTTATTGGAGTTGCTCTTGGCATTCTCTCCGGCTATTTACTTACCCAATCGGGTATGAATGAAGAAGCCGCTTATTTTTCAATGATCTTTCTCTTCGGCGGAATCGGATTGGTAGTTTCTTATCTGCTTCAGAAAAAATTAGAGAAAAATTAATTTTTTAGCTATTTCCTTATAAACTGTCTTTCAGACTGAACCTCAATTCAGAGGTCATATCAGTTTGAAAGACAGTTTTTTATTGTCCGGAAAACACAGTTTCTTTTTGCAGCAGATTGAAAAAACACCTTTGGTTCTCTACTTTTTCCTATTTTAGAGGAAATTTTTATCAAAATGGACAACGAAAATATCCTGAAGAGAATTACTGAATTGCGTTCGATTCTCGAAGACCACAATCATCGTTATTATATTTTATCGCAGCCGGTTATCGGTGATCAGGAATTTGATATGCTCCTGAAAGAACTTGAAACGCTGGAAGCTGAAAATCCCGAATTTTTCGATCCGAACTCCCCCACCCAGCGTGTTGGAAGCGATTTGAACAAGGAATTTGGCCAGGTCAGGCACCAATATCCAATGCTTTCGTTGTCCAATTCATATTCGGAAGAAGAACTGCGCGACTTCGACCAGAAAATCAGAAAACAAACCGATCAGGCATTTGAATACGTTTGCGAACTGAAATACGACGGCACTTCCATCAGTTTGCGCTATAAAAACGGGATGCTCGACAAAGCGATCACCCGTGGCGACGGCACTTTTGGCGATGATGTGACTGCCAATGCACGCACGATCAGAACCATTCCGCTAAAACTAAAAGGAACTGGTTATCCTCCTGAATTTGAAATCCGTGGCGAAATTCTATTGCCTTTTACGGAGTTCGAACGAATCAACGAAGAGCGGGCCGAAGAAGGAGAACAAGCGTTTGCCAATGTCCGGAACGCTGCTTCAGGAACCTTGAAATCCCAAAAATCGTCGGTGGTTGCCGAACGAAAACTCGACGCCTATTTTTACTATTTACTGGGCGAAAACCTGCCTTCCGATGGCCATTTTGAAAATATGCTGGCTGCCAAAGAATGGGGCTTTAAAATTTCTCCGGATGCAACAAAATGCGCGAATATTGACGAAGTAATCGCTTTCATCAGGAAATGGAACCAGAAACGGTTTGAGTTACCTGTGGCAACCGATGGCATCGTGATCAAAGTAAATTCACTGAGTTTGCAACAGTACCTCGGATCAACAGCCAAATCACCGCGCTGGGCAATTGCCTACAAATACAAAGCTGAGCAGTTAAGCACCATTCTGCGATCAGTTTCCTATCAGGTTGGACGGACAGGAGCTGTTACTCCGGTTGCCAATCTTGATCCGGTTCAATTGGCTGGTACGACTGTAAAACGTGCAACTCTGCACAATGCCGACATCATCAAAAACCTTGATCTGCATTTGGGCGATACTGTTTTTGTTGAAAAAGGCGGCGAAATAATTCCGAAAATAATTGGTGTCGATCAGTCATTGCGACACCCAATGTTCCCCAAAGTCGATTTTATAAAAATTTGTCCTGAATGTAAAACAGATTTGATTCGAAAGGAAGGAGAAGCTGCCTTTTATTGCCCGAATGAGGATGGTTGTCCGCCACAAATCAAAGGGAAAATCGAACATTTCATTGGCCGTAAAGCAATGAATATTGATGGACTTGGGGCTGAAACTATTGATTTACTGTACAATGAGGGCCTAATCAGGAATATTGCCGACCTGTACGATTTGCAGAAAGAGCAAATCAGCAAATTGGAACGGCTGGGCGATAAATCTGCTGAACGAATACTTAAAAGTCTTGACGAATCGCACAATGTTCCGTTCGAGAAAGTACTATTCGCACTTGGAATTCGTTTTGTTGGAGAAACAGTCGCTAAAATTCTTGCGCATCGGTTGATTACAATTGAAAGACTTGAAAATGCAAGTCTGGAAGAGTTAACTGCCATTGACGAAATTGGCGGCAGGATTGCCGAAAGTGTACGCCTCTATTTTTCAAATCCGCAACACATTCAATTGCTGGAGCGCTTAAAAGAAAAAGGACTTCAGATGAAACTGGACGAAGCAAGTATTGCCAACCGGTCGGAAAAACTAAATGGGCTTTCAATTATTATTTCAGGAACTTTCGAAAAAAACTCACGCGACGATCTGAAGAAAATGATTGAACAGAACGGAGGAAAAAATGTAAGTTCTATATCAAAGAATACCAATTATTTGCTGGCCGGAAGTAACATCGGGCCAAGCAAATTGGAGAAAGCCGAAAAGCTGAATATCCCGATTATTTCTGAGGATGATTTTCTGAAGATGATCGACTAAAAGTGACAGATTATTAAATTATCGTGCTTTTTAGTATCAATCTAAAACTTTTAGCAATTTCAAACAGCGTAAAACAAACGAATTGTTATTTTTGCACAAAATTATGGGATTAAAATTTAAAATTGCAACCAAGTTACTGAGTTCCCAACTGGCTTCTATTTCCAGAGAAAAAAAGGTATTCAATTTAGATACGGCAACATCTGCCGGAATACTTTGGGAAATTGATGAGAAAGAATCATTCGACCTGATTGAAAAAGAACTCACAACTGCGGGCATAAAAACGGTTGGTTTGTGCTATTTTGCTCGTAAAAAGGCAGTTATTCCTGAAGGAATCAACGGCTTTACGAAAAAACAAACTACCTGGAGCGAGATTCCAAAAACAGCGCTGGCCGATGATTTTATTGAACAGAAATTTGACATCTTGATTGATTTAACAGGACAAAAGCACCTGCCCATAGTTTATTTGACAGCTTTGTCTGTAGCCTCTTTTAAAATTGGATATGCAGGCAATTTTCAGAATAATTTTGATTTGAATATTGAATTTCAGGAAAAACCCGAAGCAAGCCAGTTGGCCGAACAGATTTTGTACTATTTAAAAAGAATTAACAAAACGACTTTAGAATGACACACGCATTTACAGGAGCCGGAGTTGCTTTGGTCACTCCTTTTAATGAAGATAAAGGCATTGATTACAGCGCATTGGAGATATTAGTTGAAGCTCAGATTTCAGGAGGAATTGATTATTTGGTAGTGCTCGGAACCACTGCTGAAACCCCTGCCCTTTCGGAAATTGAGAAAAAAGAAATCGTACGTTTTGTGATCGAAAAAAATGCCGGACGCCTGAAAATTGTCGTCGGAATGGGCAGCAACAATACAATGAGTCTGGTTGAGTCCATAAAAAATACCGATTTTAAAGGTATTGATGCCATTCTTTCGGTAACTCCATATTACAACAAACCCACACAGGAAGGCCTTTTTCAGCATTTTAAAATGGTGGTTGAAGCCTGCCCAATTCCAGTTATACTCTACAATGTTCCCGGTCGTACCGGCGTAAATATGGATGCCGACACTACCATTCGCATTGCACATCTTTCGGATAAAGTAGTTGCTGTTAAAGAGGCTTCGGGCGACTTGGGTCAATTCGCAAAAATAATTGCCAATGCACCCGACTATTTCAAAGTTATTTCGGGTGATGATAGTTTGACGTTGCCTTCGGTAACGATGGGTTCCATTGGAGTTATTTCTGTTATAGCCAATGCTTTGCCCGAAAAATTAAGTCAACTGACTCATGCATCACTTTCAGGAAATATTGCACTTGCAAGCCTGCTTCATTTGCAGATGGCCGAAATGCTGAAACTGATTTTCAGGGAAGGAAATCCGGGCGGAGTAAAAGCCTTGATGGAAACGTTGGGAACGGCTAAAAATCAGGTTCGGTTACCATTGGTTCCGGTTTCATCAGCAACTTACACGCTGATAGAAAAAGAGTTAAACAAAATCAGATAATATTGGGTTATTTCTGATTGATTCTATTTTTTTACTTTTGCACCCATGTACTACATTTTAGGAATTATCATTATAGCTGTTGTCACTCTGGTTGTTGTCTGGTTCAGGAAAAAAGAACAGACAAATATTACCGGAGGCGAACCTGAAGAAGCACCCCGGCAGATAGCCTCTGATTGCTGCGGAGCACATGAAATTTGCGAATTCGACGAGTCAGAGTTTAATGAGGAAATAATTACGTATTTCGATGATGAAGAACTGGACGAATTGCGAAACGTACGCGAAAGCGACCTGACCACTGAAAACATTGACGATTTACGCGAAGTTTTATACACCCTCCGAACTGAAGAAATCGGCAAATGGCTGATCAGCATTGGCCGCCGACACATTCATTTACCTGCGATTTTACAGCAGGAAGCAAGACAATTAATGACGGAGAGGTAATTGGGTTAACTCAGCAGGTGACTCAGAGTCACCTGCTGAGTTAAGAAGTCACCTGCTGAGTATTCTCAATTTACAGTAATAATTCTTGTTCTGCTAGCCACCAAATCATTGTTTTCAAAATAGCTTATACGGATTTTGACACCATTGCCAACCATAAATACCATCCTTAAATTACAGGCTTTACCACTTTCAACCACCTCAAAAATTTGGGAATTCTTGACAAAATTATAATCACTAACTTTCCAATTGATATTGCTGCTGGGATTATAGCCCCAATAACCGGAAATTGAATCACCTCCCCCAACATACTCCAGTTTTATCTTTAGGCTTAGACCTTTAATTGTAGTTACTGAAAGATATGAATATGGAGTAACACTGGGTGGAGGTCCACCAAGTCCTGAAGGAAAAACTAAATTTTCATCATTCAGTATATTTAAACCATCATCCACAGTTTTCGGATAAGAAAATAAACTGACTGCATTAAATGTTGAATTATTCACAAACGAAGCAATGTATTTTTCAAATTCAGGAACCTGAGCGGTTGTTCCAATTTCCTGATACCTTTTTTCAAGGTTTTCCCTTATTTTCAACGGGTTCAATATTTTTGCGTGACTGATCAATGAAGTTCCCAGAACTGCATTATTCAGTTTTCCGTCTGCACTAATATCTGCACTCAGGTTTGCCAAAAGCTCGGACAATTCGGCCTCTGTGCGAAAACCTTGCAAAATGGAGGAAATGGCCAGCAAAATGGCATTATCGTCTCCACTTTTGTTAATATCCAACAATTCAGAACTTTGAATATCGTTTTTGCTCAAACTGAAAATGGCCAAAATTTCTTCCATCGCTTTTTTCTTGGCATCCGCAAAAGAAAGTCCACCGGCAACAAGATTCTCTACCCGGGCTTTTTCCAAAGTTGACAAAACATTCACGTTTAAATTACTTTTACTGGAAACATCAGCCAAGGCAAGAAGGGTGATTTGCGACTTTGAGGTTTCGCCGGTTACTTCATTGAAGTAAAATCCGTCGGCTTTTAACTCCACAAAAGGTGACGATAATTGAACATTGGAAAGCTCAAAAGTTCCCTGATTGTCTTTGATTTGAGAATTAAAAGATTTTCCCGTTTGTGACAAATCAGTTTTAAGTTCTGAAACTGAAATGGAGGTACCATTTAAGAATGGACCTTTCTGAATAAATCCCGACAATTTCGATTTTGTGAGGATTTCGGGACTATCATCATCGTTACAGGATGATAAAGACAATAAACAAATAACAAAAATACAGACAATTAGATAGGTGTTTTTCATAGCTGATTGATTTTTTTATGGTAAAACAAAACTACGAAATTTGAAACGATGTTTAATATAAAAAGCATACAAATTTCCTGTTGCTAAACTCAGCAGGTGACTTTAAGTCACCTGCTGAGTAAACTTCGAAATAAACTATTTCACCTCAATTATTTCAATCACAGCGCTTGTAAGTTCGTTGTTGTTTGGCAGCGACAAACCAACTTTCATCAGGTAATCGCCTGAAAAGGTTTTCCCATCCGAAGAGAATGAGCTCCATACACCTTTCATCTTGTTAATTTCCTGCACTTTGTATGTTTTGGCAGCATCCAAACCAGCCAAACGAACCGGACTAAACTGATTAAATGCACGCGGATGCAAGGCGTAGGAGAAAAGCAATGCTTTTGTTTTATCCTGACTGGCATACATCAAAACAGCCCTTTCGTGCTCGTAGGGCGAAACCAAACGGTACATATCCCCGCTCCAGATTAGCTCTTTCAGGCGATTGTAATTTTGTACTGCCTTTTTACTGAACTCCAATTCCTCAGCAGTCATTTCGTTTACACGGATATCGTATCCCATTTTTCCCATCATGGCCACATCGGTCCTGTATTTCAGCGATTGTTTGCCCATGGTGGTAATGTGATTGCACGAAGTAATGCTCGGGAAGAAATACGAATATCCCCACTGAATGTAAACCCGCTCAACCGCATCGGTATTGTCGCTTGGCCAGAATTCGGTAAAGTATTTCAGCGCGCCATAATCGGTACGACCACCGCCACCCGAACAAAGCATAATTGGCAGATCAGTATATTTTTTCCGCAAACGCTCCATGACATTGTAAAAACTGCGCACATATTCAATCTGAACATGCGACTGTTTGTCCTTCATATATGGCGAATAAGTATTGGTCATCATGCGGTTACAATCCCATTTAATGAACGCGATGCTTGGATTTTTGGTCATTATTTCATCCACCACATTGTAAACAAAATCCTGAACTTTGGGATTGGTTAAATCCAACACCAACTGGTTACGGTAATAATTTTCGGCGCGATTCGGTAATTTCAGGATCCAATCAGGATGTTTTTCATACAATTCACTTTTTGGGTTCACCATTTCGGGCTCAATCCAGATACCGAATTTTACACCTTTGGCCTCGGCCTGTTCAACCAAATATCCCAATCCGTGCGGCAATTTGGTTTTTGTTTCCTGCCAGTCGCCCAAACCTGCACCATCATTTGCACGTGGATATTTATTTCCAAACCAGCCATCATCCAGTAAAAATACATCAACGCCAAGTTCTTTGGCGCCACCAAACAGGTCTGTCAGCTTCTTTTCATCAAAATCGAAATATGTGGCTTCCCAGTTGTTCAGCAAAGTTAGTCTGCTTCCGTTTCCGTCCATCACACCGTAATTGCGTGCCCACTCGTGAAAGTTGCGGCTGGCCAGTCCCTTTCCCTGTGCGCTGAAAGTGAATATAAATTCAGGAGTTACAAAATTCTCATTGGGTTTCAGGTGATATTCAGAAGCAAACGGGTTCATTCCCGAAATCATCCGGAGAGAATTGTAATTGTCGATTTCGAACAACATCTGGAAACTACCTGTCCAACCGAGCGTTCCGGCAATCACGTCTCCTGAATTTTCAGTGGCAGGCTTGTCTTTAGCCAACAAAAATACCGGAGTCTGGAAAATATTCGCACGGGTGCCCAATTTGCTGTCGATCGTTTTTATTCCGCTGGTCAACTGGCTTTCCTCCATCCGCATTTCTTCCGCCCAATCGCCATGAAACTGCGTCAACCAATAACGGTCAGCATTCAGATGGATCATTGAAGAAGCAAAATTGCTCATAATCACCGGTTTCTTTTCCTGATGGATGATTTCAGTCCAGGTTTTTATAATGTCCTCCTCGAAATAGGAAACGAAAATCAGCTTCACAGTTACCGGATATTCAGGGTCTTTCAGAATGATTGTCGTGGTGGTTACATTGCCGTCGAACAACATTTTATCCTCAGAAAACAGCAGTTCCAGCGAAGGATTTCCATCGTTGTGCAGCATTTTAATTGCAGGTTCAAACAAGTTGTCGGTTCCTGAAGGAATATATGCTTCGTGAATATTTCCTTGCAATAAATAGTCGGAAGCATTGTTCAGCTTTTCTCCCAGATATGCTTGATAAAGCTTTTTGTTTTTCCCGACTGAATAAACCAAGGCCGAATGTTTGGTTTCGATAACGATTTGCTTTTCTGTTTCAACCGGGCGTTCAGGCTGTGCAAATACCTGAATAACAAGAAATAATGTTAAAATTAAGAGGAGATTTTTTTTCATAATGATTAACTGTTTATGATGAATAAATTGGCAAGGCGAAAGGTATGATTTACAAAAATACCGACCAAATTAAAGTAAGCAATCATTCGTTAAGTATTAATAAATTTCTTGCTGAAAAAGCAAGAAGTATCAAACAATCGGCTAAATTCGTTCAGCAAAAAAATATATGAGTATCCGCTTGTTTACCCAAGCTATCCTTTGCCGTCAGCTTCAGCTGACGGACAGATTGGAGACCACGGTGAAAGGCTTTAGCCACAGTGTATTGGGCTAAAGCCCATGTGTCACATTTCCCCTTCAACCGTTGAC
>JAUYMU010000074.1 GCA_030698405.1 Bacteroidota bacterium
CGGCTGCCTTCAGATTCCCAGTCACCCGGGACACCCTTGCTTTCGGCTATAAGATTCCGGTCATTCGGCTCCTTCGGGACTTGCACCCTTTAGATTAACAGCATGCCCGGCACACCAAATATTACGGTGCGCTGCACCTAAGGTGATTTCTTTATCATTACTTTAGATATTGTAGTGCACTGCACCTCAATGTCCTTTGAAAAACAACACTTCTAATTTTACCTGAAAAATTCAATTGAAACTAGAAAAGGTGCAGCGCACCGGTTATATTTGTAGAAACAGAATGACAGTGTAGAACCAAGGTGCAGAGCACCGAAATATTATCATCAAATTCGATTTTCTGTAAAGAATAAAATTATGAAATTAGTTCTTATTGCAATTCTTAGCTCTTGCCTGTCAAATTCACAATTCCTGAAAAAAATCATGTTTTATCTCTTTTCACGACTTTTATCAGGTTTGAAACATCACATAATCTTTAATTTAGCAGCCTGTTACAAATCACCAATATTTCAGGATTAAACAAAAATTAAAAACAAAAATAATTCACACATGAAAAAAATCGTTTTATCAGTCATCGGTCTTGCCTTTTTCGCGACGGCCTGCAACACAAGCAAAGAACCAAAGAGAGACATGAGTAATCCATTCTTCAGCGAGTACAACACACCGTTTCAGGTGCCGCCTTTCAGTGAAATAAAACTGGAGCATTTTATGCCGGCCATTGACGCCGGAATTGAAGAACAGCTTGCTGAAATTAAGGCAATTACCGGCAACAAGGAAGAACCTTCGTTTGAAAACACCATTCTTGCATTCGACCAATCGGGCGAACTGCTCCGCAAAGCTGGAATATTCTCGACACTCAAATCGGCCAATACCAACGACGAAATGCAGGCGCTTGCCCGCGAAATAACCCCGAAAATGTCGGCTCACCGCGACAATATCATGCTCAACAAAGATTTATTTACCCGCGTGAAAGCGATCTACGAAAAACGCAATGAGATGAACCTCGATGCTGATCAACTGCGGGTGGTCGAAAAATATTATCAGGATTTTGAAAGGAACGGCGCCAACCTGCCTGATGAGCAGCAAGCCGAACTTCGTAAGCTCAATGAAGAACTTTCGATGTTAAGCCTCAATTTCGGTGAAAATATGCTGGCCGAAACCAACAAAAATTTCAAAATGGTGGTCGATAACGAAGCCGACCTGAAAGGACTTCCGGCTGACGTTATTACTGCTGCTGCCGAACTCGCAAAAAAAGACAGCTTGGAAGGGAAATGGATTTTCACACTGCAAAAACCTAGTATGCTGCCTTTCCTTCAGTATGCCGAAAACCGCGATCTGCGCGAAAAACTGTACAGAGGATATATCAGCCGCGGCAATAACAACAATGCCAACGACAACAAAGAAATCATCGCAAAAATCATCACACTCCGCGACAAACGCGCAAAATTATTAGGTTTCGATAATTTTGCTGACTATGTTGTGGATATTAACATGGCCAAAACGCCCGAAAACATCAACGATTTCCTGATGAAACTTTGGACACCGGCACTCGAACGTGCAAAAGTTGAACGCACCGATATGCAGGCGATGATTAACAAAGAAGGCGGTAATTTCAAACTCGCATCGTGGGACTGGTGGTTTTATGCCGAAAAAGTTCGCAAAGCCAAATACGATCTGGACGAAGCTCAGCTGAAACCTTATTTCAAACTCGAAAATGTGGTTGACGGAATGATTTACGTGGCCAGCAAACTTTATGGTGTACAGTTCATCAAACGCGACGACATTCCGGTTTATCATGAGGAAGTCATTGCTTACGAAGTTCAGGAAGCTGATGGTAAGCACATTGGCGTTTTCTATATGGATTACCATCCCCGCCCCGGAAAAAACAATGGCGCATGGTGTACCAATTACCGCAGCCAATCTTATGAAAACGGACAACGGATTACTCCCGTCGTTTCCATCGTTTGTAATTTCACCCGCCCGGCAGGAGATGTCCCTGCTCTTTTAAGCTTCGAAGAGGTTACTACTTTATTTCACGAAGCCGGACATGCATTTCACACTTTATTTGCTGACGGACCCTATCGCAGAACTTCAAGAGATGTAGCCCGCGATTTTGTGGAACTTCCTTCACAAATCATGGAACACTGGGCTTCTGAGCCTGAAGTTCTCCGCGTTTATGCCAAACATTACCAAACCGGCGAGGTAATTCCTGAAGCATTGATTACCAAACTGACCAAAAGCGCACAGTTCAATCAGGGTTTCGAAACCGTTGAATATCTGGCTGCTGCGTTGCTTGATATGGACTTGCACACCCAACCTTTTAACGGTGACGTGGAAGCTTCCGAAAAAGCTTCGATGGACAAAATCGGCCTGATTGAAGAAATTGTTCCACGCTACCGCAGTACCTATTTTTCACATATTTTCTCCGGAGGATATTCTGCCGGATACTACGTTTACATCTGGGCTGCTGTACTTGATGCCGATGCGTTCGACGCGTTTAAACAAAGCGGCGACATTTTCAATCCTGAATACGCTGCCAAATTCCGCACCTTGTTAACCAAATGCGGAACCGACGATGGAATGGTTATTTACAAGAACTTCCGCGGACAGGAACCTTCTATTGAACCATTACTGAAAAACCGTGGATTAAAATAGTATAGTTAATGACGCTGTCAGGTCTATTGACGCTGACAGGTCAATTAAATGTACAACCTGTCAGCGTTTGAAAAACCTGACAGCGTTAACGAAGATAGTAGAACAAAAACAACTTTAGAACCATTTATAATGCTCAAATCAGGAATTTCAATTGTTGCCATTGCGCTAATTTTTAGCGCCTGCAACACATCAAAAGCACCAAAGAAAGACATGAGTAATCCATTCTTCAGCGAGTACAAAACACCTCATCAGGTTCCACCCTTTAATGAAATAAAGATGGAGCACTATCTGCCTGCCATCGAAGAAGGAATTTCGGAACAGGTAGCTGAAATAAAAGCGATCACCGACAACAAGGAAGAAGCGACTTTTGACAATACCATTTTGGCTTTCGACCTGTCAGGCGATTTGTTAAAAAGAGCAACTTACGTCTTCTTCAACCAGAATTCGGCCAATACCAATGACGAAATGCAGGTTTTGGCGCGCGAAATCACCCCAAAACTGACAACTCACAGCAACAACATCATGCTGAACAAGGAATTGTTTGCAAAGGTGAAAGCTGTTTACGAAAAACGCAATGAGTTAAATCTGGATGCCGAGCAATTGCGTGTGGTTGAGAAATACTACCAGGATTTTGAACGCAACGGCGCCAATCTTTCAGAAGAAAAACAGGCAGAACTGCGCAAACTGAACGATGAGCTTTCGATGCTGGAACTTAAATTCGGTGAAAATACGCTGGCAGAAACCAATAAGAATTTCAAAATGGTGGTCGAAAATGAAGCCGACCTGAAAGGTTTGCCTGCCGATGTGATTGCAGCCGCTGCAGAATTGGCCAAAAGTGACAGTCTGGTAGGAAAATGGATGTTCACGCTACAAAAACCCAGCATGATCCCATTCCTTCAATATGCCGAAAACCGTGAATTGCGCGAAAAACTATATAAGGGCTACACCAACCGGGGCAATAACAACAACGAATTCGACAACAAACAGGTAATCGAAAAAATCGTGAAACTGCGCGACCTACGGGCCAAATTGCTTGATTTTGAAAATCATGCAGCTTATACTGTTGATGTTAACATGGCAAAAACTCCTGAAACCATCAACGAATTCCTGATGAAACTATGGACTCCGGCACTCGAAAGAGCAAAAACAGAACGTGCCGATATGCAGGCCATGATCAAAAAAGAAGGAGGAAAATTTGAACTGGAAATGTGGGACTGGTGGTATTATGCCAAAAAAGTTCGCAAAGCCAAATACGATTTGGACGAAGCCCAGTTGAAGCCCCATTTCAAACTCGAAAATGTGGTTGACGGAATGTTTTATGTAGCCACCAAGTTATACGGCATCCAATTTATAAAACGCACCGACATTCCGGTTTACAACGAAGAAGCCATTGCTTATGAAGTTCAGGAAGCTGACGGCAAACACATTGGTGTTTTCTACATGGATTTCCACCCGCGCCCCGGAAAAAGCAACGGGGCATGGCAAACCGGATACCGCGACCAATCGTACATTAACGGAAAAATGATTACACCCGTAGTTTCCATCGTTTGTAATTTCACACGTCCGGCAGGCAATGTTCCTGCTTTGCTAAGTTTTGACGAAGTAACGACTTTGTTCCACGAAGCCGGACACGCTTTCCACGCATTGTTCACGCATGGAACCTCCCGTCGTACTGCCGGGGTTGTTGCCCGCGACTTTGTTGAACTTCCTTCGCAAATCATGGAAAACTGGGCAAAAGAGCCTGAAGTTCTCCGCGCTTATGCCAAACATTACCAAACCGGCGAAGTAATTCCTGAAGCATTGATTGCCAAACTGGTCAAAAGTGCACAGTTCAACCAGGGTTTCGAAACCGTTGAATACCTTGCTGCCTCGCTGCTCGACATGGACTGGCATACAAAAGCTTTTGAAGGCGATGTGGAAGCATTCGAAAAAGCGTCGATGGACAATATTGGCCTGATAGATGAAATTGTGCCACGCTACCGCAGCACCTATTTTTCGCATATTTTCTCGGGAGGTTATTCTGCCGGATACTACGTTTACATCTGGGCTGCGGTGCTGGATGCCGATGCTTTTGATGCGTTCAAACAAAGCGGCGACCTTTTCAATCCTGAATATGCTGCCAAATTCCGTACACTGCTGAGCAAATGCGGATCAGACGAAGGAATGGCGATTTACAAAAACTTCCGTGGTCAGGAACCTTCGATTGAACCATTGCTGAAACGCCGCGGACTGAAATAGCAGAGGTTAGATTTTTGACAAAAAGACTCGTTTCGCGAATGCGGAGCGGGTCTTTTTTATTTCTGGAATTCATATAAATAATTTCAATAAAACGTTGTAAATTAGGGAACAAATAAATAAAGATAAAACACTCTATATATATTTATTTACCTTAATTCTTCATTTATGGCAGATTTTACCATTGCATTCCAGTTGATGATCGCCCATGAAGGCGGATACGTCAACGACCCGGACGATCCGGGGGGCGAAACTTACAAAGGTGTTGCCCGCAAAATTCACAGCAAATGGAACGGCTGGACGACAGTTGATGCTAAAACGTCAGACCAGTTTTCCGGCCAATCTCGACAAAGACCCAGATCTTCAGGAAGCTATTACCGATTTTTACCGGGTAACTTTCTGGGATAAAATGAAAGGCGATCAAATTACCGATCAGGCAGTTGCAAACTCTATTTTCGATTTTGGCGTTAATGCCGGAATGGGCACAAGCGCCTCATTGGCCCAACTGGTGATCGGGGCAAAAACCGATGGGGTAATTGGCCCAAATTCCATTGCCGACCTAAACGCTTTCAATGCGGAGCATTTTCTGGCTGCATTTACGGTTGCCAAAATTGCACGCTATGTCAGCATCGTAAAAAAGAGACCTACCAGCCGTAAATACTTCTATGGCTAGGTGCTGCGCGCCCTTGGCGAAAGCGCCTGAAAGCCCCACCTAAATCCTCCCCGAAAGGGAGGACTTAAAAATTGCAAGAAATAAGATTAAATACTTACAAAAACATTCATGTATGAAAGCACAAAAACAAATATTCACTGAATGCGCTGACAAGAGCATTTTTATCACCCCTCCTATGGAGGGGCTGGGGGGAGGCCGCATATGAGTTTCATCAAAGATCTTTTTTCAGGAGGAGCCAATACGCTTGTCGATTCGGTAGGCAAAGTGCTCGACAATGTTATTACACTCTTGTTCTTTTATATCCTGATTTTCAAACCGGAAAGTATTACATCGGAAAGTAAGGATATCGTACTTTACATACTGGGTGTTTTAAGCGCCATATTGACACAGGTTTACAGTTACTACTTTGGATCATCGGCAGGAAGCGCGGCCAAATCAGTAACTTTAGCTAGCATGAGAGATCATAAATAACAAGCATATAACAGCCCGTTTCTGATTTCAGGAACGGGCTTTTATGCGATTATAATCTGATAATAAAATCAGTCAGATTCCCGTCGGCATCAAGGTTTAATTTTTTCCGGAGTCGGTAACGATGGTTTTCGACACCACGCACCGAGATTCCCAAAAGTGGAGCAATCTCCTTCGACGAAAGGTTCATCCGGAGAAATGCGCACAACCGTAAATCACCGGGGGTCAGATCGCGGTAATTACCTTTCAACGTGGTCATAAACTGCTCGTGTGCCCGGTCAAAGTTGGTATCGAATACTTTCCAATCATCCTGGCTGGTCATATTTTCATCGATTTTTTGGACCAGTCTGTCGTAATATTTATCAGGATACCGCGATCCAAGCTCTTCCTTTTGAGTGTTCAGCATATCTTTTACATTCATCAGAAATTCGTTTTTCTTGATAATTGCCATCGTTGAACTAGCCAGTTCATTGCTTTTAAATGACAGTTCAGCCATCAGTTTTTCGTTCCGGAGTTTTTCAAGTTCACGCTCTTTCTCATCCCGCTCGCGGCTTTCCTTCAATTGTATCCTCGCAATAATGCGGCTTCTGAAAAACATCAGGCCGAAAATTACCATCAGGAAATAGAAGAAAAAAGCCAATCGGGAAAGATACCACGGCGGTAAAATAACCAAATTGATGGAATACTCCCGACTGGATTCGCCCCATAAATTGACAGCTTTCACTTTTAATTTATAGCGACCCTCCGGAATTCGTTTAAAGCTGAAAACCGGTTTTTCAAGTGGTTCCGACCATTGCTGGTCGAGCCCTTCAATAAACGATTGATATTTAATATCGTCGCTGCCGAAGTATGGAAATGAAAACCGCAGTTGCAGGTTATTCCGATTGTAGCGCATGGTAATTTCACGGATGTTTAGCGGCAAATCACTTATTTGTTCGTTAGTGCCACTAATACTTATCCGCCGCAGTTCAGGTCGTTCCCCTGAAATATGTGAAGCCGGGCTGGTAGTATCGGTATTCAAAAATGCATAGCCATTTTCGAGGCAAAGAATTGCTTTACTTTTATCAATCGCGAAAATGTTTTCGTATCCGGTGATGACCTGATTATTAAATAGTCGGGTTGGATATTCTTTGATTTTTCTAACTTCTGAGTTCTGGATGCTGAACAATCCATACGATTGATCGGTAATCAGCCAGTAATGGTTTTCGGGTCCGGCAATGATCCGGGTTGCCTTTTGAAAGTTTCCCAGTTTATCGTTCATGGTTGAATATTCAACGATCGTATCCTTCAAATCGTCAAACGTAAAGAGTTTTTCGCCGGAAGTAAAAACAATCCGGCTTTCGAGCTTAAACACATGAATATTGTTGTCTTTCCTGAAGACGTCACTGCCATAGTAGCGGTTGTAAACCAGAGAATCGCTGTTGTTAAATTTCAGCCTGAAAATGCCCCGGTACATATGGCTGGCCCAGTAATTTCCTAAATGATCCACTTCTATGTAACGGATCAGGTCGTTGAACTGATAAACTACCCGGTCTATTTCCCAATTCGAATTATCTTTCTTGTAAAATATCAGGTTTGAATAAGTGCTTTGTACCACAGAATTGGGTTCCAGCGGATTTTCTGTGATAGAGAACCCTCCGGAAACAGCAGAAATTTGCTTCACCTGATCGCCTTGAATTTCAAAGGTTCCTGTATTGTGATTAACAAACAACCTGTCGTCAATCACTTTACAGTCCCAAATCTGACCTTGTGTTCCGGGAACGAGCCGGAATGGTTCATCAGATGATAAGAATGGCCTGAAATACAAACCCTGGTTGGTTCCCAGGTAAAGTTTATTACGGTAAATGGCTGCTGTATATACAGCTCCAAGTTCTTTTCGTTCAACAATGGAAAACGAAGGATCAGGTGAAAACGAAATAAAGTCTATCCCTTTGTCCAGCGCAACCCAAATGTTTTGGTTCATATCAGTCATAACACCCAACACGGTATTGTTTTGCAGCCCGCTTTCCTTGTTGAAGCGATGAAGAAGTTTTCCATTCAGGTCAAAAACTGAAATTCCGTCGAGAATTGTACCGATGATGATTTTGCCATCAACCGTTAAGCAGCCCCGGTTGACAATGTTTTTTCGAAAATAATCTGTTTGATCAGGTTGCCATTGTGTAATTTTTTGCCCGTCGTAAAATAAAAGTCCCTCATTGGCTGTGCCGATAAGTATGTTTGATTCACTAAGCGATAAAACAAACCGTATTTCTGCGTGGCTTAAAAAATCATTTGCCAGGTAAGGGGAAAGTTTTGTTCCGGTGATTTGGTAAATGCCCTTGTTCATAATATTAACAAGAATACGGTCGCCTCCATCCGATATTGAATTGACAAATCCCTCCGGATGAATCACCTCAAATTTTCGAGAATCATAGATATAAACCTTTGAGAATGACTGAAAATAAACGCGTTCACCCAATGCAATAACATTCCAGAATTCCTCATTAGGCGTAAAATTCTCCTCCACTTCATCTTTCAGTGAATGATATTCGAGCCTACCCAGATTGTTACGTTCCCAGTATCCCAATTCGCGGTAACCGGCAGTAAAAATGCGGTTCTTTTTATCAATGGCAACAGCTCTGATAATTGCCCCTTCAGGAGCAGGGTAAAGCGTCCAGGTAATCCCGTCGAATTCGAGTAGCCCAATGTTGTTGGCAAAATAAAGGTAACCATTAATATCCTGAACAACCGACCAGTTTTGGCTGGCTGCCTGGTATTCCTGCTTGGTGTAATTTTTTATATTAATCCTATCTGAAGCCCAGGCATGAAAACCAAAGGTCAGATAAAAAATAAAAATAAATGCCATCAGGCAGCTTTTTTGAGGAGACTTGTTCATTGGTTGATTTGGATATAAATGAACTAAAAGTAGTAAAAAAAGAAAAAAACGCTCCCAAAACATAGTTTTTTCTTTTTAGGAACATCATTTTCGAACCCAAAAGATAAATTTTTCGTTTAAGATAAATAATAAACTACAATTACATAAGAGCCACCAATAGAGTAGTTTAACTTATATGTAAAACCCTATGGCGTAGTAATTGTGTAATGTTGCACAACATCTTTCAACAGTGAAGGAACAGAGGTGTATTGTTTTGTTATTTATTCGATTGGGGACAGTGTAGTTTTACTGAGCAAATTGATAATTAAAAACAATTAAGACTATGAAAAAACTATTTATCGTACTGAATCTACTAATGTCAGTTTCGATCCTTTTTGCACAAAATGAGCAAACCATAAAAGGAACGGTAACGGACGCAAAAAATGAAACTGTGCCTGGAGTAAGTGTTTCAATAAAAGGCACAATGCAAGGCACAATTACTGATATTGACGGGCTATATACTATTGCAGCCAATCCACAGGCTGTTCTTGTATTTAGCTTTGTCGGGTTTCAAACCCAGGAGATACCAGTAAATAACCAGACGACCATTAATGTTAAGTTAATGGAACAGTCGTTTGATGTTGAGGAAGTGGTTATTGTAGGTTATGGATCTCAAAAAGTGAAGGATCTCACATCTTCTATTTCTACTGTCAAATCTGATGAGCTTGTTAAAAGCCCCTCTGGTCAGGCCATGCAGGCTCTTCAGGGAAAAGTGGCAGGTATGCAGGTAGTTAGTAGCGGGGCTCCCGGCGATTCACCAACTATCAGGGTCCGTGGTATTGGTTCTTACCCCGGAAGTAATAACGAAGCGCCGTTGTACGTTGTTGACGGGATGTTTTTTGACAACATTGATTTTCTGAACACTTCTGATATTGCTTCAATCTCTGTGCTGAAGGATGCTTCTGCTGCTGCAATTTATGGGGTTAGGGCTGCAAATGGTGTAGTTCTAATTGAAACTAAATCAGGAACCTTTAACCAGAAAGCACAGATTGTTTACGATGGTTATTATGGAACCCAGGTTGCACAAAATGTATTAAAAATGGCCAATGCCGAACAATTTACCACAATGGCCATAGAATCGGGTTCAGTTCCGGATATCAATAATATTGGAAATGCCATGCAACGTTATGGAAGGAGCCGTATCAATCCGAATGTTCCGGATGTCAATACCGACTGGTATAAAGAAATCATAAAGTTGGCGCCCATTCAAAACCATAGTTTAGGGGTTTCAGGTGGGAGCAAAACTGCTTCATATTCAATTGGAACAAGTTATTTTGCACAGGAGGGTATATTAGACATGAAAAATGAATATGAGCGCTTCAATCTTCGTTCAAAAATTGATTTCAAGGCCAATGATTGGTTTACCATAGGTGGAAATATGATTTTTAGCAATGCGGACAAGTATGGACAAGCAGCTGATGCATGGAGCCAGGCTTATTGGGCGGTTCCGATTTTACCTGTTTATGATGATGCAAATACAACAGCATGGCCGGTAAAATATGCAAGTGCGCAACACATTGGTTACCGTGGTGGACAAAATCCAATGCCAACCCTCGATTTTAACAATTCTCTTTTGAAGATCAGAAAAATGCTGGCCAACTTTTATATACAAGTTGACTTAATTCCTGAAAAATTAAACTTCAAAACTACTTACAATCATAGCTTTACAGCACTTAATGAGCGCAATGTGGGACTACCTTACTTTGTTAGCACTGGTCTGCAAAGAACTAATTCCAGCGTTACCAAAAGAACCGAAACTTATTCCAATCAAATATGGGATAACGTGTTGACTTATACCGATCGCTTTGGAGATCACAACCTGACTATCATGGGAGGTACTTCCTTCAGGGATGAGGCATTTGAAATGCTCACAGCCAGGGGATTGGATTTTCCGGTTGATAAGGAAGAATCCTGGTATATTGATCAATCTGACAGGGCAACAATTCCAATTGATGCGGTTCATGATGACGGACGCAGGCAATATGGAATGTCATATTTTGGAAGGTTATCATACAATTACAACGACAGATACTTGTTGTACGGAACAATGAGGGCTGACGGAAGCTCAAAATATCAGGAAAAATGGGGCTATTTTCCAACAATTGGCGCTGGCTGGGTACTTTCATCGGAAAACTTCATGAAAGATAGTCGTGTCGTTGACTATCTGAAGTTACGTGCAAGTTGGGGGCAGTTAGGAAACGATAAGATTCAGGCCAGCGATGGTGCCAGAACAACAAGTGTTATCACAACTGCAATTGACGATGTGCTTTTATCAGGTACTACCACCGCAAGTACATTCTCTTCGCTTGAGTGGGAACTTACTGAGGAAACAAACATAGGTATTACTGCAAGGGTGTCTAAAAGCAGATTAGCTGTTGATGCCGATTATTATATTCGTGACACAAAAAACGCCGCCATATACGTCAATATCCCTTCCATTGGAGGTTCTGTCCTCAAAAATGTGGGGGTAATCAGAAACTCAGGGTTTGAACTGGCGCTCAATTGGAATGATGAACTAACCAAAGGTATGACTTACAGCATTGGAGCTAATATTTCGACACTTAAAAACGAAGTACGTGATCTTTACGGACAAACATATATTGACGGAGGATCTGCCGAATTTCGTCAGCGATCAATTATTGGCCAACCGCTGCTTGCCTTCTTCGGATATGAAGTTGAGGGAGTTTATCAAAACGCAGCTGAAATTCAGGCCGATCCGATTGCTGTTGCAAATAAATTGGTTCCGGGAGATTTCAAATATAAAAACCAAAATGGCGACGATGTTATCAATGATGATGACCGCGTTATTTTAGGATCTTATTTCCCATCATTTATGTATGGGTTCAATTTGGGTCTGAATTACCAAAACTTCGAGTTCTCAACTAACATAATGGGACAAACAGGAAATAAAATCCTAAACAGAAAACGAGGAGAAATTATCTGGACACCAGACCTTAACATGGATGCTGATCTTGCAGTCAACCGTTGGCACGGTGAAGGCACCTCAAATAAATATCCATCATCAGCCGGCTTGCGAAAAGGTTGGAACCAAAAGATGAGTGATTATTTGGTAGAGGATGGTTCATTCTTCAGGATTCAAAATATACAGTTAGCCTATAATATCAAGGATAAGGAATTGTTGGGAGCACAAATTCCCGCAACAAGAATTTCGTTTACCGCTGAACGACCATTGACTGTATTTAAATACAATGGATTCAATCCTGAAGTGTCAGATGGAATAGACCGACAGACCTACCCTGTGCCTGGTGTTTATACTATTGGGCTGAATATCAAATTTTAATTCTTAAATTACAATATTATGAAACTGATATATAACACTTTAAAGCTCACATTATTCGTTGCAACAATTATTATTGCCACATCTTGCCACGACCTACTGGATGAACCTGCAGAAAACAGAATATTTACTGAAGGTACTGATTACACCAATACCAATGATATGAAATTGCCTTTGATAGGCACTTATGCGGAATTTCAGAATTTTGCATGGGAAAACTTTCCGCTTTTAGCTGTAAGGGGCGATGATGTAAATGCGGGAGGCTTAGGCGATCAGCAAGATTATGCAGAAACAGACAAATTCAATTACAACAAAGACTATTGGATGTACAATTCGCTTTGGCAGAACATGTATAAGGATATTTTTACCGGACTTTCTGCCATTGATGAAATTGAATTATTCAAAGTACACGCCAGCAACCAATCAATCGCTGACCAGTATATTGCAGAAGTCAAAACCATACAGGCCTTTTCCCTCTTTCAATTATCTCGGGTATGGGGTGATGTCTTCCTTCCTACAAGTGCCGATCCATCAGAATTATTGGTAGCAGAACTGTCATCAAAAGATGAGGTTATGCAATATATCTCTGATTTAATGGATGAAGCTATTCCGCAATTACCCGATTTACACCCTAACAAGCGTACCGACATTCGTGGTGGGGTTACCAAATATACAGCATTGGCTATGAAAGCATTGGCAAATCTGGAATTGAAAAACTACCAGAAAGTTGCCGATGCAACATCCCAAATCATCAGTTCAGGCAAATTTAAGCTTGAAGTGGATTATTATAACCTTTTCAAGATTCCCGGAAAGTTAAACGATGAAAATATACTTGAATTGCAGTATTCTGACTTTGGACAAGGTTCGGGCGATGTTAAAGGTTATCTTTTCGCCTTCTTTGGACCTGAAAACTGGACACCAAAAGTTGCTGGTGCCGACAGTGGCTGGGGATTTTTTGAGCCAAGTCTGAAATACATCAAATTTATGCTCGACAGGAATGAAACAGTCCGTCTGGAAACAAGTGTGCTCTTTACAAACCGGGGGATTGCCAAAATCAAGGAAGATTCGAAATATGCCACCCTG
This sequence comes from Bacteroidota bacterium, assembly GCA_030698405.1. GTDB lineage: Bacteria > Bacteroidota > Bacteroidia > Bacteroidales > Prolixibacteraceae > Aquipluma. Next base: position 13,327 of record JAUYMU010000074.1, read on the forward strand.
CCATCCTGGATTTCAAATACAACCAAGTCAGGTGACATCATAAACGACTACAACCGTGCAATGTTTGCAAGTGGTAAACATTATTTACCCACCGACCAATTAACTCCCGGCCGTACCGTTTACGGAACAAACAAAAATTTCACAATTATCCGTTATGCCGAAATATTGCTCATGCATGCAGAAGCTCTCACACAAGGTGCAACAGGTACAGGCATGACAGCTGTTCAGGCAGTCAATGCTGTAAGGACAAGAGCCGGTTTGCCCACTTTGACGGGGGTGAACAACCAGCAGGTTATGGATGAAAAATATGCCGAACTGGCCATGGAATGGGGCACGCGTTTCTACGACATGGTAAGACTTGGAAAGTATTCAGAACTCAGCTACGACGGAAGGACATTTACTGAAAGTAAAATCTTCCTTCCTTATCCTCAAAATCAAGTGGATTTACTGCCTGTTTTGGGCAAAAACCAATAATAATTGACCACTAATACTGAAATAAAATGAAAATTTATAAGACTATTTTAGCATATCTGTTTATCATCGTTTTTGCTGCGGCATGTAACGAAGGTATTGACCCAATTTCGCAAGTTGATCCTGGAGCCGACGCAACAGCTCCAATTGTAACCATAAAATTTCCGGTTGAAGGAACAAAAATACAGGTTCCGGATCTTCTGGCTACTATCAATATCCAATTTGAAGTTACAGATGACATCGAATTGAAATCCATCTCGGTTTTGATGGATGGCACAGAAATTACAAGTTATACTGAATTCAAGGATTACCGTCGGGCTGTCAAAGAATTCACTTATGACAAGCTTACGACCGGGATGCACACCCTGACAATTAAGGCCACTGACCTGGAAGGTAAGGTTACAAATACTTCAGTAAACTTTGAGAAAATGCCTCCTTATACTCCGATTTATGCCGGGGAAATTTTCTATATGCCTTTTGATGGTGATTATGTTGAAAAAATTAGTTTAAAGACTGCCACCAAGGTTGGAAATCCAGGATTTGCAGGAGAAAGCCTGAAAGGATTGAATGCTTACAAAGGAGCCACCGATTCGTACCTGACATTTCCTGCAGCAGGATTGAAGAACACAGAATTCACCGCAGCTTTCTGGTATAAGGCAAATGCATCGCCCGACCGGGCCGGATTAATTTCAATCAGTCCTGCCGGTGAAGACCGGACCAAAGGATTACGCTTTTTCCGCGAAGGCAGTGCAACATCTCAGCGCTTTAAACTGAACGTGGGAACCGGTACTGGTGAAACCTGGAATGACGGAGGATTGGTGAATGTAGCTGCTAACGCCTGGGTTCATCTCGCGTTTACCGTATCACAAACTACCTGTGTGGTGTATGTGAATGGAGCCGCTGTAGCATCTGTTCCTTCCTCGACCATCGACTGGACCGGATGTGACAACATCTCAATTGCTTCGGGAGCGCCAAACTTTGCCTATTGGGACCATAAATCTGATTTGAGCAAATACGATGAGTTGCGAATTTTCAATAAAGCGCTCACTCCAACAGAAATACAAAATATTATTCAAAATGATTCTCCTTATGTGCCAAAATACAGTGGGGAAGTATTTTATATGCCTTTTGAAGGGAACAACAAAGAGATTATCTCTAATAAAGATGCAACTGCAGTAGGTTCACCCGGATTTGCCGTAGGAAAAATAGGACAAGCTTATGCCGGAGCAGCGGGTTCCTATCTCACCTTCCCGACAACCGGGTTAAAGAGTGCCAGTTTCAGCGCTGTGTTCTGGACTAAGATTAATGCTACTCCTGACCGTGGAGGTCTTTTGGTTATGGGGCCACCGGATCTTGTAAATCCCCTGTTACAGAATAATCGCACTGCAGGATTCAGGTTTTTCCGCGAAGGTTCTGCTACTGCTCAGATATTCAAATTAAACGTCGGTAACGGGACAGCAGATACTTGGTTCGACGGAGGTGCGGCAGCCACAGTTAATCCAGCCACAGCAGACTGGGTACATATGGCATTTACCATTTCGGGTACCGAATGTGCGGTATACATTAATGGCGAAGTAGCTAAACAGGGTGCGTATGCAGGTGTCGACTGGACGGGTTGCGATATTCTTTCGATCATGTCGGGAGCTCCCCGTTTTACCGAATGGAATCACTTGTCGGATCTGAGTTTGATGGATGAGTTGCGCATTTTCAACAAATCGCTCACACAGGCTGAAATACAAACGATATTTAATGCTGAAAAATAAATTCATTTAGGATTCCATGGAAGGCTGCCTGGATCGTATTTGGGCAGCCTTCTATTTTTTCAGATACAATTAGCCAATTTAAAATCAGACAAAATGAAGTATTTAATTATAGTCAATCTGGCTCTTTTTCTGGTGTCGGGGTGCTCTACATCAACAAAAAAGTCAAATGAAGAAAAAACCGGTAAATATCAGGGCTTGACCGACGATCAGCTTCTTGATACGGTACAATACCAAACATTCCAATACTTCTGGGTTGGAGCCGAGCCAACTTCGGGCTTGGCACGTGAACGAGTTCATACAGATAATATTTATCCGCAGAACGATCAGGATGTAATCACGCTTGGAGGATCCGGATTCGGCGTAATGGCTATTCTTGTTGGAATTGAGCGGGGTTTTATCACCCGCGAAGAGGGTTTTGCCCGTTTCCAAAAGATTGTGGATTACCTTGGCAAAGCCGATCGTTTTCACGGTGCATGGCCGCATTGGCTTCATGGCCCGACCGGGAAAGTACAGCCATTCGGTAAAAAAGACAATGGTGGCGATTTGGTCGAAACTGCCTTTATGATTCAGGGCTTGCTCACAGTTTCCGAATATTTTAAAGGCGGCAACGAAGCCGAGCAGAAACTGGTCGCCGATATCAATAAACTATGGAATGAAGTGGAATGGAACTGGTACACTCAGGGAGGCAAAGATGTACTTTACTGGCATTGGTCACCCGAGTACGGCTGGGAAATGAATTTTCCGGTCGGAGGTTATAACGAGTGTCTGGTCATGTACGTGCTGGCGGCGTCTTCGCCAACATATCCTGTTAAACCCAGTGTGTACGACAAAGGCTGGGCTCGTGGCGGTGCAATTGCAGATGATACCGTCTATTACGATTTGCCAACTATCCTGAACCATTACGAGGGCAACAACGATCCGGTAGGCCCGTTGTTTTGGGCGCATTATTCCTATTTGGGACTGAATCCGAAAGGACTTTCGGATAAATACGCCGATTACTGGAAATTGAATCAGAACCATGCAATGATCCATTACAAATATGCGCTCGACAATCCGAATAAATTTGAAGGTTACGGCGAAAAACAATGGGGTCTGACTTCAAGTTATTCGATGAAAGGCTATGCAGGTCACCATCCCGGCAACGAAGATTTGGGTGTTATTTCGCCAACAGCAGCCTTGTCGTCTTTCCCATATACACCTGCTGAATCAATGCAATTCCTGAAATATTTGTATCAGGAAGCCGATTCGCTGATTGGTGTTTATGGTCCATATGACGCGTACAGCGTATCAAACAAATGGTATTTGCCCCGCTATCTGGCAATCGATCAGGGGCCAATTCCGGTGATGATCGAAAATCACAGAACCGGTTTACTCTGGAATTTATTCATGAAAAACGAGGATGTACAAAAAGGCCTAAAGGATTTGGGTTTTGTGCAGAAATAGGCCTGCCCGCTCTGCGACACTATTTATAATAGAATTTCGAAACCTAAAAAGTTGAACCTCAAATGAAAACGCTGATTCCCATTTTTGTTGCAGGATTATTCCTGATGTTCGTTTCGGTAAACAGTAATGCACAGGGCAAAAGCCTGTTTACTTCTGAAGGCTATACTGAATTGTTCAATGGCAAAGATCTGACCGGGTGGAAAATTCCGGAGGGCGATAACGGGCACTGGTCGGTAATTGACGGAGTGATTGATTACGATGCGCGTTCGGAGGCAAAAGGAGATAAAAACCTGTGGACCGAAAAGGAGTACAAAAATTTCAAACTGCATATTGAGTGGCGCTTTAAAGGTTATGGCGATCATCTTTTCCCGCTTCCGACCATTTTGCCAAATGGCGATTACCTGCGCGATGCCAGTGGAAAGATTATTGAGCCGCCGGGCCCAAATTCCGATTCGGGAATCATCCTGAAAACATCGGGTCAGGCAAATCTTTGGTGCTGGTCTGTTGGTTCGGGCGAGCTGTGGTCGATCAGGAACAACGAATCGCTTCCGGCTGATGTGCGCGCAGCTGCTGTTCCAAAAGTAAATGCTGACCGACCGGTTGGTCATTGGAATGCATTCGACATCACCCTGATTGGAGAACGGATTACCATCGTTAACAACGGCATCACTGTAATCGACAATGCTTTGTATCCCGGAATGGTCGAAATAGGCCGGCTTGGGTTGCAACACCACGGTGGAATCAATGAAAAAACCGGAAAACTTCAGGGAGCATCAAGCCTTGTGCAATTCAGAAATATCTGGATTAAAGAATTGTAAAACCACACACAACACTCAAAAAAAAGTTTTCATAAAACAGATACATCACAATACGATAAAATCAATCAGATGAAGGACATAAAAAATAGAACAGGATATTTATTGTTGACCGTAATTCTGGCTTTGCTATCCCATACAGGGAATTCTCAGGAAGTGTACTTTTTTTCAGAAGGCACTGATCAAACCTATTACGATCAGGGAATAGTTAATGTCGCAAATTTGGGCGCAAGTACCTTTGAATATACCCACCCCCCGGGTTTGCCTCAATACAACGATAAAGTGCCTTGCTCTACAACGGCTTACAAAGGTTCCACTTCTTTAAAGTTCAATTACTCTTCTGCGGCAGCTGGAAACTGGAAAGTAAGTATTAACCGAAGCGGATGGACTACTGCCAGTATTTCAGGATTGGACTCACTTTCATTCTATGTTTATTCCGGAAGTGAATTGCCAAATACGGCATTGCCGCTGATCGGACTCACTGCTGCTAAAACCGGCGGATCAGGTGATGTGGCTTCTAAATTGTATAAGTTATCTGATTACAACAACACTATCCCGGCCGGTAAGTGGACAAGGGTGAAATTTCCACTAATAGCAATTACCGGTGACATGGATAATAATACGTTGAATTATAATTCGGTTAAGTCTGTAATTTTCAACCAGTCAGAGATCAGTAACACTTCAAGATTAATCCTGATCGATGAGATTGCAGCATTTAAAAGTATTGCCGAAGTTCCGGCGGTTAAAGAGTTAACTGCCATAGGATATGATAGCCATGCGGAATTGAACTGGGTTCAGCCGGTCACAAATTTGTCCTTCCGCATTTATGCTTCTTTTAACAATGGCCAGTCATTTGAATTACGGGGTGAAACTGCCGATAATTTTTACCTCGATTTTGTTCCCCAAAACGGAAGAAATACTACGGTAACATACCGGGTGATGACAGTGGTACAGGGGAAAGAATCATTACCCGCTGAAAAAACGGCAACACTCCGTGATTATACCGACGATGAATTACTGGATCTGGTTCAGCGTTATTCGTTCCGCTATTTCTGGGAAGGAGCCCATCAGGCAACAGGAATGGCTCTGGAACGGTCAAACGGAAGCAGAACAACGGCTGCTTCGGGTGCAACAGGAATGGGGCTGATGGCCATGATAGTTGCCTATGAACGAAACTATGAGTCCCGGGAAGAAATCAGGGACAGAATTCTGAAAATCCTTCATTTCCTGGAAAACTGCGATCGCCATCATGGTGCCTGGTCGCATTGGTACAATGCCGATACCTATCGGACCCAACCGTTTTCAACTGACGATGATGGTGGCGATCTTGTTGAAACATCCTATGTTGCCCAGTCACTTGTCGCATTAAAAAACTACTTCTCCGGAACTGATGAAAAATCCATTCAAATTAGGGAGAAAGCTGAAAAACTATGGAAGGAAATCGACTGGAACTGGTATCAGCAGAATGGACAGAATGTGTTGTACTGGCACTGGTCTCCCAATACTAATTTCAAAATGAACATGAAGATATCGGGATGGAACGAATGCCTGGTAACTTATTTAATGGCAGCATCTTCACCAACGCACGGCATCACCAAAAATGTTTATACACAAGGTTGGGCCAAAAATGGTAGTATGGTTAATTTGCGTACATATTATAACCTTCAGATAAAGCTTTCACCCGATTGGGGTGGTCCCCTTTTCTGGCTCCATTATTCCCATTTGGGAATTAATCCTCACGGCCTGAAAGATCAGTATGCCGACTACTGGCAGGAGCATGTAAATACTGTTAAAATTCATTCTGCCTATGCCGCTGCCAATCCGCTGAACCGAAAAAATTACAGTGATAAAAACTGGGGACTGACTGCCAGCGATGACCCGTATGGTTATACCGCCCACCAACCTATGACGAACGACAACGGGACAATCAGCCCCACAGCAGCTCTGGCAAGTATGCCCTACACACCTGAGGAATCGATGAAAGCGCTAAAATATTTTTACCGGGAACGTGGGAAAGATGTGTTTGGCAAATTCGGTCCTTATGATGCCTTTAATGATGAACTGAATTGGGTAAAGAAAGCATATCTGGGTATTGATCAGGGACCAATTGTCGTAATGATTGAGAATTACCGGACTGGTCTTTTGTGGAACAATGTCATGAAAGATGCAGATGTAAGAGCTGGTTTGGATAAACTTGGATTTCAGTATATCATATCAACCGGCATCAACGATTTAAACGATTCCGAAGCATTTAAAATTTACCCAAATCCGGGCAGAGGAAAGGTACAGGCAAGTTTTTCAGGAATAAATCATAAACATCCGGTTTTATTGAAGGTATTCTCTATGGATGGCCGGATCGTTTTGTCAGAAAAAATTACTTCTTTCGGCACTGAATTCTCTTTTGACTGTACCGGGTTACAGAACGGATTATATTTTGTTGAACTGATCAATGGAGTGAATCATTTGCAAGCAAAACTGATCCTCCGACAATAGGAATGTGCAAATTATTTTTGACTAATAAATCTAATCATGAAGCATACAATCACCTTTTTTTTGATCGTAACACTATTGGGTATATCTTTTAACGGGAAGGTTTATGCGCAGTCAACCCGTATGGATACTTACTGCAACCCCATCAATATCGATTATACCTACATGATTTATAATGCCCACAAAGATCTATCCTACCGGTCCGGAGCCGACCCTGCTGTTGTTGAGTTCCGGGGCGAATATTACATGTTCGTTACCCGTTCATTGGGCTATTGGCATTCTGCCGATCTGCTGAACTGGAATTTTATTGAACCTGAGAAATGGTATTTCCAGGGAAGTAACGCTCCGGCAGCTTTCAATTACAAAGATTCAGTACTTTATGTGGCTGGTGATCCTTCGGGCTCAATGAGCATTCTTTGCACTGATGATCCGAAAAAGGGAAACTGGAAAGCCACAGCGGGCATTTTAAATGACCTTCAGGATCCGGCGATTTTCATTGATGATGATGGTAAAGGATACGTGTTTTGGGGTTCGTCGAACAAATTCCCGATCAGGGCCAGAACATTGGAAAAAAAACTCAGATTCCGCCCATCGGAAGATATTTACGAATTGTTTAACCTCGACCCCGAAAAACACGGCTGGGAGCGATTTGGCGAAAACCATTCCGATACCTTACTGGGTGGTTACATCGAAGGCCCATGGATGACCAAACACAACAACAAGTATTACCTGCAATACGCAGCTCCAGGCACTGAATTCAATGTTTATGGCGATGGTGCCTACATCAGTGACTCACCGTTGGGACCATACACTTACATGGCAAATAATCCGTTCAGTTATAAACCCGGCGGTTATATGAATGGTGCCGGACATGGCAGCACAGTGAACGGACCAGGAGGATCGTTCTGGCATTTCTCGAGTATGGCACTCGCGGTGACTATTGGCTGGGAAAGACGAATCTGTATGTTCCCAACTTATTTTGATAAGGACGGATTGATGTACAGCAACACCGTCTTTGGCGACTATCCGCATTTTGCACCTGCCGTTCCGGGAAAAGCCGGAACATTTACCGGCTGGATGTTGCTTTCGTTTAAAAAACCTATAAAAGCATCTTCCCGGGTTGATCAATATGGTCCTGAAAATATGGTTGATGAAAATGCAAAATCTTTCTGGCTTGCCAGTCAAAACAATGATAAACAATGGATTGAAATAGACTTGCTCAATCCGGCTAAAGTTTACGCAGTACAGCTTAACTATGCAGATTATCAGTCGGATATGTATGGACGGATTTCGGGACTTTATCACCGCTATGTGATTGAAGGTTCGCCCGATGGCACCCACTGGGAAGTTTTGATAGACAAGAGTACCAGCTACAAAGACACTCCCAATGATTACGTGGAACTGGGAACTCCAAAAACAGTTAGGTACGTGCGCTATTTAAATATACATGTCCCTACACCGTATCTTTCTGTTTCAGGCTTTCGGATTTTTGGCATTGGTGAGGGAAAAAGCCCAAAAAACATCAAAAATGTGCATGTAAATCGTTACAGGGACCGGCGCGATGCCCTCATCACCTGGGACCATCAGGAAAATTGCCAGGGTTATAATGTTTACTGGGGAATTGCTCCTGATAAATTATACAATTCGTGGTTGGTGTATGATAATAATTCGCTCGAATTGAAATGTTTGACCATAGGTCAGGAATACTACTTTGCTGTAGAAGCCTTCAACGAAAACGGGATTTCAGAAAGATCGAAAGCTGTTAAAGTGGAGTAACGAAGTTGTTTTGACATAGGCTGGTCGTTTTATCAATGACCACAAAAATACAAGATCTTTGAAGTAGACGTAAAACTTAAATAGATGGATATGAAACGTGTATCATTTTACTTTTTGACACTAATTATTTTTAGCGCATTTGGCTGCTCACAGAAACAACAAAATTCATCCGATCAGCAAATGAACGCCTTCATCAATGATTTGATGAGCGAAATGACCCTCGAAGAAAAACTTGGGCAGTTGAATCTTCCGGCGTCGGGAGATATTACAACAGGTACGGCCAGTAGTTCCGATATTGCTCAAAAAATAAAAGAAGGCAAAGTTGGTGGACTGTTCAACATCAAATCGGTGGAGAAAATCCGCGACGTTCAAAAAATCGCGGTTGAAGAAAGCCGCATGAAAATTCCATTGCTTTTCGGAATG
>JAUYMU010000083.1 GCA_030698405.1 Bacteroidota bacterium
TCTATAAAAACTGTACACTTTATGCCAGATTGTCATCTGTCTTTTTGCGAATCAAAACACAAAAAAAACTGTACACTTTCGTCCAGATTCGTTGTACACTTTGAATCAGATTCGTTGTACACTTTCATCCAGAATATTCAAATGGATTTAAAGAATCGAATTACTGAAAAATAATTCTGCTTCAGGTGCCTCGTTCACATGAAAGTAGCAGCGTGTTCAAGCCAATGTCATTATAAAGCAAAAATCCCCATTTCAAGTTAAGCTAACCTAGAATGGGGATTTTAAATTATGGATCAGTTCAAAGTTCCCAATGAATTTAAGTTTAGTGAAAATGGATAATTAATCACTGCACAAACTTTAAACCTTGAACCTTGAACTTTAAACTTCTTAGTTTCTTCTCCGTCTTGGACGATCGCCTCTGTCGCCACCTCTGTCGCCCCGATCGCTGAATGCAGGTTCTCTGCGGCCTTCGCGACGTCCTCCGGCATAACCGCCACCGCCATTGTATCCGCCGCCACCTTCTCTGCGGAATGATCCGCTCTCGCGTGGTTGCATGTCGGCAGTCGATTCAACCTTGCCGATGTTGATGACATGGCCTTCAATTACTTCGTTGTTCATTGCATTTACAAGGTCTTTTTCGAAGCTGCTGTCAATTTCAAAAAAGGAGAATTTGCGCTGAATATCAATTTTGCCGATTTCAACATTCCTGCGACTTGAATATTGGTTGATCAGCCCGATCAATCCTGATGCGTTCAGATTTTGCTTTTTTCCGGCGTTGATAAACAGTTTGGTGAAATTCATACGATCGCCACCTCTATCTCCACCACGATCGCTTCCGCGGTCGCTGCGCTGGAACGAATCGCGCAGGCCTTCAGCTCTCACATTCAGGTCGCGTGAATTTTTGTAATAATCAAGCAATTGGTTGAATTCGAGCGATACGAAATGTTTAACGATGTCGTCATGGCTCATCCCTTCAAATTTTTCAAGAATCTGCGGAAGATATTTTCCTATTTGAGTTTCGTTGATTTCAACTTTTTGTACACGGTCAATCAGGTGAAACAATTGTTTTTCACAGATTTCGTCTCCGCCCGGAACCATTTTCCGTTCGAATTTCTTCCGTGCAATTTTTTCGATTTGTTTCAAACGGCCTGTTTCTTTCAGGTTAATAATTGAAACAGAAATACCGCTTTTCCCAGCTCTTCCGGTACGTCCGCTGCGGTGAATATACACCTCATGATCGTCGGGCAAAGAGTAATTGATTACGTGGGTCAGTTCAGTTACATCCAGTCCGCGGGCCGCCACATCGGTAGCAACCAGCATTTGCAATTGTTTTCCACGGAAACGGGCCATTACCTGATCGCGCTGTGCCTGCGAAAGATCGCCATGCAAAGCGTCGGCATTGTAACCGTCGGCCATAAATTGCTCGGCCACATCGCGTGTTTCCATTCGGGTACGGCAGAAAACAATCGCATAACAGTCCGGATAATTATCAGCAATACGTTTTAATGTTTCGTATTTATCTTTGGCCTGAACCATGTAATAATGGTGCTCAACGTTTTCGGCGCCTGCATTTCTTTTTCCTACTGAAATTTCAATTGCATCTTTAAGATAATTGGATTTCATGGAGGCAATTTCGGTTGGCATGGTAGCCGAGAACAGCAGTGTCTGTTTTTCTTTTGGAGTGGTTGACAAAATAGCGTCCAGTTCTTCTTTGAAACCCATTGTCAGCATTTCGTCGGCTTCGTCCAGAATCAACCAGCGAATTGCAGAGATGTTCAGCATTTTGCGGCGGATCAAATCATGCACACGTCCGGGAGTACCAACTACAACTTGTCCACCGGCTCTCAGTTCTCTGATTTGTTTGGTAATGTCGGCGCCACCATACACCGGAATGGTTTTGAACCCCGGAATGTATTTCGAGTATTTATCCATGTCGCGGGTGATCTGCAGACACAGCTCACGGGTTGGACACAAAATCAACGTTTGAACCTCTTTGATTTGCATTGAGGTATTGTTGATAACCGGGAGTCCGAATGCGGCGGTTTTGCCGGTTCCGGTTTGGGCCAAAGCCACTAAATCGTTGGTTGATGAAATCAGGTGCGAGATAGTTTGCTCCTGAATAGGCGTAGGATTTTCGAATCCCATTTCAGCGATCGCCTTTAAGATTTCCGGCTTTAGTCCGGTTTCTTCAAATGTCATATTAATTCCTTTTAAATTGTGAATCAGCAAAACGCTGACCCTGTTAATGGAAGGAGACAGTTAGATGCTCCTGCCCTAAACCAGGCAAAAAGGAAATTAACCGACCCCTAAAATCTGGGCGCAAAGGTAATTTAATTTTCTAAACGGAAGTAGTTTGGTTTTTAAACTCCTGAATATTAGCCCGACTTAACACAAAGACAACATTGAATTGAGCCAAAAAGGGGAATTAGCGCATTAGAATGAAGGGTTCAGTCGCAGTACTGAATGGGTGCGGAAGTTTTCAACTTCCGGAACTTCCTAATATACTGCGATTAAAAATCACAGCACCCGATTGGTTCAGGTTAATTCTGTGTGATGACCTTGAAACTGGAATCTGCAAGAAACAATGAACATGTAAATTCAAGTGTATCCGTTTTACGTTTATCTTTGACACCCAAATGAAACCAAAAAATAATATGTCAGGAATCACCTTTCGTTCATTGCTGAAAATATTCTCAATAGCTGCGATTTTTATCGGGATATTCTCCTGTGGCAATCGTACTGCCGGAGATAAAAGTAAATCCGGCTCTGACTCCTCGGTCGTGTCTGTCGAAGAGCCGGAAGATTTGAGTGATTTACAGGTTGTAAATGCTATTTTGGTTTCGCCGGAAAATCCCCGTCCCGGACAGGTATTCCGTGTGATGGCAACAGGCGGTAAAAGTATCCGGAAAGCAAAAATTACAGTGAACAGTCCTTCCGGAGAAATTGAAACAGCGAAAAGCAGAAGCGGAGCAGGATTGCCTTTTTGGCGGATCGATGAATTTGTAGCCGGAACAGAAGGCAATTATAAGGTTACCTTTGAAACCAAAACAACGACCGAAAGTCTTGAATTTACCGTAGCCTTGAAGCCAACGATTTCGACATCACAGTCAGTTTGGAAAACAAAACAGGGCTGGGACAGCAAAGGCGATGCATTGTACTCGGCATGGGTGAATGCTTTGTTTCAGGGAGCCGATGAACGCTCGTCGTGGGGCGCGCTGAACGAAATTACCCAGAATCAGGATCTGAATTTTCTATACAACCACCTCTCTCTGGGCGAAGATGATGCTTCAGGCAAAATAAAAGTGCTCATGGAACCCGATTGTGCCGACAACCCATATTTTCTGCGGGCTTATTTTGCATGGAAGCTTGGACTTCCGTTCGGGTATCACCTGAGCGATCGGGGAGGTTTGGGACGTTCGCCAAAAACCGGACAGTGGATCACGAATGAGGTGATACTGTCGAAAAATAATGCGACACAGAAATTCAATACTTTCATGCGAATGGTTGCGAATGGAGTTCACTCAGGAACAGCCCGAACCGCCCTTGACAATGAAAGCTCCGATTATTATCCGGTTCCGCTCACTCCGGAAACATTGCGCCCCGGAGTTATGTTTGCCGATCCTTATGGTCATACCCTGATACTCGTGCGGCAGCAACGCCAGTCAAGCGACAGCCCGGGGGTGCTTCTTTCGGTCGATGCACAGCCTGATGGTACTGTCGGGATCAAGCGTTTCTGGAAAGGTAATTTTCTGTTTAATACGAATGAAAAAGAAGTGATCGGAGAGCCTGGGTTCAAGGCATTCAGGCCAATTGTTTTGAACGAAGGGAAACTTCGTCTGTTGAAAAAGGATGAAATAATTTCAATGCCGGGATTAATTCCTTTTTCGCTTCAGCAAAAAGGAATGGAAAGTGATATTTTTTATCACACAATGGAGCAGATCATTAACCCAGAACCGCTTGATCCTGAAATGGCCATGGATGATCTGATAAAGGCACTTCACGAGCAGCTTGTGGTACGGGTTACTTCAGTTGCAAATGGTGAAGCATATATGAAAGCCCATCCGGGCACGGTAATTCCAATGCCAGGCCGGCATGCAGGGGTATTTCAGACTGGTGGTATTTGGGAAGATTTTTCGACCCCAAATCGTGATCTGCGCCTTCTGATTGCGATGGATGCCGTACTCGATTTTCCGAATAAGATCATACGCTCGCCGGACGATTTTAAATTACCCATGCTCCAATCTCCGGAACATGTTAAAAAAAATCTGGAAGAACTGCTGGAAAAGAAGTTGTCGGAACTTTCGATCACTTATACCCGTTCCAACGGCACCGAACAAATCCTGACAATCAGAGAGATTCTGAAACGGAGGGATGCGTTTGAAATGGCATACAACCCGAACGATGGTGCCGAAATTCGCTGGGGAGCGCCCGAAAACAGTGAAGAGCGCGCTACTTGTAAACGTCGTGTGCCAGCAAGTCAATTGGAAAAAATGAAGTCGGTTCGCGTTTGGTTTCAAAAAAGGTTGCATCCGCCGACGTAGTCGATTTATCTAATGTTTGTTAACAGACTCATATTAACCAACAATCTGCTTTTCAGTCGGAACTATTTTTGGTTTATTTAAACTGAATTCCAAAATCGGCTTAATTCCTATGAGTAAATCGTGTATTCTATTCTGCAATTGTGGTGCAGGTGTAATTTCTTCGGAAAAGTCTGACCAAATCAAATTGATTCTGAAATCACTTGATTCTGATTTGTTTCAGTTGGATGATTTCTGTGGAATTGTGGTGAACCGGAAGGATTTTATCCGGGCAATCGATCAGAAATACGACCGGAAAATAATGGTTGCCTGTTATCCCCGTGCTATCAAAAATCTACTCGCGCAAAACGATCTGGAACTTTCAGGATTGGAAGTCCTGAATTTCAGGGAACTTTCTGCTCTGGAAATTGAATCGAAACTCAGGAATGATTTTTTGTTTACTGAAGGAAAAGCTACTGAAACTTTAATCGAAAGTGGGTTAGATGTTCCGGCATGGTATCCGGTAATTGATCAGCCACTTTGCATCGATTGCGGAAAGTGTTTTAAATTCTGTCTGTTCGGCGTTTACACGTTTGGCAACAAACAATTGAAAGTTGTGAATCCGCTGGCCTGCAAGAACAATTGCCCGGCTTGCGGGCGAAACTGCCCAACATCGGCCATCATTTTTCCACGGTTGAAAGAAACCGGTGTTTTGGCAGGTGCCGAACCGGGAGCTGAACATCGGGTCAAAGAATTCGCGATGGATAGCAGTTTAATTTCCACCCTAAACCAACGCTCTGCATTGCGAAGAAATATTTTCAGAACCGGATTGATGGAGCAGGCTGAAGCCGAACGCGGGAAGGCATTGGAAGAACTGAAAAATACGATTCATCCTGATAAGAAGCTCTGAAAGAGCTTAATTTGAATAACCGCGGGCGAAACCCGCGGCTGACGAACGTTTGAACAACAGAACCCTGCAAGGGTTCAATATAAAAAGCAGACGCAATAAATTGCGTCTCTACGAAAAAAAATGGGTTTACTAAAAAACATACTGATCCGCACCGACAAACGCTGTCTGTACAAATTTGTGGTGAACATGGGAATCAAAGGTTCCATGTCGTTTGCCCGGTTTCAGAAGCGGCAAAAGAAGGGAGAATTTTTTCCCGCCTTCAATTTTATCTCGGTTACCGATGATTGCAACTTGAATTGCCAGGGTTGCTGGGTGATGGGAAAGGAAAAGAACAGCCGGTTGAAACCGGAACAGGTTGACCGGATTATTGACGACACCAAGAAAATGGGTTCGTATTTCTTTGGAATTCTGGGTGGAGAACCGCTTTTGTACAAACCACTTCCGGAGATTTTCAAAAAACATTTGGATTGTTATTTTCAGTTGTTTACCAACGGAACGCTGCTTACTCCTGAAGTGGCTGAAACGCTTCGTCAGTGCTCCAATGTAACTCCGCTCATTAGCTTCGAAGGCGATGAAGAGGTTGCCGATGTTCGGCGTGGCGGAAAGAATGTGTTTCAATCGGCCAATCAGGGAATTGATAACTGCATTAAAGCCGGACTGGTTACAGGCGTGGCCATCAGTGTTTGTAAATCGAACCTCGGAATGGCCATGTCGCCCGAATTTATCAATTCACTGATCGACAAGGGAGTCTCCTATTTGTGGTATTACATTTACCGTCCGGTTGGACATCAGCCAAATTACCAACTGGCGCTGAGTAAAGATGAAATCAGAGAACTTCGTCAGCACATGGTAGATGCCCGGATGAAATACAGTATTGCCATTATTGATACTTATTGGGATGCCGATGGAATTGCCATGTGTCCGGCTGCTGAAGGTTTGAGCCACCATATCAATGCTTCCGGATTTGTGGAACCATGCCCGATCATTCAGTTTGCTGCCGATCATGTGGATGAAAAACCGCTGAACCGATTGTATGCCGAATCGACGTTTCTGGGCGATTTCAGGAGTCAGATTCAACAAAAAACCAAAGGCTGCGTTGTGATGGAAGATCCGCAGTGGCTGGCTGAATTCGTGAAAAAACACGATGCACAAAATACTTCAGGAAGGAAAGGAGAATTAGAACAATTAAGAATGGCTCCCGAAACTGTTAGTCATGGTTCGTGCAAAGTGATTCCGGAGAAAAGCCGGATTTACCGCTTTGCCAAGAAACGGGCATTTTTCGGGCTGGGAGCTTATGGATAGAAGAAATTTACTATTTGACGATTTACCATTTACGATTTTTGGCATTAAATGGTAAATATTGAAATTGTAAATCAATCAATTAATTACTATTTCCAATTTTTCGAAGAGTCAATAGTAAATCGTAAATAATTAAATCGTAAATAATTGAAGGAGGTTAAAGAAAACATACTGGTTGTTCCTGAGCAGGCCATCACCCGAAACCGGTTGAGGAAAGCGGCGCGCGAACTGGTTGCCGAAAGGGGCATTTTACCTCCGGCGGACTTTTCGCTGATTGGACAAATGGCTGATGACGTGATTGCGCTGACTGGTACCGACACCAGTTTCAGGGAGTTTGCTATGGTTGTTTGCGGAAACGAAATCTGGCGACCGATCGTTGCTGCCACTCCTTTTAACCGCAGGCTGCTGCTTATACCACAGTGCCTGAAAAACGAAAGCAATTGCAAAGCGGAAATTGACCAATTGGGATTGATTTGTGCGGGTTGCCAGAGCTGCCAGATTGATTCAATTCTACAAAAAGCCGAGGAACTTGGTTATGCCACGCTGGTTGCCGAAGGTACTACGGTTGCCGTCAGCCTGGTTCAGGAAGGATCGGTTGATGCCGTGATTGGTGTCAGTTGCATGTCGGTGCTTCAGAAATCATTCGAACCGGTTTCACGTGCGGCTGTTCCGGTGATCGGCATTCCTTTGCTCTTCGAAGGCTGTGCCGAAACAGATGTGGATAATCGCTGGCTGAACGATGAACTGACCAATTTTCATGAAAATGAAAAGTTTCGCATTCTGTCTGTTTCAGCCCTGAAAGAAAGTGTCAGGTTGTTCTTTTATGAAGAAATTCTTTCTAAAACTTTTGGTTCTGCCGATGACCAGACTTGCCAGTTGGCGATTCAGTCGATGCTAACCGGAGGTCAGCGGATTCGACCGCTTTTAACCGCTTTGGCTTATTCTGCCTACTCCGGAAATGTTTCAGATGAATTGATGGCTTCTCTTTCCGTTGTGGTGGAATGTTTTCACAAAGCTTCGCTCATTCACGATGATGTGGAAGACAATGACGATTTCAGGTACAATACCGAAACCATTCACAAGCTGAACGGTACAGCGGTGGCCATTAATACCGGTGATTTTCTTTTGGGTAAAGGGTACGAATTGCTTGGAAAATTACCGCTCGATCCGGCCAAACTTGCTGCCTGTTATCAGTTGGTTGCCAGTGGACATGTGGCTTTGTCGTTGGGACAGGGTGCTGATTTACTGGCAAGTTCTCACAAAACAATTCTTTCGCTCGATCAACAGCTCGAAATCTTTGAACGGAAAACCGGCTCGGCGATCCGTGTCGCTTTGCTGCTCGGAGCCGTTGCTGCCAATGCTTCGGAAAACGATTTGGAAATCCTTAAAACTTTTTCAGGTTACTTCGGAATGGCTTACCAGATCAAGGATGATTTGGATGAATTTCGTGAGTCGAACGAGCATACCCAGCCAGCTGATTATCCTTTGCTGCTTTCGTTGTTATCGCAAAATATGGATGATTCTTCGTCCGCAAATCTTCAGTTGTTTTATGCTGAAAATGATCGGCTCCGAATTTCTGAACTGATTCGGGAAAATGAAACCGACTGGAAAGCGGAACAACTTCTTCAGGAATATACCAATTTAGCATACCGCGAACTGGATAAACTGGAAAACCTGAAAATGAAACTGAGTTTATACACCGTACTTGGAAAGATTTTCTGAAGAAATAAAGAAACAGAAGTTTCATAAAGGTGATGTATTTGATTGTGAAATAAGGTAATAAGGTTATGTTAGAATGCATTTTGTTTCTACTAAGGTTGAAAATTGAGAATAAGGTTTTGATTAAATAAGCATTTTAAACCTTAGTAGAAAAATGATCCCATTAGATATTAACCTTATTACCTTATCTGAAAAGCAACAAATTGTGAGTGATTTTGGTAAGATAATAAGTTTAATTTCTCTTGAAACGAGCGTGTTCGATATACACAAACACGAAAGAATATCTTACATGCGAGTTCCATCCGGCCTTTAAAAAACAAATTATATTCGGATGAAAAAAATGTCTCAATATACGACCACTGCTCATATTCCTTTTTACAGGCAAATGATTGCTTTTCTTCGAAATGCAATGAACTTTCTTGACGGGCAGGGGCGGGAAGAAGTACTGCAATTTATAGCCAGCCAGCAAAATGCTGATGGTGGATTTCAGGATCGTGGTGGAAGATCGGATCTGTATTATTCGTTGTTTGGTGGGATGATGCTCAGAGGAGTTGAAAGCCCCCTAAATCCCCCGCAGGGGGACTTTAAGAGTCGCTCAAATATTGCAACCTCTGAAACTGATGGACTTCGGCAGTTTATTCAGAATCTAAAGGGAGTTGCACGGCTTGGATTCATTGAAAAATGCTGTTTGGTGCTGCTTCAAAAGGAATTGAAAACCGGAAGAAATTCACAGATCAAAGCGCTGATTTCTTTAGGAAGATCGTTTTGGAAAGAGCGCCATTCCATCAATTTGTCGTATCGCAGTTTCGTGTTGTTCCTGACTTTGGATGCTGTTTTACCATTCCGTAGAATCCTGAAAATTGGAGCCCAAAGAATGTTGGCACAAACATCGATTGATGGAAATTCGCCGTGCTCTGAAGTTGCAGCCAGATTGTTTCTGCAAAAAATGATGAATCAGGATGGATTGACTGAGCAGGAACTGCTAAAATCTTTTGCCTGCGAAACGGGTGGATTTAAAGCTTTTGCCCATCTTAATAGTGCGGATATACTTTCGACTGCTGTGGCTTTATTTTCCCTGAATTTTGCCGGAAGTGATTTGCGTTTATTGAAACCAGCATGTCTCGATTTCATTCAGCAAAACTATTTTGAAGGAGCCTTTCTTTCGGGCGATGGTGATACTACTATTGATGTGGAATATACTTTCTATGGTTTGCTGGCGCTGGGGGTATTGGCGAAATGAGCATTTCATGTCCGTTGGCTAAAGCCGAACAGCCTGTCCCGATTTTTATCGGGAGCAAAGGATAACTCTTTGATTAATAAATTTGTTCATTCAAAGCATTATCCTTTGCCGTTTCACTTTAGTGAACGGACATGCTTCCAGAATGTAATTAATAAAATTCTTACTTTTGAAATATGAATTGGAGAAACCACATAGAAACTAATGATCAAATTTTGGTAGGAAAACCAATTGTTAAAGGTACGCGCCTGTCTGTTGAACACATTATTGGACTGCTCGCTGCCGGTTGGACTGAACAGCAAATCCTCGAAAATTATCCCCGGCTTTCCACAGAAAGTTTGCAGGCAGTTTTGCAAAAATTATGACCATCCCCACCAGACACATTCACCAACAATTCTCCGAACTCAGCACGCTTCTCCTTCAAAAGCGCAATGCCGCCGGTTATTGGGAAGGCCGATTGTCGTCGAGCGCTTTGGGAGTGGCCGTTGCAATTACGGCGTTGCACTTTTACGATGCCACGGTAAATGTTCCTGAAATATCTTCAGGCTTAAACTGGCTGGAAACCAACATTAATTCCGATGGTGGTTTTGGCGATTCACCCACGAGTCAAAGCAATGTGAGTACCAGTTTGCTTTGTTATGCCGCGGCGAAAGTTTGTGGCCATCATGAAAATTTGCTCCTGAACGTTGGCGGTTACCTGTGCTCACAAAACATCGATGTCAATTCAGAACAACTGATTTCGGCAATACTCGACTTTTACAAGACCGATCGTACTTTTTCTGTTCCGATATTGACGATGTGTGCTTTGTGCGGCGTTCCCGGAAAAGAAGCATTCGACTCCATCCCGCAATTGCCTTTTGAACTTTCGTTGTTGCCCCGTTCATTTTACAGCATGTTAAACCTGAGTGTGGTAAGTTATGCCATTCCGGCTTTGGTGGCTGTTGGAATTGCGATATTTCGGTTCAAGAAAAAGAAAAATCCGCTGACGCGTTGGATTCGGGAATCTTCAGTAAATAAATCGCTGGCATTACTCCGGAAAATTCAGCCGGAAAGTGGCGGTTATCTGGAAGCGATTCCGCTTACGGCTTTTGTTTGTCTTTGCCTGATAGAATCGGGTTACCGTGATCTGGAAGTGGTTCGCGACGGAATCACTTTTCTGAAACGCACACAGCGTGATGACGGAAGCTGGCCGATCGACATTGATCTTTCGACCTGGGTGACTACTCTTGCGGTGAAATCGATAAAGAATCATCCGGATTTTTTGACTTCGGAGGATAACCTAAAGCTTACCAAACATTTATTGGCCATTCAGAATAAAACCATTCATCCGTTTAACGGAACACCACCGGGAGGCTGGGGCTGGACTTCGCACTCTGGTTCGGTGCCCGATGGCGATGATACCCCCGGAACCATTCTTGCTTTGCTGGCACTGAATCAGGAAAATCCGGAACTCATTCAGAACCCGGTTTTGGCTGGGTTGAGATGGTTGAATCAACTACAAAACAACGATGGTGGATTCCCAACATTTTCGCGGGGATGGGGCAAATTGCCGTTTGATCAGAGTTGTGCCGATTTAACCGGTCATGCAATTCTGGCAATGGCCAAAACCGCTCATATTTTTGCTGACTCACTGAACCGGAAGCAGATTTCAGGAATAAAGAAGTCGTTTGTAAAATCGTTAATTTATCTGGAAAAGCAACAACACTCCTCCGGATATTGGCTGCCGCTTTGGTTTGGAAATCAGCAAACAGCCGATCATACAAATCCGGTTTACGGAACTGCCCGTGTAACAGCTTACCTGAATGAAACATTGAATACGCAATTTGGAAAAGAATACGAAATTATCCTGAAATTGATGATCGATCGCGGTTGCGGTTATTTGGTCACTGTTCAGAATCAGGATGGAAGTTGGGGCGGAGCGAAAGATATCAAAGGAAGCATTGAGGAAACTTCGCTGGCAGTTACCGCTTTAGCCAGGAATGGATTTCAGGAGGAATGTACTTCAGGATTGAGCTGGCTAACTGAAAAAACAAAATCCGACGGACTTGTTTCTGCTCCCATCGGATTGTATTTTGCATCGCTTTGGTACGACGAAGAAATGTACCCGTTAACGGCTTATCTGGAATGTTTGTCGACATACCACCGTTGCCTAAAGGCGAACGGCAAAGGATAAAGCTTTGCACGAAGTTGTTCTGAAATTCTGATGTCAAGGCTTATATCTTATTTGCTGATAACAATTGCAGGGCTCACTTTAATTTCCATCAGGTAACCCTTGCAAATTCCTTTTACCGTGATCGGACTGCCGGTTTCCAGTGCCTCAATGGTTTCCTGATTGGCAGCCGACCAACTGCTGTCGAGCTGGCAACTGACTCCCTGCATTTCATCTTCCAGAATCAAAAGATCGGTTCCGTTTTGTAGTTTGTTTTTTGACGCAAGTTTGCCGCTGATTTCAAGAATTTTTTCGCTGTATTTGGCGGTTGCAGCATTTTCGTCCTGCTCAAATTCTTCGATTAAACCGCTTGCTTCAACTTTAAATTCAGTTTTTAATTTGCTGATGTCAGCATGTGGTTTGAAAAACATTTTCAGGCCAATTCCTGCTCCGATTACGATAATGACCAGAACTAAAATGATTGCATATTTGATTTTCATATATTTATTTTAAACCACATAGGCACATAGAAAACATAGTTATTGATTTTTCTATGTTTACTATGTGCCTATGTGGTTATTTTTTTTTTACTGTTCATTTCCCAAATGGAAGGTAATTCGCTTTCACAGTAACTTCCATTTCTTTCCCGATTTTGTCGCGTACGATTGCCGGAATAACGATTCCGTAATCTTCAGGCGTAACCTTGAATTTGGAGGTTCCAACCAGTTTTCCATTTTCAATGCCGAGTGTCCCTGGAACGGTGATTGTTTTTTCCACTCCGTGAACGTTTAAAAGTCCGGTAACTTTAATGTTGGCAACCGGAGCAGTCAGCATGTCTTTGTTAAACCCTTCAATTTTACCATTGAACCGGGCTTTAGGAAATTTGGCGCTTTCCATGTAATTTTCGTTGAAATGCTCTTCCATTAAAGCGCGTTTAAAATGGAAAGTTGTCATAAGTGCCTGAAATCCGATTTCGCCGGTTTCGGCATTCAGAATGGTCACTGCCTCGTTGCTTTCGCCAAGTATGTCTTCCAATGGGGTGGAAGAGTAAAACGAGATGTAAGCATTTTTAGCGATAAATTTACTTTGTCCGAATGCACCAATCGAGGCAGTAATAAAAATCAGGATAAATAATTTTTTAAGCATGGCTTACTATTTTTTATTGAATGCAAAAACCCTCGAAATGTTGAATCCCAGATGAATGTCTCCATCCGCCCAGCTTCCGGTGGTTTGTGGAATGAATGAGCCTTCGCGCATTCCCTGAGAGTTGGTAACCATAATTTGGAAAACATGGCCGCCGGTTTCAATATCGACACCAAGTGATAACGCATTGTATGGTCGTGGTTCCAAAGATTTCGCATTTGGATTGTAGGTGTAATAATATTCGGCGTTGAGCGATAAACGTTTGCTCAATTTATACCGCCCTCCAAGCCCCAAGGCATAAATGTCGTTCTGGTCGAGCTCTGTTTTTACCAGGTTGCGGTGAATGAACGTTGGCGTTAATTGAACTGAAAGGTTTTCGTTGAATTTACGGGCAATCAGTAACTGATTGACATAGGCAAGACGGGACGAAAAATAGTTGGACGTTCCTTCCGGTCTTTCAGGAAATTTCAAGGTCATTATTTCGATCGAAGTGAAATAAGATAAATGGACAGGCATGAATTTCGTTCCTGAAGATTGCCGTAATAAACGTACTTTGGCAAAACCATCGTAGGTTTTATTCTGACTTGCGCGACCGGCACCGAGCATTAACCAATCTTTAATTCCATATTCCAGACTGAAATGAATGTGAGATTCATCAAGTCCGAATAGTCCGTAAAGTCCGCTGTTCAATGTGCCGAACCGGTGCGAAATACGGAAGTCAAGTTGGTTCTCTTTCATCTGTTCGATGGAATGTCCATTGATGATGCGGGTCGATTTAAAGGTGGCAGTGGCAAAGTCAACCGTAGGCTTTAATTCAGCATTCATCAACTCATCCAAATCCTGACTGAAACCATTTCCTGATGCCAGAAAGATCAAACCGAAAAATATTGAAAGTATTTTATTCATAACCCGGACTTTAGTTGTTTAATGTTCCGTTGTCGATCCATTTCTGCAATTGGCTGATTTCGCAGTCAGTGAGTTTCCCGCCTCCCTTGGGCATTGCCTGATAGCCGCTGGTATGTTTTACTGTTCCCATTAATTTCCCATTCTTGGCCTGCGTTTGAACATCGGCGTAATTCTCCAGTTTAATTCCTCCTCCTGAACTGTTGGCGTTTGAATTTGAATGACATGAATAGCAAGAAGCCTGTAAAATTGGCTTTACTGTTACCGCAAAAGTTACATTGGTGAGATCGCAGGTGGTTGATACTTCAGCATAAAGTTTTTCTTCGTTGTCATAGTAACATCCTGTTGTGAATAAGATAAACAGGATTATTGTTGTTTTCTGAATTTGTTTCATCGAACCTGTTTTTAGATTTTAGTTTGTTGCGCAGGTAGTTTCTTTGGCTCCCTGTTCAATCCATAGCCGAATCAAAGTCCGTTTGTCCTGAGGTAGGGGATTGTTGGTCATGATTCTTCGTGTTGACAAGAGTTTGTCATGAATAATGCAAAGCAAAGTCCTAAAATCATCCATGCTGAAAACAAAGTAAATCGTGGCTTTTTCATCATAGGTTGACTTAATTGTTTGTGTAATAAATTGCAGATTATAAATATACTGATTTTTTAGTTTTCCAGTAACCCGTCATCTACCCATTTTTTCAGGAGTGCAATATTGGCCGCTGACAATTTCGGACCACCAACTGGCATAAAGCCTGCTGCGCCTGATTCACGCTGAACCCTGTCGAGAATCCCGTTAATTTTACTTTTTGTTGTTGCATAACTATCCCATTTACTTGGATTTGCTCCTCCAGGCATATGACATGGAGTACATGAAGCTGTTAAAAGTGGTTTAATGTTAGTCATGAAAGTCACTTTTACTGGATTAACGGTCACAATTACTGATATTGGATTTCCAGCAGTGCCGATAGCTGTTGGTGTAATTGAGTATGTTACTGTACCCGCAACTGTGCCAGTTAAAGTCAAGGTTTGAGCAATACTTGAGCCGCTTCCGGCAGTTGCACCCGATACGCCCGATTGAACAACTGTCCATGAATAAGTTGTTCCTGATATTGTACTTGTTAAAGCGATTGAAGTGGCAGAGCCCGAAGTGATCGTCTGTGTTGATGGTGTTGCTGTTGCTACCGGTGGTGTTACTTCATCTTCCTTGGTACAGGAGTTTAGGAATAGAAATGTGGAAAAAAGAAAGAGTCCAATGATTTTTGTTTTCATACTGATAATTTTAAGAATTAATAGTTTGTTTTCAGCTTAATTTAGCCATTTCTATGAATAGCTCATTTATTTTTTGTTTGCAGCACATGTTGAAAAGCCAAAAATTGGATATAGCGGACAAAAACTAATAAAACTTGTAAGAGCAAATACTCCTGCAATAATTAAAAGAATTAAGCCCAACGTTTCATTTATCACATTTGTGAAATAAAGCACTGCAATAATTGCCGCAATTATCAATCGAATAATTCTGTCGGCCGATCCCATGTTTTTTTTCATAATTTTTGTTTTAATTGTTTAAGAAGGAATAATGATTATAAAATTCGATTAGGAACTTAATACCTTAAATTCTTCAAAGTACATACAAGAATATGATTGTTTGTTCTTTTGTGCAGTGACCAAAGTCACTAGGTTAAAAATAATTCGATGCTATCGTGGTGCTGTTTGAGAACATTTTGTTTTTCAAGCTTCTTCAATAATCTACTTACTACCTCTCTCGCAGTTCCCAATTCTGCAGCTATTTCTTTATGCGAAATTTTTATTGGATTTTTTCTTGTAACATTTATCTTCTCAGTCAGATAATCCAGAAGTCTTTTGTCGAGTTTGTGGTTAAGTAGTTGGTTTACGGTTTCAATAAGTTCAGAATACCTAAGGTCGTACTGTTGGTAGAAAAGCTTGTTGATTGTCGGAAATTCAATCACCCATCGGGCAACCTTGTCTGCAGGGATCATTAGAATAGTGGTTTCTTCTTCGGTAATAGCAAAGATTTTACTTTGCTCGTTATTCAGACACGATGAAAAGGACATGATACAACTCTGGTCTGGTTTGATATAATATAGAAGTAATTCCTTGTCAAAGAATTGGGTAAATACTTTGACAAGGCCGGTTAAAATGATGGGAATTATTTTGATGTATTGACCTTCTCTTACTAGTTCTGTATGCGGCGGGAACGTTTTGATATCAGAAATGTTGAGGATTTCTTGTATGAGTTCGTTTCCTAAGTATTTAAACTTAAGTCTGATGGAGTATTCGTCAGTCATTTTGCGCTGTTTTTATTGGAAATGAATAACTCTATTATTTTATGACCAGGTCTTTAGTATAAAAGAGGTTAACAACGCTGGAGCAATTCTGGTTTATTGTTTTGTTAAAAATTAGTAGAAAGGCATCATTTTTATGATTTCGTCCTCAGTCGTGAGGTACTCTTTCATCAGGTTGGCGGTAAGGCAGGAATGTACAGGAATGATTTCGATCAGGTCGCCGGGTTTGAAATAGCTGAGATCGCGTGGTGTGATTTTCAGGATTCCATGTTCCTGCGAGAGTGCATGAAGGTAATTTTTTTCATCCAAAAGAATTTTTTTGTCCCCTTCGGCAATTATAATCCGTCCAAACAATGGTTTTCCGTCAATATTTATGATGGAATCTTTTGAAAAATGAACAGCGCCGCCATAAATTACTACTTCGTTTCGTGATGGGTGTACAGCAATTACCGGACAAACCATGCGGACAGCAATGTCCGTCAGTTTACAGGAACCTAATTTGTATTGCATCAGGTCGTAAAAAACAAAATTGCCGGGACGGATTTCGTCAACTCCGTCGAAGTTTTCGCAAAGGCTGCACGACGGGGTATCTCCGAGTGAGATAATAATTTCAGGCCAATCGTTTTGATACCTTGCTTTGAGCGCTTTTAACTTCAGGAGTGCATCAAAATGACGGCTGAAAATATCGTGGGTTGAATTGGCCTGATACGTATGGCCTGTATGCGAAAGAAATCCTTTAAACTCGAGTAGTGGCGACTTCTGGATGGTTTCGAGCAATTCGTCAATTAAAGGTGTCCGGTTCGATTCAATTCCGGTGCGGTTGTATCCGGTGTCAATTTTAATGAATACACCGGTATGCCAGGTAATCTGTTCCTGAAGTGCTGCGAGCCCTTCCCTGTTTTCTATCAGTACGTTAAGTTTAATCCGGCCTGCAAGTTCGTTTATTTCAGGAATTTCAGGAATATTAACCGAAAAGGCGATTGTAATATCGTTCCATCCAAAATCGGCGAAATAATTGGCCATTGTTAACGACGAAACTGTAATGCAATTTACTCCTGCCTTGCGAAACCATTCTCCAATTTCTGCAGATTGATGGGTTTTAAAATGTGGCCGGAAATTCAGGTGCAGATTTTCTGCCTTGCGCACCATGTTTTCAATGTTTCGCAAAGCAATTTCTTTGTTAAGTAAAAGTGTAGGCCTGGTAATTTCCATTTCAGGAGAATAAACTCGATTTTATTCAAGTATGAATGGTCTAAAATAATCATTCTTACTGAGAATCAAAATAATTTGGAAAAAGAAAAGGAGCCAGATAGCTGGCTCCCTATATTTTTACTCTCCCAAATGGATGGTCTGTGCCCTGTTTGGCCCAACCGATGCGATTGTGACCGGCACTCCAACTTGTTCTTCGATAAAATTTATGTAGTTGTTAAATTCCTCCGGAAATTCATCCTGACTGGTTAACTGAGTCAAATCAGTCTCCCATCCGGGCAAAGCAACGTAAACCGGTTTTACATCGTCGTTCAGTTCAAAGGGAAATTTTTCGGTTTCTTCGCCATTGATTTCATAAGCTACACAGATTTTGATGGTTTCAAATTTATCCATCACGTCAGCTTTCATCATGATTAGTTCGGTCACTCCGTTCAGCATGATGGAATATTTTAATGCTACCAAATCAAGCCAGCCACATCGGCGCGGGCGACCGGTTGTTGATCCGTATTCGCGGCCAACATCGCGCATGTTCTGTCCGTCCTGATCAAACAATTCAGTTGGGAAGGGTCCCATTCCAACGCGTGTGCAGTATGCTTTAAAAATGCCATATACATTTCCGATTTTGTTGGGGGCAATTCCAAGTCCGGTGCAGGCTCCGGCGCAAATGGTACTCGATGAGGTTACAAATGGGTATGACCCGAAGTCGATGTCGAGCATGGTTCCCTGTGCGCCTTCTGCTAAAACTGACTTGTTTTCTGCAAGACTTTCGTTTATCAGGTGTTCGGTATCCACAATCATAAAACCTTTCAGCACTTCAATTCCTTTCATCCATTCCTCTTCAAGCACTGCAAGTTGCGCAGCATAATCGTAATGATAATAATTGTCGAGTAGATCTTTGTGTGCCTGAACTCTTGAAGTATATTTTTCAGTGAAATTCTCAAATAAATCGCCAACTCTTAAACCTTCACGGCCAATTTTGTCGCGGTAAGTTGGTCCGATCCCTTTTAATGTTGATCCGATTTTAGTTGCACCTTTGGCTTCTTCGGAAGCAGCATCCAACAACCGGTGGGTGGGAAGGATCAAATGTGCCTTTTTTGAAATGTATAAGGTTTTTTTCAGGTCAACATTGTGCTTGCGTATCGATTCAATCTCTTTTTCGAAAGTAATCGGATCGATTACGACTCCGTTGCCGATCACATTCATCTTATCTTCATGGAAAATGCCTGAAGGGATGGTGTGAAGCACTTGTCTGAAGTTGTTTATTTCAAGCGTGTGACCAGCATTTGGTCCACCCTGAAACCTTGAAATCACATTGTATCTGGGAGTCAGTACATCAACAATTTTGCCTTTTCCTTCGTCTCCCCACTGGAGTCCTAATAATACATCTACTTTCATTTTATCTTGGGATAATATTGATTTTACGGGCGATAAAATTACAATTATTTTGGAGATGTTTGGCTAAAACCGGGTGTTAATAACTGGATCTTTATTGTTTTGTTTTGAAGAAGATGAAATGAATAAAAACAGATGGTTTAAA
Source organism: Bacteroidota bacterium (assembly GCA_030698405.1). Lineage (GTDB taxonomy): Bacteria > Bacteroidota > Bacteroidia > Bacteroidales > Prolixibacteraceae > Aquipluma. The sequence goes on from JAUYMU010000083.1 coordinate 18,921, forward strand.
TATCGAGGCCTTGGTTGATGAAATGCCCGTATATATATAGTGTGTGGTGCGAAAATTTGAAGTTGTGTTTTTGGCAAATATCTTCAATCATTTCCCGGAGGCGGGGATCGTAAAATTCGGTCAGCGATCCTGTTCGTACATCAATCAGATGATCGTGTTGCGGAATTGCATAAGCTTTTTCGAATTGTGCTATACTTTTCCCAAATTGATGGCGAATCAGTAATTTGCATTCAAGTAGCAGATCCATCGTATTGTAAAGCGTTGCCCGGCTTACACGATAGTTCTTATTTTTCATCGAGATATACAGCGACTCAATATCGAAATGTCCTTCCCTTGAGTATATTTCTTCAAGAATTGCAAACCGCTCCGGTGTTTTCCGATGCCCGTTATTTTCGAGATATTCTACGAAAGTGTGCTTGACAGTTTCTTTGGTATTTTGGTTATCCATATTTAAACCAATTAAAAATAGAGTTCAAAAATAGTATTTTTTAAATGGAAAAGCTAACCGGAAATTTATTGCTGTATTTTCTCAATCCGTTCAATCTTGTCTATTCCCTTGATTTTCATTAACCGGGAAATGAGTTCGGAAAGGTCTTGAACACTGTGGATATACAAATACAAATCGCCTTCGAAAATACCATCGTGCGTATCGAAATGAACGGTACGCATGTTAATGTTGCTATGTTTGGAAATGATGGTGGTGATTTCATTCACAATTCCGACACGGTCGAACCCGCTCAGCTTGATGCGCGAAAGGTAGGAGAGCTTTTTGAATTTGGTCCATTCGGCCGTAATGATACTATCGCCTTGTTGCGACATCATTTTCAGCGCTTCCGGGCAGTTTCTTTTGTGAATAATAATGTGTTCTGCTCCTGAAACATAGCCAACTACATCGTCGCCCGGAATAGGATTGCAACACTTCGCAAGCGTATAGTTCAATTGTTCCGGATCTTCTTTCAGGATATATGGTATTTTTTTGTCGATCTTGTCCGGAGTATTCGAAACAGCCTCTTTTTTTGTGCTGAATTTTAATTTCCAGAATTTGGCAAGTTTATTTTCGCGCCGGGTTTGCAGAACTTCGCCTAAATTATCGAGTTCCAGAAATCCCATTCCAACCTGTGCATAAAGTTGTTCCTTATTGGTGAGATTGTAATAGCTGGTTAGTTTTTTCAGGGTGTCCGATGATGGGGCAATTTTGAGTTTTGCAAGCTGATCTTCAATAATCTTCCGGCCCTGGTCAATGTGCTTCTTGCGATCGAGCTTGAAAGATTGTTTTACTTTCGCTTTTGCTTTTGCCGAAATCAGGAAATTTAACCAGTTCAACTGGGGCGTTTGCGTTTTCGATGAAAGTATCTCAACCTGATCGCCGCTAAGCAGCACATGCGAAATTGGAACTAGTTTGTGATTGATTTTGGCACCGATGCAATGGTTCCCCAGTTCTGTGTGAATTTCGTATGCAAAATCCAGAACTGTCGCATTTTTTGGCAACGTAACCATTCGCCCCTTTGGTGTAAATACGACAATTTCCGACGAGAACAGGTTCATTTTAAATTCATCCAGAAATTCCAGAGCATCCGATTCCGGATTCTGAAGCATTTCTTTTATTTTCTGAAGCCATTTGTCAAGTTCGTTCTCAACGTCGTTGATGTTCTTGTATTTGTAGTGAGCCGCAAAGCCACGTTCGGCAATTTCGTCCATTCGCTGTGTGCGAATCTGTATTTCGACCCATTTCCCTTGAGGGCCCATTACAGTGATGTGCAAAGCTTCATATCCGTTTGCTTTCGGAATGGTAATCCAGTCGCGTATCCGGTCGGGTTTGGGTTTATAAATATCTGTTACCAGCGAAAGAATATCGAAACATTGCCGTTTTTCAGAAACATTGGGATCAGGAACAAATACAATTCTTATAGCAAGCAGATCATATACTTCGTCAAACGAAACACCCTTGGTCTGCATTTTATTCCAGATGGAATAAATGGATTTCAGGCGTTCTGTAATTGTGAAATCTACGCCTTCATTTTTCAATTGTTCTTCTATGGGCCTGATGAATTCTGTAACCAGATAATCTCTTTTTTCCCGCTGGTTGTGAAGTCTGAACTGTATCTGATTGAAAGAATCCGGATGTTTGTATTTCAGGCTGAGGTCTTCCAGTTCTGATTTAATGGCATACAATCCAAGCCGGTGGGCAAGTGGAGAAAAAATGTACAAAGTTTCCGCAGCAATTTTTAATTGTTTGTTGGGTGCCATCGAATCAAGCGTCCGCATATTGTGCAGCCGGTCGGCGATTTTTATCAGAATTACCCTGACATCATCCGAAAGGGTCATCAACATTTTCCTGAAATTATTTGCCTGTTTCGAATCCTGATGAGGTGTAAATTCGTCGGTAAGCTTGGTGAGCCCGTCAACAATTGATGCAACCTTTTCTCCGAATAAATTGCTGATGTCTTCAAGCGTGTAATCTGTGTCTTCAACTACATCGTGCAAAAGTGCTGAAATTATTGACGTTGCACTTAAGCCAATCTCATCGACCACAATGGTTGCCACCGCAATGGGATGGATGATATAAGGTTCTCCTGATTTTCTTTTTACACCGGCATGTGCAGAATTGGCAAACTCAAAAGCTTTGTTTATCCGTACTTTTCCTTCATCCGAAACTTTACGGTCACAAGCTTTTAGCAAGTCGTCATAATAGTCCTGAATTAATCTTTGTTCTGCTTTTGTCTGAAGTTTTGTCATCGCCTGATCTTTCTACACCTCGCTTATTTGAACTTAAAAAGTAAAGATATATTATTTCTGAAAAAAATGTCCGAACGGTTCTTTCAGATCACTTTTTAGAACAAATAATTAACGAATAAGATTGATCGGAGTTACAGGAATATGCTATTCAAATCGCAAGCTTTCAATCGGATCAAGTTTTGATGCTTTTTGGGCCGGATAATATCCGGATAAAATTCCGACAAAAAAGCAAAGGATAACACCGGCAATAATCCAGATCCATGGAATAAAAAATGGAGTTCCGATAAGCATTGCGACCCCATTGCCAGCCAGAATCCCGAATATGATACCCACAATTCCGCCTATCTGGCCAATAGCAATGGCTTCAATCAGAAATTGTTGCTTTACAATTTTGGAAGTGGCTCCCATGGCTTTTCGGATACCAATTTCGCGTGTCCGTTCGGTAACCGAAACGAGCATAATGTTCATCAGACCAACAGCAGCCCCAAACAAAGTAATGAAACCTATAATGGTTGCCACAAGGGTAATATTCTGGATATTTTTCAGTAGTATATTTACCAGGTTATCGCTTTTCTCCACATTAAAATCACTTTCGTCAGCTGGGTTTAAGTTGCGGATTATTCTGAAAGTTCCTTCGGCTTCACCAATCGCCGGATCAACCAATTCAGTATTGTTGACTTTTATTTGAATTGAAAAATTCATCTGAGGACGCGAAAAATAGCTTCTGACATTGGTAAAGGGCAATAAACAAAGCTGATCGCCTCCGGACCCAAATCCACGCCCTTTTGATTCGAGAACGCCGACAACGCGGTACTTTCCACCGCCGATACTGATTGTTTTTTGGAGCGGATCTTCACCTTTTCTGAATATTTTCTTTACAACCCCATCGCCTATAATTACTACATTTCTTCCCGAATTTATTTCTTCTTCGGTAAAATTTCGTCCGATCCTGATTTCATTTCCGGAGGTAAAAAGATAATTGTTGTCAACTCCCTGTACCGATACATTTGGATTGGTTTTCTGCGATTCGAATTTCACGGTAGCAGTGCCCGTTGCTGTTGTCGAGATCGAAACTGCTGCCGGGAAAACATACTTGTCCTTAAATTCCCTGGCCTGATAATAATTGATGTATGAATAATTTCGGGTTCGGTAACGCTGGTTGCCAACCTGTATGCGCATCCCACGCGAACTTATGGTGAACGTGTTGGCTCCCATGAAAGTGAACTCCTTTGTGATTGAGTTTTTGATTGAGTCGATGGCAGTAAGAATTCCAACCAAAGCTGTAATTCCAACTGCAATAATCAGCACAGTTAGTATCGTTCGCAACAGGTTACTCCTTATTGACTGCAAAGCGATCCTCAAATTTTCAAAAAAAAGCGTTCCGAATCTCATGGTTTGTTTGTTTGATGAGCGTTCAATAGGTCGCAACAGTGACGGAATAATTACATTCAAAAAAGTGAATCACAGTTGCTGGTGATTCTTGTCTTCAAATATTGCAATCATTGTTTAACGACCAATTGTAATATATATTCGATTGTTCAAGATAGGCAAATTGATGCAATTAAAAACCAACCATGTTAATGCATTGATATGTTGTTTTCTATGACACATTAAATTTCTGTTTAAACTTTTTTAACATTTGAAAACTAACTTTTTAAGTAAAGGTTCGTTCACGTCGTTATCATTTAGCTTTAATTTGACCGGGTGTAAAACAGTTACAAACTCAATTATAAAGTTTATATATGATCTGTATCTTCGAAATTTCATCATCAGAAGCTCCTGATTTCAGGCGATTGATTCATATCAATTCTGAAAAAACATTTGAAGATTTAAATCTGATTATACAGAATGCATGTAATTTTGACCATTCACAATTGGCGTCATTTTTCCTTACCGATGATTTGTGGAGGAAAAGCGTTGAAATCTCCTCCCTTGATTCAGGAAAATCGGGACCTATGCTAATCAGCATGAGAACAACAAAACTGGATAATTATTTATCGGAAACCGGACAAAAACTTATATATGTTTTCGATTTTTTTAATGAACGTTTTTTATTTATCGAATTAAAAGAAAAAATTATGAAAACCGATTTGCAAGAACCATTTGTTGCCTACGAAAAGGGGGATGCCCCAGCTCAATTTCTGCTGAATGATTATAATGATCTTGATGTAGATGTCATGGTTTCTGATGATGTTTACAAGAGTTTTGGAGATCTGGAAGACTATTATGAGATTTTTGGAGAAATGGATGCTTAAACAAATGGGGACTTAAAAAGTCCCCTTCTTTTTTCTTATTCATTGCTTATCTTTGACGGCAACACAAAAAATAAGAATGAATACATTAATTGTGGTTTTGGGTCCAACCGGCATAGGAAAATCGGATATCAGCATTCAACTTGCCAATTATTTTTCTACTGATATTATTTCTGCCGATTCGAGGCAATTTTTTCGCGAACTTTCAATTGGCACTGCAGTTCCTGCCGAAGAAGATTTGAAATCAGTTATTCATCATTTTATTCACTCCCGGTCGATACACGATTATTATAATGTAAGCGAATACGAAACTGAGGCGATCGACCTGATCAATCAACTTTTCAAATCAAAAAATCCGTTGATACTTACCGGCGGGTCTATGTTATATATCGACACCATTTGCAAAGGCATTGATGATATTCCGACAGTTACTCCTGAAATCAGGCAGGAAGTAGTCAACTGGTACGCTGAAAACGGACTGGAAGCATTGCAGCAACGCCTTTTGAATCTCGATCCGGAATATCACAGCATTGCTGATCTGAACAATCCCAAACGTTTGTTGCATGCGGTAGAAATTTGCCAACTGACGGGTAAAACATTTACATCGTTCCGAAAAAATACTGTTCGCGAACGTCCTTTCCTGATTGTTAAAATCGGGATAAATCAAAACCGCGAAATTTTGTACCAGCGAATAAATGAACGTGTTGAGCGAATGATGGATGCGGGTTTGCTGGATGAAGCAAGAGGCGTTTATCCTCACAAAGATCTGAATTCGCTGAATACTGTTGGCTACAAGGAATTGTTTGCGTTCTTTGATGGCAATTGTACGCTGGACGAGGCGGTGGATCTGATCAAACGGAATTCAAGAAAATATGCCCGCAAACAACTTACATGGTTTCGCCGCGACAATGAAATCACTTGGTTTGAACCGGAACAGATTCAGGAAATAATTGCTTTTACAGAACAGAAGCTGAATGAACATGACAGATAAACTACCTTCCCGGTTTACTATCCGGGTTTATGGATTAATAATCAGTGATCAAAATGAAGTTCTGGTTACCGACGAATTTCAACTGAATATGCGAATGACCAAATTTCCGGGTGGTGGTTTGGATTTTGGAGAAGGAACTGTTGATTGCCTGAGAAGGGAAATGATGGAAGAATGCAATCAGGAAATAGAAGATATACGGCATTTTTACACCACCGATTTTTTTCAAAAGGCTTTGTTTTGGGAGGATCATCAACTTTTAAGTATTTATTATATGGCGCGGCTGAAAGAACCAGCTAAATTTCGGATATCAACAGTTGCTTTTGATTTTCCTGAAATGGTGAATGGAAATCAATCTTTCAGGTGGGTTTCGGTCGAGTCGTTAAATCCCGATGAATTTACTTTCCCAATTGATAAACATGTTGCATTTTTGCTGAAACAATATTTAAATGGATTGTCTTGAAAACCATTAAAATTATCGGACCGGCTTATCCTTATCGCGGTGGAATTGCAACTACCAATGAACGGTTGGCCCAGGAATTTATTTCTATGGGATATGAAGTTGAAATTGAGACTTTCACTGTTCAATACCCGTCATTCCTTTTTCCGGGAAAAACACAGTATAATTTAAAATCAGCTCCCGAAAATTTAGCAATCAGTCGGACAATCAATTCAGTAAATCCGCTGAACTGGCTTTCTGTCGGCAGCCGGATTCGCAAAGAAAAACCTGATCTGGTGATTATCAGGTATTGGTTGCCTTTTATGGCGCCTTGCCTGGGCACCATCGCCGGTATAATACGAAAGAACCGGCACAGCAAAATTATTTGTCTGGCTGATAATATCATTCCCCATGAACACCGGACTGGTGATCGTACACTTACCAATTATTTTATTCAGCGAATCGATGGTTTGATCGCGATGTCGAAAAGTGTGCTGACTGAAGCAAAAACCTTCAGGAAAGATTTAAATCTGGCATTTTGCCCGCATCCGATTTTCGACAATTACGGAGAAAGGTTACCGTTCGAAGTTGCGAAACAGAAACTGAACCTCGGTGTAAATACAAAATACCTTCTTTTCTTCGGATTCATTCGCGATTACAAAGGTCTTGATTTGCTTCTGAATGCTTTTGCTGATAAGCGGTTGCGAAAGTTTCCGGTAAAATTGCTGATTGCGGGCGAATATTATTCAAGTCCGGAGCCTTATCTGGAATTGATAAAAAAGAATAACCTGGCAGACCTGATCGAATTGCGCACTGATTTCATTCCTGACGAAGAGGTAAATCTGTATTTCAGCGCTGCCGATATGGTTGTTCAGCCATATAAAAGTGCGACACAAAGTGGTGTTACGCAAATCGGCTATCATTTTAACAAGTCAATGCTGGTTACCAATGTGGGCGGATTGGCCGAAATTATTCCTGATGGTAAAATCGGATATGTTGTTGAACCCGATAGCCAAAGTATTGCAGATGCTTTGGTCGATTTTTACGAAAATGAAAGAATGACCGAATTTGAAGCTAATATTGTGGAGGAAAAGAAGAAATTCTCGTGGGCAAATATGGTCAATACATTTTTATCCGTTTACAATCTTACAAAGGCAAAGTAAAAAAATATATGGACTACGATACGATCATAAGAAACAGAATTCAGGATGCGATTTATCTGAAAGTGGCAATACTGAAAGATCCTGTGTTGATTCAACAGATTCAGGATGCAGCTGGAATGATTGTTCAGGCTTACCGGTCGGGCAATAAAACACTTTTCTGCGGAAATGGCGGCAGCGCTGCCGATGCACAACATCTGGCTGCTGAACTTTCAGGTAAATTCTACCTCGACAGACCTCCGATTCATGCAGAAGCCTGCCATGTAAACAGTTCGTTCATGACGGCTGTTTCAAATGATTTTGGTTTCGATGCAGCTTATTCCCGATATATTGAGGCAGTCGGTAAAAAAGGAGATGTACTTGTAGCTATTTCCACTTCAGGAAATTCTGAAAATGTTTATCAGGCGCTTTGTAAGGCAAAAGAAATTGGTTTTACATGTATTGTTTTATCGGGCTCAACAGGTGGAAGGATGGCTGCAAAAGCGGATGTTTTAATCAAGGTGCCTTCGGATGATACAGCCCGGATTCAGGAAACACATATTCTGATCGGGCATATAATCTGTGAATTGGTAGAAAGTGAATTGTTTATGTAGGTTTACTTTTAATTTGATATTGAATTTTATCAATAATTATTTCATTAACTTTCGTGCAAAACTTTAAATCTATGCTACCTGAAATTGTAAAGAATCAGATTATTTCAAATCTTAGGATATTAGATCCTGAAAAAGTAATTCTATTTGGTAGTTATGCTTATGGTATTCCAACTGAAGATAGCGACATTGATCTCTATATTGTTACAAAAAATCCTAATATTCCTGAGACTTTTGCTGAGAAAATAAAATTGAAAGTGCAAATTTCTGATCTGTTAAATCCAATAAGAGATAGGTTCCCGTTAGATATTATTGTTCATACGCTACCGATGTATTTGCGATTTATGGAATTGGGGAGTAGTTTATCTCAGACCATAAGAACTAAGGGTATTCAACTAATATAATATAGAATTACAATGAAATTTTTGACAAATGAATGGCTAAATGCAGCAGAATTGGATTTTAAATCTGCCAATCAACTTTTGCAGGATGAATCATTGACTTCTGTTGTGACATTTCATTGTCAGCAAACCATTGAGAAATTGTTTAAGGCGGTTCTGGTAGAAAACGGCAAAGAGCCACAAAGAATACATGACTTATTGCGATTGTATAAATTAGTATTGGAATTTATTGATCCGTTGGATGACATATTATTATTGAAAATAATCAACGAGGCATACATCGATACCCGCTACCCTGGAGAAATTGGCTTATTGCCCGATGGAGCTCCAAGCAAGAAAGAAGCTTCAGTTTTTGTTGAATTTACTAAATTGGTCTTTTTTACTGTCAAAAACCGGCTGGAAGATTAAAATTATTCAATAGAAAGAAAATCATTGTCAAAATAAAAAGGCAATCCTTTCGGACTGCCTTTTTATTTTGTATTTGAATTTAAATCAGGATTATTTTACTGAATCCATGTATTCGATCAATTCAACAACTTTTACTGAGTACCCCATTTCGTTGTCGTACCATGAAACAACCTTTACAAAAGTTGGAGACAACTGAATGCCGGCTTTTGCGTCGAAGATGGAAGTACGTGCATCACCAAGGAAATCAGTTGAAACCACTTCGTCTTCAGTATATCCAAGAATACCTTTTAATTCACCTTCTGATGCAGCTTTCATTGCAGCACAGATTTCAGCGTAAGAAGTTTCTTTGGCCAAACGAACGGTTAAGTCAACCACTGATACGTTGGGTGTAGGCACGCGGAAAGCCATACCGGTTAATTTGCCATTAAGTGCAGGAATCACTTTACCTACTGCTTTTGCAGCGCCGGTTGATGAAGGAATAATGTTCTGACTTGCACCGCGTCCGCCTCTCCAGTCTTTTGCTGAAGGACCGTCAACAGTTTTTTGTGTGGCTGTTGTTGCATGAATGGTAGTCATTAAACCTTCCAAAATGCCGAAACTGTCGTTTAATACTTTAGCGATAGGAGCCAAACAGTTGGTAGTACATGAAGCGTTGGAAACGAATGTCATGTCGTTGGTGTACGATTTGTGGTTAACACCCATAACGAACATTGGGGTATCGTCTTTTGAAGGAGCTGAAAGGATTACTTTTTTTGCACCACCGTCGATATGACCCTGAGCTTTTGTTTTTTCAAGGAACAAGCCAGTTGATTCAACAACATAGTCAGCGCCAACAGCGCCCCAGTTGATGTCAGCAGGATTGCGCTGAGATGTAACGCGGATGGTTTTTCCGTTTACGACCAGTTGACCGTCTTTTACTTCAACAGTACCTTTGAATTGTCCGTGAGTAGAATCATATTTTAGCATGTATGCCATATAATCTACATCGATGAGGTCGTTGATTGCAACAACTTCTACATTTTCTTTAGCTACTGCAACGCGGAAAACAAAGCGTCCGATACGACCGAAACCGTTGATACCGATTTTAATTTTTGACATCGTTATAAAATTTAATGAATGTATAAATGAATAATGTTTGTTTTTTCAAAGACCTCTTTTATTTAAGGCCATACAAAATAAATACTTTATTGTCGAAACTTCAAATTTATTTCGAAAGATAAGCGCTTTTAGGGCCGGGTTTAATTTTTTATTAATGTAGAAATGATAAAAGGGGAATAGTTTGGAGGGTAATCTAAAACAGTTGGTTTTTACTTTGGCTCTGTAACGGATAGTTATGGGTAATCAAAATACAATTTAAAAGAGGGGAAGCACCATAGGTGTGATTGGGTGAGTTTGTATGAAAGGGTTATACCGAAAGTTATAGAACTTTTACTTTTTTAGCTTTCCCCGACAATCTTTTCTGGCCTTAGAATTAAAAATCTCTTGCAAAGTGTCAATGCAAAAGCATTTATTCAATTCTCAGAGGCTTTAAAATCGTTTATTTCCTTTGAATTAAAGGCGTTACAGGCAGTATTTAACTTTGATTTAGGTTCCTTTCTGGAACAAAAGCCTCAAATGTGTTTATAGTTATTAACCAATTCACTTTTTGATTGAATGGTCTAAATATTTTTTGTTGATATGTTTTTTCTTGTGGGTTATATATTGTAATAAAAAGACTTAACTTTCAGCGCACAAAAATGTAAATTTTACGGTCATCTTATCTTGAGGCTGTAAATGTACATTAAGGTGTGTTTTTATCCGGTTTCAAATAGATATTCTCTGTATGAAACTCTTAAACGATAAATATTTCTAAAAGATAAGGTATGTGTTGTTTTTGTTTTGACTCGGGATGAGTGAAATCCGTGCAAATGCTAACGAAATAGGTACATGTAGCAGATAAATAATTTATTTTTATCTGTCTATATTGTTGTATTTTGATGATATTTTTATACGTTTGCATTGTGTAATTTCTAATTTAATGCAAATTAAACAACGAATAAAGAAAAAATGAATTATAAAATTCAATCAATCAATCAATTAAGTTCAATTAAAAAACAAATGCTATGAGAAAATCATTTACACAGCTTTTTGGGTTTTTACTATTGAGCGTTATGATGTTGTTCTCATCCGGGCTTTATGCCCAGAATGAGTCGCAAGCAACGGTAGAGCTTTTTGCTTCCTCTGTTGACCAATGTTATAACAAAGACAATAGTTACACCTCGACGATTTCCGTTAAGGATTTCATCAAAATGAAGAGTTTCAAACTGACATTGAATTTCGACAAATCGGAATTTGAGTTTGATGCTGTTGCCAATGCGAATGCATTGCTATTAAGCGGAGTGACTGCTACTGTTATTCCAGATCCTATTTTAGGGATTGTTCAGTTTACATGGACAAACGCTACGGAAGTTACCATTGGTAACAATGTTGTAGGTGGAGTAAAACTGTTTGATGCGAAGTTTAAGGTTTTAAATTTCCCGAACAATACAGGAGATAACCTGTTCGACTCACCTTTAAAATGGGATGTAGTAAATTCTACATACTATTATGTGGAAAATTGGGGAGCTGGTGGTAGTTATCAGGTTGAAACTACCCGTTTCCATGACGGTACAATGAATGTTCCTGTCAGTTATACTGCTGCGAACTTTTCTTACACTGTGGTACCTGCTACATGTTACGGCGGAACAGCCAAAATTACAATTACCAGCCCTGTTGGAACTGGAATGAAATATTATTTCAACGGTTCAACTACTGCTTCTACGTCGCCTCTGGCTGACGCTCAGGCTCCTTCTGTAAATACTGTTCGTATCGAAGATGCAAACGGATGTTATTCACATTTGTTTACCATTCCGGTAACTGCTCCAAGTCAGTTAGTTATAAATAGTGTTACTACTGAAGATGCTTTGTGTTTTGGTGGTAACGGTGAAATTCAATTTGGTATTTCCGGAGGAACTGCTCCATATACATACTATGTAGTCCCAGGAGGAACAAATCCTGGAAGTGCAGATTGGAATGAATTTTGGCAATTTCAGAATAAGCTTCATTATGGAACAGGAAAATCAGATCCTGATATTGTAAAGTATACCTCTAGTAATTTTCAGATTTTAAAAACTGCTGGTTGGTATTTTGTTACTGTCGATGGAGGTAACCTATGCAATTCTCTTTATCATCCAAATTGGTGGGGGACTACTAGCAACAATGCTAGCCCAGCGTGGGAGTTGGTATACATTGGCCAACCTTCTAGCCCAATTTCGTTTAGTACTTCCACTACAGATATTCTTTGTAATGGCACCTCAACTGGTAAAATCGCAGTTACAAATGTAATGTATGGAACTGGACCTTATTCAGTTTCTATTAATGGTGTGAATTGGTTCCCTACAGTTGACGGAGCTTATACCTTTAGCGGATTGGCCGCTGGAACGTATGCCCTTCAGGTGAAAGACACCAACGGATGTACTGTTACTTCCAGCGTGGTTGTATCTCAGCCAGCTGCTATGGCATTTACACCTACTTTTACTGATGCTACCTGTTCAGGTGGTGCCACTGGTACCATTACTGTTCCTAGCGTAACTGGTGGAACGGGTCCTTATACTTTCGCTGTTGCCATTGCCGGTCAGCCTATGCCTGCTGCAGGTTGGGTAGCCGTTGGCGGTCCTATTTCTAATTTGGCTGCTGATTATTACAGCGTATGGGTAAAAGATGTAAACGGTTGTGTGAAAGCGTATGTGAACCCAGATGGAAGTGGTAATGTATTGCCAATTCAGGCTCCGGGTGCATTGACCTTTACAACAAATGCTGAGGTTCTTAATTTTGTAGATGTTTCATGCTACAATGGAGCCTTCACGCTTACAGTAACTGCCGCTGGTGGAACTTCCCCTTATACCTATTCATTTGACGGTGGCACAACATATTCTGCAACAAATACACTCGCATTAACAAATCTTACTGCTAACACAATTGTTGCGGTAGCAGTTAAGGATGCCAATGGTTGTGTTACCAATCGTTCGGTAACAGTTGATGTTCCTGCTGAATTAGATATTTTTTCATTCACAGCTCCTTTGTCTCCAACCTGTTCAGGTGGAACTGACGGACGTATTACAGTTAATGCTGTAGGTGGTGTTGCACCATATATGTACTCTACCAACAATGCTACCTGGTTTCCAAATAAGATTTTGGCTTTACCGGAAGGTGCAACTACCGTTTACGTTAAAGACGCAAAAGGTTGTATTACTTCTGACATTGTTAACGTAGCATATTTAACTCCAAGTGCATTTAATGCTGCTGCAAGTGGCTTGATTGCATGTAACGGAAATACTACTACAAGAGGCGTTGTAATTACCGGATTAACCTGGCAAGCGGGTCGTACGATTCAATACCTCGTTTCAAATTCTGCTGCAACTGTATTCACTACAGGTTCAGTATTTGTTCCTGAATCAGTAAATGGTGTACCTGCCGATGATGGGAATCCTGCGACATTAATTGATTTCAGAACATTTGGCGCAGGTACTTATTATGTAGGCGCCCGTGACGAATACGGATGTGTTTCAACTGTTAAAACTGTTGTCTTTACGCAAAATGCCGCATTAGAGCTTGCAAGTGTAGTAACTACAAATGCAACTTGTTCAGGTGAGTTTGATGGTACTATTACTATTAATACACTTGGTGGTAACGGAACTCCTTATTATGCAATTGTAAATAATCCTATTGCTATCGGTAATTTGACTCCTGGTAATTTTCAACCTGTTGAATCTTATACTATTACAACTGCCGGATTGAAAATTGGCAAACAGGTTATTCAGGCACTAAGAGGAACTTACTATGTAGTACTTCGTGATGTTTGTGTAACCAATAATTCAATTTTTGCAGGTCCATTCATTGTTGATGGTTATAAACCAATTACATTGGCTACTAATCATATTGCAAAAACGGATATTACCTGTAACAATGCCAATAACGGAAGAATTACCGTTAGTGGTGTATCAGGTGGTAAACCAGAATTTGACGGAACAGGTCTTTATACTTATAAATTATATAAGGACGGAGTACTTGTTGTAACTACTACGCCTAATACAACTGGTTCATTTACCGGTTTGGCTGCCGGCGTTTATTATGTAACTGTAACTGATGCCAGCAATTGTCCGTTGGCACAAACAGCCTCTGTGACCATTGTTAACCCTGCTGTACTTACAATTACCAATGTGGCTGTTACACACTTTACTTGTGTTTCTTCAAACGATGGTATTGTAGCTGTTACTGCCGCTGGCGGTACAGGTGCATACTGGTTGGCTGTAAATGCTTCAGTTAACGGTTTAGGAACTGATATCAAGGCTGCTGACTGGATTGCATTCACTGAAGGCAGTAAAACCAAACCTTATATCGCTACTGAACCTGGTGTATATACTTTCTATGTGAAAGACTTTAACGGTTGTTTGGCTGCGCCGGTTACTGTTACTGTTTTGGCACCTAAAGTGTTGACTCCGGTTGTTGCAGTTAATACAGCTGTTACATGTACCGGTGGAAATGATGGTTCTGTTGACATTAACGCTACAGGCGGTTTTGAAACAACAACTCCAGCTTTCACACATACCTATTTGTTCTCTTTAACTTCGAATTTCGCAGTTTCAAATACAACCGGTATCTTCACTGGTCTTACTGCAGGAACTTATACTGTATATGTAAAAGCTACCAATACTCCAGCCGTTGTTAACGGAGGAATTGTAAGTTATACTTATCCAGTTGTAGCTTGTACTTACCAGTTAACTTTTGTAGTGACTGCTCCTGCTGAATATGCATACAGAGGTCAGGTTATCAATCCTGTAAGCTGCAAAGGTGGAAGCGACGGTAAGTTTGCTGTAACTGTTATTAGTGGTGGTACTCCATTTGTTCATGCCATTACCGGAAATGAATACGATGTACAATTGACCACAACTGCAAATCCTGTTTTATTACCGGGAAGTTGGGTTAGAACTACAAATAAAGTTGCGACATTCAGCAATTTGCCACATGCTATCTACAGCGTTTGGATCAAAGATTCTAAAGGATGTATATTACCTACAGGAGCCGAATTTGTTCCAAATCCTGTTCCGGTTGATTATATTTGGCACAAAGTTGCTTCATGGGAAGTTCAACAACCAGCGTCTAATCTTACTGCTTCAGTTGCATGGAATAAGGACGTAACTTGTTTCGGTGGCAACGATGGTAAATTTACTATCACTGCTGTTGGTGGCGTTGGTCCTTATACATATGCTGCTAAAATTTCTACTTTACCGGCTCACGTGTTAGCTCCAGCTCCAAATTCAACAGAATGGGTTACCTCAAATGTATTCGATCAGGCAACTGCTGCTACCTGGATTATTTGGGTAAAAGATGCCAACGGATGTATTGTTGGTGGTGAAGGAACAATTCTTAATCCTATTAATGAATGGCGTGTACAGATCAGACAGCCACAAACTGTAAAATTCAATGATCCAACTTCTACGGATGTACTTTGCTTCGGTGGAGCAACTGGAAAAGTTATGGTGAGTGGAATTATTTCTGATGCTGGTGCTCCTTATACATTTAATATCTCTGGTACTGATGCAGCCGGAAACGCTGTTAATCTGAATTATTCAGGTTTAACTGCTGTTGGTGGAGTTTATACTCTCGCGAATGTTCCTGCTTCAGAAACAAAACATGCAGTTATTGCTAATCATACTCATCCTACTTTCACAGTTAAGGTGACTGATAAAAATGGTTGTTTTAGCACTAAAACTGTTCTTGTATGGCAGAATCCTGCACTCAGTGTAGATATTGTTAAAGCTGATGGCGCTTTCTTATGTCCTGGTGATAACAACGGAGTAATTGAAGCTAAAGCAACTGGCGGAACAAACTGGGACAATTCTGCTCCAGCTAGTTATTCATACCAATTGTACAGAAACGGTGTTGTATATACTGCATGGCAGCCAATTCCATCGTTCATTGTTCAGGTTGGATATACCTGGAAAATTGAAGTAAAAGATGGCAACGGTTGTGTAGCTGGTGATGAAGAAATCATCAATGCTCCTGTCGGTGTTACTGCTACATTGCATGAAACTACTTGTTATGGTGCAACAACAGCATCTGTAATAATTCGTGCAACAGGTGAAGCTGGTCGTACATTCTCTGTTCGTTACCGTAGAAACACTACGCCTACTTTTGGAGCCTGGATGCCTTTCGTCAGCGAGATTCCTATTACTAATCTGATCTTTGCAAATAATATTGAAGAACAAAACTTCTATTATTTCGAAGTTAAAGATGATAAGGGTTGTACTACTGAATTCTACAAATCATTTGTAGCGACCCAACATCCTTTGGAAGTTGCAGTTGTTCAGGCAACCGATCAATTAAGTGCTTCAATGACTATAACCGGTGGTATTTCTCCTTACTCTTATCAGGTAGGAAGTGGCGCAATGGTTACTTTACCAGTTGCTGGTAATACTTTCCAGGTTGTTGAATTGAAAGCTCCTGCTACAGTTGTTACTGTTTATGATGCACATGGTTGTATGGTTGCAAAAACACTTACTGTTGCTCCTCTTGCTGTAACTGCGGTTCCTGCTTCCGGAAACAATATGAGTGGAACATTTAATGTTGTTCTTACTTTCAACCGTGATGTAACTATTCCTGCAGAAGGTATTACTGTAACTGGTGGTACTGCTGTAATTACAGGTACTGGTAAAGTATATACTGTTGCCATTACTGCTGCCGATTTGGCTGATGTTAAAGTTATCCTTGCAAATACAATTAAGGATGCTGCAAATAACATGTTAACTGCTACTACATTCACTTATAAAGTAGGTGATCACGTTGCTCCAACTGTTGTTGTTACTCCTCCGGTTTCTCCTGTTGCTACAGTATTTACTGTAGGATTAAAATTCAGTGAACCTGTAAGTGGTGTATTGGGTGGTGTAACTGTAACTGGTGGTACTTTAACTACTGTTAGCGGATTAGGTGATACTTATACCTTAACTGTTTCAGCTTTAGAACAAACTTTAGTAACTATCGTTCTTTCGAATACTATTAAAGATTTGTCGCTCAATATGAACCCATTTGCCGGTCAGACTTTGACTTATACAACTGGTGATTTCACTGCACCTCAATTGGTAACGTGGACTCCACTTAGCGAGACAATTGCTGATAATCATCCTACATTTAAGATGACTTTCAATGAAAACGTAGTTGTTGGTGATGGTGGTAAACTTACAGTTTACAAAGTTCTTACTACAACTCCTGTACTGGAAATTCCTATTACTGCTGCAATGATTAGCGGTAAGGTTGTTACAGTTACCTATACCACAGCCAATGGTCTTGATAAAAATACCAATTACTATGTAAAGGTTGATGGTTTAGCTCTTGAAGATAATGCTGGTAATAAATTTGCCGGAGTGAACGATGCTACAGCCTGGACATTCAAAACAGGTGCTAATTTCTTAGTTGGTGTCGATCCTTCTGTAAATGTTTCTCTATTCAAGGTTTATCCAAACCCATTTGTGGATTTTGTTAACATTGATGCTTCTTCTACACTATCTAAGGTTGTTGTTACAAACATCGCCGGTCAGGTTGTTAAGCAAGTTGTTAATCCTGCTAATAGAATTCAATTGAATGAACTTCGCAGCGGTATTTACTTTATCTCTCTTTATACAAGTGATAATGTAATTGCTAAAACTGTTAAGATTGTTAAAAGGTAATACTGAATTGATTGATTTGAAAAGGGAAGCTTGCGGGCTTCCCTTTTTTATTTGTAAAAAGTCTTAATATTTATTTTATGGAATTATTGAAAAACCATCGTTCGATACGAAATTACCTGAAAACGGAAATTGGAAACGACGTTCTTAATGAAATACTTGAATGCGGAATCAGGGCTTCAAATACTGGAAATATGCAGTTGTACAGCGTTATTGTGACCAAAGATCAGGCAAAAAAGAAGTTGCTTGCTCCTTTTCATTTTAGTCAGCCAATGGTTGTAAATGCACCTGTATTATTAACTGTTTGTATGGATATCAACCGTTTTTATAAATGGTGCTCTGTAAACAATACACAGGCTGATTTTCAGAATTTGTTGTGGTTGTTAAATGGTTGTGTAGATGCATCAATTTTCGCACAGAACATTTGCATCGCAGCAGAGAATCATGGTTTGGGAATTTGTTACCTTGGAACAACACTGTATAATGCTCCTGAAATTGCTGAAGTTTTAAAATTACCGGCAGGAGTTGTCCCAATAACGGCTTTGACAATGGGTTATCCGGAAAGTGTTCCGGAACTAACCGATCGTTTGCCATTCGAGGCGGTTGTTCATTATGAGGAATATCAGGATTATACCAATGAAAGAATCCTGGATATCTATCTGGAAAAGGAGAATCTGGAATCATCGCAGGCGTTCGTTAAGGAGAATGGAAAAGAGTATCTGGCACAGGTATATACTGAAGTAAGGTATAAAAGTGCTGATAATATTTATTTCTCCGGAAAATTGAAAAAGATGCTGGTTGAGCAGGGGTTTCGTTTCGAATAAGGGGTTTGTGTTGAATTACCGAGAAAAGAACAGTTACCAAAGGGCTGTTTTTTTTAGGGCTTCGCGGAGTATGGGATCTTTCTCTGCAGCTTCTTTCAATACTTTTATAATTCTTTCGGTTTTATTCTCAACAGGGGCAAGGGTAGTGCGGCGGTCGTAAATAATAAATCCGATAAGTCCGAATATCGACATTAATACTAAGCCAAAGCCCCACATGAAATAGCTGTCAAACTTATCTTCAAGCCGGTTTATTTGTGACTGCATAGCTTCAATCTGAGTTTCAACTCTGACCATTCGGTCGCGATCAGTCTGGGAGTATGGTATAGGCTGTTCCTGTGCTTTTAAAACGAGGGTGAAAAGAAAAATTACTGTTAAAATCTGAAATCGTTTCATATCGTATATTTTTAACGAAGGTACAAAAAGTAGTGGATATTTATGGATTCTGGAATTATTGAGAATTTAAAACCATAATCTGATTTTAACTGACAATTTAAACAGTCACTTACATTTTCAGATCCTGTCGAGACGTTTTGTAAGTTTCAGGAAGTAATATTTAATTGGGTTCTCGTATTTTAATTGTTTCCATGGGCGGCTGCTGTGGGGTTTGTGCAAAACTCCCATTGAAACAATCAGGTAATTGTTTAGTCCGAGTTGGACTGATTTTCTTGAGATTGAAACATCGTACCAGTGCTTTTCTGCTGAAAGCGTTTTAAAGTCATATTTCTGAAGTAATTCTGTTGTAAGCAGTGTACAGCAAAAGCTAAGGCTGTGTCTTGTTTTTACAATTGCTTTTTTTTCTGATTTAAAGTTCAGATATGGAAAATTTATTTTTCCCTGGTAATCTTTTGTGATTGCCGCTACCATACCGCAATTGCCCAACTCTTTCGAATACCGGATTAATTCTCTTAATGTATCAGTTTTTACTTCCACATCCGATTCAACGATAATCAGCGGAATATTCAGTTCAAGCGCCCTGTTTTGTGCCATTTGCAATACAAAACGATAATTGGGCGAAGGCGTATTGGTAATTTCCGATAAATTAATAAGATCAAAGTTATATTTGGCTTTTATTTCCTCAAGGTGTAAGGTCGTTTCTTCTGTACTGAAGTCATTGTAAATACAATAAAGAAAATTTCCCTCCGATTGATGAATGGATCTAATGGTCTCAATGGTTGTATTCAAGGAGTCTTTAACAGGTGTGATTACAAGGGCTTCGTACATAAAAAGATTAATGTGATTGTTTCTGCTTTTTATTGTTTTGGTGAATCATTGAATACAAGGCCAAATTTAGCTGCAAGTTCCTGCAAATCATTTATCACCTGTTCGTGTAAAGGTATTCCATTTTTCAATCTTTCAATCGTTAGTTCCCGTTCAGGATCTCCGGGAATAAGCACTTTTTCATAACCGGCGGCTGGTTCTGCATTTCTGAATGTTTCAATCCAGTTATCCATGTGTTCTTTAAATTCTGAAGCGGGGCGGAAAGCGTCAACACGTATGGCGCCTAAAAAATGCCCGATGCCATTTCCTACCGGATTAGCAGGCGGTTCAAGAAACGCAACGAACGGTGGAACCCAAGGGCCGTAATTTGCCCCAGAAAGCACTGCTGAGAAAATATCGACCATGGCACCCAAACAGTATCCTTTGTGTCCTCCATGCTCGCGATCGCCGCCCAATGGAAGCATTGATCCTCCTTTCCTGAGAGCGAAAGCGTCGGTTGTCGGATTTCCATCTTTGTCCTGTGCCCATCCAAGTGGTGCATCTTCCCCTTTTCGCTGAAGAACTTCAAGCTTACCATTGGCGACTGTTGTGGTTGCCATATCAATTACAAATGGTGGTTGATTTAAGGCAGGAATTGCTACGGCTATTGGGTTGGTGCCCAGAAACCTGCTTTTCGAAAAAGTAGGCGCCACCAGCGGGCTGGCATTGGTCATCGAAATCCCGATCATATCATGTTCAAGTGCGAGCATCGAATGATAACCTGCAATTCCGTAGTGATTGGAATTTTGCACGGCCACCCAGCCTGTACCTGCAATTTTAGCTTTATCGATTGCTATTTGCATTGCATGTGGAGCAGTAACCAGTCCAAGTCCCAGGTCACCGTCAAGAACCGCTGTACTGGGCGTTTCGTGTATGATTTTCATTTCAGGAGTGGCATTCAGTCTTTTCAGTTCCCATAACCTGACATATCCGCTTAAACGGGCTACTCCATGCGAATCAACTCCCCGCAAATCAGCCTGATTTAAACAATCGGCAGCTACCATGGCATGATTGTCGGGGCAACCCATGCTTTTAAATATCTGAAAGGTAAATTCTTTTAAATAATCTGAATCGAAGTTTATCATGAATAGCTTATAATTTTTTATTAAAATCTCTTGCTGAAGCCTGATTGGTGGGCATAATCAGTAAATCGTCGATGTTTACATGTGCTGGTCGGGTAATGACAAACAAAATCGTTTCAGCGATGTCTTTTGCATTCAGAGGGGTAAATCCTTTGTAAACCTGTGCCGCTTTTTCTTCATCTCCGCGAAACCTGACCAGCGAAAACTCTGTTTCAACAGCTCCGGGGGCAATCGAAGAAACTTTTATTCCTGAAGGCATGAGTTCAATCCGCATTGCTTTGGTGATGGCCGCTACTGCATGTTTTGATCCGCAATAAACCGATCCGTTCGGATAGACTTCTTTTCCGGCGATGGATGAAATGTTGACAATGTGCCCGCTTTGTCTTTCAACCATCCAGGGTGAAACGTTTCTGGTCATATAAAGTAAACCCTTTACGTTTGTGTCGATCATATTTTCCCAATCATCTACATCTGCTGAATTTACAGGGCCCAATCCTGCCGCCAAACCGGCATTGTTGATTAAAACATCTATTGCTTTCCATTCCTCCGGAAGTGATGAGAGCGCCTTCTCAACATCCTTTCTTTTTCGAATATCGAAGTTTAAAA
The DNA here is from genome assembly GCA_030698405.1 of Bacteroidota bacterium. GTDB lineage: Bacteria > Bacteroidota > Bacteroidia > Bacteroidales > Prolixibacteraceae > Aquipluma. The sequence continues at coordinate 40,402 of JAUYMU010000083.1, forward strand.
TTTGAACTTTACAGTCATAATTCAGCTCAAACTGCTTTTTGACCGTTTCAAGGCGTTCTTTTCTGCGGCCGGTAAGTATTAAATTGTAGCCGTTTTGTGCCAGTAAATTGGCGGTTTCAAAGCCGATACCTGCTGTTGCTCCGGTAATTAAGGCTATTTTCTGATTCATTGAATGTGTGGGTTAATAAGAACGCTAAAATTAAAAATATCTGAAAACTTATGGAATAACAAACTACTTAATTATTTTTGTTTCTGCATTTAAAGAAAACAAACGTTATGATCGAGCAAAAAGAGGAAATCCGCGAGTTTACAATTGATCAAATTCCAGAGGAGCAAAATATTCAGGATATTATATTTAATTTAATGGCTGACCCAAATCTGGCGCCGATAAATTATTTTAATGACTTTAGTGAAGAATCAGTTGATGTGGATTCGATGTCGAACGATGAGACTGATGAAACCGGAATTTTCTGTTCTGAAAACGGACAGCTGATGGCAATGACAACACATGCCTTGCACCATCATCTCGAAATTGACCCGCAGAAAGCTACTGAAATGCTTATAGCGCGGGCGGTTCGTAAAATGATTTGTTTTGGCGCCATTCCTGAAGCAGTGAGTTCTTTTCTTTACCATATCAACATTGCCGACCCGAATGGCCAGTTTATCGCTTCAGGAGCGAAGAACGGACTGGTAAATGCCTGCAATAAGTTCAATATTAAACTTACCGACAGAAAAATACGATTTGATTATTTTTCGGCGCACGGCCCGGTTTTTCCTACCATTATTGTTAGTTTAATGGGCTCTGTTCCTGACAAGGATAAGATTGTAACCCACACTTTGAAGAAAAAGGGAAACAATATTTTCATGATCGGCGGATCGTATGACGACGTTAATTCTTCGGAATATTTGGAGTTTTACCATGAAATTTCAGAATCGCCACTTCCCGTTTTTGATATTGATGTGGAGGTTGGTCTTCATGCTGTAATGAAACGCCTTATCTCGGAAGGGCTGCTAAGTTCGGCCAATCCTGTTGGCAAGGGTGGATTGTTTTTCTCACTTTTACGCGCCGGAATGCCTTCCGGTTTTGGCTTTGATATTACCACTGATGCGGAAATCCGTAAAGATGCCTTCCTTTTTGGAGAAGCGATGGGGCGTATTGTTGTTGGTGTCGATCTCAAAAAGGTTGATGAATTTGTTGATTTGATGTTAAGCCTGAAAGTTCCGTTTTTCGCATTGGGGCACGTAACCAAAGGCGAAATAAGGATTGATGATGAATCGTTCGGGTACATCGACAAAATGACACCATCCAATTAAAACCAAGGCAAAAGTATAAAGTTCAAAGTTTAAAGTCTCTCATTATCTGGGAAATATGGCCGCAAAAAGAATAATTTGAAAGCAATTGAAAGCAGTTGAAAACAGTTGTTCTGAGCGACGTATCCTTTGCCGTCAGCTTCAGCTGACGGATGAAAGGCAACCGATAACACCCGTCCGCGAGATTATGCCGAACAAAACCTAGAATTTCTTTCGGACGGAATGGAATTCGCCTTCAAAGATGAAGTTTCATTAGAGTTTAAAGTTTCAAATTTCAGGTTTAATGTTAAAAGTTACCCCTTATAAAGATTCGACACAGCAAAAGAAGCAGCAAGTGGAGCAGATGTTTGACAATATCGCTCCGCGCTATGATTTCCTGAACCATTTTTTGTCTCTTGGAATCGACAAACTTTGGAGAAAAAAGGCAATTAAAATTCTTTCAGGCTATAATAAAACCGGATCATTGCTCGATGTGGCAACCGGAACAGGCGATTTTGCCATTGCTGCATCGAAACTAAATCCCTCGAAAATAGTTGCTTTTGACATTTCGGAGCAGATGCTGAATGTTGGTCGCATCAAAGCTGAAAAACTGGGATTGAGCAAACTGATTGAATTTAAAAAGGGCGATTCCGAATCAATGCCTTTTTCTGACCGTCAGTTCGATGCCATTACCGTTGCTTTTGGCGTTCGTAATTTCGAAAATCTGGAAAAGGGTTTGACCGAATTCAACCGGGTTTTAAAACCTGATGGGGTAGTGGTCATCTTAGAATTTTCGAAGCCAAAGTATTTCCCGTTCAAGCAATTTTATTTCTTTTATTTCTTCACAATTCTGCCATTGGTCGGAAAGCTGGTTTCTAAAGACAGTTCAGCCTATTCCTATTTGCCTGAATCGGTAATGGCTTTTCCCGACGACCAGAAATTTTTGTCGATACTGAAGAATTGCGGATTTTCCAGATCAAAGCAAAAACGGCTTACTTTTGGGATTGCAACCATTTACATCGCCCAAAAATAATTCGTGCATACAATAATTTAGTAATATTGTGGTTTTACGAACAGTTGAAAATCATATACTGTGAAGCGTTACTTTTATATTCTTTTCTTTTTAACGATTGGGTTTAACGCACTGGCGCAACGGCAGATGGTAAGAAACCTAACCACCTTTGACGACAAACGTCTTCATTTCGGGTTTACACTGGCGCTCAATGCACTCGATTTCAACATTGACCATTATCCAACCATTGGTGAAAATCCAAAATTCAATGAGTTTCAACCTGAAACAATTGGGGGCGAGGTTATAAATGGGAATAAGCAAATACGAGCCGATATCTCAACCCTTACACCAGGTTTTACAGTTGGAATTGTTACCAATTTAAGGATGACCGAATACCTCGATCTTCGGTTTTTACCCGGGATGTCGTTTGGAGAGCGTAAACTGGTGTACAATATTTCTGTGGAGGATAATAATTCAGGCGATACAGAATTTTATTCCATCAAATCCACCTTTTTGGATTTCCCCTTGCTGGTTAAATATAAATCGAAGCGGATGAACAACCAAAGGCCTTATTTAATTGGTGGTTTTGCCTATCGCATAGATATTTCGAAAACCGGGCAGGAAGATTTGGTTCGGCTAAAACCATTTAGCTCATCTGTTGAAGTTGGTGTTGGATGGGATTCTTATCTTCAGTTTTTTCGCTTGTCAACCGAATTGAAATTCAGCTTCGGATTGTCAAATGTATTGGATAGCGGTCCGAAAGAGACACAACTTCAGACTTATACCAATGCTTTTTCGCAGCTGACATCCAATATGTTCATATTTAGTTTTCATTTTGAATAACCTTGAAACAAGAAATTAATTTGTCACTTACGCCCAAACAGGCGTCGGACGAACAATTCTACAAGCCAATTCTGGCAGAGAAACTTAATATTCCTGAAGAAAGGATACTTCTGATAAACGTCAGACGAAAGTCGGTTGATGCCCGCCAGCGTGCAATTCGCGTAAATCTGGGTGTTGAAGTATTTATCGATGAATTACCTTCCGAAGAAAAAATCCGGTTCACTTATGATCTTGTTGACCACAAACCATCCGTGATAATAATTGGCGCTGGTCCTGCCGGGCTTTTTGCAGCCTTGCGTTTGATTGAACTTGGTTTTAAACCGATCATATTTGAACGTGGGAAAAATGTGAGCGAACGGAAACGTGATATTGCCAAAATTCATCGCGACCATTTGGTCGATCCTGATTCGAATTATGGTTTTGGAGAGGGTGGGGCAGGCACTTTTTCTGACGGAAAGTTATACACACGATCTAAAAAGCGTGGAGATATCAGGAAAATACTGGAAGTTTTTTACGCAAACGGCGCTCTTCCTGAAATTCTTTTTGATGCGCATCCGCACATTGGCACCAACATGTTGCCGGGAATCATTACCAGCATCAGGAATAAAATTCTGGAAGCTGGCGGCGAAATTCATTTCAATAGCCGCGTGGAAGATCTGATTGTTGAAAATGACCGCTGTTCAGGAATAATGCTTTCGGATACTACCATTGTTGAAGCCGAAGCGGTGATTCTTGCAACCGGCCATTCCGCGCGCGAAATTGTTGAATTACTCTATTCCAAAGGTATTTCTATCGAAGCCAAAACTTTTGCAGTTGGGGTTCGGGTCGAACATCCGCAAACACTCATTGATTCGATTCAATACAACCAACCGTTGCGCGGACCTTATTTGCCACCTGCCAGTTACACATTTGTCGAACAGGTCGAGCAGCGCGGTGTTTATTCATTTTGCATGTGCCCCGGAGGAATGATCGTTCCCGCGGCCACGGCTCCCGGCGAGATGGTGGTGAATGGAATGTCGCCCACGAAGCGAAATACGAATTTTGCCAACTCCGGAATGGTCGTCGAAATCAGGCCTGAAGATTTGGCCGAATTCAGGCATTTTGGTGTTTTTGCAGGCCTTGAGTTTCAGCGGAACATTGAACGGTTGTGCTTTGCGCTGAACGGAAATACCCAGTTTGCCCCGGCACAGCGAATGGCAGATTTTGTGAGTGGTAAATTCTCACCCGATTTGCCCGAAACATCCTATCATCCCGGATTGGTTTCTGTTCCATTACACGATAAACTACCAAAACGAATCAGGACACGCCTTCAGGAAGCATTTGTGCAGATTGATAAAAAAGCGCACGGTTACCTTACCAACGAAGCAATTGTGGTGGGAGTTGAATCGCGGACTTCTTCGCCAATCCGGATTCCGCGAAGGGAGGATACACTTGAGCATGTTAAAGTTAAGGGGCTTTATCCGTGTGGCGAAGGTGCAGGTTATTCAGGAGGAATTGTATCGTCGGCAATGGACGGAGAACGGTGTGCCGAAGCATTTGCTGCAAATTATTCCCGAAAATAGGATCGCAATTTGGGTGCTGCGATTTTTAATCGCAGTTGTATATAGATATTTGAAATCACCAGTCCCGGAATTTTTCACTTTGGCAAGGTAATTCCGTTGGGGCAATTTCTATCGTCTTTTAAATTCGGAGCAACAAATTGCCGCAGCGATGGCAACATTCAGCGATTCTGGCTTGTTTTCATGCGTTGAAAAGCAGGGGATAAACAATTTTTTAGTTACCAACCGGCTAATCGGATCAGAGATTCCGTTGCCTTCATTGCCCAGAACGATTATTCCGTTGGGCGACAATGTTTGTTCGTAGATATTATTCCCTTCCAGAAAAGTTCCATAAACAGGAATTCCGTTTTCTGAAGCATTATTTATAAATCCGGAAAGCTCCGCAATTTCAACTTTTATCCTGAAAATGGCGCCCATACTTGCCTGAACCACTTTCGGATTGAAAATATCAACCGTATTTTCAGAGCAAACAACATGGTTTATTCCGTACCAATCGGCAATACGAAGAATCGTTCCCAGATTTCCCGGATCCTGAATAAAGTCAAGCGCCAGACAAAGATCCTTTTTTAGGTTTATTTCAGGATAAATATTTGCTGGCTGTCGAACAATTGCCAGTGCATCCTGAGGATTTTGAAGCAAACTGGCTTTCGATAGTGATTCATTGTCGGTTTCTATTAGTTCTTTAACACGGTTGTTGATCTCAGGATGCTGATTTGCAAATTCTGAAGTACAAACTAAAAGTTCAACTTTGAAACCAGAACGAATGGCTTCTTCTACCATTTTATTGCCTTCCACCAAAAAAACACCCGATTCGTCCCTGTTTTTCTTTCGGTTCAGCGATTGTATCAATTTAATCTTGTTCTTGCTCAACATCGTTTTACAATTTTCGTTCTAATTGGTAAAAATAAAAAGGTATAAATGATATGCGAACCAAATGCTGTGTTTATTTTTGTAAAAACTGAATTTCATGATGTTGTTTGTCCGTAACAGATTTTTTAATGCCGGAAGTATCATTCTTTTATTGGGAATCGTACTTCTTAGCTCATGCAATTCAACCAAATTTGTGCCCGAAGGTAAATATCTTCTGAATAAAGTTACAGTTAAAGTTGATAACAAGAATATCAAAAAGGAGGATGTCAAAACTTACGTTCGACAGAAAGAAAATCTGAAGATTTTAGGTTTGATGAAATTTCATTTATGGGTTTACAATTTGTCGTCGGTAAAAAAGGAAAATGGTTGGCTGAAAAGAATTGGAGAAGAACCTGTTATTTACGAACAAATTCAATCGCAGCGCAGCAAGGAACAATTTCAGATTTACCTGAAGAACAAAGGATATTACGATGCCTCAATAAAAGATACGCTTGTTTATGGTTCGAATGAAAAAAAACTGAACCTCATTTATACGATTGAAGTTGGGCGGCCATATTTGATCCGCAATTACGTTTATTCATTAAAGGATGAAAATTTACGCGTGCTTATAATGGAAGATTCCATTAATCAACTGCTTCACTCCGGTGATATTTTCGACCTGGATATCCTGAACTCCGAGCGGCAACGAATAGCGCGGAACCTTCATAATGCCGGATTTTACAAATTCACAGAAGAATTTATAACTTTTACTGCCGATAGTAATTTATTCAACCATCAGGTCGATCTGATGATAAATATTGATGATGCTTCGCAGCGGAACGACTCAAATGAAGTAATTCCACACCAGAAGTATAAAATCAGAAATTTCCTGATAAATCCAACTTTCAGGACCCCCGACCTTACCGGAAATCTGACAGAGCAGCAGGTGGATACATTGGTTGTGAATGATTATATTTTTACTTATTCAGGAAAGCTAAAATACAAGCCCGGTTTGTTTTCCAATATAAACCGGATGCGGGACAGTGTTTATTACAGTTTGCAAAATACTGAAAAGACCTATCGTGCATTGAACCGGTTAAAACAATTCAAGGTTATAAATATAGGTTTTCTGGAGACGAATATGTTTGACGGCGATACTGTTCCGCTGCTAGATTGCCGGATGCAGTTGTCGCCTTTGCCGCGTCAGAATTTTTCTGTTGATATTGAAGGGACGAATTCTTCTGGCAATCTCGGGGTGGCCGGTAATTTTAATTTTCAGCACCGCAATGTTTTTGGAGGTGCCGAAGTTTTTGATTTTAAAATGAGAGGGGCTCGTGAAAGTCAACTGACAAATGATAGTATTTTTTCTATGAAGGAATATGGGCTTGAATCGAGCCTTACTTTTCCGAAGTTTATGAGCTTCATCAAGGGAAAACGCATGTTTAATTTTCAGATTCCGGAAACCAAGCTAACAGTTGGTTATAACTATCAAAACCGTCCTGATTATACCAGGACCATTACCAATTTTAAATTTGGATATAACTGGAAAACTTCAGCCTATAAGTTTCATACCTTGAATTTGTTTGATTTTAACTACGTGATTATTTCTGCATTAAATCCGGATTTCATCATTTTAATCCAGGACCTGTACATAAAAAACAGTTTTACGGATCACCTCATTCTGGCATCTAATTATAGTTGGATGTACAATACACAGAGTATTAATAAACGAGAGGATTATAAATACTTCAAATTTAATTTCGAATCGGCTGGTAATCTCTTATCACTTTATTCCGGACTTATAGATAAGAGCAAAACAGAAAAAATTGATAGCATTACCAATCAGCCGAGTTCATACTATGAGATATTGAAAACACGCTTTGCGCAGTATTTTAAAACTGATTTTGAATATCGTTACGGACACATGATCGATAAACAGAGTTCTTTGGTGGGACGTGCATTTCTTGGGGTTGGCGTTCCTTTTGGCAATTTCGATGTATTGCCCTTTGAAAAAAAATATTTCACCGGAGGCGCAAATGGCATTCGTGCATGGCAGGTTAGGTCGCTGGGGCCGGGTACTTATAAACCAGCGGTAAACCCAAACAGACGATCTTATCCAAATCAATCATCTGATATTAAGCTGGAAGCAAATTTAGAGTACCGGTTTAAACTTTTTTGGCTGATGGAAGGCGCGTTATTTTTGGATGCTGGAAACATTTGGGCAATCAATAGCAAGGATAACCGTTTGGGTGCGGTTTTCAGGATGGATGAGTTTTACAAACAGATTGCAGTTGGTACAGGTCTGGGCGTTAGGTTTGATTTTACATTTTTCCTTTTTAGGCTCGATTTAGGTTTGAAAATGCGGGATCCGTCTTTAGAAGCGGGTAAACGGTTTATTCCGGGCAACTATCCAATCAACGGAGATCAGCTGAACCTGTCATTTGCAATCGGGTATCCGTTCTAGTTCTTGCCTTATTCATCCTGAATTTATGAAAGTCAACAGCCATTGCATCAAATAAAAATGAAATTTTCATCTTCGGTGGGTCAATTAATTGGCCGATATTATTTTTTTCGCCCGAACAATCCTACCTTTGCTTAGTTGTTTTCTGAAAAATAAAATTCAGGGAATAGTAATTTAAAAGTATCATCCTAAAATTTATACAATGACAAAAATTTCAGAAGTAGTAAAATTCGGAGTTGTTTCCGGAACCGATTTGCAAAAAGTATTCAAAATTGCAAAAGAAAATCATTTTGCATTGCCAGCCGTAAACGTAGTAAGTTCCGACTCGGTTAATGCTGTAATGGAAGCTGCCAAACTGGTTAATTCTCCGGTAATAATTCAATTCTCAAATGGTGGTGCACAGTTTTATGCCGGAAAAGGCCTGAAACTCGATGGACAGTTGGCTCAAATTGCCGGAGCGATAGTCGGCGCAAAATCGGTGCATTTGCTTGCCGAACTTTACAAAGTGCATGTAGTATTGCATACCGACCATGCTGCAAAAAAATTATTGCCTTGGATTGATGGCCTTCTGGATGCAGGTGAAAAACACTTTGCAGAAACTGGCAAACCATTGTTCAGCTCACACATGCTTGATCTTTCAGAAGAACCACTTGAAGAAAACATCGAAATCTGCAAAAAATACCTTGCACGTATGAGCAAAATCGGAATGACCCTCGAAATCGAATTGGGTTGTACTGGTGGAGAAGAAGATGGCGTTGACAATTCAGCAATGGATAATTCACTTCTTTATACTCAGCCTGCCGATGTTGATTATGCATATTCAGAATTGAGTCAGATCAGTCCGAATTTCACTATCGCTGCATCATTTGGTAATGTTCATGGTGTTTACAAACCAGGAAACGTAAAACTGACACCAAAAATTCTTGCTAATTCTCAGAAATTTGTGTCTGAAAAACATGGTTTGGGCGACAAACCTGTTGATTTTGTTTTTCATGGAGGTTCAGGTTCAACGCTTGAAGAAATTCGCGAAGCAATTTCCTACGGCGTAATTAAGATGAATATCGACACCGATACACAATGGGCTACCTGGGATGGCGTGCGCAAATACGAAGCTCAAAACAGGGAATACCTGCAGGGACAAATCGGTAATCCTGACGGAGCTGATAAACCAAACAAAAAATATTACGATCCGCGTGTTTGGTTGCGCAAAGGTCAGGAAACAATGATTGAAAGACTTAAGGTTGCTTTTGCCGACCTGAATAATATCGACAGAAGCTAATTTAATAATGAAATAATTAAAACCCGGTGATGAGCCGGGTTTTTTTATGTCAAAAATTTGAAGTAAATTAGTGAAACCCATTTCGCAAATGAACTTCAAACAATTTATTCAGGACTATTTTACGTTCAGCCGGAACGAACGAAAAGGAATCACCATTTTATTGGTCATTATCTTTCTGTTGGCAGTTGCAAATAAAGTTATTTTTTACTTCGAAACGCCTGCAAAAATCGATATTGATCTACTTGACTCTGCCCGGAGTGAAATGATTTTGTTTAACGATTCAATCAATGATTTGGTAGCAGAAAATAAATTTTTCCGTTTTAATCCAAATACAATCGATCGTGATGCCCTCGACAGCCTGTCCATTCCGGAAGGAATTAAAAGGAATATGTTGAAGTTTAGGGAGAAGGGTGGAAAATTTTACTCTGAAACTGATTTCCGGAAAATCTATGGTGTTACCGATGTAATTTTTAATCAGCTTGCTCCATTTCTGGTATTTGAAAATAAAATTGTTCGAACTACACCTATAAAGAACCAATCCGAATTATTTCTATTTGATCCGAATACGGCAAGTGACAATGATTTTATTCGTTTAGGTTTGAAAGAAAAGCAAATACAAACTATCCGCAATTATCAAAGCAAAGTTGGAACCTTCAGAAACGTTGCCGATTTTTTTAAGATTTACGGAATATCTGAAACTCAGAAGAAAATTCTGGCTGATTATATTGTGATAGGTGAAAAGGAAAATGTCAAGATTGAAAAGTTAGCTGAATTCACAAAAAGGCAGATTGAAATCAATGCGGCAGACTCAATTGAATTAATGAAACTTCCCGGAATCGGCGATAAATTGTCGAAGCGCATCGTTAAATACCGCGATCTGTTGGGCGGATTCCACACGCTAGCTCAATTGAAGGAAGTTTATGGTTTGAACGAAGAGGTTATCCGGCGAATTGATGAATTCATTACAGTGGATCCGAAACGAATCAGAAAAGTTGATTTGAACTTTGCCGAATGGAATGAACTTGCAAAACATCCCTACATCCAAAAAAATACCGCAAATCAAATAATCAAATTCAGAACAAAATACGGAAGTATTCAAAAATCTTCGATTCTGCTCGATAGTATGATTTTAAACATAGATGAATATGCAAGGTTAAAGCCATATTTGTAAAACATTATTTCGGCATTTGCGTTCTAAAATTACATGGAAATGGCGAAAAGATTTTTTTAAAATAAATTTTTGGTTTAAATTTGATTACTAATCATTAATTAATAAATTTGCGGCTCGAATTTTAACAAGAAAAAATAATAATTCTATGATCGTCATTCCAGTCAAAGAAGGTGAAAACATCGAAAGAGCACTTAAAAGATTTAAAAGAAAGTTTGAAAAAACAGGAGTTGTAAAAGAGTTGAGGGTAAGACAAGCCTTTATGAAACCTTCGGTTGAACGAAGAGCTGAAGTAAACAAGGCTATTTATATCGAGAATTTACAGCGTCAGGACGACTAGAAAATCTAGCTGGTTCCTCGAAAAGATGTTAATTGTTTACAAATGTCGCATCAGGAATCATTTATTAATTATCTGAGATACGAAAAAAGGTATTCGCATTTAACTGCAATTGCCTATAAGAAAGACCTCGATCAGTTTGAAGAGTTTTTTGTCAAAACGATCGGGGATTTTAATGTTGAAGAAATTAATGATAAGACAGTCCGTAGTTGGATTGTTGATTTGATGGACAGCGGATTGACTGCCCGCACAGTAAATAAGAAAGTCTCAGCATTAAAGTCTTTTAATAAATATTTAATGAGGTTAGAGGTGGTTAAGGAGAATAACCTGGTAAATGTGATTGTGCCCAGGATTCGAAAAAAGCTACCTCATTTTGTGGAAGAAAAACAACTGAATCATTTGCTTGATGACGGTTTTTTTGGAAAAGATTTTGAAGCGCTTCGGGACAAATTGATTATAAGCCTATTGTATGGTACAGGAATTCGTTTGGCAGAATTGATGAACCTTAAGGATTCAGACATCTATCAAACCGAATTTTTGATCAAAGTTTTAGGAAAGCGCAACAAAGAGCGAATTGTTCCATACCCCCGCAGTTTAAATGTATTGATAGAACAATATCGAACAGAACGTACCCGCCTTTTCGGATCACCTGTTCCTTATTTGTTACTTACTGAAAAAGGTAATCCTGCATACGAAAAACTTATTTACAGGGTTGTCTCTAAATATTTAACGCTGGTAACAACAATCGACCAAAAAAGTCCTCATGTACTCAGGCACACTTTTGCAACCCATCTGCTTAATCGCGGAGCCGATCTTAATGCGGTGAAGGAGTTGCTGGGTCATTCAAATCTTTCGGCTACGCAAATTTACACACATACCTCTCTCGAGAAAATTCAAAAAGTTTACAGACAAGCACATCCACGATCTTAAATTTTAGGAGGATTAACTATGAACATTCAGCTTAACACTGTTCGCTTTACAGCCGATCAGAAATTAATTGATTTTGTGAATAAAAAAGTTTCAAAACTTGATACCTACTTCGAAGGTATTATAAGTTGCGAAGTAATCCTGAAGGTTGATAAACCTGAAACGGTTAATAACAAAATCGCAGAAATTAAACTTTCTATGCCCGCAACCGATTACCTTTTTGCTGAAAAACAGACAGATACTTTTGAAGAATCTATAGATATGGCAATTGAAGCAATTCGCAAACAGATAATCAAAGTGAAAGAAAAGTTGAAGGACAAATAAATCTGAAAAAATAATTATTTGTTGTGAATAACGATAAAATTTTTATACATTTGCAAACCTTTTTCGGGCAACTATCTGATTAGTTATAGTTTGCATAAAAAGTAGCCTGTTGTCGCGTTATTACAGCGTTTACAGGCGTTTTTTACATGATGTATAAAAGCTGCCGAATTAGCTCAGTTGGCCAGAGCACGTGATTTGTAATCTCGGGGTCCACAGTTCGAATCTGTGATTCGGCTCATTTAATGAAAAGTTCTGAAAATATTGATTGGGGAGATACCAAAGTGGCCAACTGGGGCAGACTGTAACTCTGCTGGCGTACGCCTTCGTAGGTTCGAATCCTGCTCTCCCCACAAAGAAGTTGACAGTAATCAGTGTCAGTTTTCAGTTGGGATCGAATCCATAACTGAATACTGAGACTGAAAACTGTATTGCGGGAGTAGCTCAGTCGATAGAGCATTAGCCTTCCAAGCTAAGGGTCGCGAGTTTGAATCTCGTCTCCCGCTCAAAATGATAGTTGCCGGTGTAGCTCAGGGGTAGAGCGCTTCCTTGGTAAGGAAGAGGTCATGAGTTCAATTCTCATCATTGGCTCGATGAAAGTTTAAAAAGATAATTTAAAATTATTACAGTTATGGCTAAAGCAAAATTTAACAGGGACAAAGAACATGTCAACATTGGTACTATTGGCCACGTTGACCATGGTAAAACTACCTTGACTGCCGCTATCACTATGGTGTTGGCTAGAAAAGGTTATTGTGAAGTAAAATCGTTTGAATCAATCGACAGTGCTCCTGAAGAAAAAGAGCGTGGTATTACTATTAATACAGCTCACGTTGAGTACGAAACAGCTACACGCCACTATGCGCACGTTGACTGTCCTGGTCACGCCGATTATGTGAAAAACATGGTTACCGGTGCTGCTCAGATGGACGGAGCTATCATTGTAGTTGCTGCAACTGATGGTCCTATGCCTCAGACCCGTGAACACATCCTCTTGGCTCGTCAGGTAAACGTACCAAAATTGGTTGTTTTCATGAACAAGGTTGACATGGTTGACGATCCAGAGATCCTCGAACTTGTTGAAATGGAAATCCGCGAATTGTTGACATTCTACGGTTTCGACGGAGATAATTCACCAGTTATTCAAGGTTCTGCACTTGGAGCTATGAATGGTGAAGCAAAATGGGAAGAAAAAGTTTTGGAATTAATGGATGCTGTTGATACATGGATTCCACTTCCTCCACGTGATGTTGACAAACCATTCCTGATGCCGGTTGAAGACGTATTCTCGATCACTGGTCGTGGTACTGTTGCAACAGGTCGTATCGAAACTGGTAAAATCCACACAGGCGATGAACTTCAGTTGATTGGATTAGGCGCAGAAGGTCGTAAAACTGTTTGTACCGGTGTAGAAATGTTCCGTAAAATTTTGGATGATGGCCAGGCAGGTGACAACGTAGGTTTGTTGTTGCGTGGTGTTGACAAAAAAGAAATCAAACGTGGTCAGATTCTTGCAAAACCAGGTTCTGTAACTCCTCATACAACATTCAAAGCTGAGGTTTATATCCTGAAAAAAGAAGAAGGTGGACGTCATACTCCATTCCACAATAAATATCGTCCTCAATTCTATATTCGTACTCTTGATGTTACAGGTGAAATCATGTTACCTGAAGGACGCGAAATGGTTATGCCAGGTGATAACGTATCGATCATAGTTCAACTGATTTACCCGGTAGCTATTAGTGTAGGTCTTCGCTTTGCAATTCGCGAAGGTGGCCGTACCGTAGGTGCAGGACAGGTGACTGAAATTGTTTCGTAATTACTGACTAAAAAATATTCTGTAAAAGAGTTCCGGCCTTTAAAACCGGAACTCTTTACGGATGAAACTCGGTTGGGAGTTTTGTTTATATTAAATCAAGGTGCAAAGTAAGTTCGAACCTTACCATCCGTACAAATTATATTTTACTTAAAAAATGAAACTTAAAATCTATTTGGAAGAAGCTTATAACGAGCTTGTTCATAAAGTTTCCTGGCCTACATTTAAAGAATTGCAGAATAGCGCTTTCATAGTAATGGTTGCTTCCTTTATAATAGCACTTATAGTTTTCGTAATGGATTTCTCTTTTGAAAACATTATGAGCTTTGTGTACAGTTTATTTTATTAATTCCTATTAGGAGTACAACATGAGCGAAAACGTAAAAAAATGGTATGTTCTTCGGGCAATTGGAGGAAAAGAGAAGAAAGTCAAAGAATATATTGAAAACGAGATTGCAAATGCTGGTCTCCAGGAATTTGTTTCACAGGTTTTGATCCCCACCGAAAAGGTTTACCAGATTCGAAACGGAAAAAAAATCAGTAAAGAAAGAAATTTCTTTCCTGGTTATGTTTTAGTTGAAGCATGTTTGACAGGAGAAATTCCCCACATGTTACGAAGTGTCCCCAATATTATTGGCTTCCTGGGTGATACCAAGGGTGGAGAACCTGTTTCGATGCGGCAGTCGGAAGTTTACCGGATCCTTGGTCGGGTAGATGAAATGGCTGCTTCCGGCGAGGAAATGAATATTCCTTACGTTGTTGGTGAAACTGTGAAAGTTATTGACGGGCCATTTAACGGCTTCAATGGAATCATTGAAAAAATCAATGAGGAAAAGAAGAAGCTTGAAGTAATGGTCAAAATTTTTGGACGAAAAACTCCTTTAGAGCTTAGCTTCATGCAAGTAGAAAAGGAGTAATAAATCATTTATCGATTTTATTATGGCTAAAGAAATTGCTGGATTAATTAAATTGCAAGTAAAGGGGGGTGCTGCTAACCCTTCACCTCCGATAGGCCCAGCATTAGGTTCTAAAGGGGTAAACATCATGCAGTTTTGCAAACAGTTCAATGGTAGGACACAAGACCTTGCGGGGAAAGTACTTCCAGTCGTTATTACTGTTTATGCAGATAAATCGTTTGATTTTGTAATTAAACAACCCCCGGTAGCCGTGCAACTTATAGAAGCTGCTAAGGTGAAAAAAGGGTCTGCTGAACCACATCTTGTAAAAGTGGGTTCTGTAAACTGGGAACAAATTAAGATGATCGCCGAAATTAAATTGGAAGATCTTAACTGTTTCTCGCTGGAGGGTGCTATGAGCATGGTGGCTGGTACTGCCAGAAGTATGGGTATCACCGTTACAGGCGAACGCCCATCGACAAACTAATTAAAATTATTAAAATGGGCAGAATTACAAAGAATAAAAAGCTTGCTCTGGAAAAACTCGAGAAGGGGAAATTCTATACATTAAAAGAAGCTTCTGCACTTGTAAAAGAAATTACTTTTACAAAATTTGATGCTTCGGTTGATATTGATGTTCGCCTTGGTGTTGATCCCAGAAAAGCTAATCAGATGGTTAGAGGCGTGGTTACTTTACCTCATGGAACTGGTAAAGAAGTACGTGTGTTGGCCCTGGTTACTCCTGACAAAGAACAGGAGGCCAAAGATGCTGGAGCTGATTATGTTGGTCTTGATGACTATGTTGATAAAATCAAAGGTGGTTGGACTGACGTAGATGTGATTATTACTATGCCACCGGTAATGGGAAAAGTTGGAGCTCTCGGACGTATTTTAGGTCCGCGTGGTTTGATGCCAAACCCTAAAAGTGGTACAGTTACAATGGACATTGGGAAAGCTGTTGCTGAAGTTAAAGCTGGTAAGATCGACTTTAAGGTCGATAAATTTGGGATTGTTCACACATCAATTGGTAAAGTATCATTTGATAACGTAAAACTAATTGAGAACGCTACCGAATTTGTAAATACTCTTGTAAAGCTGAAACCTTCTGCTGCAAAAGGTACATACGTTAAAAGTATCTATCTGTCGAGTACCATGAGTGCAGGAATACAAATTGAACCAAAGTCTGTCTCTGAAAAGTAAACGAAATAATATGAAAAGATCAGAAAAATTAGATATTATCGGTAATCTTACAGAACAGATCAATTTATCAAATCATTTTTATCTGACTGATATTGAAACTCTGAATGCTGCGCGCACTAGTGACCTGCGGCGTTTATGCGACAAACAGAAAGTAAAACTGGTTGTGGTGAAGAATACCCTCTTGCGTAGAGCATTGGAAGCTTCTAATAAGAATGCCGAAGAGCTTTATGATGTTCTTAGTGGCAATACATCTGTCATGTTTTGTGAGAATGCAAATATTCCTGCAAAACTGATAAAGGATTTTAAAAAGAAAAATAAGAAGCCTATCTTAAAGGCGGCTTATGTTCAAGAGTCAGTATATATTGGCGAAGATCAGTTGGATGTATTAATATCAATTAAGTCTAAAAACGAACTCCTTGGTGAAGTTATCGGTTTATTGCAGTCTCCAATGAAAAATGTTGTTGGTGCATTACAATCCGGTGGTAATATTATTCACGGAGTTTTGAAGACATTAGCAGAAAAGTAATCAGTTAGTTATAAAATTATATTAAAAAATTATTATCGAAATGGCAGATTTAAAGGCACTTGCGGAAGAGTTAGTAAACTTAACTGTAAAAGAAGTAAATGAATTAGCCGGAATTTTAAAATCGGAATATGGTATTGAACCTGCTGCTGCTGCAGTAGCTGTGGCCGCTGGCCCTGCTGCTTCAGGTGAAGAAGCAGAAGAAAAAGTTCAAACCGAATTCGATGTTATTCTGAAAGCAGCCGGTCAATCAAAATTGGCTGTTGTAAAATTGGTTAAAGAATTGACAGGTCTTGGTTTGAAAGAGGCTAAAGAAGTGGTTGACGGCGCTCCAAGAGCTATCAAAGAAAAAGTTTCTAAAGACGAGGCTGAAGGTTTAAAATCTCAATTGGAAGAAGCTGGAGCTGAAGTTGAACTTAAATAAAAGTCTTACGACCTTAATTTTAGGTTGATGTGGTTTAGAACCTCACATATGTGGGGTTCTATACCTATTTGTATATTTATGTTTAAAGTTCAATTAATTAATATACACCGATGGCAGTAAATATTGAAAACCAGAGGATTAGCTTTTCTTCAACAAAAACCGTCTTTGACTATCCAGATTTCCTTGAAGTACAAATTAAATCCTTCATCGAATTTTTCCAGCTTGGAACAACTCCTGATCAACGTAAAGGAGAGGGATTGTGCAAGGTTTTTGAAGAAAATTTCCCAATTACCGATACTAGAAATAACTTCGTTCTCGAATTTGTGGACTACCTGGTTGACCCGCCACGTTATTCTATCGACGAATGTATTGAACGTGGCCTGACTTTTAGTATCCCGTTAAAAGCAAAATTAAAACTTTACTGTACCGATCCCGAACATGAAGATTTTGATACCGTAGTTCAGGATGTATATTTGGGTACTGTTCCTTACATGACACCCAAAGGCACTTTTGTAATTAACGGAGCTGAACGTGTCGTTGTTTCGCAGTTGCATCGTTCTCCGGGAGTATTCTTCGGACAAAGTATGCACGCCAACGGAACAAAACTATATTCAGCAAGGGTCATTCCTTATAAAGGATCATGGATTGAGTTTGCAACCGACATTAATAATGTCATGTTTGCATACATCGACCGTAAGAAAAAATTACCTGTAACCACATTGCTTCGTGCAATCGGATACGAAAGCGACAAGGATATTCTTGAAATTTTCGACCTTGCGGATGAAATTAAGGTTTCAAAATCTGGTTTAAAGAAAATCGTAGGCAGGAAACTCGCCGCACGTGTTCTGAAAACATGGGTAGAAGACTTTGTGGATGAAGACACAGGCGAAGTCGTTTCAATTGAGCGTAATGAAGTCGTAATCGACCGTGAAGTTGTTATTGATAACGATCATATTGACGAAATTATTGATTCAGGAGCAAAAACAATTTTGTTGCATAAAGAAGATCAAAATCTTCAGGATTATGCCATTATATACAATACGCTTCAAAAAGATCCATGTAACTCGGAGAAAGAAGCTGTGCTTCATATTTACAGGCAGTTGCGTAATGCAGAACCGCCTGATGATGCTACCGCTAGAGATGTAATTGACAAATTATTCTTTTCAGAAAAAAGGTATGATCTTGGTCAGGTTGGCCGTTACAGGATCAATAAAAAGCTGAACCTGAACATCGATATGAATGTACAGGTTTTGACCAAGGAAGATATTATAGAAATCATTAAATATTTGATCAAGCTTGTCAACTCGAAAACAGATGTTGACGATATTGACCACTTGAGCAATCGTCGTGTACGTACGGTTGGCGAGCAAATGTTCAATCAGTTTGGTGTTGGTTTGGCCCGTATGGCTCGTACCATTCGTGAACGTATGAATGTTCGTGACAACGAAGTTTTTACGCCAATCGATCTGATTAACTCAAAAACCTTATCATCGGTAATTAATTCTTTCTTCGGAACGAATGCCCTTTCTCAGTTCATGGATCAAACCAATCCTTTGGCTGAAATGACACACAAGCGTCGTATGTCGGCTTTGGGACCTGGTGGACTTTCGCGTGAAAGAGCCGGTTTTGAGGTGCGTGACGTTCACTATACACATTATGGACGTTTGTGCCCGATAGAAACTCCTGAAGGTCCAAACATCGGATTGATTTCGTCGCTTTGTGTTTTCGCAAAAGTGAATGATTTAGGATTTATTTCAACTCCTTACCGCAAAGTTGCCAACGGTCAGGTCGATCTGTCAGATGCAGGTGTAATGTACCTTACTGCCGAAGAGGAAGAGGGTAGAATAATTGCACAGGCAAATGCACCGATTGATTCAGATGGAAATTTCATCAATAATAAAGTTAAATCGCGTCTTGATGGTGATTATCCGATTGTTGAAAGGGAAACTGTAAATATGATGGACGTTGGGCCAAACCAGATTGCTTCGGTTGCAGCTTCATTAATTACTTTCCTTGAACATGATGATGCCAACCGTGCTTTGATGGGATCAAACATGATGCGTCAGGCAGTTCCGTTACTCCGTCCCGAAGCTCCAATTGTTGGAACGGGTCTGGAAGGACGTGCTGCACTCGATTCACGCGTTTTGGTTGTTGCTGAAGATGATGGAGTGATTGAATTTGTTGATGCCGATGAGATTTTAATACGCTACGACAAAAGTGATGACGAACGTTTCGTAAGTTTCGATCCTGAAGTCGTTACATACAGGATTTCAAAATTCCAAAAAACCAATCAGGGTACAGTTGTCGATCTTAAGCCAATTGTATTGAAAGGTGACCGTGTGAAAAAAGGTCAGGTTCTTACTGAGGGATATGGCACACAACGCGGAGAACTTGCATTGGGACGTAACCTTAAAGTAGCATTCATGCCATGGCAGGGTTATAACTACGAGGATGCGATTGTAATTTCAGAACGTGTAGTTCGTGAAGATGTTTTCACATCAATACATGTTGACGAATATTCACTGGAAGTTCGTGACACCAAACGTGGTGTAGAAGAATTTACTTCTGATATTCCAAACGTTAGCGAAGAAGCTACCAAAAATCTTGATGAGAACGGATTGATCCGTATTGGAGCTGTTGTTAAACCTGGTGATATTCTGATTGGCAAAATTACTCCGAAAGGAGAATCTGATCCATCGCCGGAAGAAAAACTTCTTCGTGCTATTTTTGGTGATAAAGCCGGCGATGTGAAAGATGCCTCTTTGAAAGCATCACCTTCACTCAACGGAACTATTATTGAAAAGAAATTGTTCTCGCGGGTTGTAAAAGATAAAAAAGGCAAACTGGCAACAAAACCTTTGCTCGATTCTATCGATGAAGAATTTGACCGTCATGCGTCTGCACTTCGTGCGAAACTGGAAGATAAGCTTTTCACACTTGTAAATGGAAAAACCAGTCAGGGTGTCAAAGATTATTACGGTGGCGACATTATTAGCAAAGGGAATAAATTTACACTGAAACAACTTCAGGAAATTGATTATCAGACGATCAATCCTTCAAAATGGTCAACTGATAAAGATAAGAATGATTTGATTTTTGCTCTTATCAACAATTACAACATGAAGTATAAGGAACTTGAAGCAGTTTCAAGAAGGAAACGCTACAATGTTACTATTGGTGATGAACTTCCTGCAGGAATTATACAGCTTGCAAAGGTTTACGTTGCGAAAAAACGTAAACTGCAAATTGGCGATAAAATGGCCGGACGCCATGGAAACAAAGGTATTGTATCGCGTATTGTGCGCGACGAAGATATGCCTTTCTTAAGTGACGGAACTGTTGTTGACATTGTACTTAATCCGCTGGGTGTACCTTCGCGTATGAACCTTGGACAGATTTACGAAACTGTTTTAGGTTGGGCTGGTAAAGAATTGGGACTTACTTTTGCAACTCCTATTTTTGATGGCGCCACTCTGGAAGAAGTTACTGAATATACAGATAAAGCCGGTGTTCCGAGATATGGTAAAACATATTTAAGCGACGGTGGAACTGGTGAACCTTTTGATCAGCCTGCAACTGTTGGTGTAATTTATATGCTTAAATTAGGCCATATGATTGAAGATAAGATGCATGCCCGTTCAATCGGACCTTATTCCTTGATTACTCAGCAGCCACTTGGAGGTAAAGCTCAATTCGGAGGTCAGCGTTTTGGTGAAATGGAAGTTTGGGCATTGGAAGCATTTGGTGCATCCAACATTCTTCAGGAAATACTAACCGTTAAATCAGATGACGTTTTAGGAAGAGCCAAAGCATACGAAGCAATTGTTAAGGGTGAACCAATGCCTGCTGCAGGTATTCCTGAATCCCTGAATGTATTGCTGCACGAATTACGTGGTCTTGGTTTAAGTGTGAGCCTTGATTAATGAAAGGTAAATCAGTTTGATTTTCCTTATATAAACTTGAAAAAATAACCATCGATATATGGCATTCAGAAAAGACAATAAAGTTAAGATTAGCTTTACCAAAATTGGTATCAGTCTGGCTTCGCCTGAAGAGATCCTCGAAAGGTCTCACGGAGAAGTTTTGAAACCTGAAACGATAAATTACCGGACTTATAAACCTGAGCGTGATGGCTTGTTCTGCGAACGAATCTTCGGGCCGGTGAAAGATTATGAGTGTCATTGCGGTAAATACAAACGCATTCGCTATAAAGGAATTGTTTGTGATCGTTGTGGCGTTGAAGTAACCGAGAAAAAAGTCCGTCGTGAACGGATGGGGCACATTTCACTGGTAGTTCCGGTGGCCCATATCTGGTATTTCAAATCGTTGCCGAATAAAATCGGATACCTTTTGGGCTTGCCAACCAAAAAATTGGATGTAATTATTTATTACGAACGATACGTTGTAATTCAGGCGGGAGTAAAAGCTCAGGATGGCGTAAAATATCTTGACTTCCTGTCGGAAGAAGAATATCTCGATATTCTGGATTCTTTACCAAAAGAAAACCAGCATCTCGACGATATGGATCCGAATAAATTCATAGCCCGTATGGGTGCCGATGCGTTGTACACTTTGTTGCAACGTCTCGAATTGGATGAAATGTCGTTCGACCTTCGTCACAAAGCCAATACCGAAACTTCACAACAACGTAAAAATGAGGCATTAAAACGTCTTCAGGTTGTTGAAGCTTTCCGTGCAAGCAAAAATATCAATCGTCCTGAATGGATGATTGTTAAAGTTGTTCCTGTAATTCCTCCTGATTTGCGTCCTTTGGTTCCATTGGATGGTGGCCGTTTTGCCACTTCCGATTTGAACGACTTGTACCGCAGGGTGATCATCAGAAACAACCGTTTAAAACGATTAATCGAAATTAAAGCTCCGGAAGTAATTCTGCGTAACGAAAAACGTATGCTTCAGGAAGCGGTCGATTCATTGTTTGATAACTCAAGAAAATCAAATGCAGTTAAAACTGAAAATAACCGTGCATTAAAATCTTTATCCGATAGTTTGAAAGGGAAACAAGGTCGTTTCCGCCAGAACTTGTTGGGCAAACGTGTCGATTATTCAGCACGTTCGGTAATTGTTATCGGCCCAAAACTGAAACTTCACGAATGTGGTCTTCCAAAAGACATGGCTGCTGAGCTTTTTAAACCATTTATTATCAGGAAACTGATTGAGCGTGGTATTGTGAAGACAGTAAAATCGGCCAAGAAAATTGTTGACCGCAAAGATCCGGTTGTTTGGGATATCCTGGAAAATGTATTGAAAGGACATCCGGTGATGCTGAACCGTGCGCCTACCCTTCACCGTTTGTCAATTCAGGCTTTTCAACCTGTATTGATCGAAGGAAAAGCCATTCAGTTGCACCCACTCGTTTGTACCGGTTTCAACGCCGACTTCGACGGTGACCAGATGGCTGTTCACGTACCACTTGGAAATGCTGCCGTCCTGGAAGCTCAAATGTTGATGCTTGCATCGCATAACTTGCTGAACCCTGCAAACGGTGCTCCTATCACTGTTCCTTCTCAGGACATGGTTTTAGGTCTGTACTACATGACCAAAGCACGCCCGGGAGCTCGTGGTGAAGGAATGATTTTCTATTCTACGGAAGAAGTTATTATTGCCCATAACGAAAATGTAATTGATCTTCACGCCATTATTAAGGTGAAAGTTCAGGATGTGGATGAAAAGGGAGAAATGTTCAAACACATCATTGAAACTACTGTAGGCCGGATTATTTTCAATCAATCTGTTCCTAAGGAAGTTGGTTATATCAATCAGATTCTTACTAAAAAGTCGCTTCGTACCATTATTTCCGATATCTATAAGATAACAGGAAATGCTGTAACTGTACTTTTCCTTGATGCAATTAAGGATTTGGGTTATACCATGGCTTACAGAGGTGGTTTGTCGTTTAATCTTAGCGATGTAATTATTCCTGACGACAAGAAGGAGATTGTTGAAGCTGGTTATGCCGAAGTAGAAGAAGTAATGGCCAATTACAACATGGGTTTCATTACAAATAACGAACGTTACAATCAGGTAATTGATATCTGGACACATGCCAATGCCAAACTTACCAATTCGGTAATGAAAACATTGAGCACCGACCGTCAGGGTTTCAATTCTGTATATATGATGCTTGATTCAGGAGCCCGTGGTTCCAAAGAGCAGATTCGTCAGCTTTGCGGAATGAGGGGATTGATGGCAAAACCACAAAAGTCAGGATCAACAGGTTCTCAAATTATTGAAAACCCGATTCTTGCGAACTTTAAAGAAGGACTGTCGGTATTGGAATACTTTATTTCAACCCACGGTGCCCGAAAAGGTTTGGCCGATACAGCGCTTAAAACAGCCGATGCCGGTTATCTGACCCGTAGGTTGGTTGACGTTGCACAGGATGTTATCATTCAGGAAGAAGATTGCGGTACTTTGCGTGGACTGGTTGCTTCTGCGATTAAAAACAACGAGGAAATTGTCGCTTCACTGGTAGAGAGAATTGTTGGACGTACAACTGTTCACGATATTTTCAACCCGCTGACTGGTGATATGATCGTTGGTTCAGGTGAAATTGTTACCGATGAAATTGCAAAAGTAATTGACGAATCACCAATCGAATCGGTTGAAATTCGTTCTGTTTTGACTTGCGAATCAAAAGTCGGAGTTTGCGCAAAATGTTACGGTCTTAATCTGGCCGGAAGTACAATGGTTCAACGTGGCGAGGCAGTGGGAGTTATTGCTGCACAGTCAATTGGTGAGCCTGGTACACAGCTTACACTTCGTACGTTCCACGTAGGGGGTATCGCCGGTAACATTTCAACACAATCATCTGTTGAGTCAAAATATGATGGTATTGCAGAAATTGACGAACTGAGGGAAGTTGAGCATTTCAGTGAAGCAGGTGTAAAAACCAATATCGTTGTTAGCCGACTTGCTGAATTGCGTATCATCGATAAAAATACAAGAATCCAACTTTCTACTCATAACATCCCTTACGGTTCCAAGCTGTTTATTGACAACGGTCAGGAAGTGAAAAAAGGAATGCGTATTTGTGAATGGGATCCATATAACGGTGTAATCATTACTGAATTCAAAGGAAAAATTTCATTTGAACAGGTAATTGATGGCGTCACTTACCGCGAGGAATCTGATGAGCAGACCGGTTATAAGGAAAAAGTAATCATTGAAACCAGGGATAAAACCAAAAATCCGGGCTTAAGAATTCTGGATGAAAGAGGAGATACGATACGTACCTACAACTTACCGGTAGGTGGTCACATGGCTGTTGAAGACGGTCAGATTGTTGAAGCGGGAGCAGTATTGGTGAAAATTCCACGTGCAGCCGGTAAAGCCGGTGATATCACGGGTGGTTTGCCACGTGTTACAGAGTTGTTCGAGGCGAGAAATCCTTCGAACCCTGCAATCGTTTCTGAAATCGACGGCGAAATCTCACTTGGAAAAATCAAACGTGGTAACCGTGAAATCGTGGTTACTTCGAAAGGTGGAGATGTTAAACGTTATTTAGTGCCGCTGTCACGTCAGATTCTTGTTCAGGAAAATGACTATATCCGTGCCGGTATTCCACTCTCTGACGGAGCGATTACTCCTGCTGATATCCTTGCGATCAAAGGGCCAACTGCTGTTCAGGAATATATTTTGAATGAAGTTCAGGATGTATATCGTATGCAGGGGGTAAAAATCAACGACAAACATTACGAGGTGATTATTCGCCAGATGATGCGTAAAGTTGACATTGACGATCCGGGCGATACCAGATTCCTCGAAAAACAGATTGTTGACAAGCACGAGTTCCTTCACGAAAACGACTGGATTTATAATAAAAAAGTTGTGATTGATGCAGGGGATTCAGATAGCCTGAAACCAGGACAGATTATTACTTCACGCCGGATGAGAGATGAAAATTCTACCCTTCGTCGTCGCGATAAAAGGTTGGTTGAAGGCCGGGATGCAATTCCTGCAACTTCGAGCCAGATCCTTCAGGGTATTACACGGGCTTCGCTTCAAACACGTAGCTGGTTGTCAGCCGCATCGTTCCAGGAAACAACAAAAGTACTGAACGAAGCTGCAATTCATGGTAAAGTTGACTACCTCGACGGATTGAAAGAGAACGTAATTTGCGGACATCTCATTCCAGCCGGTACCGGTTTGAAAGAATACAAAAACCTTGTTGTCGGCTCACGTGATGAATACGACAAAATGGTTGAGATGAAAGATTCTGATAGAATGTCATCAAGAGATTAACCAATGGAAGATTTAAAAAACAACAATCAGTTGCAGATTGAATTAACCGAAGAGATAGCTCAGGGTATTTATTCAAATCTGGCAGTTATTACTCATTCAAGTTCTGAATTTGTACTTGATTTTATCAGGGTAATGCCCGGTATTCCAAAAGCAAATGTAAAGTCAAGAATTATTTTGACTCCTGAACATGCCAAACGCTTACTGATGGCCTTACAGGACAATATTCAGAAATATGAGAGTATAAACGGTTCGATAAAAAATGTCAGGGGGCATGATCCAATTCTTCCTCCCATGGCGTTTGGAGGTCCTGCCCCAATAGCGTAAAAAATGAATATTTGAATAGTAAATAAAGGGCACCCAAAAGGTGCCCTTTATTTTTGCCTTATAAAATATCAGAACAATTGGGTGTTTAGTTTCAAATCGTAAGTGTAAATGTTAATTTATTGGTAATTGTAAAAACCGAATTGTTTATTCATTTAAACTAACGGATATATTTCGGTAACATTACAATGAAAATATATAAAATGGGAAGTGTTTTTTTGTTTTAACTTAATACTTGAAATCATGAGTGAAATGGGAGTGGCGCTGGAACTTTTAGGTGTCGGATTGATTACCGTATTTGTTATATTGGCTTTGGTGGTAGTTCTGGGAACCCTTATAATCAGGTTTGTAAACAAATTTTTTGGGGAAGAAATTAAGCATTTGCCCAAATCTTCAGGTAATGCTATTGTTGCAATTGGCTCTAAAAAACTTGCAGCAATTGTTTCTGCAGTTAGTACCATTACAAAAGGGACTGGCCGCGTAACCAATATTGAGAAGAATTAGTCAGGAAATCATTACCCGGCTGAATTTTTCTTCAGAAAAACTAAAAATAATTAATTAAAAATCATTGAATAAAAGACTACTGAATTATGAATGGAAGAAAGATTAAATTTTCATTGGTTTACCGTGATATGTGGCAATCATCAGGAAAGTATGTGCCACGGGTCGATCAGTTGGTGAAGGTAGCTCCGCACATTGTGGACATGGGTTGTTTTGCAAGAGTTGAAACCAATGGAGGTGGATTTGAGCAAATTAATTTGCTTTTTGGTGAAAACCCAAATAAATCGGTTCGCGAATGGACAAAACCATTTAACGACGCTGGGATCCAGACCCATATGCTGGAGCGCGCATTAAACGGAATCCGAATGAACCCGGTTCCAGCTGATGTGCGGAAGTTGATGTTTAAAGTAAAGAAATTACAAGGTACTGACATTTCGCGCTCATTTTGTGGATTAAACGATCCGCGTAATATTCTCGATTCAGTAAAATATGCCAAAGAAGGCGGAATGATTGCGCAGGCAACATTGAGCCTTACTTTTTCGAAAGTTCACACGGTTGAAAGTTTTGTCAACCTGGCTGATGAATTAATCAAAGGTGGCGCCGATGAAATTTGCCTGAAGGACATGGCTGGTATTGGACGTCCTGCATGGTTAGGCAAAATTGTAAAAGGCATTAAAGCCCTGCATCCTGAAATTCCGCTTGAATATCATTCACATTCTGGTCCTGGTTTCTCGATGGCATCTATCCTGGAAGTTTGCCGAGCAGGTGTTGATTACATTGATGTTGCCATGGAACCTCTTTCATGGGGAACCGGCCATGTCGATTTGTTGGCCGTTCATGCCATGCTCGAAGATGATGGTTTTGATGTTCCCCCTATTAATATGGACGCTTATATGAAAGTTCGTTCGTTAACCCAGGAATTCATTGACGATTTTCTTGGATTTTACATCGATCCGAAAAACCGTTACATGAATTCAATGCTTATCGGCCCCGGATTGCCCGGTGGTATGATGGGTTCGTTGATGTCTGATTTGGAAAACAACCTTGCCAGCCTGAACAAATGGATGGTAAAACGCAACAAGCCACAGTTAACTCAGGATGATCTTTTGATCAAGCTGTTCAATGAAGTTGAATACATTTGGCCAATGCTGGGATA
This sequence comes from Bacteroidota bacterium, assembly GCA_030698405.1. GTDB lineage: Bacteria > Bacteroidota > Bacteroidia > Bacteroidales > Prolixibacteraceae > Aquipluma. The sequence goes on from JAUYMU010000083.1 coordinate 67,547, forward strand.
TCCGCCGTTGGTTACTCCATACAGTCAGTATGTAAAAAACCTTGCCTTGATGAATGTTATGCAAGTTGAAAAAGGTGAGAAACGCTGGAGCATGATTGCCGACAATATCTGGGATATGCTGACCGGAAACGGAGGAAGACTTCCGGGGAAATTAGACGACGAAATTATAAAACTTGCCAAAGAAGCCGGCAAAACATTTTATACCGGCAATCCGCAGGATCTTTACCCCGATGCATTGGATACTTTCCGCAAGGAAATGAATGAAAAAGGTTGGGATTTTGGCAAGGATGATGAAGAATTGTTCGAATTGGCCATGCATCCGCAGGAATACCGCGCCTATAAATCTGGCGCAGCTAAAAAAGCATTTGAAGAAGACGTGGCAAAACGCCGTCTTGAAGGTGGTGGTATTAATATCGGGACTGCTCCTGTTGCCACTGCTCCTGCCGCATCAGGTAATGGCACATCAGGTAATGGCGCATCAGATGTTTCTGAATTGAAACCAACAACCATGTTTGTAGATGTGGATGGAGAACGTTTCAAAGTATCTGTTTCCTATGGTGATTTTGTTGCTGAAGGTAATCCTGTACCAAAAGCTGCTGTTGCTGCTGTGGCTGCACCGGTTACTTCTCAGGGGTCTGTTAAAGAAATACTGGCGCCACTCGAAGGTAAATTTTACCTGACCAAAGAGAGTTCAGAAACACCATTGAAAGTTGGCGATTCAATAAAAGTTGGCGACCTTATCGGTTATGTTGAAGCAATGAAAACATTTAATGCGATCAGGTCGGATATTTCAGGTGTTGTGGTTGAAATTTGCAGTACTCCGGGTTCTGAAATTGAAGAAGATGACGTAATGATGAAAATTAAGTAACACTTCTATAAATGGGTATTCTTGAAAATCTATATAAAATGACAGCTATCCAGGATATTATTGGCAATCCTGGGTATCTGTTAATGTTGGCTATCGGGTCTTTCTTATTGTACCTCGGTATTCGTAAACAATATGAGCCTCTGCTGTTGGTTCCTATTGCATTTGGTGTGATACTGGCCAACCTTCCCGGAGGTAGTATGGGAGTTGTAGCTGCCGAATTTGTTGATCTTGGAGGTGGCCATTCAAAAAATCTCCTTGACATAGCGCATGACTACGGTATTATGAACTTTCTTTATTACGCTTTGATAAAAACCGGGTTTTTGCCTCCGATTATTTTCATGGGAATTGGCGCATTAACCGATTTTGGACCGATGTTGCGCAATTTGAAGTTGGCTTTTTTTGGAGCTGCCGCCCAATTGGGAATATTTATCGTGATAATTGTAGCCGTATTGCTCGGGTTTACGCTTAAAGAAGCTGCTTCGCTCGGAATTATTGGTGGCGCCGATGGTCCGACAGCCATCTATACAACCATTAAACTGGCTCCGCATTTGTTGGGTCCAATTGCCATTGCTGCTTATTCATACATGGCTTTGGTTCCGGTAATTATTCCGCTTGTTGTAAAATATACCTGTTCAGAGAAGGAACTCCGGATAAATATGAAGGAGCAGGATAAAAAATATCCGTCAAAACTGGTAATTAAGAATATGAAGGCAGTGAAAATAGCTTTCCCGATTGTTTTGGGAATTGTTGTTTCAATATTTGTTCCTTCTTCTGTTCCTCTTTTAGGTATGTTGCTGTTCGGAAATTTATTGAAAGAAATCGGTACAAGCGTTGCAAGGTTAAGCGAAGCAGCAACTGGTTCAATATTAAATACAGCAACCATTTTCCTCGGATTAACTGTTGGTGCAACCATGACTGCGGAAGTTTTTCTTGATTTTAAAACGATCATGATTATTGTTGGTGGATTCCTTGCCTTCGCGATATCCATCTTTGGTGGGATCATGGCAGTGAAATTAACCAACCTCTTTTCTAAAAAGAAGATAAATCCACTGATTGGCGCAACCGGATTAAGTGCAGTTCCGATGGCATCGCGCGTGGCAAACGAAATCGGATTAAAATACGATTCATCCAATCACCTTTTGCAGTATTGTATGTCGAGTAATATTTCAGGAGTAATTGGCTCGGCTGTTGCAGCCGGTGTGTTGATTTCGTTCCTGCAATAAAAGATAATTGATTTGATATTGAAAACGCTCTTCCGAAACGAAGGGCGTTTTTTATTGGTGTTCTTTCTTCTTTTCCATTGTCTGCAAATTTAATCGTTATTAATTGCAGTCACACAGTTTCCTGAATGGTTTCTGAATAGTCTCTTCGAATTCCCCGAAACATACCACCTCGGAGGTACTCATTCCCACCTAAAAAGGTGGGAATGAAGGGTTGACATATACGCAACTTTTAAAATTGATAATAGCGGTATATCTGCGAGTTTGGGGATGTACAGGCGTTATGCCTCATTGTAGGACGACCGTAGCCGAAGAAAATTTCGTAACTTGCGAAACAATTTATATATCAAAAACGAATGGACGAATTAATACAAAATATAAAGAATTTAGCTGAAGTTTATTCTGCAAACTTGAAAGGGAAAATTGAAGCTATAACAGAAGAAATGAAAGCTGATGATAACTCTCATTATCTTATTTATCGTGTTTTGGGCATTTCATTACAAGAAGGACAGCTTATTGACCAATATCAAAACACAGGACGATTTCTTTATAAGTATGCCGGTTCTTTTCTTGAGGAAGCCGCAACTTTATGTTTGAATTTTAAGTTTCCTGATGGAATAAAAACCAAAATAGAAAACACCATTGGACAACGTCCGAAAACTTTTGAAATTGATTTTCTTAATGGCAACGACGCAATAGAAGTTAAGTGGAGAGATGCAACTACTGACGGAGACCACATAACAAAAGAACACACAAGAGTTAAAGTAATCAGAGAACACGGTTACAAGCCAATTAGGGTAATGTTCTACTATCCACAAAGAGACCAAGCCATCAGAATTCAAGAAACTTTAAAAACACTTTATGCAGGTGTGGAAGGAGAATATTATGGCGGAGATGAAGCTTGGGAATACTTAAAAGCTTATTCAGGAGTTGACCTAAAAGCTATTTTGAGACAGATTGCTAACGAAAGGACACCCGAAAATGGAAACTAATAAAATCTATCACGGAAATTGTGTTGAAAAACTCAAAGAAATTGAAGCCAACAAAGTTGACTTGATTTACTTCGACCCACCTTTTTTTACACAACGTAAACATAGTCTTACGAACAAAGATAATTCTAAAACATACGAATTTGATGATAAATACAACTCTATTGAAGAGTATTTAACACTTGTTGAAAGTATTTTGGAGCAGTCAAAAAGAGTTTTAAAAAACACAGGAAGTGTATTTCTACATTGCGACAAAACTGCATCGCACAATATTAGAGTTGTGATGGACAAGGTTTTTGAGCGTGAGAACTTCCAAAGTGAGATTATTTGGTCGTACAAAAGATGGTCTAACGCAAAAAAAGGACTTTTAAATGCTCATCAAGTAATTTTCTTTTATTCTAAAACACAGGATTTCAAATTTAATACACTTTATACGGACTATTCAGCCACAACAAATCTTGACCAAATTTTACAAGACAGAGAGCGAGATGAAAATGGCAAATCTGTATATAAAAAAGACGAAAACGGAAATGTAATTTTAGGCAAGGAGAAAAAAGGCGTTCCTCTTTCTGACGTTTGGGAAATTCCTTATTTAAATCCTAAAGCAAAAGAAAGAACAGGTTATCCAACCCAAAAACCAGTTTTATTACTGAATCAAATTCTAAATATCGCAACAGACGAAGGAGATTTGGTTGTTGACCCGTTTTGTGGTAGTGGAACAACTTGCGTTTCAGCAAAATATTTAAAAAGACAATTTATCGGAATTGACGTTTCAATGGATGCAGTTGAACTTGCAAATTTACGTTTAGCAGAAATGGTAATTTCTGAATCAAATTTACTAAACAAAGGAACAAATGAGTATCAAGAAAAAACGGGAAAAGAATTAGCCATTTTGCAAAATATTAATGCTTTCCCAGTTCAGAGAAATAGTGGAATAGACGGATTTTTAAAAGACCATTTTGAAGGTCTGCCTGTTCCTGTAAAAATTCAAGGAGAATACGAAACAATTGAAGATGCAATTGAGAAACTAGAAAAAGCATCTTATGGCAAAGGCTATAAAATGAAAATTTTAATTCAAACAAGAGAAACAGGAATTAGCAGACTTTTTGGTTTTGAATCGGACGTAACAATTTTAAAATCACTTGAACTACAGACAAAAGATTTGATAAAGAAAAACAACGAAGGCATAACAGAACTTACCCAAAAGGCGGGGTTTCGTGTTTCAAAGACAGTTTAGTGGTTAATCAAACGTCCGTTTTCAAATCAAGTTTTGTGGTAAAAGTCCCGTCCTTCGGGTAGCAACAAGCTTAAAAGATGACACCCAATTAATTCAGGCAACAAGCCTGTTAACCAAATAAACCATCTCCTGTCCCTGTTAGTTCTTTTGTTTCTGAATAGTACATTTTCACCCCAAAAATTGATCACGAACACCCCTTATCGCGGTCAAACCTGGTATTCCTTACTTATATTCATTTTAAATAGCGGCACATTCAGTCATAAAGTATTTTTTGGAAAAAGACAGCCGATTGTTTGATTTGCTTTGTCTGTCAAGGCTTCAGCGTTTAATTCAGCGCAAATTCAGCGAATCAGAAACATTTGATTTCTGCTCTCTGCTTTTCTCTTTTCAATGTCCAAAAAAGTGCTTGATTTCTTTGGGTTGAATATCTATATTTGCTCCCCTTTGAAAGTTTTAAGCTGACAAAACTGTAGCGCTAAAAATAACAGATATCACATTGGTCAATCATTGTATTTGATTGATGTGTCAAAATATTAAAGTAAATAAAACTAAGACAATTTATGACAGGTTATAAAATTATCGTACTCGCCAAACAAGTTCCCGATACGCGAAATGTTGGTAAAGATGCAATGAAAGCCGATGGAACTGTAAACAGGGCAGCACTTTCTGCTATTTTCAATCCTGAAGATTTAAATGCGCTGGAACAGGCGCTACGGATTAAAGACAGTTTTCCCGGAACAACAGTAACCATCCTGACAATGGGTCCGGGTCGTGCAGCCGAAATTATCCGTGAAGGAATGTTTCGCGGCGCCGACGATGGAATATTGCTAACCGATCGCGCTTTTGCCGGTTCAGACACACTGGCAACCAGCTATGCACTTGGGCAGACATTGAAAAAAATCAAAGACTTTGATATCATCATTGCCGGTCGTCAGGCCATTGATGGCGATACCGCACAGGTTGGACCTCAGGTTGCCGAAAAACTAGGACTTCCGCAGGTAACGTATGTCGAAGAAATTAAGTCCATCGAAAACGGAAGGGTAGTAGCCAAGCGCAGGCTCGAAAGTGGTGTGGAAGTTGTTTCGTGCCCGATCCCGCTGGTAATCACCGTTAACGGAACAGCACCCGACTGCCGCGCGCGCAATGCAAGGTTGCTGATGAAATACAAACATGCAAAAACGGTTTCCGAACTTCAGAATTCAAACGAAGATTATTTGCATCTCTATAACGAACGGGCTTATTTGAATATTCAGGAATGGACAGTGAATGATATTGAATCAGTTCCCGCTGAATTGGGATTGTCAGGTTCTCCAACAAAGGTGAAAACCATTGAGAATGTAGTTCTTCAGTCAAAAGGAGCAAAAGTAATTTCCTCTTCTGATGTTGATATCGAGGAATTGATGAAAGATTTAATTGAGAGTCACACAATTGGTTAACTTATAAGAAGTAAATATATGAACAGCATTTTTGTTTATTGCGAAATAGAAGACGGGCAAATTGCCGAAGTTAGCCAGGAATTGCTGACCAAAGGAAGGAGTCTGGCCACCGAACTGAATTGTAATCTGGAAGCAATTGCGATCGGTCATCAGCTTGAAGGCATCGAGAAAAACATCATCCCGTACGGCGTCGATGTATTGTATATTGCCGACGATAAAAGATTAGCTCCCTATGCAACGTTGCCACATACTTCAATAGTGGTTAAATTATTTGAAGAACAAAAACCTCAGATTGCACTGATGGGCGCTTCCTCGATTGGCCGCGATTTGGGTCCGAGGGTTTCTTCAGCTTTGCACAGTGGTTTAACTGCCGATTGTACCAGTCTGGTAATCGGCAACCATGAAGACAAGAAGCAGGGGAAAGTTTACGAGAACCTTTTGTACCAGATTCGTCCGGCTTTCGGAGGTAATATTATTGCAACCATTATCAATCCCGATTGCCGCCCTCAAATGGCCACCGTTCGTGAAGGAGTAATGAAAAAGGAAATTCTCGATCCGAAATACAAAGGTAAAGTAATCAAGCTCGATGTGTCCAAATATGTAAGCGATACTGATTTTGTAGTTGAAATCATTGAACGGCACATGGAAAAGAGCAAAGTGAACATCAAAGGCGCCGGAATAATTGTAGCCGGTGGTTACGGAATGGGATCAAAAGAAAATTTCAGGCTTTTGTATGAGTTGGCTGAAGTTCTTGGCGGAGAAGTAGGCGCCTCGCGTGCTGCGGTTGATGCCGGATACACCGATCACGAACGCCAGATTGGCCAGACCGGGATTACAGTTCGTCCTAAACTATACATTGCCTGTGGTATTTCCGGACAAATTCAGCACAGGGCAGGAATGGAAGAATCTGCTCAGATCATCGCCATCAATACCGATCCCGAAGCGCCTATTAATATGGTTGCCGATTATGTGATCAACGGCGATGTTGCCGACATCATTCCAAAAATGATCAAGTACTATAAAAAGAATTCCAAATAGGAAGCCTCCCCCAACCCCTCCGTGGGAGGGGGGCTAAAAATGCTTTGAAATATGGTTTAACCTAAGTCTTGTCAATATTCCTCCCTAGGGGAGGTTAGGAGGGGCTTTAAAATATTAAAAAATGGCAAATTATTATACTGACAATAAAGAACTGAAATTTCATCTTCAACATCCATTGATGGAGAAGATCGTTCGGTTGAAAGAAAGAAATTTCACAGAAAAAGAAAAATACGATTTTGCCCCGATGGATTACGAGGATGCTTTCGATAGTTTCGATAAAGTATTGGAAGTAGTTGGCGAAATTTGTGGCGACATTGTTGGTCCAAATGCTGAAAGTATTGATGCGGAAGGCCCTCATGTGGTTGATGGGCACGTTGTTTATGCCAAAGGCACTGAAATCAACATCGATGCCCTGCGCAAAGCTGGCCTGATGGGGATGTCGTTGCCACGCAAATACGACGGATTAAACTTCCCGAACGTACCTTATATTATGGCTGCGGACATTGTTTCGCGTGCCGATGCCGGTTTTGTAAACATTTGGGGACTTCAGGATTGTGCTGAAACCATCAACGAATTTGCATCCGAAGAACAAAAGGCCAAATACCTACCGCGTGTTTGCGGGGGAGAAACCATGGCGATGGATCTAACTGAACCCGATGCAGGCTCCGATTTGCAGGCTGTTCAGCTAAAAGCTACCTGGGACGAAAAGAAACAGGTATGGTTGCTTAACGGAGTGAAACGCTTTATTACCAATGGTGATGGCGATATTTCACTCGTTTTGGCGCGTTCAGAACCCGGAACAAAAGATGGTCGCGGATTGTCGATGTTTATCTACGACAAGCAAAGCGGTGGTGTTACAGTTCGTCGTATCGAGCACAAAATGGGTATCATCGGTTCTCCAACCTGTGAATTGGTATTCAAAAATGCTCCCGGAGAATTGGTTGGAGATCGTAAAATGGGTCTGATTAAATATGTAATGGCCCTTATGAACGGTGCCCGCCTTGGAATAGCTGCCCAATCAGTGGGAATTTGTGAAGCAGCTTACCGCGAAGCGCTGAGTTATGCAAAAGAACGTATGCAGTTTGGAAAAGCCATCATTCGTTTCCCCGCCGTATATGAAATGCTTTCGACAATGAAAGCGAAACTGGATGCAGCACGCTCCTTACTATACGAAACAGCCCGATTTGTCGATATGTACAAGGCATACGCCTATATTGCGGAAGAACGTAAGCTGGATAAAGATGAGCGCAACGAAATGAAGATGTATCAGAAGTTAGCTGATATTTATACGCCTTTGGTAAAAGGGATGGCCAGCGAATACAGCAATCAGCTTGCTTACGATGCCATTCAGATTCATGGCGGTTCCGGTTTTATGAAGGATTATCCGGTTGAGCGTATCTACCGCGATGCCCGTATTACGTCCATTTATGAAGGAACTACCCAGTTACAGGTGGTGGCAGCCATCAGAGGCGTTACAACCGGCGCCTATTTGAATCAGATCAGGGTATACGAAGCCGAAAAGGTTTCTCCTGAACTTGAATACATGCGTCGCACATTAATTATCCTTACAGATGATTACGAACAGGCAGTTAAGAAAGTCACAGGAATGGACGACAACGAGTTTGTTGACTTCCATGCACGGAGATTGGTCGAAATGGCAGGTCACATCGTTATGAGTTACCTGCTTTTGCTCGACACCAATCGTGATGCATCTTTCCTTAAATCGGCAAAAAACTACATCAGTTTCGCAAAAGCACAAGTCAAAGCGAACGCCGAATTCATCCGGTCATCCGAATTGAGTGACCTTGGAATGTACAAATACGAGATGCAATAAGACAATTTTATTCCTGCAATAAATCTAAAAGGCTGCCCATGGGTGGCCTTTTTCATTTGCATTGTGGCGTCACACTAATTTTTCCTGAAAAAGTGGTCGCCGTAAGTTGCTGAAAGTGAAAATATAGGATATCAAGGTTGAATTTCTGTAACATTTTTGTGATTTTTTATTTGGAAACGGTGATTCTACGTTTATCTTTGCGACCGCTTTCAAAGGAAAGTATTTTCTTCGTTAAGGGGAGCAGGGGGTAAGTAAAGGAATATCTGGGAAAAACTTTCAAAATAGTTTATAAAAGTTTTGGAAGTGGCAAAAAGAAAAATACCTTTGCAGCCGCTAAAA
>JAUYMU010000057.1 GCA_030698405.1 Bacteroidota bacterium
GAGACCACGGTGAAAGGCTTTAGCCACAGTGTATTGGGCTAAAGCCCATGTGTCACATTTCCCCTTCAACCGTTGACTAAAGTCAACGGCAAAGGATAATCGCTCAATATTTAACTATTTAGGTACACAACCGGATACTCAATTAAAATATTATAGGTTTCTCAAATATTCGATCTACAAAAGGCTTCGATATTTTAATAAAGCGACCCTCTTTTATTTTAGGGATATTTTTACTGCGGATATGAGCATAAAGACTATCTTGGGTAAGATTGTACTTTTGCATGGCTTGCGCAATCGTATAGAATGTTATTGCTTTTAGCGATTTTATAAATCCAACTCACTTTAGCATTGAATTTAGTCTTTATATCATCGATAGAATAAAATTCTGTAATAAGTTCTGGTTCTATAACTTGACGAGTTTCATAAGAAGCAGAACTTTCAAGCATATCTTCTATATTTTTAAGACTTACTAAGGTCAATCGACTTGAAAACTGGGACGCTTTCAACTTACCGCTGTAAATCATATTATAAACAGACTGCTTGCTTAAACCTAGCAATAGAGCAACTTCTGCAATTTTAAAATATTCTCTATCCTTTAATTGTTTGAGTGGTTTCTGGTATTCCTGAATAAAAATTTGCTCAGTGACATTCTTAATTTTCTCTCCTCGTTTAATTGCTTTGTAAGCTTTTGAATTACAATCGTGAGAGCAATATTTTGTTGTGGTTTGTTTAGCAATAAAACGATTGCTGCACCATTCACAAATTTTCTCTATTTCTAATCTACTGCTCATTTATTTCGCCAATTTATAGTCCACTATATTATATCATAGTCCACCATAGTCCAAATTGTGTACAACCTTTGAGTGAAATATTAAGCTGATATACAAATTTTTATTTTACGGTACAAATGCGGTACAAATTTGATCAAAACAAGCAGTATTTTCAATTACTAGTGATAATCTAATATTTCAAAAGTAATTAAATATTAATAATTTAATGATTAATGTTGTGATTTGCTAATTAATAATAATCATAATTACTTTCCGATGCAGAAGTTCTTAAAAATATGCCCTAAAATTTCATCATTTGATATCTCACCGGTTATTTCTCCGAGATAATGTAAGCATTCGCGGATGTCTTGTGCCAAAAAGTCTCCTGAAATTAGATTATCGAGTCCAAGTTGCACTCTTTCAATGGATTCGTGTGCGCGGGTCAGTGCTTCGAAGTGACGCACATTGGTTACAATCACGGTGTCTTCGCTGATTGAATCCAATGAAACGGCATGCTGCATTTCCGAAATCAGCTGGTCGAGATTGGTTTTTTGTTTGGCGGCAATAAAAACCAGTTTTTCGTTGTCCGATAATTGCATTTTCCGGAGTTCTGCCAAGGTTTCCAGGTTGCCATTATCCATTTTGTTGGCGGCAATTATCAGATGCTGATCTGTCAATCTTTCCCTTATTTTTGCAATTCTGTTGGCAATTATATCTAATTTATTTTGAGTATCAACAACGAGAATTACAACTGTTGCCAAATCCAGTTTACTGTAACTGCGCTCGATGCCAAGTGTCTCAATTGCATCATTCGTTTCACGGATTCCGGCGGTATCAAAAAAACGGAAAGCGGTTCCATGTATATTTACCACATCTTCAATCACATCGCGGGTAGTACCATGAATGTCTGAAACAATGGCTTTTTCCTCATTTAGCAAGGCATTGAGTAGGGTAGACTTGCCAACATTGGTATCACCAATAATTGCTACTGGAATTCCGTTTTTGATCACATTTCCAAGCTGAAAGGAATCTTTCAACTTCCGGAGAATGGTCTCAATTTTTGAAACCAACTTTTTTAGCTGTTGCCGATCAGCAAATTCAACATCTTCTTCGCTGAAATCGAGCTCCAACTCAATCATGGCAATAAAATGCAGTAATTCCTTTCGTAAATTAGATAATTCCGAAGAAAAGCCACCGCGCATTTGGTTAATCGCTACCCTTTGTGCTGCACGGTTGGTCGATGCAATTAAATCGGCCACAGCTTCGGCCTGCGATAAATCCATTTTGCCATTCAGGAATGCACGTTGGGTAAACTCACCGGGAAGAGCCATGCGTGCGCCTTTGGTAATAAGCAATTGAAGAATTCGTTGCTGGATATATACTGAACCATGGCAGGTAATTTCAACCACATCTTCACCGGTAAACGAATGTGGCGCGCGAAATACCGAAACGACCACTTCGTCAATCAGTTCATCGCCGTCTGAAATACTTCCAAAATGTAAGGTATTTGGTTGCTGATCAATCATTTTTTTACCTGATTTGGGTGATTGAAATACAGAATCAGCAATTTCAAGGGATTTTTCTCCTGAAAGCCTTATGGTTGCAATGGCTCCCATTCCGGGAGAAGTTGCTATGGCACAAATTGTTAATTGATCGAGCATGGTAATCCTAATTAATTGTGACAAAAATACATTTATTCGGTCTTTTATACTACGCTTTGTTCGTACTGAAACTTAAATAGAAAAAAAGTATTATTTTTGGCATCGATAAAATTATTATAATAAATATATCAATCGTTCCGTTAATTAAAGGTTGTGAGATAAAGGCATAACTTTTCGTTTTACTGGTTAAAATTTAAAATGAATGAACAAAAGTATTTCAGTTGTAATTCCAAATTATAATGGGAAAGAATTATTAAAACGCAATATTCCATCGGTTTACAATGCTTTATTGTCATCGGGTATATCTGATTTTGAAATAATTATTTCAGATGACGCCTCTGTTGATAACTCTGTTGATTTTATTAAAAACAATTATCCTGAAATAATACTTATTGAGAATAAGACAAACAAAGGTTTTTCAGGAAATATGAACACTGGGATTTTTAGATCCACCAAGGATTTGATTTTATTACTAAACTCTGATGTCGAGCTAACAACTGGTTATTTTAAGCATCAGTTACACCATTTTAGCCAATCAGACACTTTTGGAGTTATGGGCAGAATCACTTCACTTGATTCAGAAAGAATACAAGATGGTGCGAAATATCCAAAATTTTCATTTTCTAAAATTGTAACGAGTATTAATTACACTTGCGAAACTAAAACGTCGCTTTACAGTTTCTTTTTACTAGGCGCAAATTCATTAGTCGATAGAGAAAAAATAGTTGAACTTGGAGGTTTTTGTGAAATATTTAATCCCTACAATTTTGAAGATGTTGATTTGGGATTAAGAGCATGGAGATCAGGCTATAAATGTTACTATGAACACAATGCAATTTGTAAACACCCAATTTCTGAAACTCTTAAAAAGGAACCAAATAATAAAGTCAGAATTATCTCAATTCGAAATCAGATATATTTGCATTATATTCATCTTAATGACTGGGAGCTTTTTTATTATTTTTTTGCTATACTGGGAAAGACAATATATAGAGCAATTACATTCGATATAAACTATTTAAAATCAGTTTACTTATTTGTATCTACACTTAAAAAATGTAAAGAACAAAAAGATATTTTCTTCGCATTCAAAAGGCAGAAAAACCAAAATATAAGTATTTGGAATGTAATTAGTTTTATACAAAATGAAATTGGTTCTAAAAAGATAGCTAAGTTTTAAACCAAAATTTATTTTGTCAGAAAATAATAAGATGTTTCGGTTAAACCTTTTTTAGCTTTTTAAAATAAATTACCGGAAGCTCCTTAATTCGTAGGTTTTGATGATAAACCCAAATGGTAAGTAAACGTTCAGCAATAAACCCCATTATTCGTTGCTGATATTCCATATATTCATCTTTATTAATTCGACTTTCAAATTCAAATAACATTTCAAACCACCAGTCCATAAAGCGTTTATAATCAGGATTCCTGAGAATGAACATGTTGTTCGCATAAAGACGGTTGCCGCTCATAACCGATTTAAATGCAGGTAAATATTCCGGATGTTTTTGGTTCAAAATTTCTGAGATCAGATCTAAATCTCGCATATCATGATACCGACGAAAATGTTCTTTTACCGAATACCTAAATTTCCGTCGTTGAGGTAATATGGCGTCATAAGATTCCAATATCTCAAGAATCTCATTTTTTGTCAGAATAGCCTTTTCAAAAAGTTCTACATTATTCGTGTAAATCAATCCATAACGTTTTTTGTGCAATCCAGCTAAGTAATATATTAATCTTTTAATCCGATAAAAGAGAGGCTCTTTCTTGTTAGTAAAAAATCGTCTGTAATGACAGGAACCTATAATGTCGGCTTTCTCGTTTTTCCAAACCCAATAAATGCCTGTTAGTTCGCTGTAATATTTATTTTTCTCAGAGATATTGTTTCCTGTATCGTCTCCCAATAGTTCGGTGCTTATTCCTGAATTATTTTTGCCAGCCCATATATGAAAATAATAGGGCCTTTTAAAAATTGTTGGTCCAGGCTTATAATGGAAAACAAACATTTTTAACTCGTTGAGTTTCATGATCAGAATATGGTATTTAATTGCAAACTTATTAAAAGTAATCCCAACAGCTTAATTTTGCTTTGAGTACCATGAACTTCCAATTGACTCTTTCCTATAATACAACTCTTCTTCCGAAACGGTATCCGGATTTTCATACCAGGGTAAGTGTCTTGCCATATATTTCCCTCCTGTTCTAAGTGTCTTCCCCCATTGTTGCTTCACCGATGAAGCTCTATAGAGTGCAAAAGTAGTGTCAATATCAGCTTTAAATAGATTTTCTGAAATTGGGTTATTCCAATACTTTATTTCCCATTTTATTACATCGGATTTTTTGGGGTAAAAATCTGGAATATCATTTATTTTCAACCCAAAACCTACCTTACTTATACCTTTATGCGTTCTTAATGTCTCTTGAAGAAATTTAACAGCATCCAGAGGACACTCATCTATCGGGAGTATATCCGGGTCTGTATAAATATACGGTAAACCTCTGAACCATAAGTGAATTGATGTGTCCCAAAGCGCTTTGTATCCAATGTTGGCACTTAGTTGTATTACAATATGTTTCGTGTTTTTATAATACTCTAAAAGCTGAGGATAAGAAGATGCATTATCAATAATGTAAATATTGCGCATTTCAGCTTTCTCTAACCAATCTATTAGCTGATGCAAATAACTTATTCGATTATAGTTATTTATTATTACAGGAATATCCCGATAGTTTATATTATCACCATTTAAATGCATCAATATTTTTCTATTCACAAATGGTAGTCTAATATGTTGAGCAATTTTGCAGTAGGTTCGTGCTATTTTTCGATAGCTCGAGAAAGGTATCTTATATTGAATTATCATACACATTTAAATTTGTGCGAAAATAGTAAAAATCACATCTTAATCTACTCTTTCGAATAAGTGCAGTATTGAAAGTGATTGAACAACTCGATTTCAAATCTTTCGATTTCGTATATTTTATTACTTTTACCCGTAATTAGAAAATTCATAAATCAAACACATTAATATGAAACTTCTTGAAGGAAAAACTGCCATAATTACTGGCGCATCGAGAGGCATTGGAAAAGCAATTGCCATCAAATTTGCTGAAGAAGGTTGCAACATTGCCTTCACCGATCTTTTTGACGATGAAAACATGAAAAACACGGAAGCAGAGTTGAATGCCATGGGCGTAAAAGCCAAAGGTTTCGCTTCGAATGCTGCAAGTTTTGAAGATACTGATCGTGTTGTAAACGAAATAGTTGCCGAGTTTGGAGCTGTTGACGCGTTGGTGAACAATGCTGGTATCACGAAAGATACTTTGCTTATGCGAATGACTGAAGATCAATGGGATGCCGTAATTAATGTAAACCTGAAATCGGTTTTCAACTTTACCAAAGCAGCTCAGAAAATCATGTTGAAACAACGCTCAGGTTCAATTATTAACATGAGTTCGGTGGTTGGTGTAAGCGGAAATGCAGGTCAATCAAACTATTCAGCATCAAAAGCCGGAATTATCGGTTTCACCAAATCGATTGCCAAAGAACTTGGTTCGCGCGGAATCCGGTCGAATGCAATTGCACCGGGATTCATTATTACTGAAATGACTGCCAAAATTCCGGAAGATGCGCGCAAACAATGGGAAGCAGCCATTCCTTTGAAGCGTGGTGGCACAACTGAGGAAGTTGCCAAGGTTGCACTATTCCTTGCGTCAGATCTTTCATCTTACGTGAGCGGACAGGTAATTAACGTTTGTGGCGCTATGAACACATAAAAAATCAGCTTTAAAATATATTCAGGCCGGTCGCATTTGCACCGGCCTTTTTTTCATTTTTTACACTCACAGTAAGCCAATCTTTTTGCTATATTAGATAAGCCAAAAAGAACGATGTAAAATGAGCCAAAAAGGAATTTCTTTTCGCCTGAATACACATATAACAACGATTGCCATTGTAATTATTGCTGCAATTGTCTATCTCAATTATCATTTCGGCAAGAAAATACTGGAAGGCAAAATTGAGGAAGGCGCCATCAATCAAAGTAATTTGGTTATTTCTTCAATTTCAAGAATCACGGTTGGAACTGAAGAAATAGCAAAAAACGTTTCTTATCAGGCCTTGTATTTCTATGGGCACAATGATCTTGATTTTTTACTAAAGCAAGTTCTAGCATCAAATGAAATACTGGAAGGCATTCATGTTGAGTTGCTTGACCATCAACAAAAGCGACTTTTAAAATTTTCTTCAAATAGATCGGGACTGATTACTTATGACCCCGATAGTTTGAATACCGAACAATTCATTTCAGAAATGAAATCCAGCAATGGAACAATAAGAAACGGTGCATGGTCAGAACCGTTTTATAATAGGTTTGATTCGACACATTTATTAGTTTCCTACAAGATGCCAATATATTATCCTGAAACAAAGGAAATTGCCGGAATAGTTTCATGTGAGATTTCACTTCAGCACATGAATCGAATGCTTTCAGCAATAAAAATTGGAGAAAATGGGTATTCATTTATTATCGTTCAGTCCGGTGATCTAATTACACATCCAAGAAATAATTGGATTCTCAAAAAGAATCTCTTTGAAACACCATCTCTCATTTTTAATAATGATATACAGAAAGTTAAGTCGGATGTTTTGAATGGTAGGAGAGGAGCGAGTTATGGAATTTCGGAGCATCTGAATATGCAGAAGGCATGGTATTATTTTGCCCCTTTATTAAATTCAAAATGGACGATTGTAATAGTAATTCCTGAAAAGGAACTATTTAAGGAAATTGGAGTCGTTTTTCAAATAATATTGATGGTTTCAGGAATTGGTATTTTGATATTATTTTTGGTTAATATGTTTGTATTCAAACGATTGCTTGAGCCTTTGGCCAGGATAACTGATGCAATTCAAAGTTTCACATCTGTTGCCGGTAAGGAAAAAAAATCGAAAAATGAAATAAACAGGCTTGCCGAAAGTCTTGAAGACTGGCAGGCAAAATATGGAGTTTTAATAGATGAACAGACAAAAACTGCCAGCGAAAAACTAAAATATCAGAAGGACTTAAAATCGGCACACGAAATTCAACAAAACATTATTCCTTCAGGATACCCGGCATTTCAGGAGCATCCGGAAATTGACTTATATGGGATACTAAAACCAGCAGAATTAATCGGTGGTGATTTGTACGACTATTTTTTCATTGATGAGGAACATGTCCTGTTCGCAATTGGTGATGTTTCCGGAAAAGGTATTCCTGCCTCGCTTTTCATGGCGATTGCCAGCACTTTAATCAGGAGTAATTCCAAAGTATTGTCGTCCAAAGAGATCATTGAAGGAATTAACAATGAATTAGGCGACCGTAATCCCAATCAATATTTCCTGACACTATTTATCGGGATTTTAGATATCAGTACAGGAATCATGGATTATTGCAATGCAGCCCATGATTATCCTTACATTCTACACCCTGATGGTACAGTCCAAACATTATCGAAAAGCCATGGAATACCTTTGGGGATTTACAAAAACAAAAAATACAAAAGCAATACTGTTGAACTTCAATATGGCGATTTGATTCTGTTTTACACGGATGGAGTGATTAATTCGAGGGATGCTGACGGGACACATTACGGTATTGAAAAATTGAAAAGCAACATACAAAGATTGACCGATTTAAGTTCAAAAGAAGTGGTAACCAATTTATTACAAGATATTATGACCTACGAAGACGAAAGCCATCAATCGGATGATATTTCACTGATGGCTGTAAAGTTTTTAAATGAAACAAAAAACCAGGTTTAAGCCTGGTTTTTTGTTTCTATGTCTATTCCAACTTTTTTTGTACAGTCGATAAAATCCTGATTTTTATTTTCTCAGTCTTCTTTTCAAAACCTACTGAAATGGTATCGCCTTCAACAACGGAGGCTTTAATAATTACTTCAGCCATCTCATCTTCAAGGTACTTTTGTATAGCCCTTTTAAGTGGCCGTGCTCCAAACTGCACATCGTAACCTTTGTCTGCAATGAAATCTTTGGCCGCAGTTGAAATTTTCAATTTATAATTCAGCGCATTCACCCTGTCATACAAGCCTTTCAATTCAATATCAATTATTTCGTGAATGTGTTCTTTTGTTAAATGATTAAACATGATCACATCATCAATTCTGTTAAGAAATTCAGGTGCAAATGCTTTTTTAAGCGCTTTTTCAACAATGTATTTGGCGTGGTCGCCTTCTTCTCCGGCAGGTTTTTGCGTGTTAAAACCAACTCCCCGGCCAAATTCAGTCAATTGACGCGAACCAATATTGGAGGTCATAATAATAATCGTATTCCTGAAATCGATGCTTCGTCCTAAACTATCTGTCAAACGACCTTCATCCAAAACCTGAAGCAGAAGGTGAAATACATCTGGATGGGCTTTTTCAATTTCATCCAAAAGAACCACCGCATAAGGTTTCCGACGTACTTTCTCAGTTAGCTGTCCGCCTTCTTCGTAACCAACGTATCCGGGAGGAGCACCAACCAATCTGGAAACAGAAAATTTCTCCATGTATTCGCTCATGTCAATACGTATCAGCGAATCGTAACTGTCGAACAGATATTTAGCCAATACCTTGGCAAGCTGAGTTTTTCCAACTCCGGTTGGTCCCAGAAAAACGAATGTGCCAATTGGTTTATTCGGATCTTTTAGGCCGGCCCTGTTTCGCTGAATTGATTTTACAATTTTCGTAATCGCCTCATTCTGACCAACAACACTGCCAGCCAACTGTTTTGCCATATCCATCAGTCGTTTTCCTTCTGCCTGAGCTATCCGTTGAACAGGAACACCCGACATCATTGCAACTACTTCAGCTACTTTGTCTTCGGTCACAATTTCCCTGTGAATAATCAGTTCTTTTTCCCATTCTTCCTTTTCTTGTTCAAGAAGCTGCAACAGATTTTTCTCTTTGTCCCGGTGATTGGCAGCCAACTCAAAATTCTGACTCTTAACAGCTTTAATCTTTTCCTCGCGTGTTTTCTCAATCTTCTCTTCCAGTTTTACAATCCGGTCGGGAACATTGATATTCAGGAGGTGAACGCGCGAACCAGCTTCATCCAGTGCATCAATGGCTTTGTCAGGTAAAAAACGGTCAGTTATATACCTGGCAGTCAGTTTTACACAAGCATCAATTGCTTCAGGAGTATAAAATACATTGTGGTGATCCTCGTAGCGCTGTTTAATGTTATTCAGGATTTCTATTGTTTCGTCAACAGACGTTGGCTCGACCATAATTTTTTGAAACCGTCTTTCCAACGCGCCGTCTTTTTCTATCTGCTGGCGATATTCGTCAAGAGTTGTAGCTCCAATGCACTGAATTTCGCCACGTGCCAAAGCTGGTTTCAGCATATTTGCTGCATCCAGCGATCCGGTTGCACCGCCTGCGCCAACAATTGTATGTATTTCGTCGATAAAAAGAATTACGTTGCTAACTTTCGACAACTCGTTTAAAATAGCCTTCATTCGCTCCTCAAACTGCCCGCGGTATTTTGTACCGGCAACAATAGAAGCAATGTCAAGACTTACAACTCTTTTGTCAAATAATATCCTCGATACTTTTTTCTGGACTATCCGAAGAGCAAGTCCTTCTGCAATCGCGGATTTACCAACTCCAGGTTCTCCAATTAAAATCGGGTTGTTTTTCTTCCGTCTAGATAAAATCTGAGCCAGACGTTCAATTTCTTTTTCCCGTCCAATAATAGGATCCAGATTATTTTCTTCTGCAGCTTTGGTAATATCGACACCAAAATTATCAAGAACAGGGGTATCCGATTTCGGATTTGCAGGCTTCTTGGCTGCTGATGGAGGACCGCCGCCTGTAGGTTTCTGGAAACTATCGTCGGCATCATCGTCCTCGTCACCAAAATCCGATTTTGCTTCAGGTCGTCTGTAATCTTCCAACCTCGATTTCAGGATATAATAATTAATGTGATACTCTCCAAGAATGTTACTGATCAGACTTTCTTTGTCTTTCAGCAAAGCAAGAAGCAAATGACCGGTACTAATCGTAGTGCTGTTAAAGGCCCTGGCTTCCAGATAGACAAGCTTTAATGCTTTTTCTGCCGATTTCATTAACTGAACAGAAGCCTGAGAATCAATATCTTTTCCGGTTCGGAGCTTTTCTTCAACTGATTGTTTAATATCTGACAGATTGACACCCAGATTTGTAAGAATCTCGATTGCAATGCCTTCTCCATCTCTCAGTATTCCCAGAAAAATATGTTCTAATCCGATACTTTCATTGCCCAGTCGTATAGCTTCTTCTCGGCTGTATGAAAGAACATCTTTGATGCGTGGTGAAAATTGTGAATCCATATTTGTAATCACGTTATTAAGTTCTGCATTAAATAACAAAAATTATTCCTAAAAGTTGGTATGCTATCGCCTGATAATAAAAATCTAAAATCAAAAATACACATTTATTGAACAGCTATGAGTTTAATTTCCTGATTTTACGAACATTGCATTGTTAAAATCTTATTCATTAATTACCAATGAAAAGCAAGGAAAACGCTTGATTCAAGAAGTATTTTTGTATTTTTGTCAGTCAATTTTTTTAAGGAATATTTAATTAAAGGAGAAGTAAATGGCTGAAGGCGAAAAAATTATCAAGATTAATATTGAAGAGCAAATGAAGACTGCTTACATCGATTATTCGATGTCAGTAATTGTCGCAAGGGCACTTCCGGATGTAAGAGATGGTTTAAAGCCCGTACATCGTCGCGTGTTGTTTGGAATGAGTGAGTTGGGTACATTTTCCAACAAAGCTTACAAAAAATCAGCAAGGATAGTCGGGGAGGTTTTGGGTAAGTTCCATCCTCATGGTGATTCATCTGTATATTTCACAATGGTTCGTATGGCTCAGGAATGGTCCTTGCGTTATCCGCTCGTTGATGGACAGGGTAACTTCGGTTCAGTCGATGGGGACAGTCCGGCAGCGATGCGTTATACGGAGGCCAGGTTGTCGAAAATAGCAGAGGAAATCTTATCTGACCTTGAAAAAAATACGGTGGATTTTCAGCCAAACTTTGATGAATCGTTGAAAGAACCGACCGTTTTACCTACCCGTATTCCCAACCTTTTGGTTAACGGAGCCTCGGGTATTGCAGTAGGAATGGCAACCAACATGCCACCCCATAATTTATCGGACACTATTGATGCTATTATAGCGTACATTGATAATCCGGAAATTGATATTCAGGACCTGATTACCATTATCAAAGCGCCTGATTTTCCAACCGGAGGAATCATTTACGGAGTTCGCGGGGTTCAGGAAGCCTTTGAAACAGGACGCGGTCGTATCGTTTTGAGGGGAAAGGCTCACATTGAATTAACTCCGAACGGAAGGGAAAAGATTGTCGTTACTGAAATTCCTTACATGGTGAACAAGGCAGAATTAATTATTAAAACTGCAGAACTGATCAATGATAAGAAAATTGAAGGTATTTCGAATGTTAACGACGAATCGGACCGTGATGGGATGCGCATCGTTTTTGATATAAAGAGGGATGAAATTTCGAATGTCGTTTTAAATAAACTGTATAAATACACTCAACTGCAGAACAGTTTCAGTGTAAACAATATTGCATTGGTCAATGGACGGCCTAAAATGCTCAACCTGAAAGACCTGATTCATTATT
Source organism: Bacteroidota bacterium (assembly GCA_030698405.1). Classification (GTDB taxonomy): domain Bacteria; phylum Bacteroidota; class Bacteroidia; order Bacteroidales; family Prolixibacteraceae; genus Aquipluma. Next base: position 12,114 of record JAUYMU010000057.1, read on the forward strand.
TTGTAGAGCACCGGCACGATGTAGTTATTCGCCGGACACAATTTGAATTGGATCAGGCCGAAAAACGTGCGCATATTCTTGAAGGTTTGATCATTGCCAGCGACAATATTGAAGAAGTAATCGCAATTATTCGTGCTGCAAAAAATCCGGATGAAGCCAGATTGAACCTGATCGAACGATTTAATTTAACTGATATTCAGTCGCGCGCCATCGTTGAAATGCGTTTACGCCAGTTGACCGGTCTTGAACAGGATAAATTACATCAGGAATATGAAGATATTAAAAAGCTGATTGAACATCTGAAAAGTATATTGGCTGACATCAATCTTCGGATGGAAATTATTAAGAATGAGCTGATTGAAATCAAAGCAAAATACGGAGATGGTCGTAAAACCGAGATCGTTCCGAATGCTGAAGAGTTTAATCCTGAAGATTTTTATGCTGATGAAGAAATGGTAATTACTATTTCTCATTTGGGCTACATGAAAAGGACTCCACTGTCCGATTTTAGAACCCAGGGAAGGGGAGGAGTTGGTTCAAAAGGCAGCAATACAAGAGATTCGGATTTCCTTGAACACATGTTCAATGCATCAATGCACAATACACTCTTGTTGTTTTCTGAAAAAGGAAAATGTTTCTGGCTGAAAGTTTATGAAATTCCTGAAGGTACAAAAACGTCAAAAGGACGTGCAATACAAAATGTTATAAATATTGAACAGGATGACAAGATTCTTGCATTTATCAATGTAAAAACCCTTACTGATCCTGAATATATTAATAGCAATTTCATAATTTTGTGTACAAAAAAGGGAACTATCAAGAAAACATCACTTGAGGCATATTCACGTCCGCGTCAGAATGGAGTGAATGCCATTACAATAAGGGAAGACGATAAATTACTTGAAGCCAGAATGACCAATGGCAATCATCACATTATGATGGCTGTACGTTCAGGAAAAGCCGTTCGATTTGTTGATAAAGACGTTAGGCCAATTGGAAGAACAGCCTCCGGAGTGCGTGGAATCAGGCTAGGTCACGAACAGGATGAAGTCGTTGGCATGGTTTGTGTTGAAAACGAAAACGAAGACATACTGGTTGTTTCTGAAAATGGTTATGGAAAACGTTCGAAAATTGAAGATTACAGGTTGACGAACCGTGGTGGAAAAGGTGTTAAAACAATTAATATAACTGAAAAAACCGGTCCGCTTATTTCAATTAAGAGTGTCGATGAAAGTAACGATTTAATGATAATTACTCAGTCAGGTCTTACTATCAGAATGTCAGTTTCAAATATGCGGATCATTGGTCGTGCAGCACAAGGTGTCAGGCTGATTAATCTGAAGGATGGAGATAAAATTGCATCAGTAGCAATTGTACCAGCATCCGAAGATCCTGATGAAGTGATTGAAAGTGTACCAACTTCCGAAGGTCCAGATGAATTGTCTGATTTACCAGAAGGAATTATCGATGACAAACCAGTTAGTCCGGAATTAACCGAATAGATAAATTTAAATTAATTATGTATCAAAATTATAAATCACTCTTTACAATGAAAAGAACGACAATTTTATTTGTTTTACTTTTTGCCGTAACAGGCGTATTCGCTCAAAAAGGCAAAGTAACCAGTGCTTCTAGCTTTAAAGAAACCGGTAAGCTCGACAAGGCGGTTTCAACAATTGAAGAAGCCATTGACTCAAGCAATCCTAAAACAGAAAGTTCTGTTACCTGGCCAAGAACCTGGGAGGTTCGGGGAGAAATTTATCAGGCTGTATTTCAGTCAAAAGATGAAAATTACAAAAAGCTAAGTAACGATCCACTGACTGTTGCCTATGACTCTTACTTAAAAGCACTTGCACTTGATGACAAGGACAAGTTTTCAAAAAGTATTAAGATCAAACTTACTTTATTGATTGGAGATCTTACAAATCAGGCAGTTGCTGCTTTTAACGAAGAAGATTACAACAAAGCGCTTAAATCATTCGAGCAGATTATGGGAATTGAACAAACTCCGATATTCAAAGCTGACGATCCGACTTCAGTTGACACAGTTATTATTTTCAACGCCGGACTTGCAGCATACAATGCTCAGAATTATGACAAAGCAATAAAATACTACAGAGAAGCTGCAAAATATAAATACAGCGGAGCACGCACCTATCAACTGATTTCATCAAGTTACATGCAAAAACAAGATACCGCTAATGCATTAGACGTATTAAAAGAAGGATTAAAAGAATACCCAGGCAACGGAACTATTCTTGTTGAAGTAATCAATATCTATCTGAATTCGAACAGAGTAGATGATGCTTTAAGATATCTGGACATTGCAATTGAACAAGATCCAAAGAATTCATCTTACTATTTTGCAAGAGGAACCTTATTCGATAAACTGCTGAAGCCAGAGGAAGCTACCGAAAGTTACCTTAAAGCTATTGAGTACAAAGACGACTATTTTGATGCTTATTATAACCTAGGTGCAGTATATTACAACAAAGGTGTAAAGCAAATTGATGTTGCAAATGCTGTTCCAAGTAATCAGCCTGAAAAGTATGAAGAAGAAAAAGAAAAAGCTGATATAGAGTTCAAAAAGGCAATTCCTTATATGGAAAAAGCCCATGAAGTTAATCCAACGGATAAATTTACAATGGAGTCATTGAAAACCTTGTACTACCGTTTAAAAATGTTGGACAAACATGCTGAAATAGTAGAAAAAATGAAAAACCTGTAATAACCACAAAATATTCAAAGAGGAGCTTTTGCTCCTCTTTTTTGCTGTATAAAAATAACATAATATTAATTCTAAGACAAACGTACTCAATTTATTTTGACTAGCTTTTCCATTAATTCATTCTATATTCTGCCATGTTCTATCCATAGCCAAAGAAACGACAGTATCATATTTTGTATCCATTTACTATTCGCCGGAAAATATACGATTCTCGTGATTTGATATTTTTACAACCATCAACGCATTGCAATTAATGAACCAAGACCAAACCTTACAGTGCAAAAAAAATCAGTCAGTATTTCCTGAACAAAATTTAGAGGAATAAATAGTTTGATCCTGTCAAGTTTTAATATTGACTTAGAGATGTCTGTTAGTTAACTATTATTGAAATTAAGGTATATCAATGGATTTACATTTGTAATACAAACACTTACTGTAATTGAAATATACATCTCGTAATCAACACATTAAATTCGTTTACATATGTCAATTATGCGATTGTGCGGTTTAATCTTATTCAAACTAAAATTATAATACAAACCATTAAACGATGCTATACCAATCATTTCTAATTGGTATAGCATCGTTCAATGGTTACGAGATCCGGCCCTTAAAACTTGTAAAGTGCCATTTCACTCAGCTAATCCTTAGTGAATAAAACTCTTCAAGACTTCGATCAATAATGGTATCAACTTCTGTGAGAACTCTTGTTTTCGATTTAAACCTAAATGCTTTGTCATCTTCCCGTTTCTGCCTTAATGTTTCACGAAGAAGATACATGGCCTTGATCATTTTTTTTAATCTGTCTTCTTTCATTGCATAATTGTTTGTCTGCTCAAATCTAAAGAGTTGAAATCCAAAATGCAACAGTGGAAGTTTACTTTTTTATTACTAAAATGTAAAATTATACATCAAAATCTACATCCCGCTTAATGTAACCGCTATAATCTTTTAAAATGGGTTCATATTCGTGGTGAAACAGTTTAGAAGATATTAAAAAATCGGCTGTTGAGCGGTTCGTTGCCGTAGGAATATTGTATAATGTTGAGATACGAAGCAAAGCTTTTACATCTACATCGTGTGGCTGTGGCTGCATCGGATCCCAAAAGAAAATCAACACATCCACTTTTCCCTCACAAATCAAAGCGCCCAACTGTTGGTCGCCTCCAAGCGGACCTGATTTAAGTCGTTCTACATCTGGAGGAATGACATCATTTTCACGACATTTCTCAACCAAAACTGCATTAACCAATTTACCGGTGGTGCCCGTACAAATCAAACTATGCGGGCTCAATTCTTTCCAATTCCAGGCAACCCATTCCATCATGTCTTTTTTGCGGTTATCATGGGCAACTATTGCGATTACTTTTTTCTTCTTCATTTGTTATTTGAATTGAGTTTTAAGATCTATCACCCAATTGGTAATTCGTTCTTTTGAAAGCCTTGGCTGCGTTTCCTGATCAAGGATGAGCCCAACAAATTTATCGTCCACTTCAGCTTTGGAGGATTCGTAGGTATATCCTTTGGTATCAGTTGAACCAATCACCTTCGCTCCTCTTTCCTTTACCAAATTGACCATGATACCAACAGCATCGCCAAAGTTTTCAGGATACTCAACCTGATTACCCATACCATAAATTGCGATCGTTTTTCCCTTAAGATCCAAATCTTCCAATGCGGGAACAAATTCATCCCAGTAATTGGGCAATTCACCATCAAACCAGGTTGGAATTCCTAGTATCAGATTGGTAAAAGATAGAAACAATTCCTCTGTTAATTCTTCAGCATTTACTGGTACAATTTTAAAATCGGCTCCAAATTCTTCAATAATTTTCTCGGCTGCCTTTGCAGTTTTCTTTGAATTAAAGCTATAAAATATCCCTGTTTTACTCATGATTGTTAAGTTATTAATAAGCCAAAATTTCTTTGGCCGCAATGTAAATTTTTTCGGTATTAGGTAAAATCATTCTTTCGAACGAACGGTGAAATCCAACGGGTGTAAATGATGAACCAACACGTTTTACCGGGCAGTCGAGGTATTCAAAAGCTTCTTCCATTATTACAGATGTAATCTCGGCACCGAATCCGGAATGAACTTTGTCTTCATGTACAACCATCACTTTTCCGATTCTTTTTATTGAATTCAGAATTGTTTCCTTATCAAGCGGAACCAGTGAACGCAAGTCAATTACTTCAACTGAACTTCCCTCTTTCGATAGCTTTTCAGCGGCTTCCAGACACATATGAGTGGTATTTCCATATGTAATCATTACCAGATCGTCGCCATTTCTACGGATACGGGCTTTGCCAAACGGAACTTCAAAATCATCGGGAATTACAGTAGCTGCTTTTGGATCATTATACAAAGCTTTTGGCTCCATAAACATTGTCATTCCCCTTGATCTGATGGCAGTTCGCAATAGTCCGGCTGCATCATCGGCAAACGAAGGATAAACGATACGCACACCCGGAAGAGATGTTAAAGCCCCTTCAATGTTTTGCGAATGGTAAATTCCTCCGCCAATATATCCGCCTGATGCAAGCCTGATTGTAACATTTGGAGTAAATTGTCCGTTCGATCTCCAGAAATCGTGACTCGAATCGACATATTGCTCCATAGCCGGCCAGAAATAGTCAGCAAATTCAGCACCTTCAATTACAATTCTAATTTTCTCATCATATCTTGACATTCCATTTGCAGTTCCAACAATAAAGTCCTCTGCGATTGGGGCGTTAAAAACTCTTTTAGGTCCGAATTCCTGCTGCAGTCCTTTCGACACATTGAAAATTCCACCCTTGTCTTTATTGGCCATATCCTGACCCCACATAAAGGTATCCGGATTATTTCTGAATTCAGCCTTCAGGGTTTCATTCAGTGCAGTAATCAATTTTTTCTTTTCGCCTTCCTCATGATGGGTTCCATCAACATATTTAAGCGGCTTGTGAGGCTCCGGAAGAACAAAGTCGAGATACGTGTCCGGATCAGGATCAGGTGCCTTTAAAGCCTTCTTGTGGGCTTCTTTTAACTCTATTTTTGATTCGTTTTCAATAACAATAATCTCTTCGTTCGTAAAACGATTGTAACGAACCAACATACGCTTGTATTTCGCCAACGGATCGTATTCCTGGGCATAATTACGCTCTTCTTCCGAACGGTATAATTCATGACGGTCGGAGTTCGAATGGGAATGCATCCTAATGCAATTGGCCTGAACCATCACTGGCATTCCGGTTTCCAAAGCATGTTTTTTTGCTTCGTGCATGGCATTCATCGATTCAAAAACATCTTTTCCGTTACAATGAATGATCCGGAGGTTTTTAAAGCCTGTAAAATTGTTGGCGACTTTCCTGTTAGCCGTCTGATCCTTTTTCGGAACAGATATACCATATCCATTGTCCTGAATGGCAAAAATAACCGGCAGTTTTTCTTTTGAAGCGCCATTGATGGCTTCATAAACGAATCCTTCAGACAAGGAAGATTCACCCTGTACGCTGATTGCCACCGCCTTTTGGCCATAATATTTGATTGCCCGGGCCACACCTACCGCATGAAGCGTGTGATTACCAGTCAGCGATGAAACATTGTGGATATTCCAGGGGATTTTTGCAAAGTGGTTCGACATGTGCCGTCCGCCGCTTGAAAGATCTGTTGCTTTGGAAATTCCATTCAGGATTATTTCTTCAGCAGTTAATCCGCAAGACAAAGCTGTCAGCAAATCGCGGTAATATAAAAATATGTGGTCAACTTCTTTTTCAAACGTTTGCCCGATAGCAAGCTGAATTCCATCATGACCTGCATAAGGTGCATGATACGACCAGCCAATGGCCTGCTTAAGGTAATTCGGAGCTTTTTCATCAATTGCGCGACCTAAAGTCATCAATCGGAACCATTTTTCAAGAGTTTCTTTGGGAGTTGTTTTAATCGAAAATACAATTGGAACTGTATCCATAAAGCAAATTTTAATTTATTAAGGTTATACTTCGCGATCAATATTGAATTCTTCAAGAATGTCTGCTATTCGCCGCAGGAAAGCCCCGCCCATAGCACCATCTATAACTCTATGATCATATGATAAAGAAAGGAACATTTTGTGACGGACAACAATGGCGTCACCAGTTGGGGTTTCCATTACTGCAGGTTTTTTCTCGATGCTACCTGTTGCAAGTATGGCAACCTGTGGCTGACTGATAATCGGTGTTCCGATCAAATTTCTGAATGAACCAAAATTAGTGATCGTAAAAGTTCCACCCTGATAATCTTCAACTGTAAGCTTATTTTTGCGGGCAGCTTCAGCCAACTGATTTAGATTTTTGGTCAGTCCAACCAGATTTTTTTGTTCCGCATTTTTAATAACCGGTACAACCAGATTTCCATCGGGTTTGGCAACAGCAATTGCAATATTTACATCTTTGTGGATGATTATTTTATAGTCGTCAACCGAAGAATTTAACAAAGGATACTCGGTAATTGCCCGTGCAACTGCCTCCGTAAAAATAGGCATGTAAGTGATTTTCTCTCCGTATTTGGCGCTGAACTCATCTTTTATTCGGGTGCGCCACAAAACAAGGTTGGTAACATCGGCTTCTACAACTGATGTAACATGGGGAGAAACCTTTTTCGACATGACCATGTGATCGGCAATAATTTTTCGTACCCGATCCATTTCGATAATCTGATCATTTGATCCCAATGATGCCGATATTTTTGGTTGTTCCTGTTTTTCTTCTGTTTTTACTCCTGAAGTTTTAGCCGGAGGAGAAACTTTACCTTCCTTTCGTGACTGAACAAAGGAGAGGATATCCGATTTTTGAACTCTGCCGCTCAGACCGGAGCCTTCAATTGATTCCAGTTCGCTTAAACTTACCTGCTCTGATTTGGCTATTGACTGAACCAACGGGGAATAAAACCTGGTTGATTTTGTTTCGTTATTTTCTTCAACAGGTTCTGATTTAGTAACTTCAGGAGATTTAACAACGTCTTTTTCTACTGATTTGGCGGCTAATGGTTGAGCAGGTTCCTTTTCCGGCGTCTTTTCAGAATTAGACTCAACTTCCTCAATTACAGCTTCGTTATCGGATTCGTCATCATCGTCAGTAGTAATAATGATAACGGTTTCACCTACCGCAACCAATGCATTTACCTCAAAAAATATTTTCTTTATAATACCATCAACCGGTGAGGGAATTTCTGAATCAACCTTATCAGTTGCAACTTCAAAAAGTGATTGATCTTCTTCAATTTTATCACCTTCCTTTACAAACCATTTGGTGATGGTAGCTTCCTGAACGCTTTCGCCCAGTTTAGGCATCTGGATTTTAAATTCTGACATACTTACCTTTATTTAACATTAAGAATTTCAAGTTTTCAAACTAACTAATTAACAAGAAAGAGATTGAAAAGTTCAACAATGCAAGTCAAATAAAGTATCAGATTAATCTTTGGGTTTATATTTAAACAAGTCGTGTTTTGGCCAACTTTTAACCGAATGTTCAATTTTTCCCATCATATAATTGACGTAATATGGTAGTTTAGGTCCTTTCCAACTACTTGAATTAATGATAACTACCCATGAAAAACCGTTGCTCTGCCGTTTCATAATAGCAGATGTTCCGGCCATACTCCCGGTTCTTATCCAATCTCCGTTATCTTTTACTGTTTTCCAACCCAATGGTCCTTTAAACAACTTATTTTCAACCATCTGATCAATTAAATTGCCTTTGAACATATCAGGAACATTTTTGAAACCATCGATCATCACCAGTAACTTTGCCAGTTCAACCGATGATGCAATCCAGCCACCGGCAGGCCCCAGCAACTCAATTGGATTGCCACCGTAAGCTTTTGGAACCATCCTTCCTGATCCATCGAAACATGAAACAAGTTGATTATCATCCGATTCATAGTATTTTACTTCATTAAACCTACGACCTGAAAGATAGCTTCGGCCAATGTGCATATCAGTAATTCCAATAGGTTTAAGTACTTCATTACGAACATATTTCTCGTAATTTTGACCTGAAACAGATTCGATAACTTTTGTTAAAAACATATATCCCATATTTGAGTAGGAAGATCGGGTTCCCGGATCAAAATGCAATCTTCTGGATGCAACAAACCGACTGTAAGAATCAATGGTTGCGCTTCCTTTTTCGCCATTCAACTCCAGTACCAACAACGAATTAAAAGCCATATCTCCATATCGCAGCGACCATCCTCCGGCATGTGCCAAAAGATGACGAACGGTGATATTGTATATTCGCGGATCTTTTACTGAATGAAAAATAGAATCTTTAATGATTGCTTTCGGGCCAAATACTTTCGAATCAAGGGTGATTAATTTATCCTCGACTAATTTAAGGATGGCAACGGCATTTATTAATTTACTGATACTTGCAACCCTGAACAATTGACCGGGGGTAACCGGCTGCTTTGCTTCAACGTCAGAATATCCAAAACCTTGTGCATAAACCAGTTTGCCGTTTTTCACCACCGACATGGTCATTCCTGCCAAATTCCATTGCCGAAGAAATTCCATCGCTTGTTTTTCAATAACCTTGCTCTCCTTGAAATTTGACAGATCATTGGTAATCAGAAAGTTCAATCCATCTTCTTCTATATCCTCAAAGCGATTCTGAATTTCATCACGATCCTTCGGAATTGAAATACGAAAAACAATCAGAAAGAAAATTAATCCAGCCAGAATGATATTTTTAGTGCAGATATGTTTCCTTAGATAATTCAGCATTGTAAACTCCCAATTAATTCACTAACAGACTGCATTTTATGTCGTTCCATATACAAAGCCAGGCCATCAACAATCTGAACAGGAATAGTTGGATCGATAAAAATAGCAGTTCCTATCTGAACTGTTGATGCACCGGCAATCATAAATTCAATGGCATCAGTTGCATTCATAATTCCGCCCATCCCCATCACCGGTATTTTTACCGCATTATACACCTGCCAAACCATTCTGAGAGCAATTGGCTTAATGGCCGGACCAGATAGGCCTCCAGTGATGGTTGACAAAACCGGTTTTCTTGTTTCAGCATTTACAGCCATGCCCAACAAGGTGTTTATCAGTGAAACGCTGTCGGCGCCCTGGCTTTCTACAGCCTTAGCTATATCAGCAATGTTTGTAACGTTTGGAGAGAGTTTTACGATTAATGTTTTGCTGTAAACTTTTCTCACCGCTTTTACTACAGCTTCGGCTGATGGACAGCTAATTCCAAAAGCCATTCCGCCTTCTTTTACATTGGGGCAACTGATGTTTAATTCGATTGCCGGAATTTTATCCAACTCATTTAATCGTTCAGTTAATGCCACATAATCTTCAATGGTAGAGCCATTTACATTTACAATAATATGGGTGTCAATGTCTTTTATACGAGGATAAATATTTGCAATAAAATTATCAACTCCTTTATTTTGCAAACCTACTGCATTGAGCATTCCGGAGGGAGTTTCGGCCATCCGTGGGTATGCATTTCCTTCCCGGTGTTTAAGAGTAGTTCCTTTTACAACTATTCCTCCAAGCCTGGAAAGATCAAGAAAATCGGCAATTTCTTCTCCAAATCCGCAAGTTCCTGAAGCCAACATTATCGGATTCTTGAAATCCAGCTCATGTATTTTTATTCCTAAATTTACCATTTCAAATCATTTACATTAAACACCGGTCCATCAGTACAAACGCATTTATGCCCGGCCTTGGTATCTTCTACGCAGCAAAGACATACTCCAAAACCGCAAGCCATCATATTTTCGAGTGAAACTTCGCAGAATAATTTGTTCTCAAGAGCAATGCGGCCAATGGCTTTCATCATCAAATCTGGTCCACAAGTGTATATTTTTGTGAATTCATTCAGTTTATTTGTAAACACCGGATGATTTGTAACATATCCCTTTTCTCCCAAAGAACCATCTTCTGTGGTAAAATAGAAATTTCCGAAAGGTTTATATTCTTCAATATCAATATGATCTGTAATTGAACGTGCGCCGATCAGAACATGAACATTTTCAGGATCAAGTCCGCAAAGCTTGGCAAGAAACAACATGGGTGCTACGCCACTTCCACCACCAATTAGTAAAATATGGTCATCTTTTTCGGGAAGTGTAAATGATTTACCCAATGGCAGGATTGTACTTATTTGAACTCCTGGCTGTGCTTCTGTTAACTTTTTTGAACCCCGCCCCAAAATTTTAACCAATAATGTAATGGTTTGGGCTTGATAATCGACATCAAGCACAGAAAAGGGACGCCGCAGAAATATTTCCTGTGCATCTTTAATTTCAACATTTACAAACTGACCGGGAAAAATATCAGAAACAGGTACCGGTGACTGAAGTTTTAGTAGAAAATTATCCTTGTTAAGCTGCTTATTTTCAAGCAATAATAAATCAATAACCGTCTTTTTCATGCAGGTGAATTTGACGGCAAATATAGTTCAAAAAACTTATCGGGAAGGATTATAAACCTTAAAAGTTTGGTCTTTAAAAAATACTATTAGCCGTTCTATGGGCTTTTCAGAGCCGAAAAAGGAATCATACAACTCATTCTCAGATACTTTTTTTTCCTGAGCAGGAGGTAATAAAGTTTCTTCTTTGGGTGCAGGCGGTGGGGAATCCATGACAAAGTCTGGTTCAGCAGTTTTTACAGGGCCAATCGGATTTGTAGTAGGATTAATTACAGGCTCCGGAATCGGATCAAACAATGTTCGTGATTTGGCAACGCCTTCAATCATGTTGCCTTCGCCCAGAAGGAGCCATTTCGCATTTATTTCAGGGTAGATCTGTAAAAGCTTTTCAATAAATTGAAAACTGGGCTTATTCCTTGCTTTTAGAACATGGGTAACATTCGATCGCTGCACTCCGATAGCATCTGCCAATTCGGAAGGAGAAATTCCTTTGTATTCCATAAATTTCCTGATCCTTTCTTCCATATAAATGTAAATTAGCGAATGCACAAATGTAATAATATTGCATCAATATTTGATTGACATTTGTGCGCAAGTGTCAATTACATTTGTGTATTTTGATTTCAAATTTATTAAATATGTCTGTATTATTATTTTATATATACTTTAGGTATATCATTTAAAATATTGGTTAATAGTTATTTATAAATTTTATATAATGGATATATACGTATAATGCACATATATAAATAGTTTATTCAATTTTTTATAGATATAGCATTACTTAATCTGTTGTTATTGAATACTATATGAGTTTATATTTATAAATTAAATGGTTGAATTTTTTATGTGTTATTGATGTAAATTAATTGGAATCTTTAATGAAACATTTTTAATTCTTTTTATTTACATTTGGTTTCATTCAGTTTAATTTACATTTGTGTATGAGTATTCACACTTTCTATCTATTCCCATTTGTGAATTTTAAAAGATTTTGCTATTGAAGAGTATTTATTTTTTGAATTTGGCATCAACAGTAGAAATATTCACCTATTCCCGCCCTATCTCAACTTTTGGAAAATTATCCAATTCTCAGGCAGTTTAAAATCAATATTTATTAACTCAAGTTGTTGTATTTGTGCAATTTAAACAACAAACATTCCTTCTTTTCTCCTTCATCTTCTGGAAGAAATGGACGGATTTTTCAACAAATAGCTTAAAATTTGGTTTGAGTGGTCAAAAGTCATTCTTAAAAAGTGTATTTTTCTGTTTTTGATTAAAATTCTAATTTATGAGAGGAATTCCTTCCGCATTTTTGCTATTCTTTTTTGCCCTTGTTTTTTTGATTGAGCTCATCTCCTATTTCGGGTTTTGGCTTTTGATCAAGCAACGTTCAAAAAAAATCAGAATTAACCTGACTATATTATACCTTCTCATAAGCCTGCTTTCTACCGGCCTTCTACTCTACTCTTTTGCAAATCCGGAGTCGCTTCGCCAAGCCAGGAATTATACGCTTTTCTATGTGGTAATTACAGTTTCATTTTTGAACCTGCTACCCAAATTCATTTTTTCAATAAGTACCATTCTTTCTTTTATTTTCAGATGGCTGGCTGGTAAACGTTCCCAAATGATACTAATCACAGGTGCCAGCCTAATTTGTAGCGGATTTTTTTTCGTCATCGTTTATGGAATTTTTGTCGGACGCTATCAGGTGAATGTCAGACATGAAAATCTGTATTTTTATAATTTACCGGAGCAACTCAATGGATTCAAAATCATTCAACTATCTGATATTCATCTTGGCAGTTTTGGAAAGAATACGAAAGTGATGGAAAAAACTGTCAGGATTGTGAATCAATTAAATCCTGACTTGTTGTTATTTACCGGCGATTTGGTAAATAATTTCAGCGAAGAAGCAAAAGGATTTGAACCTTATCTGGAACAACTGTCGGCTAAATATGGAAAATATGCCATTCAGGGAAATCACGATTATGGAGACTACTCTGCCTGGCCTGATAGCGCAAGCAAGGGAATAAATTTACAACAGATTCAAAGCAGTTTAACAGATGCCGGTTTTATACTTTTGCTGAACCAATGGGAAAGAATTTCTGTGATGGATACCTCGTTTTCATTGATAGGTGTTGAAAACTGGGGTCATGCGCCATTTCCGCAATATGCAAATCTTGATGAAGCGATGAAAGGCATTCCGGATCAATCGTTTAAGATTTTAATGTCGCACGATCCTTCTCATTGGAATGCAATTGTTGTTCCTCAAACTGATATTCCGCTGACACTTTCGGGTCATACACACGGCGCTCAATTTGGGATAAAAATTGCAGGGATCGAATTTAGCCCAATCTGGTTTAATCAGAAGCACTGGGGAGGTCTTTATCAGTCAGAAAATCAATTACTTTACGCGAACAGAGGACTTGGAACAATTGGATTTCCCGGCAGGGTTGAAATGCGTCCTGAAATTACTGTTTTGACTCTTTACCGAACTACAAACCGTTGAAATCGATTGAAAACAGCAATTCAAACCTGAAACTTTCTGAATCCGGCATATAAATCGACCTGACTCCGATGTCTATCGGAGCAAAAAATCTTAAAATATTCATATCGGATGTTAGTTCAATACCTAACGAATTCATTTCTAATTGGTAATGATTTGGAATTATTTTTTTATTCTTATCTAAAATTGGCGCTGATAACCATGCATAATCATAAAACAGGGAAGTTTTTATACGTTTTAGGTAAGCCAGTCTGCCAAAACTTATATCAGGATAAGCCAATGGAATTCGGTAATCAACTGCCAGTGAATACATTTTATTGTTTTGAAATCCCTGAAAACCTCGGGGAAACCGCACAAAGTTTGAAAAATTATGGTTTTGGTTAAATATTTTTTCCTGATAGCCCTGGTAAATTTTAATCCCGTCATTCTTTGTCAATCCGGGAAAATACAGCACCGATTGAATTCCGTAGATTGATCCAAGATTATTGCCAATAAATGGAGTGTGCCTGAAAATTGCATCAAATTGCTGACCCCATCTGGGCATTAGATTTTGACCAGATTGGCGCAGTAAATGGTAATAATACAATCGATAGGTCAATGCATGATAATCACCGGAATAAAAACCATCAGGAGTTGATTTATTGTGAGTTACCTTATTGAAACTATATTTTATTTCAGGAAAAAGAGCTACTGAATACTTCCCTTTTGATAAATTTAATGGTAAGCGGATATCTAAATCAGCTTTAAATTCATTCCAGGAATATCGCTGAACTGTTGTATCGCTTCGGATAATCTGGTTCTGTTGATTGACGGTATTTGTGATTTGATAATAATTGGATGCCTCTTCTCCGTAGGATAATTCAGTGTAAATTTCAGGAAACCAGCCTGAATAATTGAATGCAGCACTGTACTTTCCGGTCCGGTCAGCAGAATTGTAATTATAACCAATTCTGGTTTCGGCGGTTCCAAGTTTATTCTGAGAAAATAGGGATGCGCCAGGTTTAATTTCATAGCTGTTAACATCAATATAAGCAGGCGCCCAACTGTGGAAATTGAACAAATGTCCGAGTTTAGAATACTTTTTTGAAGGGTATCTTATTGAATCATGATTGGCAAAATCCGGAATTCCATTTTCCTGAGATGCAAGAATATCAGCTAATTTATTCGACTTCAGACTGATATCAGCTATTTTTAAATGATTGCTTTTATCATTCAGATTTACCATTGAAAGCTGATATCCTAAAGCTGAATAATTGCTGAACAGAATTTGATTCTTTGAATTAACAGTCGATGGATAATCGCCACCGAATTTAGCTTCATGAATCCTGAAAATTTGATGGTTGTCTGGATCAACTGAATACAAATGATCGGTTCCTGAAAAATCGGCAGAGAAAATAATTTGGTCATTGGTGAAAACCGGATTTTTCAGATTGCCAAAAGTTATTGGGGTAATTTGCTGAAAATGTTTTGATTGAAGATCGTAGGAAGCCAAATATTTTCCTTTTGACGACAGGCTGACAACGTAAAGCTTCTCCCCTTTTTCATCCCAACAAGGAGTGAAAAAATACTGGTTATCATTGGTTTTATACCGTTCCAGTATTTTTCCTGAATTAATATCGAACACTGACAGAAAAAAATGATTTTCCGGATCAACTTCAACTGCTGCAAAGGATTTTAAATCAGGAGAAATGACAGGGCTAAAAAGTTTGTTTTCAGAGAATATTTCCTGCCTGACTTTTGTTTCGATGTTGTAAACTAAAATTACCGACCTGTCAGCATGTGACCACCGAATATCGGCGCGCCTTTCAGCCCAGATAATTAATTGTTCCTTTACCGAAACCGATTCTTCGAATACAGATCCCGGTGTATGAATTATCTTTTCAGATCTATCTGGGCTGATCAAAACAAAACGTCCGATATCGTCAATTGAAGTCCGGTAAGCAACAATGAACGAGTCCTTGTAAAACTCCGGATAAAGGTAATCAGTATAGTTTTTTACTGTTGGTGAAACTACTGAACTACTGCTTGTTGATTGTAAATTAAAATCGTTTTGCCAGTCGGTTTTCAGGTCATCGAAAATCTGATTGTACATCTGCTTGCTGTTCATTCCTGTTTTCCTTTTCAGGATTGAATTTAGTGGAGTGATTGAAAAAGGTTGGTTACCAACTTTATGCACCACATCCGACCATATTTGCGCGCCAAATTTTTCCCTGCTTTTGCCAACCATCCAGTAGCCCAATTTGTAATGATCGGGTACAAAATCTTTGTACGAACCCAGAAAAGCTTTATCGAATGAATATTTCCCTTTTTCTGCTAATTGTGCACGGTATTCCATACTGAAGGCAGCCATTCTGCCACGACCGGTATTTGATAATGCAGTTTCAGTTGCCACAGCATCGCCCTCCAGAAACCAAAATGGTAAATAAGCGCCTGTGACAATGGCTGCGGCTTGTTCACCCAAAATAAATTTTAGCAGAAAAGGCAATTCACTTTGTATTTTATCCATCTGCACCACATGCCTGAATTCGTGCAATGCAAGTTGCTCCAGCCAATCCTGCGCGTAAATTTGCTGGTGCGGAGTGGTAAAAAGCTCAATTCGTTTGGGCGCCCAGGCTACCAAACCATTCGATTTGACCGTTCGCGTATGCAAAACCACTGAAATTTTACGGGGATCGAAATTCATCGTTTTTGATCCGTATTCATATACTTTCGACAGAACGAACGTTAGCCTTTGTGCCTCTTTATCAAACTCTTCAGGATAAATTATCTGAAATTTATCTGAATTAATTTGTCGCCAGTGTATCTGCGAAGGATCCTGTCCGGTTTGGAAATACTGCGCATTCGCAGTGCTTGCGACGATGAAAAATAAAAGAGCGAAACTAAATATATACTTCATGGAATGTTGCTGATTAAAGGTGATGAATATAGAAAATTATAGCTCAAGTTTGTTAATTTTGGCTCTCTATAAAAAATGTACGCTTTGGAAATTAGTTTTGATCATAGTTTTTCCGGATGGTGGGTTCTGCTGGCCTTGCTTTTATCTTCAGGTATCAGTTTTCTGTTGTATTACCGAAATGCAGAAAATTCAAACCTTTCGACCTTTCAGAAAACTTTTCTGGCATTTCTCCGGTTCGCCTCCCTTTTTCTGATTTTTCTGTTCCTGCTTTCTCCGTTAATCAGGAAAGTAAAAAAAATTAAACAGTTGCCAATTTTGGCCGTTGCTTTGGATAATTCACTGTCGGTAAAGCCACATACAGAGGTATTTAAAGAATTATCGGAAACGATCAAAGACCGGTTCTCCAGGGATTATCGGGTTGAATTCTGGTCGTTCGGCGAAAAAGTTGAATCCAATGGTCTGATCACAGGAACTGAGCGACGATCGGATTACGGACAGATGATTAAAACGTTGAAAAGCAATTACATCAATAGAAATATTGGCGCGATGATTCTGGTTGGCGATGGCATTTATAATCAGGGACAAAACCCAGTCAATTTTGCTTCCAGCCTGAAATTTCCGGTTTATTCCATTGGTGTTGGCGATACAACCCACAAAGTTGATGCTGCTATCCGAAGTGTAAAAACGAATAAAGTGGCATTTCTGAAGAATAAGTTTCCGATAGAAATTGAAATGAAGTTTTCGAAACTGAAAAATAAAATAGCCTATATCGAAATTGAGAACGACCGGAAAATAATTTATTCAAGCACTGTTTCTGTTGTTTCTGACGATGATTTCAGGCTTGAATTTGCCAGTCCTGAAGCCACAAAAACCGGACTTCAGCATTATAAAATCAGGATCAGGCCGTTTACTGAAGAAACAAATGTCAGGAACAACGAATATGAATTTGTAATTCAGGTACTTGAAAACAAACAGAAAATATTACTGCTCAGTGATGGTCCGCATCCTGATCTGGGCGCCCTTCGCAACGGCCTGTCTGAGCTTCAGAATTATGAAACAGAATTAGTTACAGGCAATATGATACCGGATAGCCTGAAAAAATACAGCCTGATAGTTTTAAACCAAATTCCGTCGAAAAAAAACGCTGCCAGCACACTTTTAACCAAAATAAGAGAGAGCAGAATTCCGGTTTTATTTCTGATCGGGCCAAATACTTTGCTCGAACAATTGAATACGCTTGAAATGGGAATGAAGATTTCGGCCAGCAACAATACCGAAGAAGTGCAAGCCATTTTTGATGAAAACTTTTCGTTGTTTGTTCTTTCAAACGAAACAAAAGATTTGCTTTCAATGGCTCCCCCGCTGATCAGTCCGTTTGGGAATACTGAAATTTCACCCTTACTGCAAAGTTTGGCCAGTCAGAGTGTAAAAAATATTCGCACCTCGAAATCAATCATGGCATTTGGAAATGATAAGGGCCGAAAAATTGGCTTTATTGTTGGCGAAGGAATCTGGCGCTGGCGTTTGTTCAACTACCTGAATACTGGTGATCATGAAGCATTTAACGAACTTATGCAGAAAATTGTACAATACGTTTCGTTAAAAGAAAATGAAGACAATTTCAACATAAATTATCCGGCGCTTTATCAGGAAACCGACAATATTGAATTTACTGCCGAATTGTACAACGACAGTTACGAACTGGTAAATACTCCTGACGTAAACATCAGGATAAAAAGCGACAGCCTGAAAGAATACAACTACACTTTTGACCGAACCTCCGAATTTTATAGGCTGAACGCGGGAAACCTGCAACCGGGCGATTACACCTTCGAGGCTGAGACACAATTGGGAAATCAGCAATTCAGAGAAAAGGGCAGTTTCAGTATTGTGAAAAATGAAGTTGAATTGCAAAATATTCAGGCTGATTTTGGGTTATTGTATCAGATGGCCCAACAAACCGGTGGCCAGTTTGTTCCGATTGATAAATATGGCACATTACTTGATGCAATCGGCGACAATAAACAAATAGCTATACAAGAACATCAGCAAACATTTTTAACGGAATGGATAAATCTGAAAACCATGTTTTTCCTGCTGATAATTTTGTTGAGTGTTGAATGGTTTTTCAGGAAGTATTGGGGAATTTATTAAAAAAGAACACAAAATGCTGTCTATAAGCAAATTTCAAACATATAAAATAGTATTCTTCTGCCTGATTGGATTGGCTTTTGTATCCTGCAAAAGCTACTATACAACGTTAACCATCGAAAATGCACGTCCTGCGAAGGAGGATTTGCCTTCTGATATACAAAGCCTTACGCTGATGAACCGCAGCATGAACAATCAGTTTGAGAATTATCAGGAAGATTCGCTGCAATTGTATTTTTACCGTCAGGGCTTTCAGCTATCAAAAATTGTACTCGACAGCACTGCCGCCGATACCACAATACGGGCACTCGCTGAACTTTTATTTGAATCGGGCCGCTACGATGTGGTTGTACCGGTTGAAAGGAACTTTAAACGCGACCTGCCATACGAAATACTTCCGGATACACTCAGCAATTTGCTCGTTAGCCAGATTTGCAATCAATACAACACTGATGCCCTGATGGTTTTGGAACGATTCTCGGCAAAAGTAATGACCGACTTTTCTGCCGAAAAATATTCTGACCCAACTTCAGGCAGCAGTTACTCCTATTACGCTTCACAAGACCTGAAATACAATGCCTTTTTCAGGATTTATAAACCGGGATCAAAAACCTTGGTGAAAGAATTTGAATTGATTGATACAATCTACTGGGAAAGCGCCGATTATACACAGCAAAGGCTTTTCGGCAAATTGCCATCTGTCAAACAGGCGCTGACCAATGCCGGTATCAAAATCGCATTGGATGTTGATAGTAAATTATCGCCAACATGGTTCTCAGAGAAGCGTGGTTACTTTTTGTTCGACCTGAAAAACGACCGGGGCCAACAATTAATGAATGAAAGCAGGACAGCGGAAGCAAAGGCATTTTGGCTGGAAAAAGCGCAATCGACCAACAAGAAAACAAGAAGCAGGGCCGAATACAACCTTGCATTGGCAAGCGAACTGGATGGAAATATTGATCAGGCCATTGAATGGGGATTGAAATCATTTTACTCTAATTACCATTACCAAACCGAATTATACCTGAAGAAACTTAAAGCACTAAAAGAGAGTAAACTAACCAACTAAAACCAATCCGGCCATGAAGAAGTTGATAACAATTTCAGGAATTGTTTCGTTGTTCTTTTTGAGTTCATGTGTTACCTTGAATGAGTTCCCGATCGAAGTTTTTCAGCCAGCAAAAATCACACTACCTGCTGAAATTAAAAATGTTACAATCGTTGGCCGGAACCTGAAGTATGAGAATGACACCTTACAGAATTACTATTCCAAAGATTTCAGGCTGGTAAGAAACAAAAAAACTTTCAATACCGACAGTATTTCCGTTCAGGCGTGTCTCGACAGTTTGTCGCAAAAATTGCAGGCTCAGAAACGGTTCAATAAAATTACCGCACTGCCTGTTTCAAGCTTTCCCGTACAATTTGTAAAAAACCTTCATGCTCCATCGAAAAACCTGATTCAGGAAATAGCATCAAAAACCGGCGCCGATGCATTGATCATGCTTGACACGTATTCGGGATTTTACTCCATTAATAAAAATTCTGATGATGGCCGTTCTGTTGCACAAGTTGTAACTGCCAGCATCTGGACCATTTTTGATGTTTCGAAAAACCGGATGATTAGCCATACCTCATTGGTTGACACGGTATACTGGGATGGCTTTGACAATCAACAGAACTATTTGGCTTCCAGAATTCCGGATAAAAAAGCAGCCGTACAAATTGCTGCCGGTTTGGTGGGCACAAATTATTCGAAAAACATAATTCCATACTGGGCCACTGTTTACCGCAATACTATATCGAACAATCAGGCTGATTTTAAGAAAGCTGCCGGACTTGCAAAAATGAACAAATGGGAAGAAGCATCGGCTTTGTGGCAAAAATATACCGAAAGCAAAAACAAACGCCATAAAATACATGCGCTCTACAATCTTGCCGTTGCCGGCGAAATGGACGGCAATATTGAGGCAGCGGTTGAGCTTAACAACGAGGCGTCAAAAATCAGCTCCTCTCCTGCTTTTGCGGATGAAAATAAAATTATCAGGAAATATTCAGCCATTCTGGCAAAGCGAAAAATCGAATTGGCAAAGATAAATTCGATGAACTATGAACTGTAGTTTTTTTTGCATTCTACTGATTGCAATTCTGGGTTTCGCATCTTCATGTGTAACCACTTACAATATGAGCTCCATTCAGGTGGAAATACTGAAACCCGGCTTTTATACAATGCCCGAAAACATTGATACCATCGCCATTTTCAAGCGCGATCTTTTTCAATCGGATACCATCGCCTTCAGATATTCTGATGGGGACAATAAAAAAATGTTGACCGATAAATTGATCAGTTACCGCGACCTTTCGAATAATTGCGTGGACGCTTTGGCCGATTTTCTCAGCAATGAAGGGTATTTTCTAAAAATCATCAATTACAAAGATTCGATGAATTACCTGTTTTCAAGAGGGGACAGCCTGATCAATTATCCTGAATTGCACAAAAAATCAGGTGCTGATGCCTTTATCTTTCTGGATTTTTTTCTGATGGAAGATCATTTGATCAATAATACCGGTTATTATTCAGACAATGGTATCATTGTCATTGAACAATTCCCTGAATTTCGGAGAAGTTCCAGATTAGAGACTGTCAATGCCAATCTGTTATGGACTGTTTCCTTCAAAGGCGATAGCTCTGTCTATCTGGTCAAACAACCCGATAATTTATACTACGGAAATTCAGTTTATCCCGAACTATTTGGCAATGATATCAATCACCGGCTATTACTGAAGAATGCCTCTGAGTATCTGGGAAAAGCTTTCGGAGCCAAAATAGTTCCCACCTGGCTGAAAGTTGAACGAAGTTATTACAGGTCGCGGAATGACAATATGCTTGCGGCTGAAAAATTATGCCTGAACGGCGAATATCTGAAAGCCGCTGAAATATACAAACGCGAAACAAAAAATAAAAACCGGAATATCGCCGCCAAAGCAAGGTATAACATGGCTTTGCTCTGCGAAATGGAAGGAAAACCTGATGCTGCGATCGACTGGCTGGCGCTTTCGTTTTCAGCCTATAAACAAAACAATGAGGAACATAAATTCAACTGCCAGCAATATATAAATATACTTGCACTGCGGAAAAAGGAAATAGAACGGTTGGGAAAACAGGTTCGTGAAAAGTCGGGTACTTATTAGTTCCATTAGATTTAGCGATAGGAATAGCAATTGAACAAGACGCAAAAATCGTAATACGGTATATCGAAGGACAAGCCCAACGGGCTTTAATGTGAATAGCCATGGGCGAAACCCGTGGAAAGGTAAACCCAATGCGAACCCAACCCCGAACGGGGTTGAACATGATGGTTCGACAATGCAAAATATTCAACCCCTCGCGGGGTTGTGC
>JAUYMU010000094.1 GCA_030698405.1 Bacteroidota bacterium
AGGTGCTAAAGAAAAACATACAGCCCAAAGAAAAGCTTTCAGAAAAATATGCAGGGAAGCTACCTTCAGATGTTGCTGATGAACTTCAAAATTTTGTAAATGAAAGCCGTAACGAATGGAACAGTCGCAATGTTTAATTGATCCTATGTCAAATCCTCTTTCTAAACTTCATCCAAAAATCCACATTCGTAAAATCCAACCCTCCGATAATCCTGAATTGGCTGTAATTGTGCGCAATACGCTGACTGAGTTTGGTGCCAATGTTCCCGGAACTGTCTTTTTTGATCCGACAACTGATGCATTGTACGAGTTATTTCAAACATCTAAATCAGATTATTTTGTTGCCGAAGCTGATGGTAAATTATTGGGCGGTGGTGGAATATATCCTACCGAAGGTTTGCCCGATGGCACCTGCGAACTGGTGAAAATGTATTTATTGCCCGAAGCCCGCGGAATTGGATTGAGCCGGATGCTGATGGAACGTTGCCTCGAAACTGCCCGCAATAATGGATTTCAGCAGATTTACCTTGAAACTTTGCCCGAACTTAATCTGGCTGTAAAAGTTTATGAGAAGTTTGGATTCGAATATTTATCTGCACCGCTGGGCAACTCAAAGCACTTCGGTTGCGGATTGTGGATGCTGAAGAAATTGTAATAAATGCTACTCAGCAGGTGACTTCAAGTCACCTGCTGAGTAATTTTTCTGTCGAATTCGCGGTAGCTGAGCCTGTCGAAGCTACACCCGAATATCCATCCTTGCAAAAGGCACCGCGTCCATGCCAATAAATTCACCTTTCAGGTATTTAAAATGACCGGTAATGGCAATCATGGCAGCGTTGTCGGTGGTGAAAGCAAATTTTGGGATGTGCATTTTCCAGCGGTATTTTCCAGCAGTTTCAACCAAAGCCTGTCGCAATCCTGAGTTGGCCGAAACGCCTCCGGCAACCGTAATTTCTTTGATACCCGTTTCTTTGGCAGCTTTTATCAACTTATCCAAAAGAATTTCAATGATGGTTTTTTGCAGTGAGGCACACAAATCGGCTTTTCGCTCTTCAATAAAGTTCTCGTTTTCTTTCAAATGATCGCGCAGAGAATACAAAAAACTGGTTTTCAATCCGCTGAAACTGTAATCAAAATTGGCTATCCGCGGTTTCGAGAATTGAAAGGCATCCGGATTTCCTTCTTTGGCCAGCTTGTCCACAAAAGGTCCGCCGGGGTAGGGAAGTCCCATCACTTTGGCGCATTTGTCGAATGCTTCGCCAGCCGCATCGTCAATGGTTTGCCCGATCACTTCCATGTCGAGGTAATCTTTCACGAGAATGATTTGTGAATTTCCGCCTGAAACCAAAAGACACAGAAACGGGAATTTTGGCGGGTCGTAAGGTTCGTTGTGTTCCTGAATAAAATGCGCCAGAACATGTGCCTGAAGGTGATTGATTTCAATCATCGGAATGCCGGTTGCCAGCGAAAAACCTTTTGCGAAAGATGTTCCGACGAGCAGCGAACCCAACAATCCTGGGCCGCGCGTGAAAGCGATGGCCGTAATGTCTTCATTGGTAACTCCGGCCTGTTTGATCGCCTGATCAACAACCGGAATGATATTTTGCTGATGTGCCCGGCTTGCAAGTTCAGGAACCACGCCTCCATAAATTTCGTGAACTTTCTGGCCTGCTATAATATTCGACAACAGATAACCATTCTTAATTACCGAAGCAGAAGTATCGTCGCACGATGATTCGATGCCAAGTATGATGATGTCTTTTTCTTTGTTCATTTTTCAATAAAAAGTCCGTTCAATCGTTTATTTCTTTATTAAGCTGGTTTTTATCAGCCTATTTATGTTATTTTGCTAAATCAATAAGAGCGACAAAATTATCAAAAAAACACTCAAAATAGGGTTTTCAGTATTGGGCACGGTATTAATCCTGCTCATTTGCTTCTGGTTCATTCTTCAAAGTCCGGGAGTACAGACTTTTCTTATCGGTAAACTGACTGAACACTTTTCAAATAAATACAACACAAGTGTCACTATCAAAGGTGTTTCCATTTCATTTTTCAACAAGGTTGTTCTTGAAGAAGTTTTAATCCTGGATCAAAAAAACGATTCTCTTTTGTACGTTCAGGAATTGGTGGCAAGCATCAATTCATTCAGCATAAAAAAACGTACTGCCGGAATAGATAAACTTGAGTTGAACAATACTTTTCTAACCGTCGTTTCCGACACCACCGGAACATCAAATTACCAGTTTCTGGTCGATTTATTTGCAAAAAAAGATGCTCCAAAAACTACAGACAGCCTTCAGTTCGATTTTAACATGAAACGGTTCGAGTTCAACAATGCATCGGTAAAATATACTTATCACGACAGTATTGGGCAACATCTGATTGATTTGAGGAACATTACGCTGGGAGTTTCCGATTTGGAACTTCAGTATGAAAAAATAGCTTTTTTGATTACGCAATTTCAGTTAAACGACCACAAGGATTTTTATCTCGAAGATTTTACCGCCCGCTTTATCGCTACGTCCGATTCAATCAACCTGATGAACCTTCATGCCCTGACATCCAATTCAGAAATAACCGAGCTGAATGTGATGATTGAGAAAAAGAAACGCGGGACCGAATTTGACCTGAAAAAGATGAAGGTCAATATGGATCTGAGAAAATCGAGGATCAGCCTCAAAGACCTCGGTATGATGGTTCCTTTCCTGAAAGGCATGGAAGAAGTCATTGACGTTTCGGGCCAGGTTTCAGGAACACTGGCCGATTTAAAAGGAAAAAACATACAGATGAGTATGCGAAACAATACGCAATTGGCTTTCGATTTATATTTGAATGGATTGCCCGACATTGAAAATACATACATGCACATCGACCTGAAACAATCATTTGCCGATTTCAATGATTTGAGCAAGGTTAAACTTCCAGATAATTTTCCACTTCAGCAACTGACGGTTCCGGCTCAACTTCTTCAGGCAGGAGTTATTGAATACAAGGGAAATTTTACTGGTTTTCTAAGCGATTTTGTTGCCTTCGGAACTTTCAGATCGAAATGGGGAGTTTTGACAACTGACTTGTCGTTTGTTCCATCTGACGGTGAAAAACTGAAAATAAACGGAAAATTACGAACTGTCAATTTTAAAATCGGGAAATTATTCAAAACGGATTTATTGGACGGGATTACGTTTAACGGCGATATTAAAGGAATACTCAATCAGCAGACACACAATTTTTCGGCCAAGGTTTTAGGTAAGATCGACAGCGTTTTTGTGTATAATTATCAGTACAAAAATATCCAGTTGAACGGTGATGTTCTGAACAAAAAATTTGATGGTTATTTGCTGGTTGACGATCCGAATTTGAAATTAAGGTTCGATGGTAAATTTGACCTGAATGTTCCGGTTCCGGTGTTTAACTTTGAAATGCAGTTAGCGAAAGCCGATCTTCGGGCGTTGAAATTTGACCGAAAGTTCAAACAATCGGAGGTTTCTTTTGCCCTGAATGCAAATTTTACAGGTAGTAATATTGATAATATCGATGGATTAATACATTTTACCAAAGGTACTTACCGAAATGAAAACGATTCTGTTTCATTCGATAACTTTGATTTGAAAACATATTATCAAAACGGACCTGTATTGCAGGTACGTTCTGATTTTTTGGATGCAGACATTTACGGGAAGTATGAATTTCACAACCTCCACCATTCTGTAAAGAAAATTATTGCCAAATATCTTCCATCGGCTGGTCTTACATTTCCGGTTGAAGGAACGCAGAATAATTTTGATTTTAAGTTTGTCCTGAAGGATGTCAATCGTTTTACACGGGTGTTAATGCCTGATTTAATGATGGAACCGGCAACAATTGACGGGACTATTAATTCAGGAAAAAATACGTTGACAATAAATGCCCTGTTTCCGGAGATTCAATACCAAACTGCGGTCTTCCATAAATTTGCTTTCAATTTGAATGGGAATTCGAAACTGGACATCCACAATAAAATTGAAGAATTAAGTCTTGGTGAGAAGTTCAAAGTTTACAATCTTTCACTGATTTCGGAGGCTGAAAATAATGTGATGGATTCGAAACTGATCTGGAATAATTTCGACGCAGTTTCGTACAGCGGATCGCTGAATACAAGCGCAAAGTTTTTCAAACAAATAAATAGTCCGCATATTGAGATTTCGGTTAAACCGACCCGTATTTACCTTGCCGATACTTTGTGGCAGCTCAATTCGGCATTGATAACAGTTGACTCTACGCTGATAAAAGTGAACAAACTTAAATTATCGAACAAAGGCCAATCCATTACGGTCGATGGTTCAATTGATAAAAATCAGGATAATAAACTCAATCTTATTTTTGATCAGATTGATCTGAATGTGCTGAATCAATTCGTTGCTGGCGATCTGGCCCTTAAAGGAAATCTTAATGGAAGTCTTTCATTTTTCGATATTTATGAGCGTCCGTTGTTTTTGTCTGATTTGAAAATAAGCGGATTAAGCCTGCTTCGGCATTCGCTGGGAACTGCATCGGTTCAGAGCCGTCTCGATCGGTCGGCCGGTGAAATTAATGCAGAAGTGTTGTTGACTTCGAATGATAAAAACACCTTGCTTGCTTACGGAATTTACAATCCGGCCAAAGACAGTCTCTCCGTAAATGCGAATTTCGATCAGTTTTCATTGTTGATTCTTCAGCCGCTGCTGGGAATCAGTTTTAGCAACTTTCATGGTGAAGCTACCGGCAAAGTACGTGTTTACGGTAAACTGAATCATATTCAGCACAAAGGCGCTTTGTTTGCGTCCAATGCCGGCCTGATGCTTTCTGAATTACAGGTCAACTACACCATGAACGACTCCGTAAAATTTGAAGGTGATAAGATTATATTTCCGCAGATGAGAGTTTACGATGATTACGGAAATTCAGGAATATTTAATGGTTCCATCCAGCACCGTAGTTTCTCAAACATGATTTATGACTTGTCTGTCAGATCCGACAGGATTATGGCAATCAATACCACATCGGCCATCAATCAGCAGTTTTACGGTAAAACCTTCGGAAGCGGGAATGTGCGGATTACCGGCCAGGGCACGAATGTTTTAATTGCCGGTGTTGCGCAAACAGAAAGAGGAACAGACATGAATATCTATTTGGAATATGCTGACGAAGCAAGGCAATACGATTTTCTGACTTTTGTTAACCCTGAAAACAAAAATTTGGAAGAAAAGGAGAAAACTCCTGTAATCAAGTCGAATCTGCAAATGAGGTTCGATATTCGGATTACTCCTGAAGCCAAAGCCCAACTGATTTACAATTCGAAAATCGGTGATGTGATACGTGCACAGGGTTCATCAGACAATATGCAGATATACATCGACAACAATTCAAATATCACCATGTATGGAGAATATACGGTGGAACAGGGAGATTATCTTTTTACCCTACAAAATGTAATCAATAAAAAATTCGAAATTCAGCGGGGCGGCACAATACAGTGGAATGGTGATCCAACCAATGCAACTGTGGATCTCAATGCGACTTACCGGCTGAAAGCATCCTTGAGCGAATTGTTCGCGAATACGTATGATGATATTGATAGTCAACGGATACCGGTATTGTGCAAGATTTCACTTGCCAGAAACCTTAGCAATCCGGATATAAAGTTTGACATTGAATTGCCCTCAGCCGATGCAAGTACCAGTGATTTGATCAGGCAGTTCATTAGTTCAGATGAAGATATGAACAAACAAATGTTATCGCTTCTGGTACTTGGCCGATTTTATGCAACCGGAGTAAATAGCAATCTTGCCGGATCAACGGCGTCCACAGCATTCGAATTGTTTTCCAACCAGTTTAGTAACTGGCTGTCACAAATAAGCAACGATTTTGATATCGGGTTCAATTACCGTCCGGGAGATCAAATTTCCAATGATGAAGTTGAATTGGCGCTCAGTACCCAAATGTTCAACAACAGGGTCAGTATCAACGGAAATATAGCGAACAACTCGTCGCAGAAGTTAAATGCCAATAATAACAGTCTGGTTGGCGATGCTGATGTCAATGTAAAACTCACCCGAAACGGAAAGCTTCAGCTGAAAGCATACAACCATGCCAACAACAACCTGATTTACGAAACTTCGCCCTATACACAGGGAGTTGGTCTTTCGTACCGGGAAGATTTTAACGACTTCGAAGAGCTTTGGCAAAAAATGAAAAGTTTGTTTGGTTTAAATTCCAGAAATAAAAAGTCTCTTTAGTTAATGTTAACGATAACTTCAAATATGCTGAAATTTGCCTGGTAGAAAATTTCTTATAAATAAATTGTATTTTTGCGGGGCATACTATTTGTAGGGTATGTCCCGTTTTTCTTTTTGTTGACTTTAAACAAAACTCATATGTTGAATTTTATCATCTTACAGGCAGGTCAAAATTTAGCCACCGGTGTGCAAGCCGCGGCAAAACCCGTTCAACCGGAGGGTATAGTTACTGGATTTTTCGATATGGCCATGAAAGGCGGTCCATTAATGGTTCCGATTGTATTGCTGTCATTTCTGGCAGTATTTATTTTTTTCGACCGGTATATGGCCATTCGTAAAGCAGGAAAAATGGATCCGCGTTTAATGGATCGTGTCCGTGAATACATTATGGACGGAAAAATTGAATCAGCTTACGCTTTGTGCCGTACTGAAGATTCGCCCACTTCGCGTATGATCGAAAAGGGTATTTCGCGCATTGGCCGGCCAATGGCTGATGTAACCACTGCAATTGAAAATGTTGGAAACCTTGAAGTTTCGAAGCTTGAAAAAGGACTTCCAGCCCTGGCAAGTGTTGCCGGCGGAGCGCCTATGCTTGGTTTCCTCGGTACTGTAACCGGTATGATCTCTGCCTTTTATGACATGGCAAATGCCGGGAACAACATTAATATTACCTTGCTTTCATCAGGGATTTATCAGGCAATGGTAACAACTGTTGCCGGTTTGATTGTTGGTATTGTTGCTTATTTTGCTTACAATATTTTGGTAGCCAACGTCGAAAAAGTGGTATTTAATATGGAAGCTGCCACCAGTGATTTTATGGATATGTTAAACGAACCAGCAAAATAAAAAGGAAATCATGGCTTTAAAACGTCGGAATAAGGTGAATGTGACTTTTAGTATGGCTTCGATGACTGATATTGTTTTCCTGTTGCTGCTATTTTTCATGATAACTTCCACAATGGTGGCGCCAAATGCTCTCAAGTTGTTACTGCCGCAAAGCAATAATCAAACTGTTGCAAAGGCAATTACAACTGTATCTATTACTGCTGATCTGAAGTATTATATCAACGAGGATGGTGATTTGAAAAGGGTTTCTTTTTCAGAAATTGAGCCGCATTTACAACAAATGATAAAGGAAAATGAAGAGACTTACATTGCTCTTCATGCTGATAAAAGCGTTCCGATTGAACAAGTGGTGAGTATAATGAATATTGCCAAACGCAATAATATAAAAATGATTCTTGCTACTGCAGCCGAAGAATAATGGAATATATAAGAGAACATAGAACAGGTTTAATTGGTACCCTCATAACGCATGGGGTGGTGCTTGCATTGTTGCTGTTCTTTGGTTTTTTCACTCCGCTACCTTTGCCTGATGAAGAAGGTATTCTGGTGAATTTTGGCGATTCGGAAACCGGATTTGGCGCTGAAGAACCAGCTCCCAGTGAAACTGCACCCATTAAGGATCAGGAAGAAAAACAGGCTGAAACAAAAGCGCCTCCGCCACCTCCTGTAAAAAAAGTTGCAACTCCTGTCGAAAAGGAAGCTTTGATGACTCAGGAATTGGAAAAGACAGTTGCTCTTGAAGCTGCCAAAAAGAAAAAGGAAGTTGAAAAGGCCAAAGACCTGGAAAAAGAGAAACTCCTGAATGAAAAACGGAAACAGGAACAGCTCGAAAAACAAAGGCAGGCTGAAAGTGACAGGCAACGGTTGGCCGAAATCGCCCGCCAGAAAAAAGAAGAAGAACAGAAATTAGCCCAGGCTGCTGCTGAAAAGCGAAAAGCTGGTGAAATAAATAACCGTGCAAAAAATGCTTTTGGAGGTTCAGGACAAGGAACAGCCGATTCAAAAAGTACCGGACAAGGCGTAACTTATGGCGCAGGCAATCAGGGTAGTCCGCAGGGAACTGCCAATGCTGATAAATATGGCCCGGGTGGTGGGGTAGGCAATGGAACATCCTTCAGCCTTGATGGACGAAGTGGCTTATCACTGCCAAAACCGAATTATCCGGGCAACGATGAAGGAATTGTTGTGGTTCAGGTTACAGTTAATAAAGCTGGTCAGGTTACCAAAGCCGAAGCCGGTGTAAAAGGTTCAAATACAGCCGATCCTGATATGATTGCTGCCGCCAGGAGAGCAGCACTTCAGGCTCGTTTTAATGCCGACGAAAATGCTCCCGCCTTCCAGGTTGGAACTATCACTTACCGTTTCGTACTGGATTAGATACCAACTCCCGATCTATATAAAATCTTAATACTCTCCTTTTAAATTCTTATAAAACCTTTATAGAATCCATCGCAAATTTGCATTGTTCAAAAAATGTAACAATATGAAGACAATGGATTTTATTTTAGGAGTTGTGCCACCTGCGATTGAAGGCGGCACAAAAGCTGGCGGGATGAACAGTCCTGTATGGTATGTTATTGGAGCATTGCTCGCTATTTTTCTACTGGCATATTTGATATATGCACTTATTAAACCTGAAAAATTCTAAAAGCTATCAGTATGACAACTTTAGATATAATTCAGGTATTACTATTCATCGCTTTATTGATAGGCTTAACGCCTGTTTTAGGCAAATACATGTACAAGGTTTTCACAGGCGAAAAACAGTTCATGCACCCTGTGTTTGGCTGGCTCGAAAAACTGATCTATAAATTCATCAAGGTAAATCCGGATGAAGAATCAAACTGGAAGTCATATACTTTCGGGTTGTTGCTGTTTAATTTGGTAGGATTTATCTTTGTATTCCTGATTCAACTCTTTCAGGCACAATTACCATTGAATCCGGCCAATCTACCCAATGTTTCGTGGCATTCGGCCTTTAATACAGCGGTAAGTTTTATGACCAATACCAACTGGCAGGGATACGCCGGTGAAACAACGCTGAGTTACTTTGTTCAGATGATTGGGCTTGCCGTTCAGAACTTCGTAAGCGCGGCAACCGGAATCGCTGTAATTATTGCTGTATTAAGGGGTGTTTCCCGAAAAAACACCGATAAATTGGGCAATTTCTGGTCTGATCTTACCCGTTCAACATTGTATATTCTATTACCACTTTCAATTCTGTTTGCTGTGGTTTTGGTCGGTCAGGGAGTTGTTCAAAATTTTAACGCTAATGAAACGGTTCAAACATTGCAAGGAGCCGAACAGGTACTTCCAATGGGGCCTGCGGCTTCACAGATTGCCATCAAACAACTCGGCACAAATGGTGGTGGATTTTTTAATACCAATAGTTCGCATCCGTTCGAAAACCCAACGCCATTTAGTAATTTTTGGGAGATGTTTGCCATTCTTCTTATTTCAGCAGCGCTCACCTACACTTATGGGAAAATGGTAGGTTCAACGCGACAGGGATGGACCATTTTTAGCGTGATGATGTTATTATTTGTAACTGGTTTGGCGATCTCATTATATGGAGAATATTCTACCAATCCGGTTTTTGGCCACATCAGTTCGATGGAAGGCAAAGAAACCCGGTTTGGAATAACGAACAGTGTCATGTGGTCAACCTCAACGACGGCTGCTTCCAATGGTTCCGTCAATTCCATGCATGATAGTCTTTCACCACTGGCTGGTATGGTCGCTATCGTTAATATGATGTTGGGCGAAATAATTTTTGGTGGTGTGGGTGCAGGATTATACGGCATGTTTGTATTTGTTATACTGACCGTATTTATTGCTGGCTTGATGGTGGGGCGCACACCCGAATATATGGGCAAAAAAGTAGGCGCTTTTGAGGTTCAAATGGCCATCATTGCCAACCTGTCGACAAGTTTTGTAATATTGATTTTTACGGCTTGGGCTGCAGTTAGTAGTTATGGTTTATCAAGCCTTAACAATGCCGGGCCTCATGGCTTTTCCGAAATACTTTATGCATTCACATCGGCTGCCGGAAACAATGGAAGCGCTTTTGCCGGACTCAATGCCAATACACTTTTTTACAATCTGACTCTTGGAATTGGAATGCTGATCGGCCGTTTCGGGGTAATTATCCCGGTTTTGGCTATTGCCGGAAGTTTAGCCGGTAAGAATATTACTCCCAATTCGGCTGGTACATTTCGTACCGATACCTGGCTTTTTGCCGGCTTACTAATTGCAGTTATCCTGATTGTTGGCGGATTGACCTATTTCCCGGCTTTGTCATTGGGACCTATTATTGAGCATTTGCTGATGAATAGTGGAATAACCTTTTAATTTCTGAATAAAATGAGTACACGACAAATAAATAGCCTTTTCAATAAAAAGATATTGTTACAGGCAACAAAAGATAGCTTTACCAAATTAAATCCTATTATTCTGATTAAAAATCCGGTCATTTTCATGGTTGGCATCGGATCGGTTTTAACAACTATAGCGGTAATCAGCGGAATATTTTCTGGCAACTTTTCAGGATTCAATTTACAGATTGCCATCTGGTTATGGTTTACCGTGCTGTTTGCCAATTTTTCGGAAGCGATTGCCGAAGGGCGAGGCAAAGCGCAGGCTGACAGCCTAAGGAAAAGCCGTATCCAAACCATGGCACGCAGGCTGGTTGGCGATAAGGAAGAAATGGTTGCTGCTCCGGAATTGAGAAGGGGAGATGTGGTTATTTGCGATGCAGGCGATGTAATTCCTTCGGATGGTGAAGTGGTTGAAGGTATTGCCAGTGTTGACGAATCGGCCATAACCGGCGAATCAGCTCCTGTTATACGCGAAAGTGGCGGTGACCGTTCGGCAGTTACCGGAGGAACCAAAGTAATCAGCGACCGGATTTTGGTTAAAATCACTTCGGAACCGGGCGACAACTTTATTGATCGCATGATTGCCCTGGTTGAAGGCGCCAAACGGCAGAAAACGCCTAACGAAATTGCGCTGTCAATTTTATTGGCAGGATTGTCTATCATCTTTTTATTGGCAGTAGTCACACTTCCTGCTTTCTTCGGATATAGTTTATCGGCTTCAGGATTGCCCATGTCGCAAAACCTGACGATTCCGGTATTAATTGCTTTATTGGTTTGCCTGATTCCAACTACCATTGGTGGTTTGCTGAGCGCCATTGGTATCAGCGGGATGGACCGGCTTTTGCAACGGAATATTATCGCCACCAGCGGAAAAGCCATCGAGGCTGCCGGGGACGTGGATGTACTTTTGCTCGATAAAACCGGAACGATTACCTTGGGTAACCGAATGGCCACCAACTTTTTCCCGGCTGATGGCATAAGCGAGTCCGATCTGGCTCACGCGGCACAACTTTCATCGTTATCCGACGAAACTCCGGAAGGCCGGTCTATTGTGATTTTGGCCAAGGAAAAATTTGACTTCCGAGGAAAGGAGATTCATCAAAAAAATGCGGTTTTCATTCCTTTTACCGCGCAATCAAAAATGAGTGGGGTCAATCTGACTGACGCTAAGGGAATCGTTCATCAAATCCGGAAAGGATCGTCGGAGGCCATTCGTTCATTTATCCTGAATGGCAATGGGTTTTTCCCGAAAAAGATGGAAGAGAAAGTTGCCGAACTTGCCCGTATGGGAGCAACTCCGTTGGTGGTAGCTGAAGATAATAAAGTTCTGGGGATCATCCAATTGAAAGACATTGTTAAAGGTGGTATTAAACAGCGGTTTGCTCAACTTAGAACCATGGGAATCCGTACAGTGATGATAACTGGCGATAACGCTTTAACCGCTGCCGCCATTGCTGCCGAGGCGGGCGTTGACGATTTTATGGCCGAAGCAACTCCTGAAGATAAACTCCGCCGTATTCGTCTGGAGCAGACCAATGGGCATTTGGTAGGGATGATTGGTGATGGAACCAACGATGCTCCGGCGCTGGCTCAAGCCGATATTGGAATTGCTATGAATTCAGGAACCCAGGCAGCTCGCGAAGCTGGTAACATGGTTGATCTGGATAGCAATCCAACAAAACTGATTGAAGTGGTTGAGGTGGGCAAACAATTGTTGATGACCCGTGGCGCCCTCACTACTTTCAGTATTGCCAATGATGTGGCCAAATATTTTGCCATTATTCCCGCCATAGCCGTTTCTCTTTACGCCGGGAAAGACGGAATTGGTCCCTTGTCAGCATTAAATGTAATGAATTTAGGCTCTCCGGAAAGCGCTATTTTGAGCGCGGTAATTTTTAATGCGCTTATCATTATTTTATTAGTTCCTCTGGCTTTAAAAGGCGTTGCTTACCGGCCGGTTTCGGCAAATACTGCATTAATCCGTAACCTGGTTATTTATGGGTTTGGCGGTATTATCGCACCGTTTGTAGGAATAAAAATCATTGATCTAATCATCAATTTATTTGCCTGATCATGGAACATTTGATTAAAGATTTGATTGAACAAATATCAATTCGAAAAAAGAATGAAATGGCCTGGTTTGAAAAATACAAAAACGAAGAACTTAAGGATTTAATGCTGATTTCTTCAGGGAAAGTCATGGAAATGGATCACTTAATCCGCCAATTAAAGGAAATGATCAAATACAAATTGAAACGTAAAAATTATTAAGTCATGAAAACACAAATCATAATTGCAATAAAAATATTTGTTCTGTTTACCATCCTTCTTGGGGTTGCTTATCCACTATTGGTTACCGGAATCGCACAACTCGCTTTTCCGGAGAAAGCCAATGGAAGCCTGATCGTTCGGGGACATAAGGTGATTGGCAGCGAATTGATTGGCCAGAAGTTCGACAGCATTATCTATTTTTCGTCGCGACCATCAGCTACCGATTACGGTGCAATGCCTTCGGGAGGTTCAAACCTGGGACCAACCAGTTCGAAGCTCAAACAATTGGTAGCGGAACGTGCTGCTCAATTTACCGGATTCAATCAACTTCCGCCTTCAGAAACAATTCCCTCCGAAATGCTTTTGGCATCAGCAAGCGGACTCGATCCACACATTTCGCCAAAAGCCGCTTTATTGCAGGTGGAACGAATTGTTAAAGCCAGGAATTTTGACGATAGCAAAAAGCAGCAGCTTTTGAAGTCTATTTTGGAATTATCTGAAGTGCCCCAATTTTCATTCCTGGGTGAAGATCGTATTAATGTTTTGGTATTGAACCTTGAACTTGATAAGTTAGACAACAATTAAAAACTACATAAAATGAAACTATCTATCCGTACAAAATTTACCTTGGGAATGGTGTTTATATTTCTCATCATTCTTGGATTATTGGGATTTTCAGCCTATTCACTGACGAAATTGTCGAAGAAAACTAATGCTATACTTAGGGAAAATCATGTGTCGGTAGTGTATGCACGAGATATGACCGAAAATTTGATGAACTTGAATCAGGAAATGTCAAATTGTTACGTGACCAATCGGGCTCCGGATACCGTTCTTATTGAAAATGAATTTAATAAACTGAATAAAACCATTCTATTAGAACTCAATAACATCACCGAAGTGGGAGAAGATAAGCTTGCGGCCTCCATTCAGAAGGAAATAAATGAACACCATGAAATTTTCAAACAGTTTTTCAGGTCGCCAAAACAGGTAGACATTGTTCTTGTTCTGCAAAAGAAGTTTGGAATACTATACCAACAATTGGCAATTTTGTCACAAATGAACGAAAAGGCAATTGAAGTAAAGACCGAAGATGCCAAAGTTTCATCAAAAATTGCACTCACACAATTGTCTGTGATCGGTAGTTTATGTTTTTTGATTGCATTAAGTTTTATATATAGCTTTGCCTCCTATTTCAACGAAAGGTTCTTCCAATTGTATAACGGGATTAAAGAAATCGTTTCGAGTAATTATGGCCAAAGACTTTATTTTGATGGAGCTGATGAATTCAATGAAATTTCATTGGCCTTTAATCAAATGGCAGAGGCGTTGAGTGCCAGGCATCAGGAAAAAACAACAACTTTTTTTGAAGATGCTGAAATTGAAGATAGCCAAAGCGGTATTGAAGAGCTGAAAGACATTGATGAGTTGAGAAACGTTTTATCACGTATCAAGAGCATTGAAAAACAAGCAGCAGAGGTAATTTCGAGAATTGAAAACAAGGAATAAGTAATTCAATGAATTTGTTTCATTCAAATAAATCGTAAATCGTTAAATCGTAAATATTCGAAATTTATGGATCTCACAGACAATCGACCAAATCCTGACGATTTGTTGGCTTCGATGAAAGAGGATGAAGAAAAAAGCAAACGCGGAAAGCTGAAGATATTTTTTGGCATGTGCGCGGGTGTGGGTAAAACCTACACCATGTTAGAGGCCGCAAAAATCGAGAAAGTAAAAGGTGCAGATATTGTGATCGGTTATGTTGAAACCCATAACCGAAAGGAAACTGCAGCGTTGGTTGAAGGCTTTGAACTCATTGCGCGAAAGAAATATTTATACAAATCTACTCATGTTGAGGAAATGGATCTGGATACAATCATTTCCAGAAAACCACAGATTGTGCTGGTCGATGAACTGGCGCATACCAATGCCCCTGGTAGTCGTCATTTAAAGCGTTATCAGGATGTACAGGAAATTCTTGATAGCGGTATCAATGTTTATACCACGGTAAATGTTCAACACCTTGAAAGCAGGTCGGAAGTAGTTGCACAAATAACAGGAATTATAGTCAGGGAAACGCTTCCTGATGATGTTTTTGAAAGCGCTGATGAGGTTGAAGTGGTGGATCTTACTCCTGATGAGTTATTGCAAAGGCTTTCAGAAGGTAAGGTTTATGCCCCCGAACGATCAAAAGAAGCGGTTTTGAATTTCTTTCGAAAAGGAAATATTACTGCCCTGCGCGAAATGGCTTTACGCATTGTGGCCGACAGGGTTGACAAACAACTGCACGATTACATGCAACTCAAACGAATCAGGGGGCCATGGAAATCGGGCGTTCATCTGCTTGTGGCGGTGAGCTATACCACTCAATCATCCAGGTTGCTTCGATGGGCAAAAAACCTTTCCGACACGATGGGCGGCAACTTACAGGCAATTTATGTTGAAACTGCCCACGATCTGACCGATAAAGAGCGCGAAAACCTTGATAAAAACATTAATCTGGCCAAACAATTAGGGATTCGATTCCGGATTGTAACCAATTCAGATATTGTAAAAGCGATTGTGGATTTTGCCCAAAAAGAAAATATAACCCATATTATTATTGGCAAACCAAGGGTTCGAAACCTTTTGACATTATTCCGGCTGGGTAATTTTGTGAACAGGCTGATTCGTTACAGCGGTAACATTGATGTTTATATTCTTGGCTCTGATATGTTGGCTGATGATAAGTTCAGGCAAAAAGCCTCTATGCCTTCCTTTACTTCAAGTATCAATCAGTATTTGGCAGCTACAGTGATGATTACGATTACAGCAGCCATTTTCTTTCTGTTGAAAGAGTTTGTTGGCTATCAGATTGTTTCGTTTGCATTGTTGTTTATGGTTTCTATCCTTGCCTTTTTCTTTGGCCGTGGCCCTATTTTACTGGCAGCAACACTCAGTTCATTAATTTGGGACTTCTTTTTTATCCCACCTCCCTATACCCTTCATGTTGAGAAGCCCGAAGATATGCTGATGTTGGCCATGTTTTTCATTATTGCTCTTTTAAATGGAGTGCTAACATCAAGGGTTCGGGCGCAGGAACAAAAAATACGGGTACGTGAAGAGCGTACACATGCCTTTTATCAATTGGCCAAAGGACTTTCAGCAACATCAGGAATTGATGATGTTTTAAGTCTGGCAGTGAAAGATATCCGAAAATATTTCAAAATCGAATGTGCCTTTATTTTGAGGGACAAGGCCAACCAGCTCGAAAATCATATCAGGCACGAAACCACGCTCAACTTTTCGGAGAATGAATTGAGCATTGCGGAATGGACTTTCCGGCATTCGACAAAAGCCGGCAAATATACTGATACGCTTCCATCCGGAAATTACACCTTTTATCCGCTTAAGGGTAACAACGATAATATGGGAGTCATTGCCGTTCAGCATTCAAAAGTGTTTACCCAAGGGGAAGAGCAATTCTGGGAAGGTTTCCTTCCTCAAATTTCAGGTAAAATAGAACGGGAGTTTTTGCGCGATGCAGCCCGCAATTCTTATATCCTGAGTGAATCAGACAAACTTTACAAAACACTTTTCAATTCCATCTCTCATGAACTTCGAATTCCTGTTGCTACTATTCTCGGTGCTTCGGATGCTTTGATTGACCAGGATTA
This sequence comes from Bacteroidota bacterium, assembly GCA_030698405.1. Classification (GTDB taxonomy): domain Bacteria; phylum Bacteroidota; class Bacteroidia; order Bacteroidales; family Prolixibacteraceae; genus Aquipluma. The sequence goes on from JAUYMU010000094.1 coordinate 16,411, forward strand.
TTCGCGTGAATCGAGAAAAATGTTACACGAAGAAATTAATAAGGCAGCCATCAGGCTGAACCGGTTGATCGAAAATTTACTGAATATGTCGCGGCTCGATTCTGGCCGCTTGACTCCGCGTATCGATTGGTGCGATTTACATGACTTGATCAATAAAGTAACTCAAAGCCTTTCTGAAGAATTAAATCATTTCGATGTTGACATTGTTTTACCTGATGACATGCCTTTGGTTCAGCTTGATTTCGGATTGATGGAACAGGTCATTCACAATTTGTTGCTCAATGCTTCGCAACTTGCCCCTGAAGGTAGCAGTTTGCGAGTTAAGATCTTTTACGATAATGGATTTCTGTTTATCCAGGTGATGGACCGTGGACCTGGATTTTCCGTTTCTGATTTGCCGATGGTATTTAATAAATTTTACCGGGGCGAATTGGCAGTTGCCGGAGGTACAGGGCTGGGATTATCGATTGTAAAGGGTATTGTAGAGGCTCACAAAGGAACAATCACCGCTGAAAACAGAACCAATGGCGGTGCCTTGTTTACCATTAAAATCCCGACAAACACTTCTGATATGATGAACATTGACGCTGAAAACAAGATTTAAATATGAATGAAAAAGAACTGATATTGATTGTTGATGACGAGGTTCAGATTCGTCGGTTACTCGAAATTACGCTCTCTTCCAACGGGTACAAAGTTCTTTCAGCTGCAACTGGTCATGAAGGAATTTCCCAGGCTGCATCTCATCCACCTGTATTAATTATATTGGATTTAGGGCTTCCTGATACCGATGGCTTTGTAATTCTGAAAAAACTTCGCGAATGGTACCTGAAACCCATTATTATTCTTTCTGTCAGGAGTTCGGAAGATGATATTATTAAAGCGCTGGATAATGGGGCCAATGATTACCTGACCAAGCCTTTCCGTACAGGCGAATTACTGGCACGCATCAGGGTGGCTATTCGCCAAAACCAGGGGAATAGTGATAATCCCCGGTTTCTTTTTGAATCACTTGAGATTGATTTGATTAGTCACATCGCTCGGAAAAACAGTGAAATTCTGAAGTTGACTTCAACTGAATTTTCACTATTGGCCTTATTTGCTAAAAATGAAGGAAGGGTGTTAACGCATCATTACATCCTAAAAGAGGTATGGGGAATGGGTTATATGGAGCAAACCCAATACCTGAGAGTTTTTGTAGCCCAGCTCAGGAAAAAAATTGAAGACAATCCGGCTAAACCCAAATTGTTGATCACCGAATCCGGAATCGGCTATCGGTTTGGAAGTTAGGAAACAATACGATTGTGGATTAAAACAAAATAAACTATCAGGAATTGACCAATACAATGCAAAAGGTCAATGAAAACTTATTCAATATGCAAGAATCTTCATCTCATTCAAGTTTAAACAAAGTTACTTTTGCAGGCTTAATAATAACACTTGGAATTGTTTACGGTGATATTGGTACCAGCCCTTTGTATGTGGTTAAAGCCATTACTTCAGGGGCTGATGTGTTTGATAAACTTCTGGTTTACGGAGGTTTATCCTTGGTTTTCTGGACACTGACACTGCAAACCACTCTAAAATATATTCTGATAACGCTTCGGGCTGATAATCATGGCGAGGGCGGAATTTTTGCGCTGTATGCCCTGATGAAGAAGAAAACAACATGGGCGGCCATAATCACCCTGATTGGAGGTTGCGCCCTTTTAGCCGATGGGGTAATCACTCCGTCAATTACTGTAACCTCTTCCATTGAAGGTCTTCGTCTTATAAATCCTGACATAAAGGTTCTTCCGGTAGTTCTTTCTATTCTAACAGCCCTGTTTTTTATTCAGCAATTTGGTACCAAATTCATCGGGAAATCGTTCGGTCCAATGATGGTAATCTGGTTTTCGATGCTGGCATCACTTGGATTTTCGCAGATTATTAGTAATCCGGAAGTTTTGAAAGCCGTTAATCCATTTTATGCCATTGATTTTCTTGCCAATTATCCCGGTGGGTTCATACTCTTAGGCGCTGTATTTCTGTGTACTACCGGAGCCGAAGCATTGTATTCAGACCTTGGTCACTGCGGAATAAAAAACATACGGATTTCCTGGATTTTTGTTAAAATTTCACTGCTCCTGAACTATTTCGGGCAGGGAGCCTGGCTAATGAACCATCCCATTCCGCAGGAAGACTTAAATCCGTTTTATTCCATGATGCCAGGCTGGTTTCTTATTCCCGGTATTTTGATTTCGACCGCCGCTGCGGTCATTGCCAGTCAGGCATTAATTACCGGTTCATATACGCTAATCAGCGAGGCTGTTTCATTGAATTTCTGGCCGAAAATTAAAGTTCTGCATCCGACCTTTATTAAAGGACAAGTCTATATTCCATTTATTAATTGGCTGTTATGGGCATCCTGCTGTTTTGTTGTCCTTTTCTTTCAGGAATCGTCAAGTATGGAAGCTGCCTACGGACTTTCCATCACTATTACCATGATTATGACGTCCTTGCTTTTAATTCATTATTTGCACGAGCGAAATGTCAACATACTGCTGCTTGCTTTGCTAAGCCTGTTGTTTGGCGCAATCGAAGGTTCATTCCTGATTGCCAATCTGCATAAATTTTCACATGGAGGATGGTTTTCAGTGATGCTTGCATTCGTTTTTTCACTGATTATGGTTGGGTGGTTTTTTGGCCGAAAGATTAAGAACCGGTACATCAGTTTTTCAAATCTCAATAAATACCTGCATTTGTTCGAAGACCTCAGTAAAGACAATTCGATTCCACCCATTGCGACCAACCTGGTATATATTATCAAGGCCAACCATAAGTATCAGATTGAGTCGAAAATAATGTATTCCATTTTCAGCAAGCAGCCAAAACGCGCTAAAACATACTGGTTGTTACATGTAAATACTACAAACGAACCGGAAACCTTTAGTTATGAAGTTACTCAGCTTATCACCGGAACCTTAATCAGGATTGATTTCCATCTCGGATTTAAGATTGAGCCAAGGATCAATCTTTATTTCAAAGAAGTTTTAAAAGACCTGGTTGCCAGTGGAGAAATTAAACTGACCAGTACATACGAATCAATGAAGAAACATTTCTATCCGGGAGATTTTCTGTTTGTTAATCTTGATCGTATTATGACTCAGGATTATCAACTTTCGCCTTGGGAAACAATCATCATGGGATTGCATGCCTTAACCCGTTTAATGAGTATCAACGACGTTAAAGCGCTTGGCCTTGATTCCAGTAGCGTAATTGAGGAAAAAGTACCTATTTCAATTGAACGGCCATTAAACAGAAATATCCGTCGTATTGTAAATACAGAATAAAAAACGCAGGTAATCCGGTTTTATCCGAAGTCCCTGCGTTATGCAACTACATCCGAAGATGCTTATTATTCAGTTATACCAGTTTCCAGCCTTCGCGGTATTGGTAATGAAGTAAATTGGTTGCTGCACCGTCGGCATCATCAATGAAAGTTTCGGTTGCAGGATCCCATTTAATGGTGCGTTTCAGTTCGCAGGCAATGTTCCCCAAAGTGCAAACAGTGCAACTACTATGGCCTATTTCAACCGGTACAATCGGATCTTTGCGTTCTTTTACTGCCTCGATAAAATTGATCTGGTGAGGAATTTTGGTTTCATAAGGACCGGTGTCGCCTTCAGCTTGTGCCGGTGGCAGAAATTTGTCGTCAGAAGCAAGGAAGTGTCCGCGTGATACTTCAATCCAGCCATCTTTTCCGGTAAATTTGACCCCTTTGGTATTCTTATCGTCAAATGGTTCCGAAGTCAGGACTACGCCATTGGCATACACAAACTTCATATACTGAGTTCCGTCACCAATTGGCGAAATTTCAACCGGACCACTTCTGTCCATTCCAAGTCCCCATTGTGCAACGTCGAACATGTGAGCGCCCCAGTCGGTTGTGAAACCACCACCCATTTCTTTGTACCAGCGCCATCCGCCCCAGAATTGCTCGTTTTGTTCAGGATCAATAGAGATTGGCGGGTTCAGTTGACTGTTGTAATGAATGGTTGATGGCAAAGACGTCAGCCATAGATCCCAGTTCAAATCGGCAGGAAGAGCTTCTTCCGGCAAATTATATGGTGTTGGAGGAGCGCCAACATAAGCGTTTACAGTTTCAATTTGTCCGAGTGCGCCCGACTGCACCAGGTTAACAGCGTGCTGGAAATTCGGATCTGAACGTTGCTGGCTTCCAACTGCCAGAATGCGGTTTGTTTCGCGCACAACACGACGTAATTCCTGACCTTCTTTGATGGTGAAGGTCATCGGTTTTTCAAGATATACATCTTTGCCCGCCTTGCATGCTGCAATGGCAATCATGGCATGTGAGTGATCGGGTACGGCAATTACAACTACGTTGATGTCCTCACGAGCCAGTAAGTCCTGGTATTTTTCGTAAGTCTGAATTTCAACAGGTTTTGTTGAAGTTGAGTAAAATTCTTTTACTTTTTTCTCGAAACGCTGACGTTTAACACCGTAAACATCGCATCCGGCAACTACTTTAACGCCCGGAATTTGAAGGAAGCCATTCAGCAAAAACATTGCCTGCTGTCCCATTCCGATGATTCCAATTTTCAAATCAGTATCAACCACATTTTGTTTGCAGGCTGCTAACGATGAGAACATTGCTACTCCTGCCATACTAATGGCAGTTGTTCCAAGAAACCGTCTTCTTGAAACTCCTTTTCTTTGTTGGTTTTCCATGTGAATAATTTATGTGTGTATTAGTTGAACTTTTTTATGGTTTCTGGTTGTAAAAGTACCTTTTTGTAAGTTTTACGCAAAACAAAAAGTTACAATGCTATTAATATTTCATGTTTTTCCTGAATTTGGTGTCAAATCCGAACATTTTTTTTGATTTTTGTCAATCATTGAAACGAAAGGAGCCATGAGAAATTACATTGATCTGTTAAAATCGTTAATCGCAGTGTCTTCACTTAGCAAGAACGAGCAAGATGCAGCAACTCTGATCCGTCAGTTTTTGGATCATTCAGGAATAAAATACGATATAAAAAATAATAATACCTGGGCCAAAAACCTGCACTGGAAAGATGGCCTTCCCGTTATTTTGCTGAATTCGCACATCGACACGGTTAAACCTGCCAGCGGATATACGCGCGATCCGTTTTCTCCGGATGTGGAGAATGGGATTCTTTATGGTCTGGGAAGTAATGATGCCGGTGGTGCATTGGTAACGCTTCTGGCAGTTTTTATGCATTTTAACGAAAGGGAAAATCTTCCGTTCAATCTGATTTATGCTGCTACTGCCGAAGAAGAAATTTCAGGAATGAACGGGCTGGCCAGTATACTGGATGAATTGGGACCATTGGATCTGGCAATTGTTGGCGAACCGACACAAATGCAGTTGGCCATTGCCGAAAAAGGTTTAATGGTGCTGGATTGTACCGCTCACGGAAAGTCGGGACATGCTGCCAGGGAAGAAGGAGAAAATGCGATTTACAAGGCGATTGCTGACATTGAAAAGCTCAGAAATTACCGGTTTGAAAAGACTTCGGATATTTTAGGCGCGGTAAAAATGTCGGTTACAATCATCAATGCAGGCACTCAGCACAATGTAGTTCCTGATACCTGTTCGTTTACTGTTGACGTTCGGACAAACGAATATTATTCAAATCAGGAAGCTTTCAGGATTATTGATGAATTGATTGATTCTGAAGTGAAACCCCGCTCGTTCAGGCTGAATTCTTCAGAAATTTCGGTTGATCATCCGATTGTTCAGCGTGGAATTAATCTGAGATTGAGTTATTACGGATCTCCAACTACGTCCGATCAGGCAGTGATTCCTTATTCGTCGGTTAAAATCGGACCGGGCGACAGTGCCCGTTCGCATACTGCCGATGAATTTATCCTGATTTCGGAGATTGAAGAAGGATTCAGTATTTATGTGGATTTACTGACAGGTTTGAGCATTGTATAAAAAAGAGAGACCTGCCTTGTGACAGATCTCTCAATTTTTAAAAACCTAAAGCATATTACTTATTGAGATCGAACTAAAACTTCCAAATTAATCATTCTCAGCATAAGCCATTTCGTTGTGTTGTGAAATGTCGAGACCTGCAATTTCTTCTTTCTGAGTGGCCCGGATTCCAAAGAATTTGTCCACTATTTTAAATATTACATAGGTCATTACTCCTGAGAAAACCATGGTCGCAACTGTAGCAATTAATTGAATCCAAAGCTGTTTTGGGTTTCCGTAGAATAAACCGCTGTATGATGCCTGAATGGCAGGAGTGGCCAGTAACCCTGTTAAAAGTGCGCCCAGAATACCACCAACACCGTGAACGCCAAATGCGTCGAGTGTGTCATCGTAGCCATATTTGTGTTTCACAACCGAAACCATAAAGAAACAAGCGATTGAAACCACAACACCTATAATTACGGCACCCGGTACTCCAACAAACCCGGCAGCGGGTGTAATGGCAACCAGTCCACCCACCGCACCTGTACAAACGCCGATCACTGTTGGCTTTTTGTTGATTGTCCAATCGAGCAAAGCCCATGTTAATGCAGCAGTTGCAGTTGCAACATGGGTTGAAAGGAATGCGCTGATGGCCAGTCCGTCGGCAGCCAATCCACTTCCGGCGTTAAAACCGAACCAGCCAAACCAAAGCAATGCGGTTCCAATAACTACCAGTGGAATATTGTGGGGCGCTGTTGGATGATTGTTGTAATTTCTTCTGTTTCCAATCATTAGAGTCATAACCAGTGCGGCAATACCTGCATTGATGTGAACTACTGTTCCGCCGGCAAAATCAAGTGCACCCATTTTTAGCAACCAACCGTCGGCCGACCAAACCCAATGTGCAACCGGATTATAGACAAAAATGGCCCAAAGTAGCGAGAAAATGAGGAATCCGCGGAATTTAATGCGTTCGGCATAAGCGCCGATAATTAATGCAGGAGTAATAACTGCAAACATTCCCTGAAAAAGCACAAACAACAGGTGCGGGATCCTGGCAGTTTCCTGCGAAATGTAGTATGGACTAACATCGTTAATTCCTATTCCATTCAGAAATACCCAGTCGAAACCGCCAATAAACGGAGCAAGGACTCCTGTTGACGAGCTAAAAGCAAGACTGTAGCCGAAGAATACCCATTCGAGGGTAATCACTGCTGTTAAAATGAAACACTGCATCAGTATGTTTAAAACATTTTTCTGACGAACCAAACCACCGTAAAATAAAGCCAGGCCGGGAATAGTCATCAGCATTACCAGCGCTGTTGCAACAATCATCCATGCAGTGTTGCCAAAATCAATATAAGGAGTTGGTTCTGCGACTGCCACGGCAGCTTCCTGAGCAAAAAGGAGAGTGGGGGCAATTAATCCGAGTAATGCCATCCCGGCGTATTTTATTTTTGTATTCATAGGATATGCTTCTGAATTATTTGTTGTAGAGGGATTCGTCGCCACGGTCTTTGGTTCGGATGCGGATGGATTGAGCGATGTCGCTTACAAAAATTCTTCCGTCACCGCTTTCGCCGGTATAGGCCGATTCGAGAATGGCATTGATCGATTTTTCGACATTGATGTCGCGTACAACAAATGAAATGCAAATACGCGCAATAGAATTTACGTCGTAGGCAATTCCGCGAAATATGAGTCCCTGCCTGGCGGTTCCCTGTCCTTTTACTTCCCACCAGGAAAGAAAGTCGATGTCGGCATCGTGCAGTGCTGCCCGTACTTCCTCAAATTTGGTTTTTCTAACGATGGCTTCAATTTTCTTCATGTCAATTAAATTTTGGATTAGTGAAATCAGGAATGGGTTTTTCCTGAAAGTTTATAATTATTTATTCGAACAAAAATATAAAAATATTAATACGGTGTATAACAAATAGGGGTATTTTAATTAAAATAGATATATAAAATTAATAAATAATGAAAAATAGATTGTAATATGCTGAAAAAATGCACAAAGTGTCAGAATTTAGGTTTTAGGAAAAGAGACATTATTCTTTGCTCTCAGGTGCAAAAAGAAAGAGAGGCCTGTCCCCCAACAGTCCCCTCTTCTTGAAAAACAACAAATCTAATTGTTGAAGAAACATTTATTAATTGTAAGCGCTTTCTCCGTGTTCGTAAATGTCCAAACCTTCTTCCTCGATACGTTTTGGAACTCTCAAACCTACGGCTACTTTTAATATTTTGAATAGTATAAATCCGGTTACCCCAGCCCATGCTGCTACTGCAACTACACCAATAAGCTGTGAAACAAGTTGAGCTGTTCCGTGTCCATAAAAAAGACCAGTTGATTCTGAAAATAAACCAACCATGATGGTTCCCAAAGCTCCACAAACTCCATGTACAGATATTGCGCCAACTGGATCATCTATATGAAGCACATTATCGATAAAGGTTACTGCAAATACAAGTACTGTTCCTGCGATGAGGCCAATTAAAAGGGCTCCGGTAGCTGTAACGACGGCGCAACCGGCAGTTACTCCAACCAATCCGGCCAAAGCGCCATTCAATGCAAAACTTAAACTTGGTTTTCCCCATTTAATCCAACTGATAATTAACGCCGCAATTGATCCGGCAACGGCTGCAAGGTTGGTAGTAACGAAAATGTGTGAGATTGCTGTGGCATTTGCAGATCCCGAAGCAGCCAGCTGCGATCCTGGGTTAAATCCGAACCATCCAAGCCATAGGATAAATACGCCCAAAGCTCCGAGGGTCATGCTGTGACCGGGAATAGCATTTACTTTTTTACCAGTGTATTTACCTATGCGTGGACCAAGAGCCATCGCTCCTGTTAAAGCAACCACTCCGCCGACCATGTGTACCACTGTTGAACCGGCAAAATCGTGGAAAGGAGTTGCCAGTTGCGATAACCAACCTCCGCCCCAGATCCAGTGACCTGAAACAGGATAAATGACCGCAGAAACTACAAGTGAAAAGATCAGGTATGATTTAAATTCAGTACGTTCTGCCATAGCTCCTGAAACAATAGTTGCGGCTGTTGCAGCAAATACAGTTTGGAAAATCAGGAAAGCTTCTGCAGGTATTCCTCCAGTCCATCCGTTCTTGAAAAATAAATCGGGAGTTCCGATGAAACCGGCGATATCTGTTCCGAACATCAGACCAAAACCCAATACCCAGAATACAATTGAGCCTACAGAGAAGTCCATCAGGTTTTTATATAGGATATTTACCGTGTTTTTCGAACGGGTGAATCCCGCTTCTACCAGGGCAAAACCTGCTTGCATGAAGAATACCAGAGCAGCTGTTATTAAAACCCAGATGGTATCTATTGATCTGGCCATGTCCGCTGCGGATTCGGCCAGAGTTGTGAGTGTTACTTCGTCCATGATTGATAATTTTTCAGTTGTTTTTAAATTTCTTTCCCTTTTATGAATAATGACTCATCTCCAAATTCACCGGTTCTGATTCGGTATGATTCGTCGATGGTCGAGACGAATATTTTTCCATCGCCAATTTCACCGGTTCTGGCAGCTGTCATGATTGCCAATACCGTTTTTTCTACGTTTTTATTCCGTACAATAATGGAAAGTATGGTGCGTTCGATGGTACTGGTGTCGTAAGCAACGCCTCTGTAAACCCGACCTTCCCTGGTCTGGCCAACACCGCGTACATCCCAGAAAGAGAAGAATTCAATACCTGCTTCGTTGAGTGCTACTTTAACATCTTCGAATTTGGTTTTGCGTATAATCGCTTCAATCTTTTTCATGATATATTGTTTTAATTTGAATAATCTTAATCTAATAAAGTTTTACAGGGAAAATCCTACAACCATAAACATCTGATTTTTATCAGGATTGAATATTACCTGTCCGGTTACCGGAATAGAGAAGCTATCGGTGATTTTAATTACTTTACCTGTTCCAATACCTACATGGCAAACATTAAATTCTCCATCTGAAGTATGCCAACCGTCTCCTGCGCCAACTGTTAAGCTGAAATTTTTAAAGGCATAGGCGGCCTGAAAGTATTTGTCTTCACCAGCCGATGCTGCTACAGAGGCTTCGTTTACAATGTAGTTTGCGCTTAAGCTTAAACCGCCAATGGCATAACCAAGGTTGATTTCTACAGCATTTGTTGAATCTGCGGTGAATGAACCTCCAGATCTTGGATAATAATAGTCTGTTACGCCAATGCTAAGACCATTTGAGAATGCATAAGAAATGTATGGATCTGCTTCTGCATAGCCAGCTGCATCGAATGATCCCCATACTCCGATGGTTAAACCGCCAGTACTAAATTTTACTGAGGGTTGGAAGGCAGGTCCTGTACCTAATAATGATCCTCTCCATACATAGTTGCTGTAAAAATCAGCTCCTGCTGTGAAAGGTGATTCTTTTTCTTCTACTTCTTGTGCGTTAACATTCAAAGTACAAATCGCAAGAATTGTAAAAACAATGAGGGTAATTTTCTTTTTCATGATACTTAATTTTAAGTGTTAAAAAATTTTATTTGTTTTATTATCTATCTGCATCTAATTTTTGGGGGATCATTTAATAAAAAACAACTTTTTTCCAGAAGCACCCCTTTCGTTTGATATGCTTGGCCAAAAGTATGTATTATTTCTATTGTTGTTTATTTTTAAATAGGGGGTGTGTGTGAATTAAAGATAAATTAACAAACGAAATGCTAAAAAAAAATGGGGTTGTATTCTTAAAAAACATGTAAAAATGAGGTATTAGTCTAAAAAATGAGGGTATATTGCTAAAAATGATAAAAATGATGTTTTGATTTGTGTTTCTAAATGTTTGCAAATCAAATAGTCGCGAAATGCGGTGTGTATATATTAAAATGTATCTAATGACATTTAAAAAATATCAAAAAGATATAATAAGTCTTGTTGTTGGAATAAAAAGTAAATTTATCGAATTGATTCTCATTTTGTCTTTGTATTTCTGTTTTCCACCTGAAATCCAAAAAACAATCATCTTTTTTGTTTTGTATTAATTCGTCAGGATTTTCAGCGCTATAAAATTGCGAAGTTCAGTTTTGTTATATTTGCATTCCATTTTCAATTAAATCATAATGCAAACCTGAATTTCATGAGGCAACAATTGTTACGGCTTTTGAAGTATTTTCTATTCTGGATGACTTTCCTTTGGGTTGCCAAGATCTTATTTCTGATATGGAATTTTAAAATAACCGGTCAATTATCTTCAGGTGAGATTTTGGGAATATTTTGGCATGGTTTGATAATGGACGTTTCAACCGCTTGTTATCTGCTTTTACTGCCTGGATTACTTTTGTGCTTCCGTATTGTTTTGCCATCGAAGTTTATTAATCGTTTCATACATATATATACACTGCTTTTTTTGATTGTTGCATCCGCCTTAATCGTGCTTGATTTGGGTTTGTACCCACATTGGGGAACCCGTGTGAATGTCACTGTATTCAATTATCTCGGCGATCCGGTGGCCATAGGAGCATCAGTTTCAGTATTAGATGTATTGCTGGGTTTGCTGATTTCAGGAAGTTTAATCTTTGGCTTTCTTTTTATATACAGAAAAATATTTCCTGATGGTTTTTCTCCTGAAGGTAGGGTTAAATGGTATTTTCCTTTGATTCAACTATTAATAGTAGCAAGCTTGATTCTCCCAATACGCGGTGGATTGGATACTTCGCCGCTGAATCTTAGTTCGGTAGCCTTTAGTTCAAAGTTATATGTCAATCAGGCAGCAATCAATTATTTGTGGAATTTTGCAAAATCGGTTGAAAAACGCAAACGGTTTTCGAATCCATGTGCCTATATGGAAAAGGATGAGAGCCTGCGGATTTTTAGTGAATATCAAAAAAACGACACACTAATTACCAGGCCGCAACTCCTGAAGTTGAATCCGGAGAAACAACCCAATGTAATCCTCATTATTTTGGAGAGTTTCACCAATAAAGTAATCGCTCCTTTGGGCGGATTGCACGGAATTGCGCCCAATCTGGATTCTCTTTGCACCAAAAGTACGGTTTTCACTTCCTTTTATTCAACCGGAAACCGTTCTGACCGCGGTATTTCTGCATTGCTTGGCGGATATCCATCATTGCTAAGCACTTCAATCATGGTTTATCCTGAGAAATCAATTGGTTTGACATTGCTTCCGGAGTATTTTAACCGAAAAAACTACAATACCTCCTTTTATTACGGGGGTGACATCAATTTTTATAACCTGAAAACATTTGTACTGAAGGGCAATTTTGGGAAGTTGGTCACAAAGGCTGATTTTCCATCGGAATTGGGCAGAATGACAAAATGGGGAGTTCCCGATGGATATGTTTTTGAACGAGCCACCGAAGATTTGAAAACTGAAAAGGAGCCTTTTATGAAAACCATTTATACCATTAGCAGTCATCCGCCTTATGATGTGCCGTTTTCGAAGTTCCCCGGAAGTTCAAACGAAGAAAAATACCTGAATTCGGTGGCATATACCGACAGTTGTCTGGGTGCATTTATCGATTCGTTCCGGAAATCGCCGCTTTGGGAGAACACTTTATTAATAGTAACATCCGATCATGGAACTTTGCCGCCGGGACCGACAGACATTACCGATCCGGCATCGTATCGGATACCGTTGATTTGGTCGGGTGGGGTAGTTGACACATTGCAGCGGATTGAAACCATTACGCAACAGGTTGACTTTGGTACTTCGCTCGTTCATCAGTTGGGTTGGGAAACTGATCCTGCTCCATTCGCGAAAGATTTTTTTTCATCACAGCCCCACGCATTTTACATGCTCGATTCAGGTTGGGGATATGTTGTTCCTGAAGGAAGTTTTTATTTCGATCAGAACAGAAATGATTTTGTTTCGAAACCAATAGATAAATCTGTGGATTTAGCATTTCCAAAAGCATACATGCAGGTTTTACACGATGATTTTATTAACCGATAACCCGTAGAGACACGATTTATCGCGTCTCTTATCATGTCTCTCATTACGTCTCAAAAATATATAGAAAAGCAACAATGCCACAACAAAAAAATAAAATATTTCTGATCATTAATAAATATGCAGGCCATCAGAATGGGGCCAGCGCTCTTGATATCGTCGCTCCGTATTTAAAGATGAATAGTTGTTCGGTTGAATATTCCTTTACAAATCATCCCGGACATGCCACAGAACTTGCATCTCAGGCTTTAGCCAATGGGTTTGATTTGGTAGTTGCAGTGGGTGGCGACGGAACTGTTAATGAAGTTGCAAAAGGATTGATAGGATCACATACGTTGATGGGAATAATCCCGATGGGCTCTGGAAATGGTCTTGCCCGCGAACTTGGAATTTCTATGAACATGCGTAAAAGTGCCCGTACTTTGATTGAAGGGAAAAACATTCAGTTGGATGTATGCAAACTTAATAACCAGCATTTCCTTTGTACTAGTGGTATCGGATTCGATGCGCTTGTTGCCCATAAAATGAGCAAAGCTGCATCACGTGGATTTCTGAAATATGTACAGTTGGTTATTCAGGAAAGTATTTTTTACAAACCGCTTGGTGTACGAATGAAAATTGACGGGGTTTTGGTCGAAAAGCCTGTTTTCCTGGTTACTTTTGCCAATGCTTCGCAATTTGGCAACAATGCGTTTATTGCACCTGCCGCCAGCATGACCGACGGATTGATTGATGTGGTGGTGGTGCGCAAATTTGCAAAAATATGGATGCCGGTTTTTGCGGTAGCCTTGTTTACCAAGCTGATGCCCAAACTCCCGTTTGTTGAATGTTTCAAGGCCAAACAAATTGAGCTGGAACTGGCCGATACACCTTATTATCATTTCGATGGCGAACCCGGACAACTGCAAACTCCGGCAATAATTAAACTTGATGCGGAAAAAATTTGGGTACGGTGTGGAAAATAGCTTTTTCAACCTGTTATTTCAACAATCATTTAATATTCACGTTGTCTTTTACTAAGATTGATTGCTTATAATTCATTATATTTAACCAACTTAAATTACGGTCAATATGAAAGCATTTGAGAAATATTTCCTGTCGCGTCGAAATTTTATCAGAACCTCGGTTACTACTACGGCCACAATTTCTTTATTTCCATTGGCATGCCTCAGGCCAGCTTCAATATCAGCAGAGGAAATTTCTGTTGAGCGGCTTCCTCTAATTTTGAAACGAAAATTTGGAAGTTTTGATTTTGAGGTAACTACAATGGGTTTAGGTGGGCAGGCAGGTGTGCAGTGGCCACCTTCTGGAACGAACCCTGTTGCAATAATAATTAAGGCTATTAAGCTTGGAATCAATTATTTTGATACTTCGAACCTTTATGGAAACAGTCAATTGAATTATCACAAGGCTTTTGTTGAGATGAATTTGATTTCAGGAGAACCAAACTATGACGAAAATCTACGAAATTCTATTTGGATAACCAGCAAAACCCACATGCGATGGGGTAATTCAGGTTATCCTGAATTGCCGGTCGTTTCAAATACATCAAATGGGAGACCTAATGTTAAATGTGCAATTGATGATTTAAAAAGGTCTTTGAGTCAAATCTTTGGAGATAACAAGGGAAATTATCCGGAAGGAGCGTATCTGGACATGATGTTAATTCATTCAGTAAAAGATACAGAAAATGTTAATGTATTATATGAAGGTCTGGAAACACCTCTCGATCCTTCAAAAAATTTTGGAGCATTAGTTGCATTGCGCGATTTTCGTGATGGAACAAATCTAACAGGAATGAATCCAAAAAATGAAAAACTGATTCGGCATATCGGATTTTCTGGTCACACCAGTCCTCCTGTAATGATTGATATGATTCAGCGAGATGAATATGGAGTTCTTGAAGCGGTTTTAGTTGCCATTAATTCAAACGATAAAACAAAATATAACATGCAGCATAATGTGATACCCGTTGCTTCTGCGAAAGGTATGGGCATTATCGCTATGAAAATATTTGCTGATGCTGCTTTGTATCATAAAGCTCCAAGGTGGTCAGGTTCTTCTGATGATGTTTTCCTTCAGGTTGGCACGCAAGAATTGCCTAGCAGGCCACTTATTGAGTATAGCCTTACAACCCCGGGAGTACATACGGCTATTATCGGTATAGGGCATATTGATGAAGATTCTCAGAAATGTCAGTTGATCCAGAATTTTTATGCAGCACAAATAGAACCGGAGGGGATTGATGAGATCGAGCGTAAAAAAACGGAAGAACTTACAAAATCACTTAAACCAAATTCTAACTACTTCCAATTATCTAAAGTAGGATTGACTCCACCCCAAAATCTGAGAAAAGAGGGAGATAGATTATATTGGGATAATGCATTTGCCGGAGATTCTCCATTAAAATCTTACGAGATTTTGGTGAATGGTGTAAAAGTCGGAGAAGTTCAGCACCAACCTCAAATTTTAAAGAGTAAGCCCTTTACTTATGAT
This sequence comes from Bacteroidota bacterium, assembly GCA_030698405.1. Taxonomy (GTDB): domain Bacteria; phylum Bacteroidota; class Bacteroidia; order Bacteroidales; family Prolixibacteraceae; genus Aquipluma. Next base: position 31,804 of record JAUYMU010000094.1, read on the forward strand.
ATTTCGTTAAACTCAAACGATAAAGTTGAAATTGCGGCGGTTGATCAGAGTGGCAAGAGGGCTGTTGAATTGCTTGTAACCATTTTGTCTTCTAAAGATTCAGGCAAAAATAACAAGGTTCAGCTTTATCCGAATCCATGTCTGACAGAACTGACCGTAAGTGGTATTGAATCGGCTAATTCTAATGTCTCAATTCACTCAGCCGCTGGTGTCAAACTGATCGAAAAAGCAGCAAACGGCACTTATGCGAAATTTGATGTTTCACACTTGCCTAAGGGAACCTACTTTGTTAGGTTTTCTAATGGGATCAGTGAAAAATTTATCAAGTTGTAGTATTAAATTGCCTGTTAAGATCATCCACTATACCGAAACAATGGTGTAGCAGTTGTCGCTTTTGTCTTGATAGCTGCCACTTCCTTATTGCTCAACGGACTGAGTGTATCTCTCATATTAATGGCAATTTTAAACAGCTCGGCATCGCCCGGGGTAATGGCGTTTGTTACCGGGTGCGATAATGTAAAACGTAATCCCATTCTTATATCTTCCTCGCCCAAAAGGGGTTCGTACCAGCACTTTGGGTATTTCGAACGGTCTGCATCTTTTGGCCACGGCCCTTTTGCCATTGCTTTTAATGCAATAATTCCCATTTTCTTCTGCCGGGCAAGTTCCAGAACCTGCGGTCCAAAATTACCAACATTCCAGGTGACATAATTGAAAGGGAACATGATGGAATCGAAATCGAATCCATTCATTAAAGCCATTGCGGCTTCAACCGAATGTGCAGAAAATCCGATATACCTGATTTTACCCTCTTTTTTTGCTTCGAGGAAAGTTTCCATTGCACCACCCGGCTCAAATATCGTTTTAACATCTTCAAGTGAAGTTACCGCATGTAGCTGATACAGATCAAAATGATCCGTCCGAAGGTTTTTGAGCGATTGCTCCAATTCCTTACGGGCATCATCTTTTGTGCGTTTGCCGGTTTTACAGGATAGAAATACATTTTTCCGGTAGGGTTCCAAAGCCGGTCCAAGTTTAACTTCAGCATCGCCGTATGATGGAGCTACATCGAAGTGGTTAACGCCTGCATCAATGGCGAACTTCACAGAGGCAGCAGCATCTTCCGGAGTTGCATCCATAACGATTATTCCACCGAAACCGATCACTGAAAGCATCTCGCCGGTTTTGCCCAAAGCTCTCTTTTCAAGCTTACCTGCAGGTGAAGATTCTCGTGCAATAAACGACAAATCGGCTGGGAAAAGGCTGAATACAGGAGCAGCCAAAACTGTTTTACTGATAAAGTCACGACGTTTCATAATGAGTGTTTTAAGAAATAAATGGTAAACTGTTTGCGACAATGTTCGTGCAAGTTACAATATAAACTGGTAACAGAAGTTCATGATTAGTTAAAACTTTTCTTCAGTTGTTCAAACAGGTTTTTTTGAATGGGTGTAATATTTTCCGGAATATCAATTTGTAACTGAACCAATAAATCGCCAAACATGCCGGCTTTTCCGTAAACTGGCATTCCCTTGCCTTTTATTCGTATAAAGGGAAACCATGACAGTTTCCCTTTACCCTTAATTAAAAATCAATTGCTTTTCTTTGGAACTTGTTTTTTGTTTTTCAATTCAGGAAACTGTTGCTGTTGAAAATAATAGTTTTTAATCGAATCCATTTCCATGAAAAGCTTATCCATTTGTTGCATGTTGTTTTTAAACCTGTTTGAAAAGAAATCATTCCTGTAAAAATCATACTTCAATAACGAATCCTGAAAAAAGAAATCATTAAAATATGGTTTCTGCGAGAAAAAATACTGTTGATTGAATTGATTTTTAAAATTACTAAAGATGCTGTCTCCCAATATTGTATCATTTAAAATGTTGGAATAGAAATACGAATAGGTAGAATCGTACCTGATAAGATTTCCATCCTTATCGTATTCCTTGTTGACCTTTATATCGGTTTTTGGTAAGTTTTTATCAGCAGTTTCCTTTTTCCCTTTTACCGATTGTCCATTGCAGCTACCTAAACATAGTAGAAATGCAATGGTAAGATAACCAATGCGTTTCATAATAGTTAGTTTTTTGGGATTAAACAACTCTGTTTTAAAATATAGACGGCTTTTGGCAAGCCGTCTATATCATTCTTAATTAATTAATCTCAATTTGCTTAACAGGTTTAGGTTTAGCTTCCTCTTTTTTCGGAATTGCAACTTTTAATATTCCGTTTTCATACTTTGCCTGAATTTTTTCACCTTCAACGGTATTCGGCAAGGTAAACGAGCGGCTGAAAGACTGATAGCTAAACTCCTGACGGGTAAACTGCTGTCCTTCCTTTGTCTCAGTTTCAACTTTTTTCTCCGACGAAATAGTCAGCAAATTGTTGATTAATTCGATTTTGAAATCTTTCTTTTCAAAACCGGGTGCTGCCATGTCAACTTCAAAACCATTTTCATCTTCCCTAATGTTTACTGAAGGAAGTGTTGTGTTTGTGTTGGAAAAATTTCTCGTTGTCCAATCAAATAAATCGTTTTCAAAAAAACGGTTAAACATGGACGGAAATTGATCCTGAAATTTCATGAGTGCCATAGTTTAGTCCTCCTTTTCTTTAGTTAAACAATGAATTTAATTTTTGTTTTCAAACTTCGGTTTTCAAATAAAATGCCAATGCATAAATAGGTGTTTGTGTCATTTAATGACTTAGTAATTAGATGTATAGTGTGAAATTTTGTCATTTTCCGAAGTCAATTTGGCAGTTGTGTTTTCGGAAAATGTCATTTTTTCAACTTCAGGATATTTAGGATGCAACTGAAATGGCTAAAGATCAAACCTACATTAAAAAACAGGAGGCATTTGAATAAAAATTCACTTGAAAAGTATAAACCCCTATTTTGATTTATATTTGAGGCTTCAAAATACTATTACTATGAAACTCTGGGATAAAGGAATATCGGTTAACGAACTCATCGAAAAATTTACAGTTGGAAAAGATCGGGAACTGGATTTGTACCTGGCAAAATACGATGTGCTGGGATCGATTGCTCATGCTAAAATGTTGCAATCCATTAATTTGCTTACCGGGAGTGAGCTTGCCGAACTCCAGACAGAACTGATTGAAATTTACCGTTTGATTGAAAGCGGAGGGTTTCTGATTGAGGATGGAGTGGAAGATGTGCATTCTCAGGTTGAGTTGATGCTGACCCGCAAATTGGGTGACATAGGTAAAAAGATTCACAGCGGGCGTTCGCGCAACGACCAGGTTTTGCTTGACCTGAAACTTTTTACCCGTTCTGAAATTCAAAAACTGGTAGTCGCCACCAATGAATTGTTTGAAAAGTTGATGGCCAAAGCCGACGCGAACAAACAATACCTTATGCCGGGTTATACGCATTTACAGGTTGCCATGCCATCGTCTTTCGGATTGTGGTTTAGCGCTTATGCCGAAAGTTTGGTTGACGATTTGGTTTTGTTGCAGGCTGCATATAAAATTACCAACCAGAATCCACTTGGTTCGGCTGCCGGATATGGTTCTTCCTTTCCGCTCGACCGGCAAATGACGACCGATTTACTTGGTTTCGAATCGATGAACTACAATGTGATTTATGCCCAGATGGGACGCGGAAAGATGGAGAAAACCGTCGCTTTTGCTTTGTCGTCGGTGGCTGCAACTATTTCGAAATTCGCTTTTGATGTTTGTTTGTTCATGAGTCAGAATTTTGGCTTTGTTTCGCTTCCCGACGAGCTGACTACCGGTTCGAGCATCATGCCACACAAAAAAAACCCCGATGTGTTTGAACTCGTTCGCTCGCATTGCAATAAAATTCAGGCTATTCCTTATCAAATCAGCCTCATGACCAATAATCTTCCAAGTGGTTATTTCCGCGACCTGCAAATTCTGAAGGAAGTTTTTCTACCTGCATTTCAGGAATTAATGGATTGCATAAGTATTGCCGGTTTTGCAATCGATAATATGGCGGTGACAAAAAATTTACTGGACGATGATCGGTACAAATACGTGTTCAGTGTTGAAGATGTGAATAAACTTGTAATGCAGGGTGTGCCGTTCCGGGACGCATATAAAGCTGTTGGCGGCCAGATTAACGAAGGAAACTACAAGCCAGGCCGCGAGATAAATCATACCCATCAGGGTAGTCTTGGAAATTTATGTCTTGAACAGATTGCCGGAAAAATGGAAATGGTTATTGAAGGTTATGAATTTCAGGAAATAGAAATAGCCTATGCAAAATTGCTGGGAGAGACTTAATTGCTTTTTATCAACATGTAAGCAGTTTGAATTTTAATCGAGCAGTTTGTCAGGATTTGTTAATTTATCGTTATTTATTGATTTCTGCCCGATTAAAAGAAATGGTTGGATTGTATTTTTAATATTCTGTTATTCAGCGTTTTGTGTGTTTTGTATGAAGCTTTTCATACCAGAACGATTTAATTTCTCATTTCTATTCGTTTTATAGAATTTGAATTTTCTGTAAAAATAACTACTTTCGCTTTCAGTTCGTAAGAAAAAAGATTGATTTGCTTATAAATTCTCAGTATTTGTCGATTGTTTCGTTCAGAATGATTTTTTAACTGATGATCTTTAAGCTTTTTGTGAAAACAAGATATTAAAAAATAAAGACAATGAGTATAGGATATCCAAAGGCGCAGGGGTTGTACGATCCGGCCAATGAGCACGATAATTGCGGAATCGGTTTTGTTGCCCATATCAAGGGGCAGAAATCGCATGAAATTATCGAACGGGGATTAGAGGTTCTTGAAAATATGGATCACCGTGGCGCTACCGGTTCTGACAATAAAACAGGTGATGGCGCCGGTATTTTAATGCAAATACCTGATCAATATATCAAGGAAGTTTTGAAGGTGAATATTCCGGCTTCAGGCAAGTTCGGAACAGGTTTGATTTTTCTGCCTCAGGATAAGGAGGAGGCCAATATTTGTCAGGAAATTTTAAGTAAGTACATCAAACAGGAAGGACTTGAACTGATCGAATACCGCGATGTGGCTGTTGATAGCTCCGCACCTGGCGAAATTGCAAAACTGGCAGAACCTTATGTAAGGCAAATATTTGTGAAAGCCGACCTTGAACAGGATGTGCTGGAGCAGAAATTATACCTTGCCCGCAAACAGACCGCACAAGAGATAAGAGAATCCAATCTTAAATCCAAAGGTGCCTTCTATATCGTCAGTTTATCTTCCCGGACCATCATTTACAAAGGAATGTTAACACCGGGTCAGTTAAGGGATTATTACAAAGATTTGACACATCCGAAATTTACCAGCGCCATTGCTTTGGTACATTCAAGGTTCAGCACCAATACTTTTCCAACATGGGATCTGGCTCAGCCATTCCGCATGATTGCCCACAACGGCGAGATCAATACCATAAAAGGCAACCGCATGTGGATGCAGGCGCGCGAAGGATTATTGAAATCGGAAGTCTTTGGCGAAGACCTGAAAAAACTGTTTCCGGTTATCGAGCCCAATAAATCCGACTCGGCTTCGTTCGACAACACGCTCGAATTCCTTCACATGACCGGACGTTCGATTCCTCATGTATTGTGTATGATGATTCCTGAATCGTTCAACTCGAAAAACCCGATTCCTGACAGTCTCAAGGCTTTCTACGAATACCATTCAACCATTATGGAACCCTGGGATGGCCCGGCTTCCATGGTTTTTTCCGATGGACGTTACATTGGCGGAACCCTTGACCGTAACGGATTGCGCCCTTCAAGATACATTATTACAAAAAACGATATGATCGTGATGGGATCGGAAGTAGGGGTGCAAACTTTTCCTGCTGAAGATGTGAAAGAAAAAGGCCGTTTACGTCCCGGAAAAATTCTGCTGGTTGATACCAAATTGGGAATTATTATTCCTGATAAAGAGGTAAAAGCACAGTTAAGCTCCCGTAATCCATATGGTAACTGGCTGAAGGAAAATCGTTTGGTAATGGATGATATTGAAGTGAAACAACGTGTTTCTTCATCACTCGGCGATCAGTTTTTTACCTTGTCGAAAGTCTTTGGCTATTCGAAAGAAGATATGGAGATGATTATCACCCCAATGGCCGTTTCAGGAGTTGAACCTACCAGTTCGATGGGTAATGATACGCCGCTGGCATGTTTCTCTGAAAAACCACATCGTTTCTTCGATTATTTCCGCCAGGTATTTGCACAGGTTACCAATCCACCTATCGACTCTATCCGCGAAGGGCTTGTTATGTCGCTGACCAATTACATCGGTTCATTGCATTCAAACATTCTGGACGAATCAACGGAACACGCCAAACTGATTAAATTCGAAGAGCCGATCATTACCAATACCGACCTTGGAAAGATCAAAGACCTGAAACACGAACAGTTTTCTCATGCCATTTTACCCATGGTATTTCCGGTAAAAGATGGTGCTGAGGGTTTTCAAAAGGCATTTGACAATTTGCTGAAACTTGCCGAAAAAGCAGTGGATGACCGCAAGAATTTCATCATTCTTTCCGACCGTCAGGTTTCCGCAGAATATGCTCCAATCCCATCATTACTGGCAGTCGCAGCCGTACACCATCACCTGATTCAGACACAAAAAAGGATGCAGATCGGGATCATTGTTGAGACTGGCGAAGCCCGCGAGATTGCACATTTTGCCTTGTTATTTGGCTATGGAGCCAGCTCGGTGAACCCTTACCTGGCTTTTGCGGCCATCGACGATATGGTTAAAAACGGACAGATCAATCTGAAGTATTCGGAAGCCCGCTACAACTATATCAAATCTATTGATAAAGGTCTGTTGAAAGTGATGTCAAAAATGGGAATCTCAACTCTTCGGAGTTATCAGGGGTGTCAGATATTTGAAGCATTGGGCATAAGCGATGAACTAATTGCCAAATATTTTACCGGAACTGCTTCCAAATTTGGAGGAATGGGTTTTGAAGAGATTTGTCAGGAATCACTTTTATTCCATAAGGAAGCTTTTGGAAAAAAGAAACACCTGATCAATAGTAATTTTGAAAGTGTAGGAACTTATCATTACCGTAAAAACGGCGAGCACCACGCATGGAACCCCGAAACAATCGGATTGCTGCAATGGGCTACACGTACCAACGATTACAGCGTATTCAAGGAATTCTCCAAATTGGTGGATTCCGAAAATGCCAAACCTACCTTTATTCGCGGTTGCCTGAAATATAAGCGGAACCCGATTGATATCTCGCTGGTCGAACCTGTTGAAAGTATCATGAAACGTTTTGTTACCGGCGCCATGTCGTACGGATCCATCAGTAAAGAAGCCCACGAAGCTTTGGCTGTTGCAATGAATTCCATCGGCGGACGAAGCAATACGGGTGAAGGTGGCGAAGATGCCGAACGTTTTGGAACCAATAAACGCAGCGCGATCAAACAGGTTGCTTCGGGACGATTTGGAGTTACCAACAATTACCTCATCAATGCTGATGAGTTGCAGATTAAAATTGCACAGGGAGCAAAACCGGGCGAGGGCGGGCAGTTGCCAGGTTTTAAAGTCAATAATATTATTGCGAAACTCCGGAATTCAACTCCCGGAATTACGCTGATTTCCCCTCCGCCGCACCATGATATTTATTCGATTGAAGATTTGGCGCAGTTAATTTACGACCTGAAAGTAACCAACCCGAGAGCGAAAGTTTCGGTAAAACTGGTTGCCGAAAATGGGGTAGGGACCATTGCCGCCGGTGTGGCAAAAGCTTTTTCAGATGTGATTATCATTGCAGGTTGCGAAGGCGGTACAGGTGCAAGTCCTGCCAGCTCAATAAAATTTGCCGGATTGCCAGCTGAATTGGGTATTGCAGAAGCGCAGCAAACATTGGTAATGAACAACCTTCGGGGTCGTGTAAAATTACAGGTTGACGGTCAGCTTAAAACAGGTCGCGACGTGGTGATCATGGGAATGTTGGGTGGCGAAGAATTCGGATTTTCAACATCAGCGCTCATTACTTTGGGCTGTATAATGATGAGGAAATGTCACCTGAATACTTGTCCTGCCGGTATTGCCACACAGGATGAAACACTTCGCAAACGGTTCATAGGCCGCTCAGAATATGCCATTAATTTTTTCCGTTTTATTGCCACCGAAGTTCGCGAACATCTTGCGGAACTTGGTTTTACAACTTTCGAAGAAATTGTTGGACGTGCCGATCTGCTCGAACAAAACAATGATGTACTGAACTGGAAAATGAAAAACATGGACTTCTCCAAGATAATTTATATGCCTGAAGAAGCCAAACATCATGACATTCACAATACTTTTCCAAATATTAAATCGGTTGATGATCACATGGACCATGCACTCATCCGTGAAGCTAACAAAGCCATCAAAAGCAAGGAAAAAGTTTGGTTGTCGCATACCATCACCAATGTTGACCGTACTGTTGGCGCCATGTTATCAGGCGAGATTTCACGTCGCTACGGCGAAGAAGGATTGCCGAACAACACGATCATGGCTAATTTTACCGGAACTGCCGGGCAAAGTTTCGGCGCTTTCCTTGTAAAAGGTTTGAGTTTCAGATTGGAAGGCGATAGCAATGATTACATCGGGAAAGGACTTTCAGGGGGACGAATAATCGTTGTTCCGCCGGTTGGTACAACATTTAATCCTGAAGAAAATATCATCGTCGGAAATACTTCTTTTTATGGTGCAACTTCAGGAGAAGCATTTATCCGCGGTGTTGCCGGCGAACGTTTCTGTGTGCGAAATTCAGGAGCCAAAACAGTAATTGAAGGAAGCGGCGACCATTGTTGCGAATACATGACCGGTGGTCGTGTGGTTGTTCTGGGAACTACCGGACGTAATTTCGCTGCCGGAATGAGCGGAGGTATTGCTTATGTGCTCGACGAGGAAGGTAATTTTGCCTACTTCTGTAACAAAGGATTGGTTGAACTTGGCCCGGTTGAAGACAAAGCAGACATTGTTGAACTTCAGGATCTGATTAACAAGCACCTGTTATATACACAAAGTACAATGGCGGCAAAAATTCTTACCAACTGGGACGAATACCTACCAAAATTTGTAAAGGTAATTCCGTTTGAGTATAAGAAAGTGCTTGAAGAGTTAAAGCTTCGTGAGTTGGAGAAAAAACTTCAGTTGACTGAAGATAATCCGACACATCAGGAGTAGCGAAGCCCCCTTCCCGTTCCCCCCAAGGGGGAAAGCTTTGGATACTGCAAGTTGCAGCTTTTTCGCCCTGAAGGGGCAGCACATCAATAGCCCGGGGCGAAACCCCGGGTTGAAAAGACAACAAATGTAACCGACCGGGAGATAATGTTATTCAGAGTGGTAACTTCATTTCGGTCGGAATAGAATTAAAGTTAATTTATTGATTTTTGATTAATATACATTACCATGGGAAATCCAAAAGGTTTCATGACAATAGGACGAAAAGAAGCAGGTTATCGTCCGCTGAATGACAGAATATACGACTACGGCGAAGTGGAGCAAACGCTTGACGATAAAGACCGTAAAGAACAGGCTGCACGCTGCATGGATTGCGGTGTTCCGTTTTGTCACTGGGTTTGCCCTGTCGGAAGTAAAATTCCGGAATGGCAGGATCTGGTGTACAAAGCCGATTGGAAAGGTGCATACGAAGTATTGCATTCGAGCAACAGTTTTCCGGAGTTTACAGGTCGCGTTTGTCCTGCTCCCTGCGAAAAAGCCTGTGTATTGGCCATTCACGACGAAGCCGTTACTATTCGCGAAAACGAAGCATCTACGGTTGAACATGCTTTCAACCTTGGATTTGTACAGCCACGTATTCCTGAAGTTCGTACAGGAAAAAAAGTTGCAGTGGTTGGCTCAGGTCCAGCCGGACTTTCGGCTGCTGATTTATTGAATCAGGCAGGACATGAAGTGACTGTCTTTGAGAAAAATAATGCAATTGGTGGTTTGCTCCGATACGGAATTCCTGATTTCAAACTAAGTAAAACAGTAATCGATCGTCGTTTGGCAATATTCCTTGATGAAGGAATCATTTTTAAACCAAATGTAGCTGTTGGTACTGACATCACCCGAGACGAATTGCTGACTAAGTTTGACGCTGTGGTTTTGGCCAATGGCGCTGAGCAGGCCCGTGATTTACCGGTTGAAGGTCGCGATTTGAAAGGTGTTTATTATGCCATGGAATTCCTGATGCAATCGAATAAACGGATTGCAGGCGAAATTATTCCTGAAGATATCAGCATATTGGCCAAAGATAAACGGGTTCTGGTAATTGGTGGAGGCGACACAGGTTCCGATTGTGTGGGAACTTCCATTCGTCAAAAGGCGAGAAGTGTTACACAAATAGAAATTCTACCCAAACCAACATCCAAACGAGCTGACAACAACCCATGGCCCTACTGGCCTGCTACGTTGCGCACTTCAAGCTCACACATGGAAGGTTGCGAGCGGCGCTGGAGTTTATCTACCAAAAGGCTGATCGGTGAGAATGGCCAGCTTAAACAGGTTGAACTGGTGGGCGTTGAATGGGGCAAAGACGAAGCCGGACGGTGGGTAATGACAGAGATTCCCGGAACTACTGAAATTATTGACGTTGATTTGGTATTGCTTTCTATGGGATTTACCCAACCAGTTCACAACGGTTTGCTCGATCAGCTGGGCATTGAATACGATGCTCGTGGCAACGTGAAGGTGAATGCAAAGAAGCAGACTTCCATCGAAAAAGTCTTTGCCTGTGGCGACATTGAAGCCGGTGCAAGTCTTGTGGTTCGTGCCATCGAAGCCGGAAAAATTGCCGCTGCAAACGTGGATGAGTTTCTTTGTCCTGAATAACTTTTACAAGTAATCTAAAATACATAAGGCCGTCTCAATTTAGTTTGGGGCGGCCTTTTTAATTATTTTACCTCAAATCCCCGAAGTGCAATTGCTTCCGAAATTTCTTTCAGATTGGTTTTGGTTGAATCGAACCTGACAAAAGCTGTTGAGTCTTCATGGTTGGCGCTGATACTGTAGATTCCGGCAAGTAAATTAACTCCTGTGGAGATGGAGGCTTCGCAATGGTCGCAGGTCATGCCTTCTACTTTCAGTTTCATTTCAACCATTACCGGAGTTTTATCTTTGTCGGCAGGTTTTTGTTTGGGCGAACATGCTGCAATTGCAATGCTGATGAATGCAATGAAAAGTAATTTCCTCATGATTTTATTCTTTTATAACCGATTTCAAAATATTTTCACTTCCGGAACCAGCGTCTCCCATAACAGCTGTTGCATTGCCGCCCAGAAGAATTGAAAATAATCCGGCATTCATTCGTGCAATGTAGGTTTTTCCGTCGGCTTTTTCGTAAATGGCAACACGACAAGGCATCATTGATGAAATATGCCGGTCGTCATCGGTACCTAATACCCTGATTGCAATATCCGGCTTGCAAATTGAAAATACCTTCACCGGTTTTACTTCATGCCCATGTTTGGCCATTGTTTGTTGCAAATCGTATTGATGAGAAAGGTTCCAATTGTTTTCTTTTACTGATTCGGTGAGGATTTCAGCAGTTTGTTCAAAATTATACTTGCTTTCGCTCACAGAGAACATCAATTTAGAAAATGAGAAATAGACGACCAACCCTGAAATAATTATCCCGGATAAAAGTCCGACTATAAAATTTTTAGCAGGATTCGAAGTTGATCTCTTCGAACGTGGTGAGTTTTTCATGGTTTTTATTGTTTGAAATGAATACTGATAACAAATTTATTTGGGCATTTGTTTTTTGCTCTAAAGCTTTTACAATTTTCCGGTAGAAAAAAGACTATCAATGATCAGTACGATCATCATTAACAGGTACATAAAGTTAAGCTTCAGAAAAGATGCCCTTACCGGAATATCCTTTTTTACCATTATTCCGGAAGTAAGCGAAAACAATAAGTAAAAAATATAAACCAACAGTAATAACATGGTTGTTGTTCCTTGCAATACGGTCAATGCAACAATAAAGGCCGTTGCAATAGTGGCCAAAATCCATGTATAACTCAGCCGTTTAATTTGGCTGTCGCTGAAAACTGAATTCAGGCTTGGGTAACCTGCCAACGTATATTCTTTCCCGAACATGAGCAGTAATAGCCAGAAATGAGGAATTTGTCCGATAAAAAAGAAAAGTGCAACCCAGATAATTTGCTCGTCAATCAGCGCGCCTCCGCCCGCAAACCAACCAATATATGGCGGCAACGCCCCAACCAGCGAACCCGGAACGACCGCAAAGGCAGTTACTTTTTTTAGGGGGGTATAAATTGCATTGTATGACAACAAAGTGAGAAAGCTGGTATTAAAAACGATTGGTGGAAAACTTGCGAACAAAATAGCACTACCAAAAGTAAAAAATAAAAATGCTACCCAAATGGCACCTTTCACACTTATTTTTCCTGAAGGGATAGGCCTGTTTTTGGTCCTTGGCATCAAGGCATCCGTTTTGTATTCCTGAATATGGTTAATCGCTCCCGAACTGCACGACATTAGAAAAACTCCTGACATCAGCATCCATACTTCACTGCCAAATGAGCCTGTTTTCATGGTAAAACCTACTAGAGCAGATAAAGCAATGGGCAAAGATATACGCACTTTGCCCAGTTCTAAAATTATTTTTATCCAGAAAATCAAACTCTTTTTTGTCATTATTGCGGGGATCTGATTTATTTTATTCTTTCGACACTCTGTTGATTATTAAATAAATATACCAGATAGATCATTTGTCCGGATACCTCATAGAAAATAGTAGTATGTTTGCTCAATACTGCTTTTCGTAAACGTCTGTTGTAATCAGAACGAGGAAATAAATTTGGATTATTTTCAATTAGTTTGATCTGTTTGCCTAATCTTTTTCTGAAATTATCAATTTCGCGTTGTGTCCATCTGCTTTTAAGATAATCCAATATGGATTCCAGATTTTTTATTGCTTCATCTGTCCAGCAAATTTTATAATCAGAGTCCATACTTTAACTTGACATCGTTATGTGAATGAACTCTGCCAGCTTCAATATCTTTTAATCCTCTCTCGATTCCGGATTTCTGCACATCTGACAAGTCGAGCCACCAATCCGTTTTAGAATCGCAAGCATCCTTTACCACTTTCAGATAATCAAGTGTTTCATTATCGTCAAGCTTGGTCAGCCAGCCAATTAATTCAAGTTTTATTGCATCGTGTTCCATAGTTGAATTTTTTACAAATTTACGAAAATATCAAATTGGATCATGACTCAACCGGAAAACCAATATCAGATTAAACTAACATCCCTTATTTTAAGGTTTTCAGGTACTCTGTAATTTGAACGATATCTTCGTCGGAAAGCTGGCCTTCATAAGGCATCATTAAACCTTTGTTGAATCCTTTTACCACATCGGCATTCGGGTCATATATTGAACGTTTGATGTATTCGTCATCAACCATCACCACGCGTTCTTTTCCGCCAGTTATTACAGTAGCTTCATGTCCGTATATTCCTTTGAATGATGGTCCGATTAGTTTCGATCCATCTATCGAGTGACAGGCGAAACAACCAATGTTTTTCATGATACGTTTTCCATTGGCAGCCGGTGAATCAGTTATTGCTGCAACTTGTTGCGTGGTATCAACATACCAGGAATTAAATTGCTGTTCGGGCATTACCTTTACAGTGTTAATCATGTAGGAGTGGTTTAGTCCGCAGTATTCAGTACAAAACAAGTCGTAAAGTCCTTCGCGTTGGGCAATGAACCATACCATTTTTTCCCTGCCCGGGACAACATCTTCCTTTACGCGGAAAGATGGAATGTATAAACTGTGTATTACATCGAGCGAAACAAGGTTGAGTTTAACAGCTTTGTCCATTGGAACAAAAAGGGTATCTGTTCTTTTTCCGTTTTCGTACTCGAAAGTGAAATTCCACATCCTTGCGGTAACTTTAATGTTAAAACTGTCATCCGGTGCTTTTTTCATTGGCGCCCAACCAGCCCAACCGTAATAGAACATGACCAAAACCAGAATCGTTGGAATGATTGTCCAGATAATTTCCAACTTCGTACTTCCTTTTATCTGCGTTGCAACCGGGTTTTTGTGCTTGTTGTATTTGAAAACAAAATACAACATTGTAAAAGTCAATCCGATCAGAAAGACAAAGGATATGCCCATGATTATTACAAAGGACTTATCGACCCCTGCCACAAAATTGGAGGCATTTGTAGTATTAGATAAGATATACATAAGCTTTTATCTGAAATAGTAATCTAAAAATGTGATAAAAATTACAGCAAAAAACAACAGGACGACAAAACCTACCATGAAACGCAGCAATGGTTGATCGAACTTCAGGTGCATAAACCATGTTAAAACCAATACAGATTTAACGGTTGCAAATATCATTGCCCCCAATACTGAATAAGCGCCAAGGTTTATTTTGGTGATCCCTATCGACATGAATGTCATGACAACCAGTGCAATCAGAATATATACGTAAACCCTGTAAGGAACTATATGATGTTTTTCAGTTTCCATTTGAAAAGTATTTCTTAATGAATTAAATAGAACAATGGGAAAAGGAATATCCAGATCAGATCGACCAGGTGCCAGTACAAACCGGCATTTTCGAGCAACGAAGGCCGATCGGCGTTTACGGTCCCTTTCTGAATCTTGTTCAGTGCCACTACAATAATCACAAGACCAACAACAATGTGAAGTGCATGAAGTCCGGTCATTACGAAATACAGGCCGAAGAACAGAATTTCACCCTTCCCCAAATCATTTAATAAATGTTCAGATCCCGGCCAGATCCCGTGGTCAAATTTAACGCCCCATTCAAAATATTTGTTGATCAGGAAAATGACCGCAAGAATGATGGTGATTTCGAGCAAAAGAACTGTCAACCCTTTGTTTTTTTTCTGAAGGGAGGAAGTTGACATGGCGATGGTCATACTGCTCACCAGAAGAATAATGGTATTGATTGCCCCAATCGTAATATTTAGTTCCTTTCCGGCCATTTGAAAGGCTTCTGGGTTCATAAACCGGTATATGGCGTAAACGATGAAAAGACCGCCAAAAAGGAGCAGCTCGGTAAATATAAAAAGCCACATTCCCATTTTTGATGCTTCCTGATCGTAATGGGGATCTGAATGTTGTGCTACATGTTCCATAAAGTGATGTCAAAGTTTAGTATTCGTAAGGTCCGTCTTTTTCTCCGTAAACAGGTATTTCATCAAAATTTTCCAAAGGAGGTGGCGAAGGCACCGTCCATTCAAGTGTCTTACTGTTCCAAGGGTTCATTTCAGCAATTGGTCCGTTTTTAGCCGATCTGAACAGGTTGATTACCACGATAAGCAATCCAAATGTCATAACCCATGAACCAAGCGATGAAAGGATATTTGCTGCATGAAACTCGGGTAAATAATCGTAATAGCGGCGTGGCATTCCCATCATTCCCAGGTAAAACATCGGGGAATATAGGGTGAGGAATCCAACGGTAAAAAATGCCCATCCAACTTTCGCCCAGACTTTGTCGTACATGCGGCCAAACATTTTGGGGAACCAATAGTGGATGGCGCCGAAGAAAGCAAAACCAACGCCTCCAAATACAATGAAGTGAAAGTGTGCAACCACAAATGCTGTATCGTGAACATGCACATTCGCAGCCAATGCGCCAAGCACCAAACCGGAAAAACCTCCGATCATGAAAACAAAAATGAAACTAACAGCCCATAAAAAAGGAGCTTCAGGATTAATAGAACCCTTGTGCATGGTTGAAATCCAGTTAAATACCTTTATGGCACTTGGTATGGCGACTATAAATGTCAGGATTGAAAAGGTATATTGTGCGGTTCCGCTCATTCCTGAAGTAAACATGTGGTGACCCCAAACGAAGTAACCTACAAAGGCAATGGCCAGTGTTGAAGCAATGATTGCCCGGTATCCGAATATATGTTTTTGCGAGAATGTTGGAATAATTTCAGAAATGGCACCCATCGCCGGAAGTATCATTACGTAAACGGCGGGGTGGGAATATATCCAGAATAAATGCTGGTATAAAATCGGGTCGCCGCCCAACGCAGGATCAAATACCCCGATGTTAAAAATTCGTTCGAGAGCGACAAGCACCAGTGTAATTCCAACAACAGGGGTTGCCAGTAGCTGAATCCAGGCTGTTCCGTATAGCGACCATGGGAAAAGTGGCATTTTAAACCAGGTCATGCCTGGTGCACGCATCCTGTGTATGGTCACAATAAAGTTTAATCCGGTTAGAATAGACGAAAATCCCAGCACAAATGCTCCGAATATGGCAGGAAGCAAATTTGTCCCCGATTTAAAACTGTAAGGAGCGTAAAAAGTCCATCCGGTGTCGGGTGTTCCGTTTCCGAAAAGTACTGATGAAATTACCAGCAATGCGCCCGCTACATAGAAATACCAGGATAGCAGGTTTAACTTCGGAAAAGACACGTCTTTGGCTCCGATCATGATGGGGAGAAAAAAGTTGCCAAATACCGCCGGAAGTCCAGGTATTACAATCATGAAAATCATGATTACACCATGTACCGTAAAAACTGCGTTGTATGTTCCCGGATCCATGATGGTTTTACCCGGTGCAATTAATTCAAGTTTCATGGCCAGTCCAAGACCTACGCCCACCACGAACATGACCAACATCGAATACATGTATAAAAGGCCGATACGCTTATGGTCGGTAGAAAATATCCATCCGAATATTCCTTTGTATTTTCCTTTGTAATCGAGGTAACTTACCTCGTTTGAAGGATGAGTTGCTGTTTGCATAGATAAAATATGTTTGTTTATTTTTTTCTTTTTGGTTTAAATATCAGGAACAGAAAAAAAATACTGGCAAAGAACAGTATCAATGTGCCGGTTATCTTTGTTACATTCAGCACATAGGCCTGTCCAACCGGATCGTACGAAAAGCAATACTGCATTATTTTATTGATGGTTGGCGCCGACATTCCCTTTGACGATTCGATAATTGCCATTTTTAAATCGAATGGCTGGAAATAAGTGCCATTCATGTAACGGGTAATTTTACCTTTCGGGCTCACCACAGTTACTGATGCAGCATGCAGAAAGTCATTTCCTGTTCTTTTGTATTTGAACCCGGTTGCATTGGTTCCTTTTACAATGCTTGCACTATCCGAAACAAAAAACTTCCATCCATTACTGATTTCCTCTTTTTTGTCCACCAGATTCAGATAGTTTACTTTTTTCCGAATGCCTAAATCAATGGTTTCAGTAGGATCAAAACTGATGGTAAGCACCTGGTAATCCACACCTGCAACCATATCCGATGCGTTCATTACATTTGCCAAACCTTCCATCAGGGGGCTGCAAATTCCGGGACATCTGAAATAGACCCAATTAATAATGGTTGGTTTGTCGATTAAATCGGTTAGAACTACCCGCTGGTTGTTCTCGTCAATCAAATAAATATCGGTGGGAATAAACTCATCAAGATGTTCAACAATACCAATCTCAGGATCTTTTGTTTTGTCGTCGAAGGCTTTTTGTCCTGAAGAAATTATGCCTGCGAAAAGTATAAAAACAGACAGAAGTACAAAGGATTTATTGCAGATCATTTTAAAAATATCGTTTACAATCAACTTGCTCTTTTTTAATGGGAAGTTATCCTGACTTTCAGGTTTCTTCTTTCGGGTTAATCTGTTACGCTTAGGTTGATCCATTTCTGATTTTTGGTTTTCAACAAAATGCTTGTTGGCTCAATAGCTGTTTTGCCATAAGAAACCCAAAACAGCTTTGAATGTTTATGAAAATTCAATATTTATTTGCAGCAACTGCCAGCTTCGGTCTTTACATGAGGCGCCAATTTTTCAGCATTTGGACTGATAAATGGAATACCCAGCGACATGCCCCTCAGGATAAAAAGCACACCAAGCATAAAAACAAAGTAAGGAACTACCTTTTGCATTTTGCTTCGTACCCGTTGTCCGATGGCATCACTTGCCAACGTTGCGATTAAAAGTAGCGGAATCGTACCAATTCCAAAAAACATCATAAAAAGTGCGCCTGTCAGAACTGTTCCTGAACTGATGGCTCCGGCAATCGCCACATAAACCAGTCCGCAAGGCAATAAGCCGTTCAGTAAACCGATCATCAGGAGCGAAAAATACGAACGGTCGGTGAATAGTTTTCTAAGCCTGCCTATCAGACGTGCAGAAAAGCCTGTAAACAAGTTGCCGATGGTAATTTTCTCCCTGAAAAAGAATGGAAACAACACGCTGATTATCATTGCTGCACCGAGCAAAATGGAAGTCCATTGCTGAAAACCTGCCATGTGAATTCCGCGACCCAGCAACCCGAATAAAATACCCAAAATGCTGTAAGTGACTACCCTTCCCGAATTGTACAATACAGCTCCGGAAATTTTTGAAATCAGGTTGTGCTTTTTCAGCGGAAGGGCAACCACAATTGGGCCACACATTCCAATACAGTGAAAACTGCCGATAAGGCCAATGGTTAGCGGTGTGAAGAAGTCCATATTTGTTTTTTGTAGAGACGTAATTTATTACGTCTTAATTGTTTGCAAATTACTATTTAGACGCGATGAATCAGACACGATGAATCAGACGCGATGAATCAGACGCGATGAATCGCGTCTCTACGGCATCACAATCTCTTCTTCCTGAAAATAGGAAACCTTGTTTGCTGTCCAATCGATTTTTACCTGATACCTTCCTTTTTCAAGGTTTTTCAGATCAATGATCTGCAAAAAGGCAGTATCCGTTTTAACTTCAAGGTTATAATCCCTTCTTGCTTCAACCGGACTATAAAAATGAATTTTACCGGTCACGTTCTGATAATCTCCAAGACCTGGAAATGTCAGCTTCAATGTGTCTGCCGAAAGTCCAAAAACAATTTTCACATCAAGTTTGGCCGTATTCTCAACCTTTTCGATGTGTTGCTGGTAAATGATTGATTTCTGATAATAGTCCTTGTCAACCAAATCAAAATCTTGCCTAACAGCTATTGAAACCAAAAAACTCATTCCGGCTACCATCACCAGCAAAGCCAATACAACTCCAGTTCCCCAGTTAAATTTTATCTTCATATCTCAATCAATTCCAAATATTAAGTTCCAAAATTATTCTTTATTATTGTTGTCATCAAGTCATTCAATTGTCATTATTAGTCATTTATTGTCATTGAATTGACACAAATGAAATGATGACAAATGACCGCTCCTGCGCACTGCGACTGTTTACTGTGACTGATCACTTTTTCCCGTCCAGAGAATTTGGCCCGACAAACGATGTCGATATTTTGTCAATCATTATTCCATTTTCGAATATGCCAATTTCCAGATGGCTGTTCGACGATTTTAAGGTTTCCTTTTTCAGTACCACCAGCAGGTTTCTGTTGGCAACTTCGCCTTTCTCTGTTTTGAGGGAATCTCCCATCAGCAGAATTTCACCTTCAGGAGATAGTAGTTTTAATTCGATACTGACGTCTGAATTGGTTTTGTTCACCATTTGCAGGTTGTACAAATTGCTGTAATGATCCTGTCCGTATTCCTGAAACATGGTTCCGGGCGAGCGGTTGATTGAAGTTTCCACATCGCCGCGAACAGTGAATAAATAGATCATCAAGGTCAACAGGGCAATTAACACCGCTGAATATGCAATAACACGTGCATTGAACTTTACCCTTTTTCCTTCCGAGATTGATTTTTCAGAAGCAAAACGTATCAAACCGCTTGGTTTTTTCACCCTTTTCATTACCGAATTACAAGCATCGATGCACGAGGTACAATTGATGCATTCGAGTTGGGTTCCGTTACGAATGTCAATTCCGGTCGGGCAAACATCAACACAGTTAAAGCAGTTGATGCAATCGCCGTGTTCGCTTCTTCGGAGTTCAGCATTTCTGCGTGGTTCACCGCGTTTGTAATCGTAGGCTACCAAAATGGTATTCACATCGAGCATTACCCCTTGCAATCTGCCATAAGGACATACTACTGTGCAAACCTGTTCGCGGAACCATCCAAACACAAAATAATGAACTCCTGTAAATGCAATTACACCCATTAGCAGGCCGAAACGTTCCTGCGGCCAGCTATTTATAATTTCGCCAAGCTTGTCAGTGCCGGTGACATAGGAAACAAATGTGATAATGGTGAAGAACGAAATAAACATGTAAATGCTGTGTTTCAGTATCCGCTTCAGGATTTTTATCGCATCAGCATCTTGCGCTGCCAGTTCTTTTTGTTGTTCCGCATTGCCGTCAATCAGGTATTCGATGGGTCGGTATAAAAACTCCATAAAAACCGTTTGCGGACAAACCCAACCGCAGAAAACCCTTCCGTAGATAACTGTAAACAATACAATAAACACAACCAAAGTGATGATTGCCAGTACCAGTAAATGAAAATCCTGCGGATAAAAAGTCGTTCCAAACAATACAAATTTGCGTTGCAGAAAATTCAGAAAAATCAAAGGATCTCCATTGATTTTCAGGAATGGAGCCAGGTAGAAAAAAGTGAGCAATGTCCAGGCAATAATTCGCCTGATATTGTACAACTTCCCTTTGGGCATTTTCGGGAAAAGCCAAACACGCTTGCCATCTTTTCCAAATGTTGACGGCCGGTCTCTGAAGGTCGTTTCCTGAAAATTATCCATTAAAGCCTCCCCCAACCCCCTCCAAAAGAGGGGGCTTAAAAAAACAGTACTTGCAGGTTTGATTTTTTGACATATAAAATTTCGTTATAGAGATAAATATCAATAATATTCAGTCACCAAACTCCCTTCCCCTTGGGGGACGGGTTGTGGATGGGGCTGTTAGTTTTTTACAAATTTCTCTCCCTCCGGCGCTTTCTGGTTTGGAGGATTGGTTCCGTGCAAGCTAATAATATATTGGATCACATTGTTTATCTGGGTTTTATTCAATTGACTTTTATACGAAATCATCCCTTTTTCAATAACACCTTCATTCACAACCTTGAGCAAATCTTCCGGGTTTCCGCCGTGAATCCAGTAATCGTCGGTGAAGTTGGGTCCAACAAGGCCTTCGCCAAACTTACCATGACAAACAATACAGATTTTATCAAATGTAACCTTTCCGGCTGCAAGAATTTCTTCTTTCGTTGGAGGAGCAACTGTTGCCGCTTTAGTTGCCTCTTCATTCACTGCTTCATCTGTTTTCGCACGTGCTGCGATCATCTCTTTGCGGTATTCTTTGCGCTGCACAAAGTCGTCATCTTCAAAAACAAATATCAGCATCAGATAGGAAAATGCGATGACAATGGTTACATAAAACAGGTATTTCAACCATGGTGGAAGCGGATTGTCAAGCTCTTTAATGCCATCGTATTCATGATCGCCTCCAAAATATTTAATTTGCGTGGCATCATCTACTTCATGATGAACTTCTTCCTGTCTGTTCAATTGATCCTCATCATTTGTATGCATAATTTCAGAATTTGCAATATTGTTTGATTTATCTTATAAATTAGTGTTGCTAATATTTTCTTGCTTACTGCGACTTATCACTGACCACTCCTTGTGCTTCCTGATCATCCAGCGGCAAATTACTAAATTCTTCCACTTCTTCTTTTTTCATCCTGAATGCATTGATGGTAACGAAGATGAAGAAAGTGAAGAAAATTATAAAGCCTATCAATGCATAAATTTCAACATGAAATATATTGCGTAATGTATCTCCTACCATGGCTTATTCTTTTACCGGTTTATTCATAATGTCAACACCAAGTCGCTGCATATAAGCGATTAAAGCGATTATTTCGCGGTTGCTGTCGGTTTGTATTCCGGCAGTTGCCAGATTTTTCGCAATACTGTCGGCCTGAGCTTTTAAATCGGCAATGGCCTGATGTTCATAGTTGTCGGGGTAGGGGACGCCCAATAATTTCATCGCCCTTATTTTTCCCGGAGTCGATTGAATATCGATTTCCTTTTTAGCCAACCACGGATAAGCAGGCATAATCGATGCTTCGTTCATTTTCTGCGGATCTATAAAATGGTTGTAGTGCCATGCATCGGGCTTGTAATTCCTTCCGGTTTTTACTCCTTCGCGCGCTAAGTCCGGACCGGTTCGTTTTGATCCAAACTGGAACGGATGGTCGTACACCGATTCGCCCGCTTTCGAGTATTCTCCGTATCGCTCTGTTTCAGAGCGGAATGGCCGGATCATTTGCGAATGGCAGTTGTAGCAGCCTTCTTTCACATAAATATCCCTTCCCTGTAATTCGAGCGGTGTGTATGGTTTTACACTGGTTATGGTCGGAATATTTGATTTGATCAGGTAAGTCGGGATAACTTCAACGATTCCACCGATCAGAATGGCAATGGTTGCAAATATCAGGAAGCGGATGGGTTTACGTTCAAGAAAACGGTGACCTGATTCCGACGATGTTTTTCCAACTGGCATTACTTCCAGCGCCGGAGCCTGTGCTTCTTCGTCGGCAACAAACGAGCCTGCCTTTATTGTCATTACAATGTTGTACACCAGAATGAAGAATCCGGAAACATATAAAAATCCGCCAAATGCCCTGATGGCGTACATCGGAATTAACTGAGTTACTGTTTCCAGAAAATTCGGGTACATCAGGAATCCGTCAGGAGTAAATTGTTTCCACATCAAAGCCTGCGTAATTCCTCCGATATAAAGTGGTACTGCATAAAAAACAATTGCAAGTGTGGAAATCCAGAAGTGGATATTGGCCAGTTTGGTCGAATAAAGAGTTGTGTTGTAAATTCGGGGAACGAGCCAGTAAATCATACCGAAAGTTAACAATCCGTTCCATCCCAATGCTCCGATATGAACGTGACCGATTGTCCAGTCGGTAAAGTGACTGATGGCGTTCACGCTTTTAAATGACAAAAGTGGTCCTTCAAAAGTGGACATTCCATAAGCAGTTATGCCTACAACAAACATTTTCAGGATAGGATCCCTGCGTACTTTGTCCCATGCACCGCGCAGGGTGAGCAGGCCGTTTATCATGCCACCCCAGCTTGGGGCAAGCAACATGACCGAAAAAGTGGTTCCAAGCGCCTGAAGCCAATCTGGCAGCGAACTGTACAGCAAGTGGTGTGGTCCGGCCCATATATAAAGGAAAATGAGCGACCAGAAGTGTACGATTGAAAGTTTGTAGGAATACACAGGTCGTCCGGAAACTTTGGGCACAAAATAATACATCATTCCCAGAAATGGGGTTGTCAGGAAGAATGCCACTGCATTGTGTCCGTACCACCATTGCACCAAGGCATCCTGAACGCCTGCATACAGCGTATAACTTTTCAGGAAACTAACCGGTACTGCCAGTGAATTGAAAATATGAAGAACAGCAACTGTAACCCAGGTGGCAATGTAAAACCAGATTGAAACATAAATGTGACTGGTGCGGCGTTGCAAAATTGTTCCGAACATGTTCCATCCAAATACTACCCAAACAAGTGTAATGGCAATGTCGATGGGCCATTCAAGCTCGGCGTATTCTTTACCGGTTGTAAATCCTGCGAGTAAAGTAACGGCTGCGGCCACTATAATCGACTGCCATCCCCAGAAATGGATTTTACCTAACAGTTCGCTGTACATGCGTGTTTTCAGCAAACGTTGAAGCGAGTAATAAACTGCTGTAAAAATAGCATTTCCGACAAAGGCAAAAATCACAGCATTGGTGTGTAATGGCCGGGTTCGTCCGAAGGTGGTGAATTCGAGCCCGAAATTCATCCAAGGCAGAAATATTTGAAGGGCAACGAGCAAGCCCATCAATAATCCAACAACCCCCCAAACAATGGTTGCAATTGCAAAATTGCGGGTCATTCGGTTGTCGTAAGAGAATTTTTGTTGTTCCATAGAGTATTAGTTTTTTAATAATTCCAAATTCCAAATTTCAAGTTGCAGACTCTGTTTAAGGTTTAAAGTTCAACGTTTAAAGTAGCTCCCAACTGAGCACTGACCAGTGTGACTATTTTTCTTCATTTTCTGCCAACTGCGACTGGGATTACTGCGACTTTCTTTCTTTTTTCTCTGCCAACTGCGACTGATCACTGCGACTTTTCGCCTGTGCCTTCTCCTTTTCCATTATCTTTTCTTCCTCTTTCACCGCCGGATCGTCAAACAATATCCTGACCGATGGGGTGTAAGTATCCTCGTACTGGCCATTTTTTACCGACCAGATAAATGCCAGCAAAAATATACCTGCCATGATGATTGCTACAAAAACCAATACGATTACTACTGACATGCCTGCTTGTATAAATTATTTTTCGTTCATTTTATCAAACTTCACAACCGGTAACCTTTTGCGGATAAATGTATGGAAAAACTTGCAAATGCAACTACCGACACCGAACTTATTGGCATCAATATGGCTGCAACAATAGGGGTCAGGTTTCCCTGGACCGCAAACGATAATCCCACGATGTTGTACAAAAATGAAATCAGGAATCCCAATTTCACAATGGTCATGCTTCGGTGGGTAAATTGCATGAATTTATCGAGTTTGCCAAATTGTTTCGATTGAAGAATGGCATCGCAGGCTGGCGAGAAATTGAAAACATTGTCGGCAATCACAATTCCCACATTGCTTTCGTTCAGCGCACCTGCATCGTTTAAGCCATCTCCGATCATCAAAACCTTCCGGCCTTCCTTTTGTAATTTCCTGATATAGTTTAGCTTATCAGTTGGCGATTGGTTGAAATGTAAACTTTTGCCGTCACCGAAAAATTGAATCAGGTTGGCTCTTTCAGCATCATTATCGCCCGTTAAAAGATGCAATTCGTGTGTTTTTTGCAGTTTCTGAATAAGTTCGCGCAAGCCGGGGCGGTATTCGTTTTCGAGCTGAAAATGGCCAACAACCGCATCCTGAAGATAAACCCAAACTTCAGTATTCAGGTTTATATCCTCCTTTTTTTCTCCGGAAACAAAATATCTGGAACCTATATTTAATCTCAAACCATGTATCAATCCTGTGATTCCCAGCGAAGGGATCTCCTGAAAGTCTTTTACTTCAAACAGTTCGTCACCGTCTATGGAATTGAAAATGGCTTTACTCAATGGATGAGATGAGTGGAAAACAAGTGATTTAATCTGCTGGAGTTGCACTGAATTTAGTTCTTTCCCCACAAACCGGATTTCGGACGATTGAGCGTTGGTAATCGTACCGGTTTTGTCGAAAACCACCGTGTCAACTTTGTAAAGATGTTCGATTACCGCTGTGTTTTTCAGGTAAAAACCTTTGCGGCCATATTGCCTGATGGTACTTCCGAAAGTGAACGGAACCGTTAAAGCCAGCGCGCATGGACAGGCAATAATGAGTACCGAAGTAAAGGCGAAAAGTGCGACTTCAGGATTGTTGAAATACCAGAAAATAGCGGAACCAACAGCAATAAGTATAATAATAACTGTAAAATACTGGCTCACACGATTGATGATGGTATTCAGTTTGTTTTCGGCGGTAAGCGGATTTTCAATCTGGTTCCAAAGTTGGGTGAGGTAACTTTGCTGAACTTCTTTTTCGATGGTAAGTTCGATTGCACTTCCAATCTGACGGCCTCCGGCAAATACAAAGTCGCCCGCTTTTTTTGTCACGGGCATCGATTCACCTGTTACAAAACTGTAGTCGATACTGGCCGTTGCGCTTGTAAGAATCGAATCAGCCGGTACAATTTCCTGATTACGAACCAGAATCTGATCGCCCGACTTCAAATCTTCCAGAGGGATGGTTATACTTCCGGAGTTGGTAATTTTTGTCACTGCCAGCGGAAAATATGTTTTGTAATCGCGCTCGAACGAAAGCGCCTGATAGGTTTTTCCCTGGTACCAGCGGCCAATCAGCATAAAAAAGACCAGTCCGGTAAGTGAGTCGATGTACCCAATTCCTGCTCCCGAAATGATTTCAACCAGACTTTGTACGAAAAGTGTTACCAATCCGAGCGCAATCGGCAGGTCGATACTGATCATTTTTTTCTTCAGGCTTTTGTATGCGGTTAGAAAATAATCGCTGCCGCTGTATAGTAAAACCGGAATGGCGAGCAAAACGCTCAACCAGCCAAACAATTTTTTCATGTCGGCTTCCAGAAATTCATTTCCGGGCAGGTATTGCGGAAAATGATAAATCATGGCATTCATGAAACTGAACCCGGCTATCCCAATTTTGATGAAAAGCTTTTTGTCCGACTGATCGGTGGACTTTTTATCGATGCTGTGCTGGTTAATTTCAGGAATATAATGTATGCTTACCAGCAGATCGACCAGTTGCCGCAGCGAAATCTCATTTTCGTTAAAAGTAACATTGATCTCTTTCTTCGGAAAGTTGACGAATGACTGGATAATCCCGTTGTTCAGGCTGTGCAGGTTTTCGAGCAACCATATACACGATGCACAATGTATTTCAGGAATAAAAAAACTGACTTTTGAAATGCCGCCTTCTGAAAAAGTAAGGATTTTGGATTTGAACTGATCCAGATCGAGAAATGCGTATGTTTCGCTGGCAGGAAGTTGCATTTCAGCGATTTTGATGCCCGCCATTGGCTCAATCTTGTAATATTGTTTTAGCTGGCTCGCATGAAGTATTTGGTAAACCGTGGAGCAACCTGAACAGCAGAACGGTTTCCCCTCAAAAAGGACAGGGGATTTTCCGCACGAATTACCGCAATGGATACATTTCAAATCTTCACTCATAAGTTCAGGGCCTGGCAGTTGATTTTCGGTATAAGTAAGGATTAATTGGTCATTTTGTTCAGTGATCAGGACAGAAATTTCAAATAAAAATGTTCGGCACTGTAAGTGTTTCCATAATTCATTAAACACCAATTTTCTAGTCTTACAGACTGAATGATAATCTCAAGGATTAGATTTTACAATTGATCGTTTTTTTTATCCACGCAGTCAAAGTGTTCTTTTTGTTGGAAACAAACGGAAGGCAATTTGCGATGGGGGATGAGGATAATCTTCGCGCAATAGATTCAATTCATAACTCAGGTACTTTACGCCGTTGGTTTCGGGTACTGCTTGTTCTTCTGGTGGTATCTGTTAGCACCTGAACATGTGCCGTTTATTGAAAGGATTTTCTTATATTTATTCAAGAGTATGCCACCAATAAAGAACCTGCTTAGAATCATATCTTCATTTGTTACATTAATATGAAACTTGCTATTTTTCTTTTCAGTCTATTTCTTCCAATGATGCTTCATGCGCAAGTATCAAAAAAAATTGAAGTTGCTGCGGGCACTTTAAAAACAACATTGACAGGCAGTGAGCTTAACACAATTACAAACCTCACAATTGAAGGCAAAATTGATGCCCGGGATTTTAAAACTATGCGCGATTATATGCCATTGTTGGAAGTAATTGATCTAACCGGTGTAATTGTGGAGGCATATACAGGAACCGAAGGTACATCCTGGATATCAACATATAAGGCAGATGTATTTCCTGAATATGCTTTTTGGAGCGATATCACAGGCAGTAAAGCAAGTTTAATTTCTGTATCAATTCCATCTTCAGTCAAAACAATTGGTGAAGGAGCTTTTTCAGGATGCCGTGGTTTGACTTCTTTAAACATTCCATCGTCGGTTACTACAATCGGACAAAGTGCTTTTTCTCAATGCAGCGGATTGGTATTTGTTACAGTCCCTTCGTCGGTGAAAACTATTAAATCCGGAGCTTTTGAGGGCTGTAGTGGTCTTACTTCCATTACGATTCCATCATTTGTTACTTTAATTGAATACGCTACTTTTTGGGACTGTAACGGATTGAAATCTGTTGCAATTCCGCCATCTGTTACTTCAATCGGCAGTCATGCTTTTTTTAGATGCAGCAGATTAAATTCGATAATACTTCCTTCATCTGTAAGCTCAATCGGGGAGCATGCTTTTGATGGTTGTACCGGATTAGCCTCAATTCATTCACACATTTCAATTCCGGCAAATTTAGTCTCAGCATTCAGTGTTTTTAGCGAAGTAAATAAAAACACCTGTAAATTATATGTGCCTTCCGGATCTTCCGCTCTATATACTAAAGCTATCGGATGGAAAGATTTTTCGAATATAATAGAAATGCCTGATATAAAACTTTCGGCAACAACCGCAATTGTTGCTGCGTCTAAGGCAAGCACGGTGATCCTGGAAATTCGATCTGATGTTGCATGGGTTGCCAGTTCAGACCAATCATGGATTACCATAAGTCCGGCATCCGGTAGCGGAAACCAAACACTTACCTTTACAGCCGAAGGAAATCCATTGCGTTCTGCCAGAAATGCTTTGGTATCAATTTCGGCAACGGGCGGATATTTACAAACTATTTTTATAATGCAGGAAGCTTTGAACGAAGCGCCTCTGGCCAATGCCGGATCCGATCAATCTGTTGACGAAGGATCAACTGTTACGCTTGATGGTTCGGCTTCTTCCGACCCGGAAAATGATGCCCTGACTTATCATTGGACTGCCCCAGCCGGAATTGCACTTGACCCGGTAACCGCTGCAAAACCGACTTTTATTGTTCCTGAAGTCATTGCTGATACTGAATTTGTTTTCTCGCTGGTGGTAAACGATGGAAATACTGATTCTTCTGCTGATGAGGTTGTTGTGAAAGTAAAGAAAATATACCCTAAAGTAATTCAGAATTTGGACTTAAGCATGGGCTGGAATATTATCTCTTTTAATGTTGTTCCTGATGATCTTAACCTGCAGGACAATATTCAGAGTTTGATTGATGCTGGAAGACTAAAAAAAGTAATGGATATAAATGATAAAACCATTGAATATGTGGAATCTGTTGGCGGATGGAACAACAACATTGGCAATTTGACAGTGACCAATGGTTATAAAGTAAATGTTGCCGCTAAATCTACTTTATCTGTTGAGGGAGTTCCCGTTCAAATACCGCTGGATATTACTTTGAAGGCTGGTTGGAATATTATCGCCTACCCTTATACGAAAATACAGAGTGCAAAATTGCTTATTCAATCGCTAATCGACGACGGCAAACTTATAAAAGTCATGGACGAATCCGGTAAAAGCATTGAAGACTATGGTTTACACGGCGGCTGGAAAAATACGATTGGAAACTTTGTTCCGGGCAAAGGGTACAAAGTTAATGTTCTTGAAAACTGTACTTTAACCATCCCGGCGAACGTAACTAAAACTGCCGTTTTTATTGCGGATCAAATAACATCAGAATATTTTAAACCTGTTTTTATTGGCAATGGAACCGATCATATGAACATTAACCTTGTGAACCTGAAAGCTTCGGGATTAACTGCCGGAGACGAGATCGGCATATTCGATGGACCATATTGCGTAGGATCTGCAACAGTTGGAACAGAGCACATGATGGACGGAAGTATTGGCATTCCGGCATCATGTAACGACGATCTGGAAGAAACGATCAACGGATTCACTCCCGGTCATCCTGTTACGATTAAACTATACCGGGGAGGACAAATTTACCTGCTGAATGCAATGAAAGTTAGCGGTGCGCATTGGTTTGAGAAGAATGGTTCAGTGTTCGCTGAGGTAAATACAAACGACATGACTGCACTTCAAATTGTTGAAGATTCAACGCGGTTTAGATGTTACCCAAATCCGTTTTCAGAAGAAATTACCATTGAAATTCATAACCCAAAACGAACGAATTTAAAAGTTGAAATCTATAATCTTACCGGACAACTGATTAAAAATCTGTCAATTGAAAAAACTGACAAATACGTTGAAATAATCTGGAATGGCACCAACGAATTGGGTAAGAAAGTTACTCCGGGCGTCTATTTCTGTAAGATAGAAAATCAGTTTATACAAATTCTATTTGCCGGATAATTGCTGATCAAAATATTCAATTGTTTTTAACAGACCTCTACGAAGCTCAATGTTCTTAATAGCGATCGTTTCTTGTTGTGATTTGCTTTCAAATTGTATCTTTAACGAGTTCTATCACATCTGACACATTCCGAGCTGATAGGTCCCGCGAGTTGTGATTTGCTTTCAAATTGTATCTTTAACGAGTTCTATCACATCCGAAGGCAAGGCAGGGAGTTGCATTTGGAGGTTGTGATTTGCTTTCAAATTGTATCTTTAACGAGTTCTATCACATCGGAAACTTTTTAATGTACATCTGATTCTCCGTTGTGATTTGCTTTCAAATTGTATCTTTAACGAGTTCTATCACATCCAGACTTGGAATTGTACAAACAAAGTTTATGTTGTGATTTGCTTTCAAATTGTATCTTTAACGAGTTCTATCACATCACAAAGTTTGCACGATTTACGAAGGCGCGAGTTGTGATTTGCTTTCAAATTGTATCTTTAACGAGTTCTATCACATCGCCAAGCGCTTAGACTGTCGCATGGTGGTAGTTGTGATTTGCTTTCAAATTGTATCTTTAACGAGTTCTATCACATCGAGACAATATGCGAATATAGCATTAATCGTGTTGTGATTTGCTTTCAAATTGTATCTTTAACGAGTTCTATCACATCAATTAGAATATCAATATCATTTATATCTCTGTTGTGATTTGCTTTCAAATTGTATCTTTAACGAGTTCTATCACATCATCCGACCTGAGAACTAATTCCGCTATGAGGTTGTGATTTGCTTTCAAATTGTATCTTTAACGAGTTCTATCACATCATGCCTATGGCTAAAGGGATTACCGAAACTGTTGTGATTTGCTTTCAAATTGTATCTTTAACGAGTTCTATCACATCCGCTCGATTTTTTTGTAGGCGTCTGTTGTTGTTGTGATTTGCTTTCAAATTGTATCTTTAACGAGTTCTATCACATCTGTAAGAATATCCGCATAAACTATTAGTAGTTGTGATTTGCTTTCAAATTGTATCTTTAACGAGTTCTATCACATCAAAAATTCAAATGTTCAAAACAGTACATCAGTTGTGATTTGCTTTCAAATTGTATCTTTAACGAGTTCTATCACATCCCGGAGGTAATCCTGTTCCTGCTTCTGACCGTTGTGATTTGCTTTCAAATTGTATCTTTAACGAGTTCTATCACATCAAAACAGGCACCAACCCTATCGAAGAATGGGTTGTGATTTGCTTTCAAATTGTATCTTTAACGAGTTCTATCACATCAGGATGATGCGTGCGCTCTGGCGCATTTCTGTTGTGATTTGCTTTCAAATTGTATCTTTAACGAGTTCTATCACATCATTATAATGTTTCCAACCACGCCCAACACGTTGTGATTTGCTTTCAAATTGTATCTTTAACGAGTTCTATCACATCAACTTCTGAAAACCATTCAGCAGTACTACGGTTGTGATTTGCTTTCAAATTGTATCTTTAACGAGTTCTATCACATCTACATCAAAGCCTTTCAGTTTGTTGGCTTCGTTGTGATTTGCTTTCAAATTGTATCTTTAACGAGTTCTATCACATCCATTTCAGCATGTTCATTGTATTGATTGATGTTGTGATTTGCTTTCAAATTGTATCTTTAACGAGTTCTATCACATCATATCGGGATGCTCAGTAACTTCGAACACTGTTGTGATTTGCTTTCAAATTGTATCTTTAACGAGTTCTATCACATCTGCTCTTTTGCAGTTGTGTGCAACTAATAAGTTGTGATTTGCTTTCAAATTGTATCTTTAACGAGTTCTATCACATCCAAAAGGTGTACAGTTCAGACTATTTTAGTGTTGTGATTTGCTTTCAAATTGTATCTTTAACGAGTTCTATCACATCAACGAAGTTGTGATCAAGGTTGCCAAGACTGTTGTGATTTGCTTTCAAATTGTATCTTTAACGAGTTCTATCACATCATTGATCACATAACGGTAAAGGCTACTGACGTTGTGATTTGCTTTCAAATTGTATCTTTAACGAGTTCTATCACATCTTATTGAAATTGTAAACGGCGCGGAGTTGCGTTGTGATTTGCTTTCAAATTGTATCTTTAACGAGTTCTATCACATCCGCTTTCAGGTATAGTGTTCGACCATACACGTTGTGATTTGCTTTCAAATTGTATCTTTAACGAGTTCTATCACATCAAATGGAGTGCCGGTATTGAGTGCAATACCGTTGTGATTTGCTTTCAAATTGTATCTTTAACGAGTTCTATCACATCTTTCCTGAATCCTTCAAAGTGATTCCAAGCGTTGTGATTTGCTTTCAAATTGTATCTTTAACGAGTTCTATCACATCCAATCGGAATGACGAACAGCATTCAGCACTGTTGTGATTTGCTTTCAAATTGTATCTTTAACGAGTTCTATCACATCTGAAAAAAGGAATTACGCTTGATGAAATCGTTGTGATTTGCTTTCAAATTGTATCTTTAACGAGTTCTATCACATCATGTAGTGTTACCTTTCCCAGATACATCGTGTTGTGATTTGCTTTCAAATTGTATCTTTAACGAGTTCTATCACATCAAGAAGATGAAGCAATGGAAGTTCATTTTGAGTTGTGATTTGCTTTCAAATTGTATCTTTAACGAGTTCTATCACATCCAATAACACTATATTTGATGAATGAAATACGTTGTGATTTGCTTTCAAATTGTATCTTTAACGAGTTCTATCACATCCATCATTGCAGACATGAAACAGTTGGTGAAGTTGTGATTTGCTTTCAAATTGTATCTTTAACGAGTTCTATCACATCGGGAAATGCAACCGGTGTTTCGGCTACTCCGTTGTGATTTGCTTTCAAATTGTATCTTTAACGAGTTCTATCACATCGTTGGATCAGATTATTGTTGACAAAAAATTGTTGTGATTTGCTTTCAAATTGTATCTTTAACGAGTTCTATCACATCAGTAATGTTCTTTTTTGTGCCGTTCCAAGTGTTGTGATTTGCTTTCAAATTGTATCTTTAACGAGTTCTATCACATCGAATCAACAGATGGAAAAGAAGATTGAGATGTTGTGATTTGCTTTCAAATTGTATCTTTAACGAGTTCTATCACATCAGAGCATATTCCAGAATCAATTTATTTCCAGTTGTGATTTGCTTTCAAATTGTATCTTTAACGAGTTCTATCACATCTGAATCCTTTATATCAACGTGGAACTTTCTGTTGTGATTTGCTTTCAAATTGTATCTTTAACGAGTTCTATCACATCATATCTTGGTAGGATCATACGTTCCACCGAGTTGTGATTTGCTTTCAAATTGTATCTTTAACGAGTTCTATCACATCTAACTGGAATGAATATCAACAAACTGAACAGTTGTGATTTGCTTTCAAATTGTATCTTTAACGAGTTCTATCACATCGTGTGCCGTGGATAATGCTCAGCAACAGCAGCTTCCCTGACGTGACAGAAAACAAAAAAGCGGACTTTTCTCCGCTTTTTTGTTTTCTGTCACGTTTATTTTTGATCCTAAAACAATTCCAGTTGTTGTGCTATTCCTGGTTTTTCGATGTTTCGTTTGCTGAAAAACAGTTCCATCATTCCAAATTCAGACTTCCTGACCCCATCCTGATAACTACATGAAAATAAATTAGATCGTAAATGGGTTGTCGTAAATCAAACTGTCGTAAATTTGGTAAAAAGATATCCATATGCAAATGCAACTGCCCATATTCCCAGAAAGTACA
>JAUYMU010000060.1 GCA_030698405.1 Bacteroidota bacterium
GCAACTGAACATTGGCAGATTTGGTTAAACCGATTAAATAAGGTTCGGCTGGCTGGTATCTCAACTGACCCAATGTTTTTACCATTGCAAGCTGTTGCAAGTCCTTTTTGCCGGGGGCATTTATCAGGATTACTGCACCTGCTTCGACGGTTCCGATGCTATTCAGCGTCGAAAGCGCCGGATCGTACAAATCAGTCGAATTCAGGTATTTTCCCATACGCACAACTGTTTCAGAACCTCCGCAGTATTGAAGCCTGCGGATAAAAAAGGCTTTCACTTCCTTGTCCGATGCTTTTCCGAGCGCTGCGAGTAAAGCCGTTTCGACCAGTTTACGGTCTTTTTCACGGTTTGGAGCTCCGGCATATTGAGCCAGACTTTCCAAAGCCATGCGGGCTTGCGTGTCATTTCCGGTTCCGGGAGGAACAATCATGTCACAAAATTTAGCAATTCCCGGAGCTCCGGTTTCGATCATCTGGAGCATCAGCTTCGAGGTGTGATCGCCATTTTGTGCCGGAAACTGCGCCAGCACATCGGCCACTTTGGTTTCCAACCGGCGGTTATCCTGTGCAAAAGCAGGAGCCATCAGGAAAAAGGCCAATAAAACAGTCAATATATTCTTGGTAATGTTCTTCATGTTGTTAGTTTTTAATTCTCTTTATCAATTGTTTATGCAATTCCGTCCGTAAGAATATTTTTTCTCTGAAGAACATTTTCCCGCGGACGGCTTTTCCGTTTTCTTTTTGTCCCGGGGTTTTGTTCGTTCCTCACTACACCCCGGGTTATTCAGATTCAGCTCCTTCAGAGCTAAGTTTTCCGTTGGCTAAAGCCGAACGGCAAAGGATAAGTTTGTTAATTATTGGAGATCTCATGCAAAGTATCCAATTTGAAATCTTGAACTAAAAAATATCCAATAACGAATGATCAATATTCAATTTCCAAGTAAAGTCAACTTGGAACTTTGAACCTGAAACCTGGAACTTCTCCTAGATCCTCCATTCTCCCCGCATCGGCTGATCGATGAGCCTGTTGGCTTCGTCGTCGTTGATGAAGGTTTGTGAAACCGGATCGAATTCGAGTGTGCGCCCCAACCGCAATGCAATAACGCCCATGTTTACAATGGTTGCAGAGCGGTGTCCATTCATTTCGTTCAGTGCAAATTTCTTGCGGGTCCTCACCGATTCGCTAAATAAACCGATTTGTGGTTCAGGATCAGGAAGCGTGTCAATCAGCGCATTCAGGTTTGGAATGTCTGATTTAAAACCTTTGTAAATCTTGCCTTTGGGCCCTTCAATGTATGCAGCGCTTTGGTCTTTGTTTTCGCCATCCAGTATAATCTGGCAACCATCTGCATACGTGTAGGTTATTTTCCGCCAGGTTCCGATCGCATCGTAATCCTGTTGCGGCGCGTCCACTTCAACCTTCACCGGACTCGTATTGTCTTTCCCCAGAAAATACTGAACCGGATCGATGTAATGTTGTCCCATATCGCCCAAACCACCTCCGTCGTAATCCCAGTATCCCCGGAAAGTCTGGTGAACGCGGTGTGCGTTGTATGGTTTTTCGGGAGCAGGCCCGAGCCACATGTTGTAATCTAAATCGGAAGGAATAAGTTCCGGTGTCAGGTTTGGTTTTCCAACCCAGTAGAATTTCCAGTCGAAACCGGTCACGCCGCTGATCGTCACTTTTAAAGGCCAACCCAAAACACCGCTTTCAACTACTTTTTTGAGCGGTTTAACAGGCGTACCCAATCCGTAGAAATTGTCTTTAAACCTGAACCATGTATTTAGCCGGAACATTTTACCGGTGGCATTGATGGCCTCAACCACCCGTTTGCCTTCGCCGATGGTGCGGGTCATGGGTTTTTCGCACCAAACATCTTTACCGGCCTGCGCAGCCATTACCGACATAATTCCGTGCCAGTGCGGCGGAGTGGCAATGTGCACAATGTCGATGTCCGGGCGAAGCAGTACATCCCGGAAATCGGAATATCCTTTCACCTCTGATCCCACTTTCTGAAGGGTGCTGTTCAGGTGGTTTTTATCCACATCGCAAATGGCAAGCAGGCGCATGCCTTCGTAAACGATGTGACCTTGTCCCATTCCGCCAACTCCAATGATGGCTTTGGTTAACTGATCGCTTGGGGCAAGGAACCCGTTTCCGCCCAAAACATGCCGCGGAATAATGGTGATCGCTGCAGCTGCAAACAGCGACTTCTTCAGGAAATCGCGGCGATTGTTGATTTTTTCAGTCATATTCAATAATGATTTAGTAAGTTCTGATTTGAATCAATGAATTTACTGCAAAAAAAGCATCTGACGTGTAAAATGAGGGGTAATAAATGGGGTAATAAGATCAGGTTGCAGTATGTTTTTTACCATAAAAGCATATAAAGTGCAACTCCCGGGTTAAAATTCATGTTCTTTGTCAACCAACGACCTAAAATCGTTGGGGTACTTTTCCTTATAAAGTTCGAAATACAATTTCACGAAATTATCAAAAA
The DNA here is from genome assembly GCA_030698405.1 of Bacteroidota bacterium. Taxonomy (GTDB): domain Bacteria; phylum Bacteroidota; class Bacteroidia; order Bacteroidales; family Prolixibacteraceae; genus Aquipluma. The sequence goes on from JAUYMU010000060.1 coordinate 2,501, forward strand.
CAGAATGTGCCAGACTCAATTTGCCCTGTCGGATTAGGATGCTGATTTTCTTGCGCAAAGCGGGTTCGTTCAGCGGATCGTTGATACTGATAACTTCGGCCATGTCAAGGAGTATGGATTCGAATTTTTCTTCCGGAAGTAAACGGAATATTTTGAGCCCAAACTCGATGATCCGGTCACTCATGCGGTCAACATACGGATCGACCCACGATTCGCTCATGTTTGGGAAGAGCGTTCCTTTTTTCAGAATAAGCAGCAATTCAGGCAGTTCCTTTTTAATATTTTCAGTATCAGAAGTCAGGGATTCATTCAGTTTTGCTTCAACATAAAACAGATCAACAAAATAGCCATCGGCAAATTCAAACTTCCAGAATTTATCCTGAAAAACCAGTTTCATTTCTGAACACGAAGCAAGCAGGGCTTTCAGGTTCTGAATATTTGTGCCACGGATGTTTTTTGCTTTGGGCACACTCATTCCCGGCCATAAATAATCGGATAGTTTTTTTGAGCTGATGCCTTTTTCGAGCAACCCGCTGTGCAGTAAAATGAGCACGAACAGTTGTTTTATTTTTGGAGAAAATTTTAAGCTGATGTCCTTTCCTTCGCTGTTGAATACTTTTAAGCCACCGAAACAATTGATTTTTTCAGGAGCATCGTGAATGGATAATTTTTGATTTGGAAGAGCAACCGGAATATGTTTTACCACGGCTTCAGATGTTCTTTTTCGGCGTATTTGTATGAATAAAATGTATCCCAAAACTCCAAGTAAAATTATTGTCCCAATGATATAGCCTGCAGAAACCGGATTTTGGTCCTCTTTTGAAGACAAAAATTCATTTCGTACCTGTTCTTCATTCAATTCCCTGTCCCATATTTTAATTTCGTGAATGTATCCGGTGAAAAATTCCTCCCACAGGTTGCTCCCGATCAACATTGTATAATCCGACTGGGCATAAGGAGTTAGCAAACTGATCGTTTCGGTTCGTTCGCCGTTCATGTAAAAACTTACTTGATTTTCAGCTACCGAATGTACCAAAGCGATAAAAGTCCACTGATTGACAGGTATTTTGGTTTTTTCTGAATGGTAATCCTTGATTCCCTGCACGGTAAAAGTGAGCAATCCGTTGTGAATCTTCAGCACAAAATCTTTCCCTTTTCCAACAATGCAATTGTTTTCACCGAGTTTGACAGGTTTTATCCACGCTGTAATACTGAAGTTTGGTTTTAGCGCCGAACGGCTCATCAAACCGCAGTCGGCATAAGCATTTCCGGAGAAATAGGCACAGTTCTCACGGGACTCATCATCCTTGAAATCAATGCCGTAATTGATTATCTCAGTATCATTTTTCCGTTGAAGGTTGTGCACTTTTTTTGAAAAGATGTAATGATCCATCAACCCAAATTCAGGACTAAGCGGAACCACATTGAATACTTTCATGTTCCTGAGATTTTCAGGACTTGGAAGTACAATGTCAGGAGAAAACTGATAGCCAGCTTTGTAGGGCGCCAATGCCAGGCTGTTTAACGAACTGGTCGGGAAACTGAAGTGCCCATTTGTTCTGCGGTGGGGAAAATCTTTCCACGACACATCGGCAAGCAATTCGTTGCCGTTCCTGGTTACCCCGAATATTTTGGTCTGGCTGTTCAGGTTTGAAACAATGCCGGCAGCTTTCCGGATATATTGAGCATCAACCTGAATAAAATTGGGCAGTTTCCCGGTACGTTCCCAAAAACTTACAAAATAATCGGCAGTAGGAAAGGAATCAGCATCAGCGATCATCCAAAGCAATTCGTTGCAAGTCAGTTGTTTTAGTTGCAATTCCTGATTTTCTGAGGTCCTGAATTTATCCAGATTACGGCTATTTAGAAAGAACGTTCCTGAAGGAAATTTGCTTTGATTCAGACTTTCGTCATCAGAAATAATCATGACCGGAAGATTCTTTGCCGGAATTTTGGCCAGCAGACGATCCAATTCATCGTTCGAACTTCCTGAAAAAAGAAATGCCATTGGAATGTTTTCCTGAAACAACGAGTCGAGCTGGCCCGGTGCGAGCTGTTCAGGCAGAATGAGCAGATGAGATTTTAGTCGAACTGAAATTCTCAACGAATCAGGAAGTTCTGCAATATTTCCTGTTCCGGTCTGAGCAAAAACCGACAAACAGAATAGCAGCAGGATCAACAAAAACTGATATGATTTTTTTATCCGGATCAAAATTAGCTGAAGTGATTCGTGAATGCACAAACTTATAAAAAACCGCGAATTTTGCCGGTATAATGTTTCCCTTTTTTAGTTTGGAATAATATTGGTTAATTGTTTGATAAACAGTAGGTATAGTGAGCGGGTGACTCTAAGTCACCCGCTCACTGAAACACTGGCAAGTGACAACAGTATGTCAGCAGGGTTGGAAGAGTTGGATTTTTTTGCCTGTGGGTGATTAGTGAGCAGGTGTCTCTGAAGTTACCCGCTCACTATTTGACAGAATCAATGACGTAATTAAAAATTAGAAGGTAAAATTACATTCTGAAGGGGATGGCCTCTTGACTTGTTGATGCAACTTTTTTGGCTAATTTTGTAGAAACGAATTCATTTTACAGAAACACATTGTAAAGACAGTTGCTATGAACATAGAAGCAGAAAAAGCAATGATTATTGAGCAAGTTAAAACGGTAAACGACACCGACCTGATTAGTGCCATTAAAAGTATGCTTGATTATGCCCGGAATCGTGACCAGAAAAGTTATGATATTCCGGAAGCTCACCAAAATCTGGTTATGGAACGATTTGAAAAGACAAGGGAAAATCCTGATGGGCTTTTGGACTGGGAAGAAGCAAAGGAAACGCTGAAAAACCGATGAAGAAGTACCTCCTTAAGATTAATCCCGAGGCTTTGTCAGACATTCGGGATATTGCCAATTGGTACGATGAGCAAAAAGCTGGCCTTGGGAGTAGGTTTCAAAACACGGTCATAAAACAAATTGATCTCTTGACTGAAGATCCTCAAATATTTGCAATCCGTTATAAGGAAATTCGCTGTATGTTGGTTAAGAAATTTCCATATATGATTCATTTTTACATCAATTACCAAACTTTCACCGTCGAAATTCTTGCAGTGATAAGTACCAACCGAAATCCGAAGATATGGCAAGAAAAATCAGCGAAAAATTAAAATCCTTGTACCATGCGATCCATCAATCCATTTTCAGGAGAAACAATCAGAAATTATCCGGAATATACTTCGGCAGAAGTTGAACAAATCATCGTCCATGTTGACCGCACTTTTCAGCAATGGAAACAAACAAGCTTTCAAGAGCGGGCGGTTTGCATGAAAAACCTTCAGGCTAAACTACTTGAAAGGAAGGCAGAACTTGCTTCCATCATGAGCGCTGAAATGGGAAAAGTGTTGCGCGAAGCCATTGGCGAGATTGAAAAATGTGCCTTGGTTTGTGCGTTTTATGCCGAAAATGCCGAATCATTTCTGAAGAATGAATCCATAAAAACGGAGGCTTCTGAATCGTATATTACCTATCAGCCCATCGGAACGGTGTTGGCCGTGATGCCCTGGAACTTCCCGTTCTGGCAGGTTTTCAGGTTTCTGGCTCCGGCTTTAATGGCCGGTAATACAGGACTTTTGAAACACGCGTCCAACGTTTCGGGTTGCGCGCTGGCCATCGAGCAGCTTGTTCGCGAAGCTGGCTTTCCTGAGAATGTTTTCCGAACTCTTTTAATTGGCTCGAAAGGAGTAAAAGCAGTGATTGAGAACCCTTTGATCAAAGCCGTTACACTTACCGGAAGCACTCCTGCCGGGAAATCAGTTGCTTCGGTGGCTGGTTCGGTTCTGAAAAAATCGGTGCTCGAATTGGGCGGCAGCGATCCGTACCTGATTCTGGAAGATGCCGATGTTGAAAATGCAGCCCGCTTGTGTGTAACCAGCCGCCTGCTGAATGCCGGACAAAGCTGCATTGGTGCCAAACGGTTTATCGTAGCCGATCAGATTTACGAATCGTTCAAAGCTGAATTTGTGCGCTTGATGGCGGCGGCGACTTTCGGCGATCCGCTTGATCCGCAAACTACCATTGGCCCATTGGCACGAACCGATTTACGCGACGAACTACACCAACAAGTTGTGAAAAGCGTCGAAATGGGTGCAACCGTTTTGCTTGGTGGTTTTGTTCCTGAAGGCAATGCACCGTTTTATCCGCCTACAGTTTTAGAAAACGTGGTTCCCGGAATGCCGGCCTATCACGAAGAATTGTTTGGTCCGGTTGCTGTACTTTTCAGGTTTAAAACCGAAGAAGAAGCCATCCGTATTGCCAACGATACTGTTTTTGGATTGGGTGCCGGAATTTTTACTGTTGATATTCCGAAAGGCAAAATGCTTGCGGAAAATAGATTGGAGGCCGGTTGCGTGTTTGTGAACGACTTTGTAAAGTCCGATCCCCGACTTCCGTTTGGAGGAATCAAGGAAAGTGGCTATGGCCGCGAATTGTCAGCGGTTGGCATTCGTGAATTTATGAATATCAAAACGGTCGTCGTGAGCATTTATTGAACCACATAGGCACATAGAGCACATAGTTTTTTCTATTGTGCTCTATGTGCCTATGTGGTTTGTTTTATTTTTTGACTTTTCGGAGTGGACTCAAGTATTTGAATTTTAAGAAATTTTTCGTGAGATAATCCGGGATTACTCCCCGTATTTCAGCAAAAACTCCGGATTGATGGCCTTGAAACTTAACCGGCCTGCATCGAAAGTTTCGTTCGATAACACGGAATAACTGATTTCATTTAACGGTCGGATCACAATACCCTCAGCCCAAACATCAGGACAGATTTTACTTTTGATAGTGGCCATTCTGACGATGGCGTTGATATCATTTTCAAGCTCATAATCTGTTGAAACAATGGGGACAGTTGATAATTCAAGCTGATTCATTAAATCGAGAAACTGCCTGGAAGGAAGATATTCAAAACGATCAATATCGAAAGCGTTGAAAAACAGCATGTTCTGCCCTCTCAATTTCAGCTTGTTACTCTGAATACCTTCGCCAACCAATTCGCCCTGAATGGCGAAATTGCCATTTAACGCCCGCAACTTGTTTTCAATATCCAGTTCACGTGCAACTTTCCAAAAGCTATTTTCCTCATCTTCCAACAGTTCGAGGTTCCGGCTGCAAACGCCAAATTCACCCTTGTTGATGAAATAAGTTCCGGAACTTCCGTCCACTTTTTCGGTCACATAACATTTTGTGCCTTTGTATTTGTCCAGAACATGCTGTAAAACCTGCACCCTTGTTTCATCGGTTTTGGGAATAAATGAAGGAAATTTGCCTTTCGCAATTCCGGCTAAGCAGGCCGGAATTGGCGGTTCATATTTCTCAATTCCCAATACTTCGGTACAATCTGCATCTTCCGCAATTTCAAAATCAGGAGGCAAAATTGATAATGGGAAACAGATGCCCTGCGAAATTTGCCCGCGAAGACGAATGGTTCTAACCCGCATTCCCCGTGGTTTTAAAAATTCAAATTCAGGCTTGTCGGGCATCAAACAATCAACCTCGCAATACACGACCAAATCGCCTACCCGAAATTCGCCTTTCTTTACCACCAACTGCCAACCCAAAACAGTAGCTTTTTCAATGGCATCAGCATTTTCAATGGATTCCAATGCTTTTATTTTCTGAATACTTGCAAGTTTTCTCATGGCTTATTTTTCCTGAATTTAAAATTCACTAATATACGAACAATCACCCCATTCACGGGTTTTCGTGTTCCCCAAATTTCAACCTCACCAAAAAATTTGTAGTTTTAGGCCAAATTCTGAAAACCCTTGGCCAAAGAAATTACCAGCGAAGAACTCTACATTGTAAAGAAGATGATCGAAGGAGATGTTGACTCCTTCAAATACTTCTTCGACAGGTATTACGACGACCTGTGCAATTTTGTGCATATCTATCTTCACGATCAGGCCTTGTCAGAAGAAATCGTTCAGGATATTTTTGTCTATTTCTGGGAAAACAAGGAAAAACTGCAAATCAACACTTCAGTAAAATCATTTTTGTTTTCGGCTTCCAAATTTAAAAGCCTGAACCTTCTGCGCGATACCAAAACACAAAAGAGAATTGTTGAAAAAATCGGCAAAACCGAACCGCTGATTACTTCGGAAGAAGAAGATTCGTACATCGACACCAATGAATTTAAAAAGATACTGGATGCTGCGGTTGATCAGCTTGCCCCTAAATGCAGGGAAATATTTTTGCTGAGCAAATTTGAAGATCTCAGCAACAGGGAAATCGCTGAAAAACTTGGCATCTCTGTCAAAACTGTTGAAAACCAGATGACCATTGCCTTGAAAAAACTTCGCGAGTACCTGTTGCCATTCAGGGGAAAAATATTCCTCCTCTTCCTTTATCATTTTTTGTCGTAGCAAACAGCCACGGATAAAGGATTTCAGTATAGAAATTTTCATTTTTCAAAACCTTATTTGTCAAAGAAACCTTAGTAGTAATGGTTCGTGAATCTGAATGGGACCTTATTACCTTATTGATTTTCTCATGCATAAATAAGGTTAAAACAAGGGTGATCTATGTTTACTACTAAGGTTGCTTAAATAGAAATAAGGTTTTTTTAGCAAAGGATTTCCTCGTTTGAAATTATACTTTTTGGTCAGTAAAAATTCTTACCCATACCAAACATGACAAAGCCTTATTTTTCAACTATTGATTCGTATTAGAAATTTCAGTGGATTAAAAAATTCTCCTGATTTTTTTAAATTTCTTTTGGGGGTATTTCTACTTTTAAGTTACTTATTCACGAAAAGCAAATAAAACAATGAACGAGACACCCTGGGAACAGATCCAAAATAAGCTTCGGAATCCGAATGAGCCTGAAGAATACTCACTCAAAAACTGGTTGAAGGAGGATCAGGAGAACAAAACTGTTTTGGACGACCTGAAAGTAATCTATTCCATCTCCGGAAATGTACCCGAGTCATTTGTTCCGCAAAAAGAACTGGCCTGGCAAAAAGTAATGAAACGGATATCCATCAGAAAACAGCAACCAAAAATTATCAGGTTTATGCTTCGCGTTGCTGCATCAATTTTACTGATTGCACTGGGTGTTGGTAGTACCTTTTACCTGCAAAACAAAATGGCCAATCCTTCCTTTACTGAAGTATATTCACCTTACGGACACAAAACCCGGGTAATACTTCCCGATGGCTCAATGGTTTGGTTGAACGGTGACACTAAATTAAAGTACAATTCAGATTTTTCGGATGCCAGAAATGTGGAACTAACCGGGGAGGCTTTGTTCGAGGTAACTAAAAATCCACGTCAGCTATTTACCGTAAACGCTGAAAAACTAAGGCTCGAAGTGTATGGAACGACCTTTAATGTAAAATCTTATCCTGAGGACCTTATTTCTGAAGTTGCGCTGGTGGAAGGTAGCGTTGGACTTTTCCGCGACAAACAGTTGCTCAAAAAAATGGTTCCCGGTGAAGTAATTTCGTACAATTCAGGCGAAAACAAATTCAGCGCTATTCAGGGAAACATCGGACAAATAACCTCCTGGAGTGCAGACGAACTGGTCATTGAAAATGAAACATTCGAAGAGGTGACCAAATACCTGGAGCGTTGGTATGGAGTGGAAATAACGCTTGACAAATCGATTCAATTAAATAACCGGTTAAGCTTTAAAGTCAAGACAGAAAGCCTGATGGAACTGCTTTCCATTATCAGTCGCATTACACCTGTGACTTATGAAATAAACGGCAAACAAGTAAAAATATCAATGCCAATAAAAAAATAAAACGCCAATGGGTTAAAAACAAAAAGGTTTGCCGCTAACGACAAACCTTCTAATAGCAAATCAATTTATATTAATCGCAGATTTCACAAGGTTAAAAGCGCCAACTCGATGGCCTCGTGGAAAATGCAAAAAACATGAGACAAATTTATGAAAAAAAAATTAATTGCAGGAAGAGAACCTCAAAGGTTTTCGCCCTGGCTAAAGCGACTTCTGATTATGAAAATGCTTGTAATTCTGCTTCTTGTAGTAGGCCTAACGTCGAGTTATGCTGAATCGGATGCTCAAACGGCCAAAGTGAACCTAAAGCTGAAAAGCGCTACGGTCAAAGATGTGATCCAGGAAATTGAGCGGCAAACCGACCTATCGTTCATGTACGACAACAATGTTTTCAAAGTCGATCGACCTGTTTCTATCAGTGTTGAAAACGCTACGGTCAAATCGGTGGTCGAAAAACTTATTTCGGGCGAAAACCTGAAATACGAAATGGTGAACCGCTATATTGTGATTACATCGAACAACACTCCTTCCGCTTTTTCGCAACAGCAACAATCCGTTTCCGGTAAAGTCACCGACTCAACAGGAGCTTCGTTGCCCGGGGTTTCGGTGGTGGTAAAAGGTACAACCAATGGAACTATTACCGATGCCAACGGAAATTATTCTCTTTCGAATGTTCCTGAAAATGGAACTTTACAGTTCTCGTTTGTTGGGATGAAGACTCAGGAAGTTGCAGCGGAAGGTAAACCAACTATTAATGTGACTCTTGCCGATGAAACAATTGGAATTGAAGAAGTTGTGGCAATTGGCTACGGTTCATCCAGGAAAAAAGATTTGGTTGGGTCGGTTGCTTCGGTAGAAGCCAGCAAAATTAATAGTCAGACAGTGCAAAATGTCACTCAGGCCTTGCAGGGTAAAGTTGCCGGGCTTCAAATAACCAACAATGGAACTCCGGGAAGCAGTCCTCAGGTTCGGCTTAGAGGTTTGGGTACCGTAACAGATGGTTCAGGCCCCTTATATATAGTAGATGAAGTTATTGTACCAAATATCTCTTTCTTGGCACCCGGCGATATAGAAAATGTAACAGTTTTAAAGGATGCATCGTCGGCTGCCATTTATGGAGTTCGTGCTGCCGGTGGTGTAATTTTAATTACAACTAAGAAAGGTACTGATTCCAAACCCACTGTTTCATTTAACACCTATATAGGTATAAAAAAAGCCGCGCATTTGGTTGATATAGCTAATGGGCCGGAATATATTCAAATGTATAATGAAGCTCTTCAGTACAGGGGACTTACTTCCGGTCAATTAGATCCTGCAAAGTATTCTTCCCATAATTATTACGATGACATTCTTAATGATAACATTGTGACCAATTCGCAGGACCTGACCATTCTTGGGGGAACAAGCTCAGCAAAGTATAGTATTGGATTTAGTCATTTGAAGGATGACGGTTTGGTAAAAGATGATAATTATTCCAGAATTGGATTCAGGGCCAAATATGACGTTTCGATCAATGACAAACTCCGGGTTGGATTTTCAACTATATTATCATCTGCGAAATCTAATCCGCAAGCTAATTCTATGTCAGCAGTACAAAGTGTATTGCCTATTTTTCAACCAAAGGATGCGGCTGGAAACTGGACTGATCCGACATCCATTAAAAATGTCATAAATTTAGCTGCTGCTCAATATTATAATAAAAATACTTTTCAAACATCCCTGAATGCTATTTTGAACGGATATGCAGAACTCGATCTTTTAAAAAACTTTACTTTTAAAAGCAGTATTTCCCTAAATCCTACCGAAGTAGATAATATCAAATATTCTCCTCTTTATAAAGTTTCTGCTTATCAATCACAGCAACAAAATATTCTTACCAAAACCCGGGGCCAAAATTTAAATATCAATTGGGATAATACGGTAACTTATTCCATAATAATTGCTGAAAATCACCACTTTAAACTACTTGGTGGTATGTCTTACCAGGAGCAACAATACAACAGCCTGAATGCAACTGCCAGCGGACTTCAGGATCTGCCCGAAATTAGTTCCAGTTATCTGTTTTTGAGCTACCCTGGAAGAACTGACAAATATACAACTAGCAGTTCAGATGGAGGTGGTAAAACAGTAGCCACATCATATTTTGGCCGTGTTAACTATGATTATAAAGGCAAATATTTATTTAACGCTACATTGAGAAATGATATTTCAACCAATTTCCCAAAAAACAACCGTAGCGCTATTTTCCCGTCCGTAGGTGGTGCATGGATAGTTTCTTCTGAGGAATTTATGAAAAAATCAAAAATTGATTTCCTGAAAGTTCGTGCCAGTTGGGGTTTAATTGGCAATGGAATAATTCCGCCAAACCTTTATGTGCCGGCACTCTATACTAGTAATTATAGTGCAGTTATTTTTGGCCCAAATCAAAACAATGGAACTACTGCAGATGTATCAACCATTGCTACTATCAACCAATTGGCTAATCCAAATTTAAAATGGGAAACTGTTAGCGAATTTGATGCGGGTGTTGATTTGAGATTATCCCAAAACCGTCTTTCTGTAACAGCAGATTATTATAATCGCGATACCAGAGACGCTATTTTCCCAATCAGTGCTCTTCCCAGTTCAGGACTAAATACCAGTGGAGTTTGGGGAAACAATGCTACGATCAACAATTCTGGTATAGAAATTACATTAGGATGGGATGATCATAAAGGCGATTTTAGTTATAGCTTGAATGGTAATTTTTCCTACAACCAAAATAAAGTAACAGCGCTTAGCGCTGCCAGTGCTGCTGGGATATACGGAAAAGCTTCTGGTTATAGCGCTACTTATACTTATAGTACCCTTGGCCATCCTATTGGGGAAATATTTGGTCTTCAGTCAATAGGGGTTTTCCAAAATCAGAACCAAATAAATAGTACGCCCCATGTATCAGGTGCTCTTCCAGGTGATTTAATATTTGAAGACCTTAACAAAGATGGTAATATTGATGATAGGGACAGAACTTTCTTAGGCAATCCTAATCCTCCTTTCTATTATGGATTTGATGCTTCCATTGAATACAAAGGATTCGATTTAGGCATTGCGATACAAGGCGTTGCTGGTAATAAAATAGTAAATGCTGTAGATATCGAAAGGTTCGGAGGAGAAAACTATACAAAACGTTTTTTTGATAACAGGTGGCATGGCGAGGGTACTTCTAATACATTCCCGTCTGCTGTGTTAGCCAATACCACTCAAAATAGTTCATTTTTTGTAGAGAGTGGCAGCTATCTCAGGTTAAAGAACGTTCAACTTGGTTATACATTAAATGTAAACATGCTTTCTAAGATGGGCATCAAAAAACTGAGATTATATGTAACTGGTGAAAACATTCACACGTTCACGAAATATTCTGGTACATCACCGGAAGTTACTGGAGGACCCATATTTGGTGGTGTTAATTACTCAACTTATCCATTGTCCTCTTTATATAGTTTTGGTATGAATCTAAACTTCTAAAAATTGCTTAAAATGAAAAATAATATAATTAAAATATTAGCAATTCCCTTGTTGGGAATCATGGCATTGTCTTGTAGTGAAAAGCTTGACTTTGCACCATACAACCAAAAACCGCCAGTTCAATTTTTTCAAAATGCAGACGATGCACAAAAAGCTGTAAATGCTTGTTATGGCGGCTTAACTGGTTGGGATTTTTTTGATCCTTCTACTTTTGGGGTTTCTGAATTGGCTTCCGGTAATACGGTTAAAGGTGGTGCAGCCAGTGACCAGGTAGTAGTATATCAATTTTCAAATTTCACAAGCACTTCTACTCATATAAATACAGGAAATAATTGGAGGGGGAGATACGGGGTAATTAATTTTTGTAATCAGGCTATTACCAATATTCCAAATATTACTATGGATGAAACAGCTAAAAAATCTTTAATTGCAGAAGCTAAATTTATCAGGGCATGGTTGTATTTTGATCTGGCTAAAACATTTGGAGAAGTAGTTATTTATGATGGTCTTCCAAAAGACGGGAACTATAATTTACCTAAATCATCTTTAGCAGATGTTTATAAATTTATTGAAAGCGATTTGGAATATACTGTTGCTAATGGTAGAACAGCAGCTTGGGACATAAACAATAAAGGTCGGGTTACTTCTAAGGCAGGGTTGGCCCTTTTGGCAAAAGTAAAGATGTATGAAGCCAGCGGAGCCAATTACACAGATGATGGAAAAGCTATTAACGGAAGGACCTGGACTGATGTAAAAACTACAACAGATGCTGTAATTAGTAGTGGCTTTTATCGCCTGTTTACAGACAGGGGCGATAGTAGCTTCTTTTATCTCTTCAGGCTTCCATACGAAAATTGTGATGAGTCAATATTTGAGATGCAAAACGGAAGTGTCAATATTAGTTATTATGGAACCAACCATAGCTCTGCATGCCAATACCAATGGGCTACTAATTTGAATGGATGGGGATTTAATGCTCCCAGTGATAAACTAATCACAGATTGGGCGGCCCGAACAGACGATACCATACGGTTCAGGCAATCTGTTGCTTTCCAGGGTTTAGTTTTACCTGATGGAGATGTTGTTGCTCCAAATGGGGTATTTCAGGCAGGAACAGGATCTGTAGCTGCTAATCCAAACGCAACAGGAAATGCGAGGTGCCGGTTTAATTTTAAAGCGTATCAATCAAGGCTTGATGACAAAGGTTTTGGTGGTTGGCAACGGTTAATTGAACAAAACCTAAGATTATTCAGATATGCTGATGTATTACTTATTGATGCTGAAGCTGAATTTAATCTTGGAAATTTACAGGAAGCAGTTAATTCCATTAATTTAGTTCGGGCACGCGTCAAAGAAACCCCATTAACGACTGGTAATATTTCATTACAAAAAATATGGGATGAACGTCGGTTTGAATTGGCATTCGAGAATGATCACTTCTTTGATTTAGTGCGTACTGGGCAGGCAGCAACGGTATTAGCTCCTAACGGGTTTAAAAAACCCAAAAATAATTTCTATCCAATTCCTCAGACCCAAATAGACATCTCTGCAGGAGTATTAAAACAAAACAAAAATTGGGAATGATTTAAATTCCATTCAACAAAATCTTTTTGTGGTATTACAGCCACAAAAAGATTTTTAAGACCACTTCAAATAAGAAAATAATTAAATCACTTTCATGAAATATATTTTTTCTCAAAAATTAATAAGGTATTACCTATTCGTATTTTTTTCGTTAATCATTTTTAAGACCGCACAGGCGCAATTAGTTGAATTGCCCAAAGTATGGAAGTTTATGTTAGGTGATAATATGGATTGGGCTGGGCAATCATTTAATGATAATGGTTGGGGCAATAAACAATTAGGCACAAGCTGGTCTGCAACAGGCATGAAAGACAATGTTTATGCATGGTATAGAATTAAAATAGTTATTCCTTCAAGTATGAAAAGTATAGCCGAAAAAGGGAAAGGGATAAAACTTAATCTTGGAAAGATAGATGATGTTGATCAAACATTTTTCAATGGTAAACTAATTGGACAAACAGGTTCATTGCCCCCTAACTATGAAAGTAAGTCAGATGCGGAACGGGTTTATATTATTTCAGAAAATGAAGTTCAATGGGATAAGGAAAATGTAATTGCAGTCCGGGTTTTTAGTTTGGATATTGGATGGATTGGTATGTATCAGGGACCATATAGTTATGGATCAATCACGTGGGCGGATTATGTTTCAGTTCAACAATCCATTACCGAGACCGATCATTATGGATTTACCACCAATATTAAGTTTGCCAACAAAAGTAATAATGCATTTAATGGGACAGTGAAATATTGGATAGCTGATAAGACCAATAAAGAATTATTTACTGAAACGAAATCGGTAGAAGTTAAGCCGGAAAAAGGTTCTGAGAATATAATATCCTTCTCAAATTATCAACCCACAAACGAAGATATTTTTAAAGTTGGATATCAGGTTACAGAAAATAACAGTTCGGTTACCGTAAAAAATGAGCAGGTTTATTTAGCCAATAAACAAGTTGAAATTAAAGTTGCCGGTGAACCAGAACCAGTTGTAGCCAATAAAATTAATGATGCCTTTACTTCCATTCCATTTCAGAATCAAATATTACAAGGGTATCTGGGGAAACGCTTAACGCAAAACCTGGAAGAGCGTCTTTTAAAAGTTGATGAGAACGGATTGATGGATGGATATTTACAAAGACCAGGTAATCATCCCTGGGTTGGCGAGCATGTAGGTAAATATTTGGAAGCTGCCTGTAATGTCTGGAAAAACACACATGATCCCGCACTAAAAAAACAGATGGATCGTATGATGTATGTATTGATTAACACGCAATTGCAGGATGGTTACCTTGGAACCTACTCTCCAGCTGATCGTTGGACAAGTTGGGATGTGTGGTCGCATAAATATAATTTGTACGGATTGCTTGCGTATTATACGACAACCGGTTACCAGCCTGCCCTGGAAGCATGCAAAAAAATGGGGGATTTGCTATGCACTACTTTTGGGAATAACCCTGGGCAGCTTGATATTATTTTGGCTGGAGAACATGTGGGAATGGCCGCAACCAGTGTTCTGGATCCAATGGTCGAATTATACAGGTACACCGGTGAAAAAAAGTACCTGGATTTTTGTTATTATATCCTTGAGGCATGGGAGCAACCTAATGGTCCCAAAATTATTAGCTCATTATTATCAACAGGTAAGGTCAATAAGGTGGCGAACAGGAAAGCCTATGAAATGCTCTCGAATTTGGTTGGATTAATCAAATTATACCGTGTTACGGGTAATGATAAATTTTTAAATCCGATTTTAATTGCATGGCAGGATATTGTGACAAATAGACTTTATATTACTGGAACCTCCAGTTCATCTGAACATTTTCAAGGTGATGATATATTGCCTGCAGCAGATAAAGACCAAATTGGTGAAGGGTGTGTGACGACCACCTGGATTCAGTTAAATCAGAATTTATTAGCGGTTACCGGCGAATTAAAATATGTGGAGCAAATTGAAAAAACAATATACAATCATTTATTGGGAGCTGAAAATCCACAGACCGGATGTGTAAGTTATTTTACTCCAATGATGGGTAAAAAAATATATACTTGTGGTATCTTTTGTTGTACATCTAGTATTCCCCGTGGAATAGCATTGATCCCATACTTTACATTCGGAAATCTAAATAATATTCCGACCTTAATGTTGTATGAACCTGCAACCTATAAAGAATATATTATAATCACCGATCACAAAAACATAAACTTATCCCTTCAAATTGAAAGTAGTTTTCCTGGAAATGGTGATGCTATGATAACAGTTAAAACTTCGGAGGCTGCATCTTTCCCAATTGCATTAAGAGTCCCAAGCTGGTGTAGTTCATTTACTGCAACCGTTGGAGGTAAAGCATATAAAGGCATAGCAAATCAATATTTAATGATCGAACGCGAATGGAAATCAGGCGATAAAATTAAGGTATCTTTTCAAATGCCTGTTCAAATTCTGGATGGTGGTAAAAGTTATCCGGGTCAGATTGCATTTCAACGGGGGCCACAGGTTTTAGCAATTGATGATTCTTTAAATACAGAATTCCTGAAAAATCATCAACTGGAATCATCTGAAAAACTGTCTGTTGAAAACCCTGAAGTTAAAAGTAATGCTGATTTATTACCGAAACAATGGATTGGGAAGCAGGCTTATTCGGTAAGTATAATTGATGAAAAGAAGAATGGAGCGAAACAACATTTGATACTGG
Source organism: Bacteroidota bacterium (assembly GCA_030698405.1). Lineage (GTDB taxonomy): Bacteria > Bacteroidota > Bacteroidia > Bacteroidales > Prolixibacteraceae > Aquipluma. The sequence goes on from JAUYMU010000060.1 coordinate 18,083, forward strand.
TTCCCTTTGCAGATGCAAGTCAAACCGGGGGAGCTGTAAAAGTATGGATGCCGCTGAGTATAGCTAAGAATTAGAAAATTTTCAGGAAAGCCTGATATGAAAATATTATCATTCAAATAATTTAAATGAAAAAAAGATAATGAAAAAAATAATCGTTATTGGCAGCTCTAATACCGATATGGTGATCAAAACAAAGAATTTTCCTGCACCTGGCGAAACCATATTGGGTGGAAAATTCTTAATGAATTCCGGTGGTAAAGGTGCTAATCAGGCTGTAGCTGCGGCACGATTGGGGGGGACAGTTACTTTTGTCGGTAAAATTGGTGATGATATTTTCGGTAAACAGGCAGTTCAACAACTGGAAAATGAGGGTATCAATGTAAACTTTGTGGTCGTCGATCCTGAAAACCCGAGTGGTGTAGCTCTGATTATTGTCGATCGGGAAGGCGAAAACTCAATCGTTGTGGCTCCGGGATCCAACGGAACACTTAGTCCGGCCGATTTTGATAAAGCAATAGTTCAACTCAATGAATCGGAATATATACTGATGCAGCTCGAAATACCTATTCTGACGGTAGAACACATTGCCCGAATAGCAGTTGAAAAAAGGAAAAAAGTGGTTTTGAATCCTGCCCCGGCGACCGAACTTTCTGATAAACTACTAAAAAATCTGTATATCATTACTCCAAACGAAACAGAAGCAGAGTTGCTCACCGGAGTAAAAGTCACCGATGAACAATCGGCTTTGAAAGCAGCAACTATTCTTCACGACAAAGGTGTTGAAATCGTAATCATAACAATGGGTGCTGCCGGTGCTTTTCTGTTGGTAAACGGAAAGTCTGAAATAATCACAGCGCTTAAAGTGCAGGCTATTGATACCACTGCCGCCGGAGATACTTTCAACGGAGCTTTGGTAGTAGCTTTATCCGAAGGAAAAACTATACAGGAATCCATTGCCTTTGCCAATAAAGCCGCATCCATTTCGGTTACTCGTATCGGAGCACAATCATCTGTTCCATTTCGGAAAGAAATATTAAATTGAAATATTAACAAATAAATCCAATACAATGAGAGCGAAACTGTCCATTTTTATAATGCTATTTTGTGTGTTAGCAATTACTTCATGCAAAACCGAAAAATCTGATACACGAACTATTTCTACTGAAGTCCTGAAAGATAAAATAGCCGGGGGCTGGGCTGGAAAAATGATTGGGGTTACATACGGTGCTCCAACAGAATTTAAGGCTCAGGGAAATACCTTTGAAGATTCCATAAAATGGGTTCCTGCAGATGTTAAAGGTTCTATCTGGCAGGACGATATCTATGTTCAGCTAACTTTCATGATGACCATGGACCAATATGGAATTGATGCACCGGCGAAAAAATTTCAGGAATTGTTTGCAAAGGCAGGTTATGGCTTATGGCATGCCAATCTTCAGGGCCGCAAAAATTATTTCGACAGTATTTTTCCTCCACAATCCGGTCACCCCGACTATAACCTTCACGCTGATGATATTGATTTTCAGATTGAAGCTGATTACATTGGTTTCATGTGCCCCGGAATGCCTCAGACTGCCAATAAAATTGCAGATAAAATTGGTCATATTATGAATTATGGTGATGGTGTTTATGGTGGCGTTTTCGTTGCCGCACTTTATGCCGAGGCATATTTTGAAAACGACATACCCAAAATAATCAATAAAGCATTGGAGTCCCTTCCGGTAGAAAGTGATTATTCTAAAATTGTTAAAGATGTAATTCTTTTGCATCAGCAATATCCTGATGATTGGCGCGCAGCCTGGGCTGAGCTGGAAGCAAAATGGGGAAAAGTTCACATTTGTGATGCGGGTACTACCTTTAATATTGACGCGAAACTAAACGGTGCCTATATTGTGATGGGCTTGCTGTATGGCGATGGTGATCCTGCAAAAACCATGGAGATATCAACCCGTTGCGGACAGGATTCGGATTGTAATCCTTCCAACGCTATGGCACTTTTAGGCGTGATCAAAGGGTTGAGCGGATTACCTGCTGAATATCAGGAGGCAGTAAAATCAATTGGTGATTCTGTGTTCATAAATACTACCTATTCATTCAATAAGGCAGTTGATAAAACCTTGGAATATGCTCAGAAACTGGCGGTTGAAAATGGTGGTGAAACTACGGAAAATGAGTTGAAAATTAAAGTTCAACAACCTCTTCCTTTTGCTCTTGAAGTTGCTTTTCCCAAGTTGATTTTTGATAAAAAAGTAAATGTGTTTGCAAATGAAGGTTGGGAGTTGAAAGGCAATTGGGCCAGCTTCACTTATTTCCATCCATGGGCTAAAAAAGAAATTAAAAATCAGGCCAGATTCAGCGGAACTGCTGGTGATGAAATCAGTTTTACCTTTGAAGGAACCGGAGTTTCAATTGTTGGAAACTGGTTTAAAGATGGTGGAAAAGCAGATGTTTTTGTGGATGGCCAGTTTAAAAGAAGCATCGACTGTTATTTTAATTATGCAACCCAGCAAATCGAGAACATGAATTTGTATCACATTACCAATCTTCCGGAGGGAAAACATACAGTCAGTTTAGTTGTAAAAGGAGAAAAACGGCCTGAATCGGTTGCTTTTAATGTGTACATCTCTGAAGCAGTAGTTTTTAAGACTGCAGATAAAATTAATGAGACCTTTAAGTTTTCTTTTCAGAAATAATTTGTGTCTTTTAATAATGTGACAAAACCATGTATATAGTTAGTACTTATTTATTCGCAGTAGTTCTTTGTGTCATTACGATGTTGTGTTGGGGCTCCTGGGCCAATACACAGAAACTTGCTCAGAAATCGTGGCGCTTCGAACTATTTTATTGGGATTATGTGATAGGAATCCTCCTGATGTCGCTTGTTTTCTCCTTTACCCTGGGAAGTACAGGTGTCCTTGGCCGCGGTTTTATTGAAGACCTTAGACAGGCCGAAATGAGCAACATTGGAAATGCACTACTTGGAGGAATCATTTTTAATGCTGCCAACATTTTGGTTGCTGCCGCTATTTCAATTGCTGGAATGTCGGTGGCTTTTCCAATAGGCATCGGCATTGCCTTGGTGCTGGGTGTGATTGTTAATTACATGGCAAGTCCGCAAGGAAACGCATCGTGGCTGTTTGCCGGTGTTGCTCTGATTACCATTGCCATTGTGATTGATGCTATAGCTTACCGGAAAAAGGCATCCCAATCACATAAAGTTCCGACCAAAGGGATTGTTTTGTCGGTAGTCGGAGGCGTTCTGATGGCCTTGTTTTACCGGTTTGTAGCCAGTTCCATGGTCAGTAATTTTGAACAACCCGATGCCGGATTTTTAACCCCTTACACTGCGGTATTTATATTTTCAATCGGAATTCTGATCAGTAATTTTATTTTCAATACTATTCTGATGAAAAAACCTTTTGAAGGCGCCCCTGTAACATACTCTCAATATTTTAATGGCAGTTTGAAGGAACATTTTACCGGTATTCTGGGTGGAATAATCTGGTGTATTGGAATGACTTTAAGTATAATTGCTGCCGGGAAAGCTGGGTTTGCCATTTCGTACGGATTGGGTCAGGGTGCGACTTTGGTGGCTGCTTTGTGGGGTGTGTTTATATGGAAAGAATTTAAAGGAACTGCAGGGGTAAAAGGATGGTTAGTGGCGATGTTTATTCTCTTTGTGTTGGGTCTTATTTCCATTATTTATGCTGGTCAATGACATAATCTGAATCTGCATACACCATCTGCATTCGTGAAAGGACAGTTGCGTTGGCATTTTGAAGATTTATCACCCTGCCCTTCGGGATATGCATTAAAAGCTGGAGCCAGTTAGTGCAAATTTGTAATCAGCACTTTTTATCCAGTGACTTGTAATCCCATAAAACATCAATAATTTATCGAAAATTTAGAAACCCCCTTTGCTATTGCTGGCAAAGGGGGTTCCTTTTCAAATCACTCCATCATACATTTACACATCAGCCATTTACCATCAGAAGCCATTTGTTAATAATTTTGTTAATAAATAATCAGTGTTAAGTATCAATTTATTAATCTGAATGTCGGAACTTGCATATGTAAAGTTCAACTAACACTATTATTCATTAAAAATCACTTATTTATGGCAAAAACTTCAGAAACAGGTCACGCTAAAAATGTGGCCAATTTTGCGCAACTGGTAGCAATCTGCACATCGTATGGCGCAATTTATCAACCAAGTAATTCCGTTATTCAACTTCAGGGCATGGGTGGCCTCTTGGTTCAGGCGAAAGACTGCCTGACTTCCATCAACAGTGCTGAAGGCATTTATTCCAATGCACTTTCGAAGCGTGGAATGGTATTTAATCCCTTTCGAAAGCTGGTAACCCGTATCGGGAATGCCTTAAAATCATCGGGAGTTTCCAAACAAACGAAAGATCAGGTTGCAGCAATTATCCGCAAGTTGCAGGGACGCCGCGCCACCCCAAAAATTTCGGAGGAGGAAAAGCAGGCTGCCCTGGCCGCCGGAAAGGAAATCGTTGAAGTTTCATCGTCACAAATGAGCATCGACAACCAGTTGCCAATATATTATCTTCTTATTGAATCAACCAATCACCAGTTCATGGCAGTTTAGTTTGATCACCCACTTCAACAATATGGAGAAGAGGAAACAAAATAATTCGGCACATATCCGTCTATAAAAGAATATTATTACATTTGTGATAAAATATTCGTTTATGGACGAAACAATTAAAGCGTTAAGGAAATATAATTTCTGGGATAGTAATACCATTGATTTAGGGTATTTAAGAACCGACTATACCGAAAAAATTACTGATTACATTGGTAACCGTCTGATAAAAGTTCTTGTTGGCCAACGTCGGGCCGGAAAGAGCTTTATTCTTCGTCAGATCGTAAAACAGCTGATCGAAAAAGGCATTTCACCTAATAATACACTGATTATCAACAAAGAATTTTCCGAGTTCGATTTTCTTTCTTCCAACAAGGAGCTTGACGATTTAATAAAGCTGTATAAATCAGAACTTAAACCATTCGGGAAGATTTATATTTTTATTGATGAAATACAAAATATATCTGGCTGGGAACGCGTAGTAAATTCATATTCACAAGATTATACCGATGATTATGAATTATTTATCAGCGGTTCCAATTCCAAAATGTTGGCGAATGAACTTGCTACCTTGCTTTCTGGCAGATATGTCAAATTCGAGATATTTCCTTTTAGCTATATGGAGTATCTGGGTATAACTGATGGGCAGAAATCAAAACAAACTTATATTAAATATATGGAGAGCGGAGGGTTGCCTGAACTTTTTATGCTCTCTAAACAAGAAACAAAGCGGAATTATGTTTCTGCAATTAAAGACACTGTCTTGTTACGCGATATTATTCAACGTCACAATATAAGAGAACCCAGACTCCTGGAAGATATTTTTGTTTTTCTGGTTAATAATGCTTCCAATTTGATTTCTGTCAGCAGTATTTTTAAGTATTACAAGGGATTGGGCAGAAAAACGAGTTACGACATCATTGCTAACTATATAAGCTATATTGAGGAAGCTTTTTTAATTCACCGCTGTGAGCGTTTTAATATCAGGGGTAAAGAGATTATTGCCGGCAATGTGAAATTTTATGCCAATGATTTATCCTTCAAAAACTATCTGTTTCCTGGATTTGGGTATGGATTTGGCTATCTGGTTGAAAACCTGATTTATCTTGAACTTAGACGAGCCGGATATGAAGTATATACAGGCAGCATTAAGGATAAAGAGGTGGATTTTGTGGCCAGTAAAGCAGACAGGATGATCTATGTTCAATGTGCATACCTTTTAGCCGAACCGGAGACTATTTTGCGTGAATACCTGTCGCTTGAGTCAATCAGTGACAATTATGAAAAGTATATCGTATCACTTGATGATTTGACATTTCCATCAAATAAAGGAATCCGACATATTCAGGCCTGGAATTTTGGAGAACAACTTTAGTCCCGCTTATTGCAATCCTATATCTGCAAAAAGAAAAAATTATTCCGAAGTATTTGATTTTTCACTTTTTCATAAAGAGACTCATTATATTAACGTCATTTCGACACTTTAAACTATTTACCTATATTTGGTGACGATTGACGAATTACTAAACTGAACCAACAATGAAACAAACTATTTTACTCCTTTGCCTGATCATACTTTTGCTTGGACAAACCGCTTTCGGCGGTGTCACTCCAATAAGTAATCAACCTGATTCAGTTTATCTTTTTTCTTATGCGACTACTAAAAATTCGAATACAAATGGATTGCATTTTGCCTGGAGCACCGATCAGGAAAACTGGACTTCCATTGGGCCTGAGATGCGGTTTCTGTTTTGCGACTACGGACGATGGGGAGTTGAAAAACGGATGATTACTCCGTTTTTATTTCTGGCGTCGGATGGAATTTGGCATTGCGTATGGAGCCTGAACGAGCATACCGGAACTTTCGCCCACGCCGAATCAAAAGATCTGATTTACTGGTTGCCGCAGACTTATCCCATTGTGATGGAGAACAACAATTGTCTGGAACCTGAAATCTCATTTGATTCCTCCGGAAATTCATACAGTGTTTCGTGGCTTAGTGCTGCGGACGGAAAAACACAGGCTTACAGCTCAACAACCACCGACTTTAAAAATTACAGCCCTGCGAAAGAATTGCCAATGGCTAATCGGTTGAATTTGCGTAAAAAAGTAGTCATTTCAGGAAATACTGAAACCGGAACCGTGCACAAAGTAGCCTGGGAATTGGTTGAAAGTTTGCTGAATAAACAGAAAATAAATGCCTACCGCGATCTGCAATGGTCGGAAACTTCGAAAACCGATCCGCAGCGATTTGCTTCGCTGAAAACACTGGATGCAACCATCACCATTGATCCTACGAAAAGCAAGAAGATCAGCGATTTGCTGATTGGCGTGTTTTTCGAGGACATCAATTATGCTGCCGATGGTGGACTTTACGCCGAACTGGTTCAGAACCGCGGTTTTGAATATGCCTTAAGCGACAAGGAAGGACGCGACAAAACCTGGAACAGTGAAAAATCGTGGCGATTGAATGGCGGAAATGCCTCTTTTGCAATTGATACCATTTCGTCTCTCCATGTAAATAACCCACATTATGCCGTCCTGAAAACGACGGAAGTTGGCGCCGGACTGGTCAATGAGGGTTTCGATGGAATTGCCATCAAGTCAGGAGAGAAATACTACTTTTCGGTGTTCGCCGGCTATCCAGATAAAAAGAGCAAAAAACTGCTTGTCCGCCTGATTGGGAAAAACGGAGAAAACTATGGAGAGACAACCGTTTCCGTCAACTCACCAAAATGGAAGAAATTTGAAGCTGTTCTGACTGCCAACCAAACGGTATCAGAAGCTTCTCTGGAAATCGTTCCCCAAACTTCAGGAATCCTTCATCTGGACATGATTTCTTTGTTTCCGCAGAAAACATTCATGGGACGCAAAAACGGACTGCGTGCCGACTTGGCACAAACAATTGCCGATCTGCATCCTCGATTTGTTCGTTTCCCCGGCGGTTGTGTGGCGCACGGCGACGGATTGTGCAATATGTATCGCTGGAACAACACGATTGGGCCGCTGGAATCGCGTGTCTCTCAGAAAAATCTTTGGGGATATCATCAAACAGCTGGATTGGGCTATTTTGAATATTTTCAGTTTTGTGCTGACATTGGAGCCGAGCCGCTGCCGGTTATTGCTGCCGGTGTGCCATGCCAGAATTCTGCTACCGGAGGCGCAGGTCAACAGGGTGGCATTCCGATGTGCGACATGGACGACTACGTTCAGGAAGTGCTGGATTTGATTGAATGGGCGAACGGCGATGTGAAAACCAAATGGGGAAAGTTACGCGCCGAAGCCGGTCACCCCAAACCGTTCAACCTGAAATATGTCGGAATTGGCAACGAAGATCTGATCAACGATATTTTTGAGGAACGGTTTACGATGATTTTCAACGCGGTAAAAGAAAAGCATCCTGAAATTACGGTCATCGGCACAGTCGGCCCATCGTTCGAAGGAACCGACTACGTGGAAGGCTGGAAAATTGCCACGAAACTGGGAGTTCCGATGGTTGACGAACACTACTATCAATCACCGGGCTGGTTTATCCACAATCAGGATTATTACGACAAATACGACCGCTCGAAAGCAAAAGTTTACCTCGGAGAATATGCCGCGCATTTACCGGGCAGGGTAACCAACATTGAAACTGCTTTATCTGAAGCGCTTTATCTGACTGCCTGTGAGCGCAATGGAGACGTGGTGAGCATGACTTCGTACGCGCCTTTGCTGGCCAAAGAAGGTCACACCCAATGGAATCCCGACCTGATTTATTTCAACAACACGGAAGTAAAACCAACCGTTGATTATTTTGTACAGCTACTTTTCGGGCAAAATTCAGGAGATATTTATCTTCCAAGCGCGGTGAAACTTTCAGATCAAAACGAATCCGTCCGCAAACGCGTGGCGGTTTCTGTGGTTCGCGACAGCAAAAGCAACGACCTGATTGTAAAATTGGTGAACATGCTTCCGGTGGAGGTAAATACAAAGGTAAATCTCGAAGGACCTGGAAACCTCAATCATTCAGCAACTAGAACCGTGCTAACCGGAACTCCGGATGATAAAAATGCAAGACCAGTGATTGACAACATCTCGGTAAACAAAGATTTTCCGTGTATTTTACCGGCCTATTCGTTTACCGTAATCAGGATAAAATCAGAATAATTAATAGAAAAAAATGAAAAAATTAAAGATAACCTTTAAAACTTTTGTGCCAGCAATTCTTTTGGCAATCATCACGTTAATAAGTGCTTGTACCACAAAGCAGGAAGCCTCGGCCTATCTGTTCGTTTATTTTACAGGAAATGGCCCGGGCGAAGAAGCCATTCGTTATGCAGTAAGTGAAGACGGATTTCATTACAGGGCGCTCAACAACAACGAACCGGTGCTTGATTCAAAAAAGATCAGTACCTCGGGTGGTGTCCGCGATCCACACATTTTACGCGGCGCCGATGGCAAAACCTTTTACATGGTCGTAACCGATTTATATGTTCCTGAAATGGGATGGAAAAACTATGCGATGGTTTTATTGAAATCCACTGATCTGATCAATTGGGAATCGTCTTTGATCAATATTCCGGAAACTTTTCCTGATGAATTTGGAGATGTCTGGCGTGTTTGGGCTCCTCAAACCATATACGATGATGCGACTGGCAAATACATGGTTTACTTTTCGATGAAGCAGGGCGAAGATCCGGACAAGATTTATTATGCCTACGCGAATGCCGATTTTACAGGGCTGGAAGCTGCGCCAAAACAGTTATATTTTCCTCCTGAAGAAAGCAATACCCGCGCCTGCATTGATGGTGACATCATTTTTTCAAATGGTAAATATCATTTATTTCACAAAGCCGAAGATGGCGATCCGGGAATCAAACTGGCCATTTCAGACCGCCTGACTGAAGGCTACAAATTGGTTAGCGACAATCGGGTGGACAAGGAAACCAACCCGGTTGAAGGAAGCGGAATCTTCAAGCTAAACAATTCGAACGACTGGATTCTGATGTACGATGTTTATACCAGTGGCCGATATCAGTTTACAAAAAGCAGCGATCTGCTGAATTTCACGGTGATCGATCAGGAAATTTCGATGAACTTTCACCCAAGGCATGGAACCGTATTGCCAATTACTGCGGAAGAATTGAAAAGCTTGCTTTCTGAATGGAGTAGTTTTGATGATTTACTGGCAGATGCAACTTCTGCTTCCCTGAAAAAACAAAACGTCTATTTCAAGAATCAGGAAAAATCTATTTACCTGCCGGTGAAACACGATACCGACCTAAGCCATTTTGATCCGGAATTCAAAAGTTTCTCCGGAATCAGTTTCATTCCTGAAGGGCCACAGGATTTCTCGAAAGGTCCGGTAAACTATACTTTTACCATCGAAGATAAAGGAAGCCAGACTTACCGGGTTTCGGTTTCAGAAGACAACAACCCGGTTTTGGAAGGTTTTTATGCCGATCCCGACATCCTGTATGCCGAAAAAACCGGGAAATATTACCTCTACCCTACCAGCGACGGTTTTAACAACTGGTCGGGAACTTATTTCAAGGTTTTTTCTTCGGACAATCTGGTGGACTGGAACGATGAAGGCGTGATGCTCGACCTTAAAAAAGATGTCAGCTGGGCCGACCGGAATGCCTGGGCACCTTGTATTGTTGAGAAGAAAATAAACGGGGAATTCAAGTATTTCTACTATTTCACTGCGGCGCAGAAAATTGGGGTTGCCGTGGCCGACAATCCAACCGGACCGTTTGTTGACAGCGGCAAAGCTTTGATTGATTTTAAAACCCTGAACGTTAATCGCGGGCAGGAAATTGATCCCGATGTGTTTACCGACCCGGTTTCGGGCAAAAGTTACCTTTACTGGGGAAACGGCTACATGGCTGCCGCAGAACTTAACAGCGACATGATCACAATCAATTTCAGTACAATTAAACAGATGAACATAGACGATACTTTCCGCGAGGGAGCTTACGTGATTTACCGGAACGGGACTTATTATTTTATGTGGTCGGAAGACGATACCCGCAGTCCAAATTACAAAGTTCGTTATGCCACCGCCAAATCGCCGCTTGGAAAACTTGAATTTCCGGAGCAGAATATTGTCATTCAGCAAAATCCGGAGCAGGAAATTTACGCCACCGGACACAATTCCGTGATCCAGGTTCCGGGGAAAGACGAATGGTATTTGGTTTATCATCGTTTCACCCGTCCAAAAGGCATTGGGATGGGACGTTCAGGCGGCTTTCACCGCGAAGTTTGCATCGACAAAATGGAGTTCAATGCCGATGGATCGATTAAACAAGTGATACCAACACTTCAGGGAATAAAGTAAAATCGAAGGAATAGCTTATCTTCGGAAAAAATTCAGATTTCACCGATGAGCGAAAAAAAGAGCAGAAAAACCTGGCAGCATCCATGGTCGTACCGCGAAGGAACCATTGTTACGGTGGCAATCATCGTACTCGGATTTGCCCTGCAAATTGCCAGTGGTGGCACTTCATTTCGGTTGGCCGGATTTCCGTGGAACCTTGTTTCAGGAGTCATTTTTCTGGGCTTTCTTGTATTGCTGTTTTGGTTTCTGAAAAAACATGCTGTAATAAAATGGTTGGGAGGCGTAAAAGCTGCATTACCCGCCATTTTTGGGTTTACGTTTTTGGTACTTCTGATGGGTTTTGTGAAACAGGATGTGCAATCGAAAAATATGCTGGTTGAGCTGCTGGGCATGAATCATCTGGTAAAAACCTGGCCTTTTATCCTGATCAACTTTTATTTGCTTATCCTCCTTGGGCTGGTTACACTGAAACGGCTGACACCATTCAATCTTAAAAATTTCGGATTTTTCCTGAACCATTTTGGTTTGTTTCTAGTGTTGCTTTCGACGGCACTTGGCAGCAGCGATGTAAAAACCCTGAACATGGATTGCTACGAAGATCAGACAGAATGGCGGGGCCGCGACTTAAACGGAACCATGGTTGAACTGCCGATTGCCATAAAGCTGTTGGATTTTAACATCGAGGAGTTTCGCCCGAAGCTGACCATTATCGACAATAAAACCGGAAAAATACTGATTGAGAAAAACCGCCAAAAGTTTGAACTACTCGACCGCGATGCGTTTGATCTCTTTCAGTATCATCTGGAAGTGGATACTTTTTATGCCTCTTCGGGTCGGGTGGGAGAAAATTATTACCCTGTGAACGAACCGGGTTCGTCGCCATCGGCCAGAATAAAAGTCACAAATTTGATGGATCAGTCGGTTGCACACGGTTGGGTTTGCAGCGGAAGTTATGCGATGCAGCCCGCAGCGCTGAAGCTCAATGAAAACCATTCGCTGATTATGCTTCCAGCCGAACCTAAAAAATTCAGTTCCGAAGTTTCCATCCTGACCAAAGACGGCAAAAGCCAGACTGCGTTGATTGAGGTTAACAAGCCATTCAGGATAAACGGTTGGACAATTTACCAGCTCGGCTACAATACAGAAATGGGACGATGGTCGGATTTAAGTATGCTTCAGCTGGTGCGCGATCCCTGGCTACCTGCTGTTTATACCGGTATTTTCCTGATGCTGGCCGGAGCTATTTTTCTATTTATTTTCGGTAAACCAAAAAGTGGAGGAACTGAACATGTGGCTTAATTTTCCGGTTTTCGCATCAGTTGCCATCTTGCTTTGGATGGCGGCCACTGGCCTGTTCCTGTTTTCGGCGTCAAAAATACTCAACCGCTTGGCCGCAGGACTCAGCCTTTCAGGAACTGTCGTTTTGCTTGTTTTTGTGATCATGCTTTGGTGGACGATCGATCGCCCGCCCATGAGAACATTGGGCGAAACGCGGCTTTGGTACGCCATATTTTTATCCGGAATTGGTCTGGCATCCTATTTTCGCTGGAAATACAAATGGTTGGTTTGCTACAGCCTCACTTTGGCCATGATGTTTCTGTCGGTCAATCTGAATCATCCGGAAGCTTATGACAAAACCCTGATGCCCGCGCTGCAAAGTCCGTGGTTTGTACCACACGTGATTGTGTATATTTTTGCGTATGCACTGTTGGGAGCTTCCTCATTGGTTGCCATCAGGAATATTTTTGTGAAGTCTTCAGGAAAAACCACCAGTGAACCCATCCACATGGCCGATAACCTTGTTTACCTTGGATTTTCATTTCTGACATTGGGTTTGCTTTTCGGCGCACTTTGGGCGAAAGAAGCCTGGGGACATTACTGGACCTGGGACCCAAAAGAAACCTGGGCATTCATCACATGGATGTTTTACCTGATTTACATTCATTACCGGTTTAGAAACCCCTTGGCACACAACAAAGCCATGATGATACTTGCTGCTGCATTTGTAATACTGCTGATTTGCTGGTATGGGGTGAATTACCTGCCAAGCGCCCAGAACAGCGTGCATGTTTATACGGAGTAGCTAAACGACCCTTATTTCAAGTCGTTTCCCAAGTCCTGTTTCAATAATCTTTCTCAACGTATCTAATTCAATATCCGACCGGTCATTTTCTATTTTTGAAATATATGTTCTGGAAGTGCCGCTTATAACTGCCAGTTCCTGTTGCGTCATTCCTGATTTGAGTCTTGCGTCACGAACCAATTTCCCTATTTTATTCATCATTTCAGATTGTTCAGGCTGACTGAATTTCAACAGAACATCCGCTCCGATCTCAAAAGGAACTTTCAATTGATCTCCGTTTTTAAGACCAATGTATTGTTCTACATTGCTCCATGATAAAGTACCATTCTGTAATTCAGCTTTTTCAAATTCTTCCTTTCGAAACAAAATTGAAGCTGGTGAATTTTCATCTATCCCGATTTCATTCAATAGCTTTTTAAAATTGATTGTTCTTGATTCGCCGTTGTTGAAAACAACAGAAACAGTTAGTTCTTTAAACCAGTTAATTTTAAGTATTCTGGGGATTCTAATGTTTCGCCTCATCGTAAATTCGGGTTTAATTGAAAAAATACATCCAACGCCCAATCTGAATTTTCCGAAAGCCAATCAAAAACTTGTTTCAATTGCTTGCCAGGTAATTTTCCAGCATAAATCTCATTTGTTTCAATTACGATCAACACTTCATATTCATTGTAAACCGCATGAATATGAGGAGGACGATGATCTCCATTGAAAACATTTATCTTGATTCCGTTGAAATGATCGATTGCGGGCATTGAAATGATGTTGTGCAAATGTATCTAATTAGATACATTTAGCAAAATTTATGAATCTATTTTTTCAGTGATAAAAACCACTCAATAGTTGAAATTCCTACCGGAAAAGCGCCATCTTTATGGTTCACTCCTGGAATGGTTATCAGCTCAATTTTTTCAGTTGGAGTCCCTGCAGTTTTCAAATCCTGAAACATTTTATTGGTCAAACTAACAGGAATTAATTCGTCCGCACTACCATGGTAGAGTCTTGTTGGGGTGGAAATTGCCCATGGTGCAACGCTATTGGCGATAAATGCACTTTTTAATCCTGCGAATTTAGTGTTGGTGTCAAATCCCGTACGGAATTCGGAAGTAAGCAGATTGGCCATATTCGTCGTTAAAGCTGCATTGATGGTTCCTCCAGTGTTCGTTCCGTTGAATAAAGTAGGAATTTTTGTTGCATAAGGTTCCTGAAATAAATCGCTCAACGGATTGGGAAACAGTTTGAGTGAAGAATAGGAATTCAGCAAATAACCTAAAAAGTATGGCATCGGGTATTCCGCGCTTTTGGCAATAAAATCGTTCATAAAACCAATCGAATACGGTCCGGCAGCACACGAACTGGCAATCAGGTTAAACTCCTCTGAATGATTTTTTTCAATCGCTTTCTGAAGTTGCATGGTTGACCATCCGCCTTGCGAATAGCCAAAAATGTATAGGTCTTTGGTTGGTTTGGCCACGACTTTATCCTCGGAAGTCAATTCGTTTACCGCCCGCAGCATGTCGAGAATACTTTGTGTGGTCGATTCGGCATGAAGATAAGGATGTGCTAAATTCGCTGATTCGCCAAAACCGATATAATCAGGAACTACCACAATAAATCCCATGGATGCCAGAGTTTGCAGCATGAGCCAATTGTCACTGCCGGAACTTTCGCTTGGCGCATCCTTATTTACCGTGTTGGTTCCATTCTGAAAACTCATTACAGGATAGTTACCGGCCGTTTTTGGCAAATACACCAGTCCTGACGCCCTTATACTTTTTCCTTGCAGTGAAGTTCGGTAGGTAACTTTATGAACCAAAACATCATTCGTTGCCTTTGCCGAAAAAGCTGAAAGCATTTGAATTCCAGGAATTTCAGGAAACTGAACTTGTGCGAACAATAATTTTATATTTATAGTCTGCGCGGTTACCTCTGATTTGTATTGGTTTGACACATAGTATTCATAATCCGGCGTTTCCGGTTCGTTGTTATCGTTACACGAATTCAGGAACAAGCCTGCAAATAAGACAATCAGGAATAACCACTTTCTGCTATTTAAAATTTCCATTTTCTTGATTTTTATAATTCAAAATTTTCAAATCCCAGTTCTGCTGCCGATTTCCGAAGAAATTCACGGGTGTAATAATCAGGGTCAACCACTTCGTTGTTCCAAATCAGGATGTCGAGGTCAATGTTTCGCGGTCCGAATTTTTTCTGTGTACGGTCCCTGCCCATAAGGTCTTCCAATTGCTTCAGGTAGGAAGACAATTCTTCAAGTTCCATTTCTGTTTGTATCCTGACGGCTCCATTCGTATAATCGGGCTGTTCCGCAATTCCGATCGGTTTGGTCTGTACCATTTGCGAAACCTGAACAATGTAAACATCGGCAGCCAAAAGTCTCAACATCTCCGCGATGTGATATCCGGCTTCGTTGTTTGAACCAATACCGATAATGCAATCATTCATCTTATTGCCTCCATTTCAAACGAAACCGACTCGGCAAACCGCAGGGCATGTGGCTTGTCAACTTCCACACGAGCACGGCTTACAAGCGGATCGGACATGATAAGATCCAGAATATTCTTTGTAAGTACCTCCAGCAGCTTGAAACGGTTGTTCTGAACCAGATCAATAATTTGCTTGGTGATGGTTTTATAGTTGTAAATTCCAACAGGTTCATCTGCCAGCAATGCTTCCTCCGGAATGTCGGCCTCAATCTCGATGTTAATTACAACATCCTGCATATTGGCCAGTTCCTCCGGATTAAAACCGATATAAGTGCGCAGCAATAAATTCTTTACGCGAATGAGTGCCATGTAACCTCCTATTTGAATATCCGTTTACTTTCCTAATTGAAATATCTTTCTACAATAGTGGTCATTCATTGTTTTTCTTACAACTTAATGACAATCAAATGACCACTTAATGACAAATTCTATTTGGATTAGTCAACACATGAAAAACTTGTTTATTTAAACACTACCCCAGATTTTCACCACCATCACAAAACAAAAGCTGACCAGTTAAATAATCGTTGTTCAGAATATAATCCAGACTTTTCAAAATTGGCTCAAGACCTCCGGGACGTTTCATCGCAATGTTTTCGGCCAGTTTCCATAGGTAATCATCTCCTTTTTCTTCCGGCGGAAGTGTCAATCCCGGTGCAATCGCATTTACACGAATTTTTGGGCCCAATTCGAGCGCTGTCATTTTTGTCAATTCCCACAATGCTTTTTTCGACAGCGAATAGGCCGCAAAGTTCGACTTGTTGTTAACAATCCGCGTATCTACAAAGTTGATGATGGTTCCTTCTTTTGCCAATTGTGCAAAATTACGGATCAGAATAAATGGCGCCCTGAAATTCACATTCATCTGACGGTCAAGAAATTCAGTAGTTGTGTCAGCAAAATCGCCACGATCAAATACCGATGCATTGTTGATCAGCAAATCAACGCTGCCCATTTTTCGTATTACTTGCGGAATAAGGTTTTCCACTTCCGAAGTAACATTAAGGTCTGCGCTGAAAAGTTCAAACTTCTGATTGGGAAAAGATGACTTCAACTCATCCTGAAGGATTATCGCATCATCTGCTGATGTATTGTAATGAATTGCGATGTTCCATCCCTGCGCTGCAAGGTGAAGCGCAAGCCCCTTTCCTACCCTTTTGGCAGCTCCGGTAATCAATGCTGTTTTTGTCATGCCCTTATAAACACTCAGTAATTCCTGAAGTTCAATTTTTATTCCTTTGAATGATTTCCTGATCTTTTTGCCAGATTTCTAATGAAGTCGCCTCTTGAAGGAGTATTGCCTTCCGATTTCGTTGAAATAAAAATCGCTTTCTGCTCAAATGAAGGAACGCTGAATTTTTCTCCTGAAAGAATGAGCTCAATTTGTTTCAATTCAGGAGTATTGAATTGCTTATTATCTAGTGCTGCAATATTGTCTTCGAGTTGTTTCACTGAACTGGCGCCAATCAAAACTGAGGTGACCCTTGGATCTTTCATCAGCCAAACAAGTGCCATTTGAGCCAACGTCTGCCCTCTTTGGATGGCTATTTCATTCAACTTTTTTACTTTTTCAATGGCTGGCTCAACCTGCTCTGGCTGAAGAAAACCCCACGATTTGGCGGCTCTCGAACCTTCGGGAATACCATTCAGATATTTATCGGTGAGCAATCCCTGTGCAAGCGGCGAAAACGGGATACAGCCAATTCCTTCTTTTCCCAGAACATCCAACAAACCATTTTCGACCCAACGCTCAAACATGGAGTATTTGGGCTGATGGATCAAACAGGGAGTTCCCAGTTCTTTCAAAATGCGCGATGCCTTAAGAGCCAAATCAGCAGGATAATTTGATATTCCGGCGTACAAGGCTTTTCCCTGCCGAACTGCGTGGTCAAGCGCCATCATGGTTTCTTCAAGCGGCGTATCCGGATCGGGACGGTGCGAATAGAAAATATCAACATAATCGAGCTTCATCCTTTTCAGACTCTGATCGAGACTTGTGAGTAAACTTTTACGGCTCCCCCATTCTCCGTATGGGCCGGGCCACATCAGGTAACCGGCTTTTGTTGATATGATAAGCTCGTCGCGGTAGGGAGCCAAATCAAGTTGCATAATTTTTCCGAAGTTTTCCTCAGCCGATCCGGGAGGCGGACCATAGTTGTTGGCCAGGTCAAAATGGGTAATTCCCAGATCGAAAGCACGCCGACACAACGCGCGACCGTTTTCAAACACATCAACTCCTCCGAAATTGTGCCAGAGACCCAGAGAAATGGCAGGAAGTTTCAAACCCCATTTACCGCATTTGTTGTAAGTCATTTTGCTATACCGGTTCGAATCAGCTAAATATTGCATTTTGTATGTTTTTAGTTTTTAAAATTATGGATTAGAAAAAGCCAAATTAATAAATAATGTCTGTTCAATGGCTATTAAACCGAACTTTTTTAAATTCAGAGGGTTCATTCTAATAAATAACTGACACAATGAGCGAAATTGAAAAACAAACAGGGCCCATTTATATCGTTTCGGGAGGTAAAGGGCTAGCCGGAAACAACATGGTACATTCACTGCTCATCCAATATCCGAACAACAATGTGCCGGTAATTATTGTGCCCAATATTCACGAAGAAGTGCAGTTGATGAAGTTGGTTGAAAAGGCAAAACAGGAGGATGGAATGATAGCCCATACCATGGTGAACCGCGATTTACGTAGCTTATTGAGAAAACTTTGCGAAGAGAAAGGTGTGAAACACATCGATTTTATGGGTGAGCTTGCCGACTACCTTGACGAAAAACTTCAAATACCGTCATTGCAATCGCCTGGACTTTACAGGGAAATCAATCAGCAATATTTCGACCGGATTGAAGCCATCGAATTTACCTTGAACCACGACGATGGCCTGCAACCACAAAAACTGCACAAGGCAGAAATTATCCTGACAGGAGTTTCACGTTCAGGAAAAACACCGCTGAGCGTGTATTTGGCGATGTATGGCTGGAAAGTTGCCAACATCCCATTGGTGAACGGTATCGATCCACCCAAAGAATTGTTCGAGGTTGATCCGCGCCGTGTGTTTGGATTGAGCATCAGTCACGGACATTTGATTTCACACCGGATAAAACGTTTGCGCAGTCTGGGCAATCCTGAAAATACCAATTATATCGATGAACATTTGGTAATGAAGGAAATCCGCAATGCAAATTTCATATTCGAAAAAGGTGGTTTTACAATTCTCAATGTATCGAACAAGCCGGTAGAAACCAGTGCAAACGAAATTCTGAACATTATGGCCAACCGTTTTGAGTACCGCGGAAGAAGACTTGATTCACCTTATCCGGATGTATTGGTAGAATAACTTCGTTTAAGTGTATTAAGAGATTTTTGCAGTAGTCACCTCTTTACTAAATAAATTTTCTCTACGTTTGTAATTGTGTTAAATACGAACGATTTATTACAAACTAAGTTACAACAATGAGAATGAACTACTGATATGATTTCAAAAGAAGAACTTGAAAAAAGGTTACTCGATTTAGAAAATTCACGTATTGAACGGACTGTATCGACAACTAAAATGGATAAGTTTGGCGAGGCTATTTGCGCCTTCTGCAATGATTTTCCAGATAGTCAGCAAGCTGGCTATCTCATCATTGGGGCCAATGACAATGGCACCCGCAGTGGTTTAAAGGTAACGGATGAAATGCAGCTAAACATTGCAGCCATCCGTGGGAACGGAAACATACAGCCACAACCGGCAATGGCCATCGAGAAATTCACCTTTCCTGATGGAGAATTGCTTGTTGCAGAAGTGCAACCCTCCAGCTTTCCACCCGTGCGTTACAAAGGGGTCATTTGGATTCGTGTGGGTGCTCGCAGGGCTGTTGCCAACGATGCGGAAGAAAAAATCCTCTACGAGAAACGTGCAGCTCAAATTAGAACCTTCGATGCCATGCCTTGCACAGATGCAAGCCTGGATGATATAGATATTAAACTTTTTAAAGCTGAATACCTTCCAAAAGCCTTTCCTGAAGAACTATTGGCAGAAGATAAGCGGGACATCAAGCAACAATTGCAAGCCCTTGGTTTTACGATCTGCGGTTTGATTGCCCAACTTATGCGGGGATTATCCTTTTTGGTAACAATCCCACCAAATTTCTCTCAGGATGCTATACCCAATATGTCCGCTTTGCCGGGAAAGACCGTGCAGGAGAAATCCTGAATGACCATAAGTTTGATGGGAATCTGGTAAAAGCGCTTGGTAAAATGGACACTCTCGTTGAATTAAGCATTGCCAAAGAAAAACCTGTACCGATATCGGCATTGCGTGAAATGAAGATCATCAGCTATCCGTATTATGCCACTCGTGAGTTATTGATGAATGCAGTCATGCATCGCGATTATGAATCCAACTCACCGACCCGTTTTTATGAATTCGACAACTACATTGAGATTCAGAATGCCGGTGGGTTATATGGAAAAGCACGACCTGAAAATTTTCCCAAAGTCAATGATTATCGGAATCCTGTGATCGCTGAAGCAATGAAAGTTTTGGGATATGTGAACAGTTACAACAGAGGTATTGTCAGGGTACAAAAGGAACTGGAAGAAAATGGAAATGGGAATGCAATTTTTGATTTGACCCTCATTACCGCATTTAAAGTAGTTGAACCCATTTCAACCAGAGTCAATTCAAGGGTAAATAGATTGACTGATAGACAATTGACTATTCTTGAATATTGTAAGGAAGCCAAGAGCCGTGAAGAGATTCTTACTTTTGTAGGGTTATAGAATCAAACCAAAAATTTTAAAACACATATAGTACCGCTCATTGAAGCTCAATTTTTGGCCTATACAAAGCCTGAAAAGGCAGATGTCAGGGGACAACAATATATTCTTACTGAATTAGGGAAAACCATTTTTTAAAAAGATGAAAGAATCGTTTGCTAGTTACTTTTTGGTTCAACTCTAGTTACTTTTTTAAACAAGCAAACAAATAAATAAATAAACAAACATCTGTCAATTAATGAATTAGTGAATGAATATATTTTCTTAAAGGAGCAATTGCTAGTTACTTGCTAGTTACTTTCGATGATATTTTCAATGATATTTTCAATGATCGATCGGTATAACAACCAACTACCACCGGTTAGGTTATATTCTCTGCTTGAAAGCCATCAATTTGATCCCATTCCACCTTATTCTACCGTAACACTCTTTGCCAGATTTCGTGGTTGATCCACATCGCAACCCCGCATTACAGCAATGTAATACGAGAACAGCTGTAAAGGAATAATGGCAAGCAATGGCGAAACTGCCGGATGTGATTTTGGAATTTCAAACACGTCGTTCACCATGTTTTTCAGTACATCGTCACCTTCAGTAACAACAGCAATAATATTCCCTTTTCTGGCTTTTACTTCCTGAATGTTGCTGACAATTTTTTCATAGTAATGATCTTTGGCCGCGACAACAATCACTGGAAGATTATCGTCAACCAGGGCAATCGGGCCGTGTTTCATTTCACCGGCAGCATATCCTTCGGCATGGATGTACGATATCTCTTTCAATTTAAGTGCGCCTTCCAAAGCAACCGGAAAAAGATAACCTCTTCCCAGGTAAAGTGCATTTACAGAATCTTTGTATTTGGCAGCAATCTCTTTTATTGCCGGATGTTTTACCAGTATGGATTTTAATTTCTCCGGAATTTCACTCAATTCTGAAATTAGCTGAAGATACAATTCAGGAGAAATTTGCCCTTTTTCTTTTGCCAGTTTAAGTGCAAAAAGTGTGATTACTGTTACCTGTGCAGTAAATGCTTTGGTTGATGCAACACCGATTTCGACACCAGCATGGGTATAAACACCTGCATCGGTTTCGCGCGCAATGCTCGATCCTACCACGTTGCAAATACCCAGAATGGTTGCACCTTTTTCCTTTGCCATGCGCAAAGCTGCAAGTGTATCGGCAGTTTCGCCGCTCTGTGTGATGGCGATTACAACATCATCGCTATTAAGTATTGGGTTGCGGTAGCGAAATTCTGATGCATATTCAACCTCAACCGGAACGCGTGCATATTCTTCTATCAGGTATTCGCCCACCAAAGCTGCGTGCCATGAAGTGCCGCATCCAATGATAATGATTCGCTTTGCTTTCAGAATTTTTGGGAAAACATCCAGCAAACCGCCCAGAACAATGTCTGAATGATCGGGCAAAATGCGTCCCCTGAAAGTATCTTCAATGGTTTTTGGCTGTTCGAAAATTTCTTTCAGCATAAAATGCTCGAAATCGCCTTTTTCCAGATCACCAATGCTCATGTCAACTTTCGTGATTTTGAAGGCAACCGGATTGTTCTCAACGGTTTTCAGCGTGAGGCTGTCTCTGGTAATGATCGCCACATCGTGATCGTTCAGGTAAATTACACTATCGGTATAATTTACGATCGGGGTTGCATCGGAAGCAATAAAATATTCGCTGCGGCCAATTCCGATCACCAGCGGACTACCCTTCCGGGCTGCTATCAACTGATCTTTTTCATTTTTACAGATAACCACAATTCCGTATGCACCAACAACTTTCGAAAGTGCCAACCTAACAGCAATTTCAGCATTCACCTCTTCAGCATTCCGGTAAAAATATTCAATCAGGTTAACCAAAACTTCAGTATCGGTATCCGACTGAAATGTATAACCTTTCTTTATTAAGTCAGATTTTAGCTCTGCATAATTTTCGATGATACCGTTGTGTACCAATACAAAATCGCCGTTCATTGAAGTATGAGGGTGGGCATTGCGGTCGTTGGGTTCTCCGTGGGTGGCCCAGCGGGTATGACCGATTCCAATGTGTCCGCTGATGTCTTCGGCGGAAACAAATTTTTCGAGATCGGCAACCCGCCCTTTGCATTTGAAAACTTTCAGTTCACTGTTATAGATTGCCAGACCGGCAGAGTCGTAACCACGATATTCGAGCCGCTGAAGCCCTTGAATCAGAATGGGATAAACATTTTTATCGCCAATGTAACCAACAATTCCACACATACGATTATATTTTTAGATGATCGAAAATGGGGGCTAATTTATTTTTGAATAGGTAATTTCTAAACGGATACCTGTTTTGCTGTTTGCTCCTTTTAAAACAACCCTGCCGTAATTGGTATTCCTGTCAGCCATGGATAGGAAAAAACCAAAATTTTCCCTTAAATATCCAACACCATTGGGTTTTTTAGATATCAATTCCTGCATGTGCTTGGCGATGTTGAAACGGTAAGTTCCGTCTTTTTTGTTATAAACGCCGCCAAAATATGCCTGAGAGAAAGCAAGGTCAGAAGGGAAATACAAGCTGTCCTTTTCATTAATTGCACTCAAAATCACCTGGTAAGGAGGCAGATATTTAGCTGTGTCAGTATAGAATTGGTCAACCTGAAAGATCAGTTCGGCCTTGTTGATGGCGATATTGGCGGAATCTCTCCAGAAATTTAAATTTGGAATTAATATTCTACTGCCCAATCCTCCGGTAGTTTGTAAATAGATTAAACTATCCTGATTTGTTTTTTTATCGAGGTTGGCTGCAAATGCAGTATTTGTATAATCGTGACTAAAACGATTGACCCGTGCTGAATTTTCATTGATATTGTAATTGTAAAACAGTGAATCTTCTTCGCTGTTGTGGTAATGCATAATCATTCTTGATCCGAAGGCGAGTGCATTAATCCTAATAATGGCTCCGCCCTGGTTCAAATCACCTGCTTCAATGTACAAACCTTTAAAATATTTGAGGAAAAGATCATTGTTTGATAAAGTAAGCGAATCGGCTGACCATAGTTTGTTTATAAGTGAAGCGTTTAACTTAATCGCAATTTCCTGAATAACAGTGTCTTTTGGTTTTGCTTTCGTCGATCCATATAAATTGGTTAACGAATCGAGCTTGAATTTAGGAACATAATTTATATCGGCCAGAACTTCGCCTTTCGAGATAGCTTTCAGGTTTACATCCTGCTCATACCTGGCATCGAACGACAGGTCTGATGCAAGCTCATAAACTTTCAATCGTTGCGGAGTGACCGCGTCTCCGAAAAATTCCCGGTATAACAGGTATAGAACCAATGAGTCGGGCTGTGCATTTTTCGATAAATCGGGATATCTGCTCAACCGGAACTGAACGGCAAAATCGGCAGTTGTTTTCCCGAAAATTGGGTCGTTAAAAGTACCCAGCAAATTATAGGTAGTTTCATCTGTTCTTTGCTTCAAATCGGTAACGGTAAATGATTTAATAGTAGTTTTATCAATTTCAGTCTTTTTTACTGAAACCAAATCTCCCTTATCCAATAAACCATAACCTGTTTTATTCAGTTCTTCCTTGCAACTCCAAAATATAAGTGACAACAATGCAAATCCGGCCACGAATTTGTACATTACGCTGAGTTCTTTTTTCACCAATTAATATGTTTTAAATTTGTGTAACCTAATTTCTTACAACATTTTATCATACAAGTCATTGTAAGCATCTATATAGGTATGTTCAGGTTGGTAATCTAAAAATAATTTTCCCGACGATTGTATGTATTCTGTTAATTCACTGTTAATTTTTGGACTTCCCTGAATAACAGCATCAGAATACTGAATCGCCATTTTGCTTAAGTTTACATAGCTTGGTTCATCAACAAGTTCTGTATCTTCACTTATTATATTGCTCATCTTTAGTTTATTCCTGAAATTTACATCCAACGACTTTTTAAAGTCATCATGAAAAACAGAATAAACCACTTTCGATTTTACAAACAATGGGTTGTCGTTGTATGCCTTTTTGATGTACAGGGGCACCAGGGAAGTCAACCATCCGCTGCAATGAATTAAATCGGGCGCCCAACGCAGTTTTACAACTGTTTCAAGTACTCCACGTGCATAGAAAATGGCTCTTTCGTCATTATCGGCGAATTCATTTCCCTTTGAATCTTTCAAAACTTGTTTGCGCTGAAAATAATCTTCGTTATCTATAAAATAAACCTGCATACGGGCTGACTGAATAGAGGCCACTTTGATTATCAACGGGTGGTCGGTATCATCAATGATCAGGTTCATCCCCGATAGGCGGATTACTTCGTGCAATTGATTACGACGTTCATTCACACTACCATATCTAGGCATAAAAGTCCGGATTTCCTTTCCTCTCTCCTGAATTCCCTGTGGAAGGAACCTTGATTTTTTTGACATTTCTGTCTCTGGAAGGTAAGGGGTAATTTCTGATGAAATAAATAAGACTTTCTTCTTTTCCATTTAATTGCCTGAGTTTAATTGTGCAAAATTAGTAAAATATCGGCAATATTCAATTCCAGCAGGTTACAGAGGTCTTAAAAAAGCTTAACAAGTTAGGATTGGTGTTAATTTATTTATTTACTTTGCACCCTCATTTTTAATCCAAAATGCAGATAGTAAAGCATATAAACGAACTTCAGGCAATACTGGACAATAAACGGCAAGAGGGATTGAGCATAGGTTTTGTTCCCACAATGGGTGCATTGCACGCTGGTCATCTTTCATTGGTTGAGAAGGCTGGACAGCAGTCCGGGTTCGTGGTAGCGAGTATTTTTGTTAATCCTACACAGTTTAACGACAAAGGTGATCTGGAACGATATCCACGCGATCTTCAGAAAGATGTTGATTTATTGGAACCGACATCCTGTCAGTTAATTTTTGCTCCTGAAGCCGATGAAATTTATCCTGAACCTGATACCCGGCAATTCAATTTTGGGAACCTCGAACAGGTGATGGAAGGTAAATTCAGGCCCGGACATTTTAACGGAGTGGCACAGGTGGTAAGCCGTTTGTTCGAAATCGTTCAACCCGACAAAGCTTTTTTCGGCCTGAAAGACTTTCAGCAACTGGCGATTATCAACGAAATGGTCAGGAAACTGGAACTTCCTGTTGAAATTGTGCCCTGCCCGATCGTACGTGAAACCGATGGACTGGCCATGAGTTCACGCAATATGTTGCTAAGCAAAGAGCAACGACTCAATGCCGTGTTAATTTCGGCTACTTTGTTTGAAGCGACAAACAAAACCGGAGAATTAAACGTAGAAGAACTCACCTATTGGGTAATCAACCGCATCAACGAAAACGAATATCTGAACACAGAGTACTTCGAAATTGTTAACTCAATGACCCTTCAGCCCATTAAAAGCTGGAACGATCCTTGCCTAAAAGTGGGATGCATCGCTGTTCAATGCGGAAAAATAAGGTTGATAGACAATGTGAAGATTGACAATTAGACCATTTACGATTTACAATTTGTTGCCTTGATGAACGTTCCCCTAAATCGTAAATAGTAAATAAAAAAATAGTAAATAATAATATCATGATCATAGAAGTTTGCAAATCGAAAATACATAAAGTTACTGTAACCGAAGCCAATTTGCAGTACGTAGGAAGTATCACCATCGATCAGGATTTGATGGATGCTGCCAATTTAATTGAAAATGAAAAAGTTCAGGTAGTAAACATCAACAATGGCGAACGCCTCGAAACCTACGTGATTAAAGGAGAACGTGCTTCAGGAGTAATCTGCCTGAATGGCCCTGCAGCACGAAAAGTGGCTGTTGGAGATGTAGTCATCATTATCTCATACGCTCAGATGGATTTCGAAGAAGCCAAAACTTTTAAGCCATGGCTGGTTTTCCCTGACACTGAAACGAACAGATTGATTTAAAAGAATTCTATTATTTTATTTCGAGAATGTTTGTTGCAAAACTTCTGAATTCCTGAGAAATTTCTATTGCAGACTCAATTTCTTCCTTTGTTGGTTTTACTATTTTATTTGGATACCTGATTTGTACTCCAAACCCATTTAACAAAACGGCTTTTCTAAATTTGGATTCATCTATTTCAATCTTTACTGAAAGTAATTCTAACAGATAGATCAAATCATGTGAACGCGAAAATCCAATCTTGTAATAAATCAATAATGCTTTTAGATATTTCTCAGAAGCCTGCTGACAATGAAACGCAATGGTATCAAAATGATCGGGTAAGTGGAGATAAATTATTTTAGCAGATGCCAGATCATGGTCAGCTTTCTCAATCCATTCCAGTATATCCTCAAACTGCTCGTTCATACATTACTTTTGAGTTTTTAATGGCCGAATTAAGAAATGAAAAGCTTTTATTTTTTTCCCGTTCAAACTCGGATTTTGTATAAACTAAAAGATCAATTGGAATTTTAGAACCTATTAACGATAGGCGAATATCAATTCCTCTTTTGTGCATAGGAAGGTCTGTTTCCTGAACAATCAGTAAATCAAGATCACTGTCTTCATTTGATGTTCCGTTTGCATAAGAGCCAAACAAAATAATCCTTTCAGGGTTGAATTTATTTGCAATCCTGCTAACAACTTCGTTTATTTTTTTGGAATCAATCATATCTTTTAAAAGTTGGTACAAGATACAAAAATTTAAACCTCATTGCTTCGGTTAGCAATGAGGTTTTGTTATTTTTACAGAAATACTTTTTTGTGATGACACCATCAGAAATTATTCAATCAAAAATATATACAGATGCCAGTTCCTTTGCCTTGGTTCTGAAAGAATGGAAGCAAGAAGGTAACAAGGTGGTTTTTACCAACGGCTGTTTCGATTTGGTACACCGCGGACACATCGACTCGCTTGCCAAAGCGGCTGAATTTGGCGACCGGCTGATTATTGGCCTCAACTCAGATATTTCGGTAAAATTGCTGAAAGGCGAAAACCGTCCGCTCATCGATCAGCAATCGCGCGCTGTTTTACTTGCTTCATTACTGATGGTAGATGCGGTGATTTTGTTTGATGAAGATACTCCTTACGAGCTGATTAAAGATATTATACCTGATGTTCTGGTAAAGGGAAATGAATACCAAATTGAAGAAATTGCCGGATTCGACATTGTTCTGGCTTCAGGAGGAAAAGTTGAACGTATTGAGCTGACCGAAGGTTTTTCTACTTCCAAATTGATTAAAAAGCTAAAAGACACTTTTTAGCCAGTATATACGAACTCCGAAAATTTCCTATAATCAATAACGAATAACCAATATCCAAAAAATACCGATGGCCAAAGTTAAAACCAGTTTTTTCTGTCAGAATTGCGGTGCACAGTCGCCCAAGTGGGTTGGAAAGTGCAATTCGTGTGGCGAATGGAATTCGTTTGTTGAAGAAATTGTGGAGCGAGAAAGCACCAAAATTGCATCCTTTTTAACCGGAACTGGCAATCAGCCCAAACTGCTGCACGAAGTTTCGTCGGAACACACTGAACGTATTGATACCTGCAATCAGGAACTCAACCGGGTGCTGGGCGGCGGATTGGTTCCCGGATCGATGGTTTTGATTGGCGGTGAACCCGGAATCGGCAAATCAACGCTGGTTTTGCAACTTGCTCTTGATATGAAAGGCAAAAAGATACTTTATGTTTCCGGAGAAGAAAGCATACAACAAATCAAAATACGGGCCCAGCGACTTCAGAAAGAAAACCAAACCTGTTACTTTCTGAGCGAAACTTCGCTCGAACATATTATTGCACAAAGCAAACAGATTGTTCCCGAATTACTGATCATCGACTCCATCCAAACCGTTTCTACCGAGCTGATCGAATCATCGCCCGGTTCGGTTGGGCAAATCCGGGAATGTACCCACGGCATTCTGAAATACGCCAAGGAAAACAATGTACCTGTAATCCTGATCGGGCACATCACCAAGGAAGGAAGCCTCGCCGGCCCAAAAGTACTGGAACACATTGTTGATACTGTTTTGCAGTTCGAAGGCGAAAATCAATACATGTACCGTATTTTGCGCGCCATTAAAAACCGTTTCGGCTCAACTTCGGAGTTGGGTATTTTTGAAATGGGCAATTCGGGTTTGCGCGAAGTATCCAACCCATCTGAATTGCTGATCAACCGTGCACACGAGGGTTTGAGTGGAACGGCCATCGCTGCAGCCATTGAAGGAATCCGACCGCTGCTGATTGAAATTCAGGCGCTGGTAAGCACTGCCGCATACGGAACTCCGCAGCGATCGTCCACTGGCTTCGATTTGCGGCGCCTCAACATGTTGCTCGCCGTTCTGGAAAAACGTGCAGGTTTTAAACTGGCCACCAAAGATGTTTTCCTGAATATTGCCGGAGGAATTAAGGTCGATGATCCGGCGATCGACTTAACAGTGATTACTGCAATACTGTCATCAAACTTCGATTTACCGATCAGAAAAAATGTTTGTTTTGCCGGAGAAGTTGGACTTTCAGGAGAAATTCGTGCGGTAAACCGTCTCGAACAACGTATTGCAGAAGCCGAAAAATTGGGTTTCGACAGTATTTTTATTCCAAAAGCCGGAAAAGGAATCAACCTCAAGAAGTTTTCAATCGAAATTTTGCAGTTCGATCGGGTGGAAAGCTTTTTCAGGCATGTATTCAGCAAAAAAGGCTGAGAATGAAGATTTCACCAATCATCTTCTGACTTTGTCATTTGGTAATGCAATTTGGTAAGTAAATCCATCATCTCGGATTCAGTTTTGCTGATCAAATTATAAAGGATCTGATTTGGCCGTGCAGCTATTCTGGCTGCGGCTTTGCCAATTTTAACTCCGGCAGGAGGATTCTTTATGTACCACTCCGGATCGCTTATCATTTTATAGGTTTCTTTTTTATCGAAGTACTCTTTAAAGGGTTTTGTAATTCCGATACTATATTCCGAAACTCCTGTGGTAACCGAAATATCTGTGATTTCGGCTTTATACCTTCCATCTTTAAATGAGACTTTAATTGTGAAATTTGGATACCAGTCAACAGATTTGGTACTATCTGAAATCTGAATCGATCCTTTAGCTATAATTTTACCGGAAATCAGATCATCCATCAGCAATGGATTGTTTTCAGAAATAAATGATCTGGCAAACCATTCTCTTGCGGAACTGTAAAGTTGACCGGCTGTTTTTCCAGGCACTTCGACTACTTCGGTATATTCCTGGGCAAAAGTGATGAACGGGAAAAATGCAAGCAGTAGTAATAGTTTTTTCATCTCAATTGTTTTTTTTGTTTTCAGTGCAAGTTATGAAAAACAAACCAATTGTAAAGCTAAAACTCAAACAACTATTCAACAAAAAGAAACGAGTTCTCTGAGCATCTGCTTTTATCCCAGTTACATTGTTTTTTGTAAATTTTTCGGGTTACCTTTGGCATTCTAAAACTGGTTGAAAGAATGAAACAAATCATTGTTATATTGCTTTTTGCAGCTATTATGTCAGGACTTTCATCGTGTTATAATACCACGGTTCCAAAACCTGACAAACTCATCCCCAAAGATAAATTTGTAAAGATGATGATCGATGTCTATCTTATTCAGGGAATCACCATCGGACCAGATACTTCAATGCATCTGAAGAATGTTACTCAAACCGATTTGTATTTTTCGGTACTGAATAAATATTCGGTGGCCGATTCGGTTTTTATACGTTCACTCATTTATTACTCCAGTTTTCCGCGCGAATTTGAAAAAATACACGTTGAAATTATGAACAGTCTGAACGAATCGGAACTCCAATTCAAGCCGAAAGAGAAACTGAATACGGAAACAAAATGAGGAAATTTGCTGCCAACTATCTTGTTTCTGAAGATGGCGTTTTTTTGAAGAACGGAATTTTAGAGGCCGGAGAAGATGGATTCGCAATAAAATACATCGACACAAAAGGCGATTTAAGGGAGATTGCTCAACTCACTTTTCTCAATGGAATTTTAATGTCTGGTTGCAGATTAAAAAAAACAGATGCGGCAATCTCTCATCCTAACCAACCATTAGAATCGATTATAATGAGGCATTTAGCAGCAAAAATCCAATTTTCAATACACGAACTGATCGATCTGGGCAAACTTGTTCAGCTTCAATTTCCGGAGATAAATATTCCTGAAATATTGAATAAAATAACCTCAACCCTGCAAACTTACGGAGGATTTTCAATGGAAAGCCAACCCGGATTTTTTTTACTTTCCGGCGCAGATTTGGTTAATTTGCATTTTACAACTAAAAGCCGGTTGAAAAAAATGCTATAAGTAATAAACTTTGAAATGTTCTCTTGAAATATCCAATGGCCAAATTCAAGGCAAAACTTGGAACTTTGAACATGAAACATTAAACTTTTCTCACATGTCAACATTTCTATTTGATCAAATCATATTCGGGCCGGTAAAAAGCCGGCGATTGGGAGTTTCTCTCGGAGTAAACCTTTTGCCCACCGACAGCAAAGTCTGTTCGTTCGATTGCATTTATTGCGAATGTGGCTGGACTCCGCGCAAGCGCGAGAAAAAAGCAGTTTTGCCACCGCGCACACTCGTCAGGCAAAAGATGGAAGAAAAGCTGAAGGACATGATCCTGAACAATGAATACCCCGATGTGATTACCTTCGCCGGAAATGGTGAACCGACCTTACATCCTGAATTTGAAGGAATTATTGACGATACAATAGAACTTCGAAACCAGCTCACGCCCAATGCACGAATTGCTGTTTTATCGAACGCCACCATGTTGCACAAACCCGGTGTGGTAAGGGCTTTGCTAAAAGTAGAGGACAATATTCAGAAACTGGACTCTGCTTTCGAGGAAACCATCCGGAGAATTGATTGCCCGAATTCAAATTTCAAGCTGGAAGAAGTGGTTGAAAACCTGAAATCATTCAATGGGAAAGTGATCATTCAAACCATGTTTCTGAAGGGAAATTTCAAAAACGAAATAATCGACAATACCACGGAAGCTGAGGTCGTTGAATGGATGAAGCTCGTTGCTGAAATAAAACCCTCGCAGGTAATGATTTACACCATCGAACGCGATACACCGGCTGCCGGGCTCGAAAAAGTAAGGTTGGATGATTTGGAGAAAATTGCAGAAAGAGTTCGCGCAATTGGTTTTGAGGTGCAGGTTTCCGGATAAACGAAAAAAAGCCTCATCCCGATAGCCCCCTTCCCGTTCCCCCAAGGGGGAAAGCTTTGGAAAAAGAAACTCTGATCATTTCGCCCAAATTAGAAATCTATCAAGGTTTTAGCAATAACAGAAAAGGATTCGGGAACCGGTTCCTTAAGCCCCCTCTTGTGGTGGGGGTTTGGGGGAGGCCGCCTCTTATTTGGTCACCCGGGTCCATGCAGTTGACCTACCCAGCCATTTGATTCCTGCAACATAACCTTTAAGGTTCAGCACATTGGGATCCTTGTCAAACCAGGCAAAACAATCGTAGGTTTTCCCATTGTCCGGATCGTAAATACTGCCATTCTGCCATTGTTTGTCGGAAGTATTGTACTTCAATCCCGATAAAATCTGAAGGCCAAGTCTGGATTTTGACCTTAGTTTAGCATCTGGATTGTTAAAATCCTTTTCCGGCTCGCCATTCACGTATTTCTCCGGATTAATGTAGATCACTGTTCCAATGAACTTTCCGTTTTCTTCTTTTACTTCAATTTTCGAAGTCTTTTTGTCATTCCACCAAATGCCGGCAATTTTCATTGCATCCTGTGCAAATGCTTGCGAAATAAACAAGCCAAGAAATAAAACCAATCCAATCTGTTTCATATGCTTAGTATTTTTTCAGCAATTTAAAGTTTTTTTCTGAAGTATTGAATTTCAGCCAGAAAATAGATTTTTCTGAATACTTTTTTATTTTGCCCGACTTGATAAAAATCCTTTTGTGACACGTTGTTTGTGAATAAGTTTATCAAAAAATAATTGTATGTACCCATATTGCTGTTTATTGCTGTTTATTTTAGGTTCGTTGGCCGCTTCAGGTCAGAAATTGGCTGGAGAGGCTGAGATCCTCCTGCTAAGTCGTCATATTTGGCGCGGTAACCAGTTGGGCGATGCAATAGCTGTTGAACCATCAGTCACCATTTCAGGAGGGCGGTTCAGTTTTAATATTTGGGCAGCAAGAACAACCAATAACAGTTATTCTGAGATAGATTTGATTCCATCATACCAGTTTAATCATTTCAGCCTTACTTTATTGGATTACTACAATCCTGTTCCGGGAGAAATCAATCAATACCTGAATTTTCAGGAGGGGAAGAACAGGCATTCAGTAGAACTGAACATTGACAACTATTCGATTGATAAGCAACGGTTTAAATGGATGGCCGGAACCTTTATTCTGGGCGATAAAAATGAAGAAACCGGAAAGCCATTCTATTCTACCTATCTTGAATTCAAATATCCGGTTACTATTTTTGGGATTAAAACCGAGCCTTTTGCCGGACTAACTCCCTTCAAAGGATATTATGCTGATAAATTTGCCATCATCAATGCCGGAATTTCGTTCAGCAAAGAAATTGACCTGAAATTGCCTTTCACCTTTCCACTCAGTCTTTCATTCATTTCAAATCCATATTCAAAGCAGAGTTTTGTTATTTTTGCCGGAGGAATAGCCTTTTAAAACAACAACCCAATGGCAAAAGTAAATTGGAAACCCGGAACCATGATTTATCCGCTTCCGGCGGTATTGGTTACCTGCGGCGAAACACCCGAAGAATATAACCTGCTAACCATTGCCTGGACGGGCACTATCAGCAGCGATCCGCCGATGTGCTACATTTCGGTTCGTCCTGGCCGTCATTCGTACGAAATCATTAGACGGACGGGCGAATATGTGATCAACCTGACCACCGAAGAACTGGCCCGCGCCACCGATTGGTGTGGTTGTCGTTCGGGCGCGAAATACAACAAATGGAAGGAGATGGGATTGACACCGGCACCTGCAACCATTGTGAAAGCGCCGATTTTGGCCGAAGCGCCTGTCAGTATCGAGTGCAAGGTGAAACAAATCATCGAGCTGGGTGTTCATCACATGTTCATTTCAGAAGTGGTAAACGTGATTGCCGACGATCGGTACATCGACCCGGAAACCGGGGCATTCAGCCTGAAAAAATCGAATCCGCTGATCTATTCCCATGGTCATTATTTCAAAATGGGCGACCCGATTGGAAAGTTTGGCTGGTCGGTGGAGAAGAAAAAGAAGTAAGCAGTGGTCGGTCGCAGTTGGCAGAAAAGGTACAAAGGAAGAATACTGCAATTTACTCTTCCCAGAAGATTTTATGTTCCAGTTAACTGAGCAGGAATTTAAAGATTGGAGGAGCCAATTTGGTACCTCAAATATTAAATATTAGTTTCACCATTAAACTTTTCAATAATGAGCGAAAACAATATAATTGTCATACCGGAAGAGGTCATAATGAGTAAAATTTATCTCATTGGGGATCAAAAGGTAATGTTGGATAATGATCTTGCTGAACTCTACGGGGTAGAAACAAAGCAGCTAAAGAGAGCTGTGAGACGTAATATAAAACGATTTCCTGAAGATTTCATGTTTGAGTTATCGGAAACCGAATTCTCAAACTTGAGGAGCCAATTTGGCACCTCAAGTTGGGGTGGGATACGTTATGCGCCCATGGCCTTTACAGAACAGGGAGTTGCTATGTTATCAAGTGTATTAAGCAGTGAGCGTGCGATAACAGTAAACATTTTGATAATTCGCATATTTACAAAGATGCGTGCAATACTGTCTACGCACAATGAAATACTGCAAAAGCTCGAACAGCTTGAAAAAAAGGATATTGAACAGGATGATAAAATCATGCTCATTTTTGAATACCTGAAGCAGTTTGAACAAATAAAACAACAAGAATTAGAACAAAAGAACCGCATAAGGATAGGATACAAATAGAAAAAACAAACCACAGCTCCACCCATACCCTCCGAAAAGAGGGGGCTTAAAAAAGACAACCACAACATCAAGGCATCAAAAAAGGAAAGGTGTCTGAAAAAAAATTAACCTTATTTAATTCATGGAAAATGACCAAATGTTAAACGAAAAAACTCCGCATACCGATTCTTTCGCCCCTCCTGTGGAGGGGTTGGGGGATGCTTCCAATCCCTTATTAACCCCCTTTCAGGGAATTCACCAAACAGCGCCGTTCGGGGCGGTTAAAATAGAACATTATCTTCCGGCATTTGATGCAGCCATCGAAGAAGCGAAGCAGGAAGTTCAGAAAATTATTGACCTTCCGGAGAAGCCTGATTTTGCCAATACCATCGTGGCGCTGGATCTGGCCGGAGAACGACTGGAGCGCATCAAAGGCATTTTCTTTAACCTGAATTCGGCTGAAACCTGCGACGAAATGCAGAATATTGCACAGGAGGTTGCACCAAAGCTTTCGGATTTCGGGAACGACATTACACTGAATGAGCAACTTTTCGCCCGGATAAAAGCGGTTTTCAATCAGCGCGAAAGCCTTGTTTTAAATGCCGAAGAAACTACCTTGCTCGAAAAAACATATCGCCGGTTTGTTCGCAGCGGCGCCAACCTGAACGAAACTGACAAGGAAAAATACCGTGCGATCACCAAAGAATTGTCGCAATTGGGACTCACCTTTCAACAAAATGTGCTGGCCGAAACCAATGCGTATGAGTTGCTTATTACTGATGAAAACGATCTGGGCGGACTTCCGGAGTCGATTGTAGAAATGGCTGCCCAAACTCCAAAGTCGAAGGAAAAGGAAGGCTGGCTGTTTAATTTACAATACCCGAGTTACGTTCCTTTCCTGAAATATGCCGACAACCGCAGTTTACGCGAGCAAATGTTCCGTGCATCAAGTTCAAGGGGAAACCACGGAAATGAATTTGACAACAACGATGTCATTAAACGGATTGTTGAGTTGAGGCTGGAAAAGGCGAAATTGCTTGGTTTTAAGACCCATGCCGAATATAAACTTCAGGAAAGAATGGCAGAAACTCCCGAAAAAGTGATCGGGTTCTTGGCTGATCTGCATCTGAAATCAAACACTTTTGCTTCGGCAGAGTTTAAAGAAGTTCAGGAATATGCTGAAAAATCAGGATTTACCGAAACTGTTCAGCGATGGGATTGGGCGTATTATTCGGAGAAATTAAAGTTGGAAAAATATGATTTTACGGATGAAGAGGTGAAACCCTATTTTCAGCTTGAAAAAGTGATTGACGGTGTTTTTTCGCTGGCAAAACGTCTTTACGGACTTCATTTAAAGGAGAATAAAAGCATAGAAGTTTACCATTCTGATGTAACTGCTTACGAAGTGCTCGACGAAAATGACCGGTTTGTGGCGGTGTTGTATCTCGATTTTTTCCCACGCGAAGGGAAACGTTCTGGAGCATGGATGACCGACTACCGAACACAATCAAATGTCAGCGGAAATCAAATCAGGCCTCATGTTTCACTGGTTACCAATTTCTCGAAACCGACCGATAATGCGCCTTCGTTGCTCACTTTCGACGAAGTAACCACTTTTTTGCACGAGTTTGGACACGGATTGCACGGCATGTTGTCGCAATGCCAGTTCCCCGGAACTTCAGGAACCAATGTGTATTGGGATTTTGTTGAGCTGCCCTCGCAGATTCACGAAAACTGGGCCTACGAAAAAGAGTGGCTCGATCAGTTTGCCGTTCATTTCGAAACCGGTGAAACGATGCCGGAAGAACTCATTCAAAAAATACAGAAAGCGCAGAATTTTCAGGCCGCCTACATGATGGAAAGGCAATTGGGTTTTGCGATACTGGATATGGCTTATCACAACAGTGCGGAGCCTTTAAACGGCGATTTAAAAGCATTCGAGATGCAGGCGATTGCGTCTACCGACTTGTTCCCGCCGGTTGAAGGAAGCCTGCAAAGCACCTCGTTTTCTCATATTTTCTCCGGCGGATACGATGCAGGATATTACAGCTACAAATGGGCCGAAGTGCTGGACGCCGATGCTTTTTCGGTCTTCAAGGAAAAAGGCATTTTCGATCGCCAAACAGCAGACTCGTTCAGGAAAAATATTCTGGAAAAAGGTGGAAGCGAGCATCCGATGATTTTGTACAAGGCATTCCGTGGCCAGGAACCAACTGTAGCGGCATTGCTGAAACGAAACGGATTGATGTGAAAAATTTATTCTGCGGTATTTGAGCTGCCTGAGCGCAAAGCTAGTCGAAGGGGCCGCTGCCTGAGCGCGAAGCTCGTCGAAGGCAGGTCCAATCAAATAAACATGATGACAAGACCGATGATGAGAAATCCAAGCGTAAATCCGGCGTAAACCTGTGAATTGGTGTGTTTTAAAAGGATCAGGCGAGAGGTTGCAACCAGTCCGGCCACGAGAATAAGTACAGATAAAATCACTACCGGATTTTCCTGAAGCCGGAAAGACAAAGCGCTGACTCCGCCAATCAAACCGCCGATTGCTGCTGAATGCGCGCTAATTTTCCATTTCAGGGATACAACGATAAGTGAAATTTGTACAAGAATGGCGGCAATCAGGAATAGGTTGTAAATTGGATAAACCTGCACCCGTTCAAGCACCAGGTATCCGAGGTAATAAAAAACGGAACTAAGTAACATTGGCAAAATCCGGTCGGTACTTTTTTCCATGTTCAGATCGAATTTTGGACTCATCGAAAGAATGAGTATGCTCAGCGCCGGCAAGATACAAGTAGAAAGAAACACGGTTAACAGCATAAATTTCTTCACGCTCCAGGGCAAAAGTGCAAAATAAAAATTGGAATTTAAAAGCAGCACGAATCCCAGTGTTGGTATCAGCAACGGGTGAAAAATGATGGAAGTTACACGGGCAGAAGTGGTTAATATTTTATTTGACATTTTATCCTGATTAACGATCAACGATTAACGATTAACGATTTTTGATTGAAAGATTTGTTTCACTTGGTCATTCGATGAATTCATAATTCGATTTTCGATTGGAGGATTTGGCTGATTTCCTTCGTTAATCGTTAATCATCCTTCGTTAATCGTTAATCTAAAGTTCTTTTCTCATTCGGGCGACCGGAATCCCCAGTTGTTCACGGTATTTGGCAACCGTCCGCCTTGCAACAACGTACGATTTTTCTTTCAGTATAAGCGCCAGTTTTTCATCTGTTACCGGATGGCGTTTGTCTTCATTGTCAATACATTCTTCCAGAATTTTCTTGATTTCGCGGGTCGAAACTTCTTCGCCGGTATCCTTTTGCATTCCTTCAGAAAAGAAATATTTAAGCGGGTAAATTCCAAAATGTGTTTGAATGTATTTGCTGTTCGAAACGCGCGAAATGGTTGAAATGTCCAGCCCGGTTATATCTGCAATGTCTTTCAGGATCATTGGCCGTAGCTTGGTTTCGTCGCCATCCTGAAAAAATTCTTTCTGAAATTTAACGATCTCGGTCATGGTAACCTCCAAAGTTTGATGTCGTTGTTTGATGGCATCAATAAACCACTTGGCCGAGTCGAGCTTTTGTTTCATGAACAGCATGGCATCTTTCTGTTCTTTCGAAGCTGCGTTCTTGTTCACCGAATAGGTTTTCATCAGATCGAGATAGGTGCCGTTCAGGTGCAAATCGGGAACATTTTTCTGATTCAGGCTCAGATGCAGCTCGCCTTCCAGGTTGTCGAGCAAAAAATCAGGAACAATTACCTGGTTCGATTTGCTCATCGGATTGCTGTATGAACTTCCGGGTTTCGGATTCAGTTTCAGGATTTCATCAATGGCTTCCTTGAGATCTGCTTCCGAAATTTCAAATTTCCGGATAATCTTGTCATAATGTTTTTTGGTAAATTCTTCAAATGTTTCCTGAAGTATCTTTGCTGCCATACTGGTGGAATCTTTGCCTTTTTTCCGGAGAATCTGCAACAGCAAACATTCCTGAAGGTCGCGTGCTCCGATTCCCGGCGGGTCAAAATCCTGAATGAGTTTGAGGTAGCGTTCCAGATCTTCAAGTTTTACCTCCATGTTGAGGTGAAAAGCCAGGTCATCGGAAATCGAAAGTAAATCGCGGCGCAAATAACCATCCTCGTCAATATTACCGATAATGTATTCTGCGATCAATTGTTCCTCTTCATTCAGATTGGCAAGCCCGAGCTGTTCGATGAGCGAATCGTGGAAGCTGATGCCCGAAGAATAGGGCATATCAATCAGTTTGTCGTCTTTTGAGTAATTATTGGCCGATAAACGGTAGCTGGGAACATCTTCATCATTCAGGTAATCTTCGAGCGAAAATTCGTCGTCAGAGGAAGAATCATCCGATTCATCGAATTTTTCGTCCTCTTCGCTTTCTTCCGTCATCTCCAGAATCGGATTTTCCTCCAATTCGCTTTTTATCCGCTGTTCGAGTTGAATCGCAGGAATTTCAAGCAACTTGATAACCTGTATCTGTTGCGGGGAAAGTTTTTGTAATAACCTTTGTTGTAAACTGAGTCTCTGGTCTGCCATTCTAATTCAACTTTCCCCAAAAATAAGATTTTTAATTGAACCTTGTAACTTCTGTTCCCAAAAAGAGGAAAAGGCCGGAAAAGCAGATGGACTCCGAAAAGTTCAGAAACGAGGATTTAGTCATCCGATGAATCCGAAATTACAGATAATAAAACTACGTTTTACTGAACAGTCTGGGCTTCTTTCGTTTGAAGAAAGGCAAATATTCCAGTGGATCTTTGTATTTCACTTTCCCTGTGAAAAGGTAGAAACAGGTGCCGAATGAGATACCAGAAAATTCGGAACTTTTCGACAGAAATGAAAGTACGTTATCTGTCCCTAAATAGGTCTGGCCGCCATCCCGTTTGTAAAGAATAGCAATCGGAATGTTGCTGAATGAATTTCCAATAATTGAATAGCCTGTGATTATTGAAAGTTTTTGGGTTGCTTCGTAATGCGCTGTCAGCGAAAAGCTATTGTAATTCAAACCTTTGGTTTTTGAAAACCGGTTAACTGCCCCGATATTTAGTTTTGGGTTGACCTGGTATTTTAATCCGGCATAAAAAATGGTTGGCAGCGATTTCGAAAACGCGGTTTCATCTAAAGTTAAGCTAAACGAGATTGTATCTGCAAGAGGTTTGTCATTGAATTTTGTAAGGACCGGGACACCGTTTTCATCCAACGTTACATCGATATTTTCTTCAGGGAATGGATATTCATCATTAAAAAGTAATGTGTTAATATTTTGTTTCCAATTTATTTTTCCCAGGTCAACCACGCTTGCAGAAAATTCAATTTCAGGAGTAATTTTATATTTAAATCCGAAGTCAATCCCCACCCCAATATTCCCGGCATTGGTGATATAATTGCCTATGTTAAAGTTCTTTGCCATGTTCAGGTCTACGAGGATTCCATTGTCGAGATCAGGATTTGCCGGAATTGACAACCGCATTGGCCCGGCAATCTGAGTGAAAAAAGTGTCAGACCGCTCAACGATCTTTCCTGTTACTTCTGAAAAAAGGATTGATTTTCCGTAATATATTTTTGCACGTCCGCCTACCGATAACTTATCTTTTATAATCTCCCTGGCGAACCCCAAACTGTATTCGCGGTAGTGAAGCGCTTCGGCACCGAAGAGTTGCGGTTTATTTATTGCCATATCCTGAAAAGCCGGGTTCATCAGAAAATCGGAAAGATCACCTTTAAAGTCGGTCATCAAAAGTACATTCTCCCGAATCCGAAAGTTAAAAGATCCAAACGCTGAATTGTATCCAAAGCTGAACAGGTTGGTTTCATAATTCAGGAAAAACAAATCCTGATTCACCAGACTGTTGAAAACACCTTTAAAGTCCTGGGTTGTTTGATTGCCTTTGAGAAACTGGTTCATCACATCTTTTATCACTTCCTGATTGTTGAACCCAAAAGTCATACCTGCCAAAGGGAAAATGCTGAAAGTGAATTTCTTCTGTGATGTTAAAAATGCAGGATTAAAATTTGAAGCGTTAAACTGTTCATCCTCATTGTAAAAAACCAGGTTCGACTGAGCATTGCCCAAAATAGAAAAAACCGACATCAATGCCAGTAAAACCACTATCTGTTTAATTCTCATTCCCGGTTTCATAAATCAGGATATTGCAAAATGGTCGATCTGTTAATTTGGGGGATAATCTGTGTGACTAATTTAGGTTATTTCAGACAGATAAACGGTATGAATTTTTGCTTATTTAATATGAATATATCCGAAGTTGAAAAAACGCAAAAATATGTTTCAAAACCAGTACATTAGTTATCAGGATATGCCCTTCTGATCAACCCGTTTTTACGGTTCTTTTTTATTATCCTGGATTTATAAAACGGACCTTTATCGGAATTGGAGGAATAATTCGAGTCCCTGTTTTTAAAAAGGTAAAAACAAGTTCCGAAAGAAAAACTGGCATAATCAGAAATTGAAGGTAGCAGAAACGAAGCAATGTTATCGGTTCCGAAGTACATCTGTCCAAAATCTTTTTTTAGCAGCACGGCAAAAGGAAGGTTAAAATAGGAATCTCCGATGATGGAATAACCTGTATTTATTGAAAGTTTTCTATTGACATCGATAGTGGCGGCAACAGAAATACTGTTGTAATTCAAATTTTTGACTGCCATGAACCTGTCAGTCAAACTGATTGTGAGTTTTGAATTAACCCTGTATTTTATACTGGCATAAATGGATAAAGGCATTTGTCTCGAAAAAGACGATGGAATTGAATCTTCATTCAGATAGGTGGGCAGTTCTTTGGAATATTTATGACCTTCCATTTTAACTATCTTATTTGCGCCAATTTCGGGTGCAAAGTAAGTTGTATCAGGAAGAATATATGGTTCGAAATACTTTAAACTCAGATTGTTCTTCCAGGTTATTTTCCCAATATCGATTGCACTCAACGAAACCGACAGGTCGGGAGTAAAACGGTATTTGAGACCAAGGTCAACGCCCATGCCCGGATTGCCGGTATTCAGCAAATAATCAAGTATTTTCGATCCATCTATTTTTGTAAAGTCCGGAGTTTCTGAATCGGATTGTTTTGTAGCTTCAGGAAATGACGTATTAATTGCTCCATCGGTATTAAATACGTAATCCGAACCTTCCTGATTTATCGCACCGGATAAAGATGAATACATTGCAGCTTTGCCAAAATACAGTTTCGCTCTGATTCCTGCCGAAAACCGGTTCATTGGCGACTTGTACGAATACCCAAGGCTATATTCCCTGTAATGCAGTACCTGAGTTGGCAAAAACTGGACTTCGTCAATAATGACACTCTGGCTTTCCTCCTTTATTATAAATTTAGTGAGGTCGCCTTTGGCAGATGCTGAGAAAGTCTGAACGTCTTTTATCCTGAAATTAAAAAAACCAAGCTTCGAACGGTAAGTAAAATTCAGCATGGCGCTTTCAATATTCTGGTTGAACATCGGCTTGCTGGCCATGCTTTCGAGTGCATTCATGTAATAATCGTCATCTGGATTACCCCCCGAGAGAACTTTTGTTAACAGATCCTTGATTAAAGCCTGGTTATTGTATCCGATAATTGTACCTCCCATGGGCACAATGCTGAAAGTAAATTTCTGGGGCGAGGTTAAAAATGCCGGGTTGTAATTAGATGAATTAAACTGATTCTCAAACGGATAAAATGCCAGACTTGACTGAGCTTTGACCATCGTAACCATTAAAGTCATCAACATCAGCAGAAACAATTTCCGTCTGCAATTAGATCCGTGCATCATGAATTAAAATTATAATTAGAGGATTGCTGAAGTTCCCCGCTATAAAATCTGCCTATACAGAACAAGTTTTATCCAACTGTTTTTATGTTTTTATAGTAACGTTGCAATCAACTTAATATTATTGCTTGTCTATAATTGGTGCTAAATCGAGTAACGATTCTCCTAAAACTCCGCGTTTTTTGGTGTTCTTGGGAAGGCGATTACGTCGCGAATGTTGCCCATTCCGGTTACAAACAACATTAACCTCTCGAAACCCAAACCAAAACCGCTGTGAGGAACTGTTCCGAAGCGGCGGGTATCGAGGTACCAATCCATTTCGTGCACCGGAACGCCCATTTCTTCCATGCGCTTTACCAGTTTGTCGTAGTTTTCTTCGCGTTGCGAACCTCCGATAATTTCGCCAATTCCGGGGAAAAGCACATCCATAGCCGAAACAGTTTTGCCGTCATCATTCTGTTTCATATAGAACGACTTGATTTCTTTCGGATAATTGATCAGGATAACCGGCTTCTTGAAATGTTTTTCAACCAGGTAACGTTCGTGTTCGCTTTGCAGATCGGTTCCCCAATCAACCGGATACTGGAATTTACCCTTTTTGTATGGTTTTGAATCTTTCAGGATATTTATGGCTTCGGTGTATGGCAAACGTACAAAATCGTTTTCCTGAACAAACCTCAGTTTTTCAATCAGTTCCATCGAGCGTTCGTCCATCGGTTTGTTTTTTTCTTCTTCCTGAAGTCGTTTGCTAAGGAAATCCAGATCGTCCATGCAATTTTCGAGCGCATATTTGATCAGGCTTTTCAGAAAATCTTCTGCCAAATCCATGTTGTCCTGCAATTCATAGAAAGCCATTTCTGGTTCAATCATCCAGAATTCGGCAAGATGGCGGGCAGTATTCGAGTTTTCGGCCCGAAAAGTTGGTCCAAAAGTATAGATGTCGCTCAAAGCTGTTGCACCCAATTCACCCTCCAACTGTCCTGAAACTGTCAGATTGGTGGCTTTTCCGAAGAAATCCTGAGAATAATCAACGCTGCCATCTTCCAGTAAGGGAGGGTTTTTTGCATCCAAAGTCGAAACACGAAACATTTGCCCGGCACCTTCTGCATCCGATCCGGTAATGATGGGCGTGTGCAGATATATAAAACCTTTGCTGTTGAAATAGTTGTGAATGGCAAAAGCCATTGCATGCCGAATGCGGAAAATAGCGCTGAATGTGGCAGTGCGAAAACGCAAATGGGCATTCTCACGCAAAAATTCGAGGCTGTGTTTCTTTGGCTGAATCGGGTATTTATCAGGATCGGCTTTGCCATAAATTACAATTTCAGTAGCATTCAGCTCAACAGCCTGTCCGCTTCCCTGCGACGCAACCAAATCGCCAATGATCGCCAATGAAGCACTCGTATTAATATCTTTCAGAAATTCTTCGCCAAATTTTTCAACATCAGCAACAACCTGCAAATTATGAATGGTTGAACCATCGTTTAAAGCGATGAAATTTACGTTTTTACTACCTCTTTTGGTTCGCACCCACCCTTTGACCAGTACCTGGGTACCAATCAGTTCTCCACCGATTATTTCTTTTATTTTAAGCCGCTTCATTCTGTATGTTATTTACTGATTGTTGTTTGTATAATGCTGTTTTCAAAAGTGTACAAAAGTATGTATTTCTGAATGAAAATCGAACAGACCCCCCGAAAATCCGGGGCCGGTCGCGAAAAATTAAGATGATGCAAGGCGACCACTAATTGCTTTTAAGCCATTCAATTTGCGGAAGCAGTATTTCCCATGTTTCTGAAGGAATTTTGGCGCCCATCACTTCCACCACGCTTGCGGCCAGCAGTGAACCGATTTTACCGGCGACTTCAAGATCGAGGTTTTCGGCCAGTGCATACAAAAATCCGGCGGCATAAATATCGCCGGCGCCAGTGGTATCAATACTATTGGCCGGAATGGCATCAATCCGGATTACACGATCACCAGTTTTTATCATCGAACCATTTGCGCCAAGTTTGACAACAGCAATACTGCACATTTCGGCTATTTCGTACAATGCTTCTTCCGGATTTTTACCAGTCAAAGCCAAAGCTTCCTCTTCGTTGGCAAAAACAATGTCAACATATTGGCGGATCATCCGATGAAGAAATTCAATGTTTTGCTCAACAATATTAAAACTAGCCATATCAATTGCAACCAGCAGACCGTTTTCTTTGGCGGTTTTCATTGCTGCTTCGATGAGCGCATGGTTTTGCACCAAATAACCCTCGATATGCAAAATACCATAACCCATGAAAATCTCCGGGGTCATTTCTTCTGCCGTTAATTCCAATGCTGCTCCAAGGTAAGTTCCGAAAGTACGCTCAGAATCGGCGCTGATCAATGCCGTTGCATGGCCGGTTCCGGTTTCACTGTAGAAAAAATGAGTATTGATATTGTTGGCGGCAAAATCGCTCACAAAGAAATTACCCATTTCAT
The DNA here is from genome assembly GCA_030698405.1 of Bacteroidota bacterium. Lineage (GTDB taxonomy): Bacteria > Bacteroidota > Bacteroidia > Bacteroidales > Prolixibacteraceae > Aquipluma. Next base: position 62,549 of record JAUYMU010000060.1, read on the forward strand.
CGTCCGATATTTTACCGATGTACCCGCATTTTCCGCCTAATTTGGCGATACCATTAACAGTATTGGCTGCCGAACCGCCAGTTTGAATGATTCGGGCAACATTTTTTGTTTCTTTTTTTATTTCTGCGGAAAGGACTGAATCAACCAAAGTCATGCTCCCTTTTGGAAGTCCAAATTTTTGAAGTACAGCATCATCGGTAATATTGATTAAGACATCAATGAGAGCATTCCCGATTCCGAGAATTGATTTTTGGCTGTTTCCGGCGTTGATAAATTTGTCCATAAAAATTTTTTATGCAAAAATATTTTTTCTTTTCGGAAAAGCTACTATTTTTGCAACGCTTTTAAAGGAAACGTTCACCAATAAAGGCGTTCAAATAAGATAAATTCCTCAGTAGCTCAGTTGGTTAGAGCGGCGGACTGTTAATCCGTAGGTCGTAGGTTCAAGTCCTACCTGAGGAGCAGAAAAATACAAGCAAAACCATGTAAGTAAAACACTTGCATGGTTTTTTATTTTGTCAGCTAAAGAATAACTAAAGAAAAGTAAAGCTTTAATCAAGTCTTGAAGGTTCTTATATTCTACTTTAGAAGTTCATTTTTCCTGATATTGTTGCCCCTGTAATCCGCAAATTAGCTTTTCGTTATACGAAATTTGCTTCATTTGGAAAGCTCAATCTCCCCCGGACGCCATGTCTTATCAAACCATGGTTCCAGCGGACCATAGAGCCGCAAAATGGTGAACCATCCTTTTCCCGGAATGGTTTGAATCCAATTGTTCTCTTTGCCGGCAGGAGCTTTCGGGCCAAAATAAACATCCACAGACTGGTCAGGGTTGATGATCAATTCCTTGTTCTGGCTGCTGACCATTGGAAATTGCTGATCTGTTTGAAGCAGCGAACGGGTCTGATAATCGTATATCCGTCAAGGCTCATAACACCCGGCAAGGCATCAAACTTATAACCCCCCAGAAAAAGACCGCGCCAGGAACTGTTTTCATAGAAGTAATTTTCTTTTTGCCGCATCTTATAGGTGATAGTGCGTGCGGTTGCATCGCCTACAACAGCTGCTTCGGTCAGGATTTTTTTCATGCGGGCATCCGGCAAAAAAGGCTTTCCTTTTTCTATTCCTATCGAGGCAAAGTACCCGAGGCTAACCCTGTCGAACGATTCTGACGGTTCTCCCTGCACAACTGCATTCAAATATTCCCAGAACCTGCTATCAGCCGGAGCAATGCCATTGAATTCCTTTCCCGAAACATTGATGAAATTATTCTTTGGCGGATTTTTGGCCTGCGACAATGGATAAATCAGGGTAAGCTTCTTCATACTCTCTATAGCCGGTTTAAAATCGCCATTTACCGCAAAATGGCGGAAGAAATACATACACTCAAAAGTGGAGGATGTAGCAACAAAGTAGCCTTCAGGAATGGCACCCTCATGCCCGGGAGGCAATAATAAATACTTACCTCCTTCGCCCTTATCTTGTCCCATAAAACCTACATCGGCCACATAACGGGACCACGAATCATTGACCATTCCCAGCACTTTGGGAGGAACTTCCAATACCAGTGGCCCATTACGCAAATCGAGCCAGGCTATGGTATAGGGACTATTGCAGTTAGCTGTAAGGCACAATGTACGTGAATCATAAAGTGTCTCAAAGGTCAGAATAGCAGTGTTGGGAGACCCCCATCCGGTCACAAAATAACGCATACCTAACATACCAACCGGTGCGATGCCCAGTAAATACCCCTGGACCGCCCTCTGGAAATCAAGGTTGTCGTATAGTTTTTCAACAGTAGCGTCATCGGGAAAACCATCGAAAAATTTCAATGTACCCAGGCGACTGTTTACCTCATCAGGCATCTCAATGCCTTCAGGGATAGGAGTGGTCATTTTAAACGAAGCTTTTGGTAGTTCCTTCGTTTCTTGAGCTTGTAGGTGGTTGCAACTGAATGCAACGATTCCCGTGAGTAATCCAAATGTTAAATACGAAAATTTCGTTTTCATGGGTGTACGTTCTTTGTTTAGCGTTTATACTCACTGCTCTCTTCAATTTCCCCTGGCTTCCAGGTCTTATCAAACCAGGGTTCGAGTGGGCCGTAGAGTCGCAGTAGGGTGAACCATCCTTTCCCGGGGATGGTTTGTATCCAGTTGGCTTCTTTGCCTGTCGGGGGTTTGGGACCGAAATAAACATCCACGGAAGTGTCAGGATTAACGATGATGCCTTCCTTCTGGCTGCTGATGGTGGGGAATCGTTGGTCGGTCTGGAGAAGTGAGCGTGTTTGCGGATCGTAGAGGCAAATTGACCAGAAGTCCTTCGCCGGCATGTTTGGAGGCACATGAAGCCGGTAGTTTTTGCTGCCATCGAGATTTTGCCCGGTGGCGTCGCGCCCGTTGAAGGCATACTGTGAGCCGATGCCAATCATCTTCGCCGACATAGCGGGGGTGATACCTGTGGCATTGTAATAGAAAAATGTCCGCGCATCGGGATTAAGCACCCCATCCGGAGAGAATTCGTGATCGTTGCCTATATAACCTAGCTGCCATTGACTCCCAGGGTAAATGAAAGCTTCCTGATCGCGGGTGTTAAAGGTAATAGCTCGCGCGGTGGCGTTGCCTACGCTAACGGCATCGGCCAGAATGCTTTTCATCCGCGCATCGGGTGCAAAAGGTTTGCCCTTCTGAATGCCGATGGAGGCAAGCAAACCGCGTATCTCAGGGTCAGTAGCCCCGAGCGGCTCCTCCTGCACTATCTGATTGACCTGATCAAAGAACGACATGTCGTTTGCGGGAATGCAACTGAAGTACTTACCTGACATGTCAATAAAACTCATCGCCGGCGGATTTGTCGCAAGGGCAAGCGGATAAACGCGGAAGTTTTTCTTCATATGCTCTACGGTAGCTCCCTTATCACCATTGTAAATAAAGCCGCGTACAAACACGAAGTTCCCGTAAGTGGGTGACTGCGCAACTAAATAACCTTCAGGAACATCTCCGGTATAACCTGGAGGAAGAAGCAAGTACTTTCCTCCTGCTCCCCCATCGCGACCCGCCCTGCCCATATCGGTTACATAGCGGCTCCAAAAGTCGTTAATGAAACCAAGCACATCAGGTGGGGCTTCAATTACCAGTGGTCCTTCTTTCGTGTTGGCCCAGAATGTAAGGTAGATGGTTTCGGTGTTTGCCAAAAGATACAGTGTACGCGAATCCAGAAAGGAATCAGAGATAAGTATCGTTTGGTTGTCGGGGCCAAACGTGCGGTAACCTTCACGTGTAGCATACATCCCGGAGGCCTGTATCGCGCTTAGGAACGCCTGCATGCCGCGCTGAAAGTCAAGATTGTCATACACCTTCCTGACAGTCTCGGTGTCGGGAAAACCATCGAAAAACCTCAGCGTGCCAAGCGATGTTTCAACTTTGTCGGGAGTGGTAATCGATGCGGGGATGTCAGTGGTCATTTTATACCTGACCTTTTGTGCATCCACTGTTGCCGCATTCATCAAAAACGCCAGGAAAAACGTGCTTGCAGCAAACTTCAATAAAGGGCTCTCTTTTTTCATTAAAAAAAATATTATTAGTGAATGAAATTGGTGATAATGAAGAAGGAAATTAAGGGAAAGCCCCGGAAGAAAAAAACAAAGAGATCCTATCCTTGCATCGTATTTATAAAATTGATGCAAGAAAAATTTAGATGGGAAGGACAGTTAGAAAGTTATTCCTGAAAGTTGGAAGCAAAAAGACTGGGCGGGATTCCTTCAACTTTTTCAAAAGTTGTCCGAAAAGTATTACGGGATGAAAATCCCGACATTTTTCCAATGGCTTCAAGAGTCAACTCTTTTGCCTTACCCTCTTTAATCAGGCATTTTGCATGATTTATCCGCCATTCGTTCCTGTATTCAACAAAATGCTGTTTTTTTACTTCCCTAAAATAATAACCAATGTGATGAACCGGAATTTGGGTGTTCACCGATAATTGGGCCAGATTGAAATCCGGTTGAAGGTAGGGTTGAAATTCTTTCATATAAGAATCTGCTTTCCAGCCAATGGAATTGAGGTAAGTTGATTCAAAGTGATTAATGTTGTTTCTTTCCTCTTCAGGCAACGTAACCGTTTTAGCATCTTCAGGATTTGGCAGTATTGGTGTTTCAGGCATTCGGGGCAATCCATATAAAATGGTGGGGAAAAAGAATAGGGAGATCATTAACCCGATAAGTCCGGTTATTGATAATATCCTCAAAATGTTTAGGGTAAAATACAATTCGGAAAAGCTCATTTCAAAAGCTTTAACAATAAGCAGTATCTGGGTTACAACCAAAACAAGCATTAATCCCATCAAAAGACACAACCATTTGGTCATAAAATACTGCCGTGCAAAAACTTTCGAAACTTTCCGCTGAATTAAATAGCAGATAAATAATCCGATTGACCAAAGGGTATATCCCAAAACCAGGACTGGCCGGCTCAGGTAAATGGCAGAAACCGGAAATATCTCATCCAGCAAAGTGGCTTTGTAAGTCTGTATAAAACTAACATCCTTAACTGCTTCTGATGCTATTTCAACTTTGGTGGACCATGGAATAAAAACATTGGGTAACGCGGCAATGAAGAAAATAATCATGGGCAGAAAGTGCCAAAAGTCTCTTTTTTTCAGGTGGTGATTATCAGTTAGAATACTTCTGACATACCAAAACAACATTGGTCCTATAAGATAAAGCGGGGACGCGCTGAGGGAAATATTAAACAAAAAAAGACTGACAAGAAAGACTGACTTTGAATATAACAGAATATATTGATAGAAGGCGTAAAGACTGATCAGAAAAAAGAAAACACCCAGATAAATGGTTGACATATTTTTCCTGGCATTGAAATAAAGCAGAATAAGTGAAAGGAAAATGCCCAGTATGGATAAAAATAGCAGCATGAGTTTCAGAATTGGCACACTAATTTACGATTTTTTATTCTGAAAACTTTCTGTGTATCAATACTTTTTTAGTTGCACTTCAGTAAGGTTTAATTTCCTCAATTCCCAAAATTGAACCAATAATTGACAGACAGGCTTTTGCCGTTATCAGCGGGTTCGTTTAACGGAACCGGCGTGCAGATACCGGCATTTGTACCTCTGTACCCTACTGTGCTGGGGTAAGTCCCCTGAATCGTGTTGTTGGAATGGTCCCAGGTAATGAACCTTCCCCCCAGGGTTCGTATGATTTCCTTACCGGTGCTAGCGTTATTCGTGGAAGTTCCAACCTGGTTCAGCATCCAGTTTTTAAGGGTATTACTTCCAAGGTTCTCCATTTGACGCTTCATCCTGTTATAGGCCATAAAATTGTAACTGGTTTTATCAAGCCAATTCAGTATCAACGAAGAATCAGCCATCAGGGCATTATCAGGAATCGGGAAAAAGTACAATTTGCCTTTATAGTTAGCGATGGCATCCAGGACACCGGAATATGCCATTGCCCTCCTGAATATGGAAAAGCCCGGCCGACAGAATACCGGTCCGGTTACACTGGTAAATACCCGGTCGGGCAAATAAGTCTCGAGTCCGATGAAAGTACAATTGCTCCCGAAATCCTTTTTGATAATCGCTTTCTCATCCTGATGGTATCGGTTCGCTCCCTTGAAAATTTTCTGATACTGACTTGTTGAAGGATACAGAGGAGAAGACTTAAAATTTTGAGCGACAATAAGATCAACAACATCATTCGGGAGGGATTTCATGTCGGGCCAGTGAGGGAAACCTGACTTTGTGGTCAGTATGACATCTATAAATTTCCTGAAAGTTTCATCTGTTGGGGCAATGAAACCGTTGTGTCGTATCAGGGTTTGATTAATAATATCGAAACGTTCCTTGTGAAGATCAAATGCCAGTGCAGCGTAATTTAAGTCCCACAATGTATCGAAAACCGCCCCAAGCCTTGCCGCTGGTTGATTATAAGTTGCAGTTAAGTTTGGCTCAAATTTCGGATAATACCAATAAACCATTTCCAGGAAGAGTTTATAGGATTCACCGACCATCTCTTTTTTATCAAGTATTTCCTTTGCGTTTAGCATTGGGCTAACAACCCTATCTATAACATGTACAAATCCATTTTCGGCAAAAATATCAGCCTTGAGTATTTTGGCTCCTGCATAAAAAACATTTCCCGGTTCATATACTCTGTCAAAATAAAACTTGTAATCTTCAGAAGTAATACCATTTTTAGTCAGATACGCATCGTAAAAAATAGGTACATATTTTCTTGATTGAACAAATACCATTTTGTAATTTCCTGATATAGTTGAATCTACCACGATCACTTCTTTCTTGTTCGCCCTTTTGATCCAATACTTTTCGTCTGAATTTTTCAGGATTGTCTCGCGCTTGTATGCGTATGGATTCGAATTTGCATCATCTGGCGCTTTCCATCCATTTACACCCAGGCTTTTCAATTGCTCAAGCGACCACGGATTCTGAATAATATGGAATTTGGTGATTTTTTTAAGCTCATCCAATGGGATATCTGAAATACTGGCATAGCTGTTTTCCGACAGATACAGTTTCATGGCTTCATCTGTTGGCGCAAAAACGCTCCAACTTCCCGAAACATCAATAATGGTGTCCAAACCGGTAAGTCGCAAACACTCGGTAAACATGGTAAGATTCTCCTGAACCGACACCGTAGTAAACAATTTTCCGGGAAGCCAGTCGGGTCTTTGAAATTTCTCGTGTTCAGGCAGCTCATCACAACCAACGATCAGGCAGAAAAGAATGCCCAGAAGAAGCAAATAGGTCTTATGATTTCTCATTATGAAAATACAATTCCAAAATATTTTACCCTAAATAGAATAAAACTAAGCATAAACCGGAAACTTTGCGTCTTCCTACTTGAGTTTGAGTGAAAATTGCTAGTTTAGGGTGATTTTTATAAGAGAATTTCACATCTAACCATCTTATTGATCTTTTCGAAAATTGATACTTAAATAAAAGTACAATCATCATGAAATACACACTCTTAATTTTCTTCTTATTTTCCAGCATATTAGGCATGGCACAGGGGCAGGCCAAAACCCCGTCTGAAAATGTGGTGATAACGTCCAAAAAGGGAAAAACCCAGTTACAAACAAATGAAAATGGGGAGTTACATCTAAATGTTTCCCCGAAGGATGTCCGTAAATTTAAAACCAAAGGTTTGGTTCGCTATAGTGATTTTGGCGCCAGGGGCGATGGCAAAACCGATGATATAGACGCCATCGCTGCGGCCCATGCGTTCGCCAATCAGCACAGCCTTTCTGTAAAAGCCGACGATGGAGCTACCTATTACATCAGTGGAAAGAACCGCACTGCTGTCATCCGTACCGACACCGATTTTGGCAAGGCGGCGTTTATCATCGACGATACCAACGTCCAAAACCGCAATGCACATGTATTCCTGGTGAGTTCAGGATTACAATCATTCAAACTTGAAGGGGTTTCAGCTCTTAAAAGAAATCAGGAGAAAATTGACGTGACCTTGCCCGGAACCTGCATTGTAACCGTCACCAATTCCAACGTAAAAAGGTACATACGCTTTGGTCCGAATCAAAACAATGGATCTTCGCAGACGGATATTTTTATCGTTGACAAAAACGGCAAGGTGGATATGGATGCTCCGATCATCTGGGATTTTGACCAGATCACTGACATCACTGCGCTCCCTATAGACGACACAAAGCTGACCATCACCGGAGGGCGTTTCACCACAATAGCCAATCAGGCAGAATCAAAATATACCTATTACAGTCGCGGAATCGCGATCAGGCGTTCCAATGTACTTGTTGATGGGCTTGAACACCGCGTCACCGGCGAAGGAGACCACGGCGCACCTTATGGTGGATTCATCACTGTCGGAGATTGCTCCTACGTGACGGTACAGAATACCATCCTTACCGGACACAAGATGTACCAGACCATTGGAGCGGCTGGAGTTACTGTCTCCATGGGTACCTACGACATTTCCCTTAACCGGGCTCTCAACGTCTCATTCGTGAACTGCCGCCAGACGAATGACATCGATGACGGCAAGTATTGGGGAATCATGGGATCCAACTTCTGCAAGAATCTTGTTCTGGACAATTGCGTCTTTTCCCGGTTCGATGCCCATATGGGAGTTGCCAACGCCACCATCCGCAACTCAACGCTGGGACACATGGGAATCAATGCCATTGGTAGCGGGACCTTTACAGTGGAAAATTCTACTATCCGCGGAAGAACCCTTATCAATTTGCGCTCCGACTACGGCAGTACATGGCAGGGAGAATTCATCATCCGCAATTGCAAGTTTGTGCCTGCAGGAGGCAAGCCAACCAGCGCCAGTCTGATCGGCGGATCTTATTCGGGGCAGCATGATTTCGGCTATACCTGTTATATGCCTGAACGGATCACCATCGAAAACTTGCATATCGACGACTCCAAGTATCCGGAGGACTATCAGGGATCTGCTATTTTTGGCAATTTCAATCCAAAAATGACTGACGATACCTACGTGGAAAAGTTTCCCTATGTCAAAACCAGGGAAGTCATTCTCCGGAAGGTGACCACCACCAGCGGCAAGACCCTAAGAATTAGCGACAATCCATTCATGTTCAAAGATGTGAAGGTAATCAACGAATAACGGGCGCCTGATGGATGCCGCTTTTGCCGGGAACCTGAATAATTGAACCGTATTCAACTTTTTTATTTTGATGGTGTTGCGCAACCTTTCGCTTTTTCATAGCATCTTGAAAGAAATTCACAGAAAGCTTTTGGGTACACCGTTTCCGATTCGCCCTGCACTTTGGCCGCAGTTCCGGGAACCATAAATTTCACCTTTGTTCCCGACAAAAGAGGTCGATATGTTTTTAAATTTATCAACCGAAACGAATCGGTCATCAGCCACACTGTCAGGATAAATTAGTTTATAATATGGGTCATGCGAAATGTAATCTTGATATTTTTTTTAACGTGTTTTCTTCTGTCCTGCGATAAAAAGAATGATCAGACATCCAATACTATCGCAGATTAAAGCGCGACTGTTTCGTAAACCAGCCTTAAATTTGTGAGTGGAAACCGGGTTTCGGTCTGGTTTAAAAAGGAACATAATTCTTTCACTGCCTGATTTGCCCTGGGAGTTGAGAGTGAATGTAACTTGATGGTAAGTGTATGATTTTCATAATCAGGTATCATATCTGCATCGCTGGTAAATATCTCTTTTAAAATAACACGCCCTTCTTTATCGGTGGCTTTATAAAACTCTGACAACGTATTGTATAATGCTGATTCTGCCCTGTAAACAACCATTATTATTGCATTCTTTAGCTTCTTGCTTTCTATCATCAACTTATTGTAACGTTGCTGCGGTGGCATTTCGGCAATGCTGATTCGTGAAGGTTGATCTTTCCTTTTGGCCAAAAGGACTTTAATTTCATCCGTATATCCATTTATCTTCTCAATCAGGTTCGCACTTTTTATAATGACCTGGTTTAGACCGTCATTGCCTGTTGTTGCGTCTTTCCCTTCCATTTGTTGGAAAATACGGGCTTCAAGCCTGGCTTTTTTCTCCCTGGCTTTTTTTATTTGGTAAGTAAGTTGTTTGTACTCAGGATTTGGAATGGTGCGTTTTTGATCAACCGATTCTGTTCCATATTCGATCATCCGGTCGAAATCAAAATCTGAGATCATGTATTTAAAGAAGTTTTCCTGTGACCACCTTGAAAACATTTTCACGGCTGTGTCGGGCAGCGACAAGCTTGGATGTGTTGTCAATACCGATGTCTGGTGTCCATTTTCAGAAAGCCTGCGGATTTCCCTGAACCAGTGGCCGTCCAACTGGGTTCCCATTTCGCAGAGTTGCATCGTTACATCAGTGTTATATATTTGTATTTTAACATCATAGAACAATGAAGTATCCCATTCATCTTTAACGTTTTTACGATAGGTGATTATGGCCACATGGTGCTGGTCCCATAACTTTTTAAACCATGCAGGCTCATAAGCTTCGCGGTCAACAATAATGGTGAAGGTTGGTTCGCCGGGTTTGGCTGACTGGGTTATCTCACTGATTATCTTTGGTATGATTTGCTCTATGGCCCACTTTAACTTTTCATTCAACTCTCCGGTGACAACCATCAGGGGAAGACCTTGCTGATCGTTTACCCAGAATTCGGTGGTGCCACTCAAACAAAGCTTTTCACGCGATACAAATCGCTTGGGAAGGTTTGCCAGATCTCCATGGTAAACCCTGACATGGCCATCGATATAAAAAAACAGCTCCGGCATTTCCCCTGCATACCAGCGGAACAGTTCGACATGCAGTTCATCAGACTTTGACTGGTCGGTTATTTGCTTTATTTTGGTCCTAAAATACCCAACTTCGGGTATACGATCCAGACCAAGCAGCTTGCCCAGCTCTCCGGGTGGGTGTTTTTTTAATTGTTCAGGATTTTTGATCCGGCAAAGTGCCATGAAGCACAAGGTGAGTATAACATGATGCAAACCATAAAAACCCGGGGGCAGAGGGTTAAACACTTTGAAGAACCGCTCTAACCCTTGTGATATTAATGCAGGCAAGGCAAACAGTACCCCGGCATTAAGCACACTTTCCTGATGCTCGAATAAACTGGGCGCATAGTCTTGTTGCCCTGTTACTGCCAATCCCCGTTCTTCCTGGCGGGTTGCCGCAATACCGATGCCTTCTGCCGCTTTGGCA
>JAUYMU010000103.1 GCA_030698405.1 Bacteroidota bacterium
TGGGGTGCTTTTTGGTGGGGCGATGGGCGCAGCAGGTGGGTATTGGATAAGTAACCCGGCGGCATTTGCCATTAATGCAATGTTAACAACACCATATGCCCAAGTGGGTATTTTGGCAACCGGGGCTACGGCTGCAACTGGTGCAGGTACCAATTGGAATTATAACTTTAGTTGGACTACTGCTGCCGGAGGCGGTGGCAGTTATAACCTGAACGGTCCTAATACAACTCCCGAACAAATTGGAGATCGGTCTATTACGGAGGCAAGGGCTAGTGATTTTTATAATAATTCTGGAGAAATTAGACAATGGAATCCATCATGGGTTGATAAATGGAGTGAAAGTAAAAATTTCTTCGGAAATCTATCATATGATTTGGTTGATGGTGTAGCTGTAACCTTACAATCTTTCGTATTAGGATCAGAATCAAGGCACATTAATGGTACTGGTGTTATTGGGAATGACAGAACTGATGCTTTTGTTAATACCATTCAGTGGGGCATACCGACATCAGGAATGTATGGACAATATTCAAGATCAGCTGGAAAAAGTTTGGTCAATATAGTTACCTCTAATCCAAAATTTCGATTGCAAATACATCAGCATTCTATCAGTCCTTTGAAAGGTAGTGGGGCAGCAGGCAGTATGAAACCTTGGCATATAAATATTAATAAACATCACTTTATTTTTAACCCAATGAATTGGAAATATTTTTATCCTTGGTGGCCATGGTAGATTTCGAAAAAAAATTAAAAGATAATTTAAGTTTGCTGAATAGCGAACAAATTGATGTTTGCAGAATACTTTTGAATCAATTAGGAATTGCTGATAAAAAGTTTTTTAGCCAACAAAGTGAACTAATTGTGAATAAGGAATACTTGGAATTCATAGCAATTCATAACAATGATTGCGATTCTAATTTTGTTATTGTTTTCTTCAATTCATTTATAGAGTTCTCCTGCTTGGGCTTCTGCTTCCAATTTGATTATAATGAGAAATATATAAATGAATACATATTGTCATTGTTTAACGGAGAGTATAAAGTCATTCAAACAACTTTAGGCAATAGTATTCTAAGAACTCAATTCATTTGGTATAACCAAAATTTAAAATCAAGAATTACAAAATCCTTTCTTTACAATTTTAGATTCTTGTTTAATTTTGGAATAATTAAACATAATGAATTTGTGCCTTTAAGTTTTGTTTCATCAACTTGAGAGGCATATTAAAATCCAGAAGAAGCTGCCCCCAAGGGCGGCTTATTTTAAACTATTGCTAAATTAGCCAACACGTTCTTTAAAAAACTATAACGGCTTTCCCCTACCGGGGGAATCCCGCCAGTTGCGGGACAGGCAGGGAAGGGGGCTTCATTACCTGGGCAACATTACTCACCAGGTAAATACCTCGAATGTGGTGGTTGCCGAGTATAACTTTAATGCCTGTTCAGTGAAACTTGGTTTTTGTGATCCGCCAACTGGCGGAGAAACGAAAACCGTAGTTGAACTAATCCCGATAAGCGAAGCGGATCGGGAGGGCAGACGTCGAAGCGCAGACGACTGGAGCTACACCCTGGATGGGAACGATTTGGCTTTGTTTGCCGATAGGGGCTTTACAGGCCACGAGCATTTGCCCTGGTTTAACCTGTACAACATGAACGGGCGGTTGTATGACCCACTGGTGGGTAGATTTCTTAATGCTGACCCGTTTATTCAAGACCCCGGTTCTACCCAGAATTACAACAGGTACAGCTATTGTTTGAATAACCCACTCAGATATACTGATTACAGTGGTTATACATGGGGTATCTTTAAACCTTTTGTGAAAGCTGCAAAATGGGTATGGAACGAAGGACTACCAGCCATTGACCCAATGAAGGCATTTGTGAATTTCATGGATTGGATAAATAATGAAACTCCGGAATTGAGGGAGGAAATGGCCAATTTGGGCATACCTGATTTTAATGTTGGTGGTACGGTTAATTTAGATGGAAATGTAAACGTTAATGGTAGCATTTATGGCCGGGAAGTATTTAACACCCAAAATATTGACAGAAGTAAAGTATCAGTCCAAGCTTTTATAAAGGAATTAGCGCAGGTAAGGAACCAATTTATGAATGATTGGCATGACTTCAATGTTTGGGGAAATAATGTAAGCACAGTGGGTTCTTTGTTTTATGACTGGGCAACAGGAACAGGGTCAACATCAAGAACTTTTACAAATGACCAAGTAGCAGATGCGATGAAAGATGCTTATAGAGTAAATCAGGCTCGTGAATATTTTTATGGTAAATATAAAGATGTGTCAAACCTAAATGGAGCCTCAGTCACAAATTTTAAAGGTAGCTTTGGATTAGTGGGTATTTTAAGGGCAGGTCTTGACCCCATAGAACAATATGTTGGTTCTTATAATATCAATATGACTTCATATGGCAATAATCTTAACTTTTCACTTTATAACAATACAAGTTTTAAATCCTTCTTTTACGGTTTTGGACCAGAATGGAATCGTTCTACATTTGGTCCAGGAGGTAACATGTATCAATATTATAATTGGTCTGAACCATTGAGACTAAATAAATAGCCTCCATATGAAAAAGCAAAAATTATTAATTTTCTTGTTAATAATGACCCATTTATCTGGTTGTCTAGGTTTCGTTTACAATAGAAAGATTGTAGATAAATATTGGCTAATTGAAACTGATTCAAAGGCTGACATGTCATTAAGTTATGAATTAGGGAATGAAAATTTCATTGGCATAATTCACGGTGGGGTATATGCCTTGGGTTATAATTTTGATTACATTATTGTAAAACAACATCCATATATACCCTTCCCAGATTCAATAAACAAACTAATTACAAATTATTATATAATACCAATAGATAGGAGTATATCGAAATACAAAGTTCAAGAAAATCTTATTGGACCGTTAAATGAAATAGAATTTGTTAAGCAAAAAGAAAAGCTAAAAATTCCATTAGATTTAGAATTTCAAATAGTGATTGAGGAAAATGAGTAAAACTTAAATTTCTCCAGCTCTTCCGGATATGCTCAAAAGTTTGCAGTGGCTGGTGATTTGCAATCAGCACCCTTTAGCAAGGGATTTGTAATCTCAATGAATTAGCTCAAAAGAAGCTGCCCGCAAGGGTGGCTTCTTTTAAACTATTTGCTAAATTAGCCAACACGTTCTTTGAAAAGCTGAAGCAAGGCTTTCCCCTCTCGGGGGAATCCGCCAAAAGGCGGACAGGTGGGAAGGGGGGCTTTATTATTTGGGCAACATTACACACCAGATAAATACCTCGAACGTGGTGGTGGCCGAGTATAACTTTAATGCCTGTTCAGTGAAACTTGGTTTTTGTGATCCGCCAACTGGCGGAGAAACGAAAACCGTAGTTGAACTAATCCCGATGAGCGAAGCGGTTCGGGAGGGGCAGACGCCGAAGTGCAGACGACTGGAGCTACACCCTTGACGGGAACGATTTGGCTTTGTTTGCAGATAGGGGATTTACCGGGCACGAATACCTGAAGTATTTTAACCTGTACAACATGAACGGAAGGTTATATGATCCACTTGTATCCCGGTTTTTAAGCCCTGACCCTTATGTGCAGGACCACACATCGACCCTTGATTACAACCGGTATGCCTATTGCCTGAACAACCCGCTGAAATATACCGACCCGAGTGGGAATAGCGCATACAAAGATTATATGGATGCTACTTACGGCGAAGGAAATTATTATTACAGAGGTGATGCGCCGGGTTCATGGGGGCCTTACAATAGAAACGGCGGTGGAGGCATTAATGGTTATTCCAATAATTTTGGACGTAGTATTTCTTCTGGGGCTACTAGTTACGAACAATGGGCCAGCAAGAAGAACGCTGAAACTACCTGGATTCAACTCGGTTTCTACTACCGTGATGAAAAGGGGAATCCAACTACTAAGGATGGATTAAGTGGTGACTTCTGGACTTTTGAAGCGACAATGCATAACTTCCCAGTGAATACAACAAGGGGTTATACTTCTAATTGGAGTGTTGCCGCAGGACAAGGGGGCGGGGAAAGAAAATATTCTGGCGCAATTACTGATGTTATAACAGCAGTAGGAGGAAGTTCATCAGTATATTCAAATTTTCCTGCATATAGAAATCCTATAATAAATAAACATTATACGAAATTATCTCCTAAATATGGAACGCCATTTGGTGTTATAGGAAATATAGGAGATGGAATCGCAACTATAGGAGCAGTTTATAATCTGAAAATTGACCCATACAATCCTGAATCTTATGCTGATATGGCAACCGCTATCCTTGGATGGTGGCCAGTTGTTGGTGACATAAATGCAATTCTTTATATGGGTGCTAAAGACCAAGTATACCAGATTCAAGAAAATATCAACAATAATGTAAATCCATTACGAAATGTCTATGTGCCAGCAACAGGTGATGTTTTATGGTGGTAATAAATTTTTATATAAAATGATAAAATTATTTGATTATATCTTTTATAGGATTGCATTTCTCTTTCGTCAAATTTCTGTTGTGGGAGATCTGAATTCGATCACAATTATTAGTATAGTTGAGACTTTGAATATTGTAACAATTACTAACGTCATGTTTAATACTCTAACTGAAGAAAATGCCAATATAAATATTTATCTGCTTTTTCTTATTGCATTATTTTTAGTAATACTAAATAGTATTCGTTACCTGAGGTTCAAAAAATATCGAGATTTAGATAACTTATGGAAGGAGGAAGAGAAAGGAAATAAATTTAAACGTGGTATATTTATATTGGTTTATATAGTATTATCGATATTATTGTATGTTTTATGCTGAAAATATACCATTGTTCATATCGTATAAGACAACAAACTTTCTGCCTACAGCCCCTTGATTTTAGCCTCGTTTGAGCGATAGCTTTTAAAAGGGGTCGTTGGTTCATAATGCTATAAAGAAGCTGCCCGCAAGGGTGGCTTCTTTATAAACTTTTGTTAACTTGGCAACGCGTTCTTTGAAACTGATAACCAAAACTTTCTCCCATCAGGGGAAGGGGGCTTTATTATTTGGGCAAGATTAACCATCAGGTAAATACTTCGAACGTAGTAGTGGCCGAATATAACTTTGATGCATGTTCAGTGAAACTTGGTTTTTGTGATCCGCCAACTGGCGGAGAAACGAAAACCGTAGTTGAACTAATCCCGATAAGCGAAGCGGATCGGGAGGGCAGAAGGCGCGATAAAGACGACTGGACTTATACCCTAACCAGCGAACCTGCTCTATTTGCCGACCGTGGGTTCACCGGGCACGAGTATTTAGAGGACTTTAAACTCTATAATATGAACGGAAGGATGTATGACCCGGTTGTAGGGAGATTTTTAAATGTTGACCCGTATGTGCAAGACCCGGGAAACACCCAGAGTTACAATCGCTATTCGTATTGTTTGAACAACCCTCTTAAATATATTGACCCGAGCGGGAACACATGGTGGAGCAAATTTTGGAATTGGACAGACGAAAAAGGTATTCAATTTGGAATTAATATTGGCCCTGGTGGTCGTGTTCCAAATATAAGTGCGCCAGGTCCGGGGAATACAAGAGTAAGCGTTGGGGTTAATACTCAAACAGGTCTGGTTGGTATTGGAAATAACAGTAGCGGGTTTATGAACTTTTATTATCCGGGTTATAACTATGATGCTGCTGCGCAGAATATATCCAATAATGTGATTCCAAGTGTAAGAGGCCGATATGGGGCGGAATGGCATGCTAACTCAGTCGATGTTTTACGACCATCAATTTATGCTTCGTCAACTATATTTAATTTGCTCAATTCAATTGAGGAAATTAATGCTGGATTAAATTATTCCGCAAATTTATCCAGAGCAGATGCATGGAAGTCCGTGGGACATCGTTACTCGAAATCTTTAAGTTCTAATCTTGAATTCTCAAAAATCTCAAAAACTCTTACAAAAAGTGTTTCAACGAAACTAACATTTGTCGGTGTAATTTATACGACTTATGATGTTTCCCAGAATTTTACTGGTGAAAATGTTGCTTGGGGTACACTTGATACTTCTATTGGGATTCTCGGTATAATTAGTGGGTATGCGACTATTCCTGCAGTATTATATTTTATTGGAAGAACTGGTAATGATGTTTATCAATCATCAAAACCTCAAGAACCGTTGATATTTCAGAGTAAAGGATGGCAAGAATATAATAAGAATGGTTATTAGACAACTAACATAAAAGAAAATGAGGCAGTTATATATTTTGTTCTTTTATTTTTTGAAAACAATAATTTCAAGAAATGGTAATAAGACTGATCCAGAGATTAATGCCTATTATTTAATTTCTTTAATTCAAGGTATAAATATATTATCTATTTTTAACTTACTTAAAGTAATTTCAAAGACAATCAGTCATGTTGAATTATCATTCTTATCTCATGTTATCTTTTTCTTTGTTCCCCCACTCGTTTTTAACTACTTTTTTTTCGTTAGAGCGAAGCGATATAAGATTTTGATCGAAAAAATTAGTAATGAAATAAGTTCATCCAAATATTACTTTGTTCTTATTTTAGGGTACTTAATTCTCACTATTTTTCTATTTGGGTTTTCAATATGGGTAAATACATAATGAGAATCATTTAAGTAAAGCCTTTCTAAAATGGAAGGCTTTACTTTTTAATGGTACAACCGAGTACGAGCAGTACGATTATGACCCAAATAGTGGTTATCTTTACCGCATCCAATTTACAGCGGCCGGAACTACATCCACCGTTTGGCAATTGACAACTATGAACCAATATCAGCGCATAACTCAGGCCACCATTGGCACAATAGAAAGTACATGGGGTTTCAATTCCAGTTCTAATTTGCTATCTTCTATTTCAGCTCCCGGGGTGCAAGGTTATACCTATTCGTTCGATGCCAATACCGGCAACCTAAGCACACGAACCAACACGCTGCTGGGTAAATTCGATAACTTTGGATACGATACCGAAAAGCTTGACCGGCTCACCTCGGTAACCGGCCCGGTGAACCTCTCGCTTGGTTATACCACCAACAAAAATGGGAACATCTAAACCAATGGCGATGCAGGAACCTATGTGTACGATGCCACCCAGCCCTATGCGGCCCGCCAGGTAACCGGGGGGCAGAACATTTCGGCTACCCCGCAGGACATTTCGAATTACTCGTTCGAGAAGGTAAAACTGATTACCGAGGGGACAAAAACCGCCGAGTTTGTTTACAATGCCGAGCAGCAGCGCATCCGCATGATTCTGAAGACCAGCGGCACCGCTACCAAAACCCGGTATTATTTCGTCGGCTCGTGTGAACGCGAGGTGGTTGGAAGTACCACCACCCAGTATATCTGGATCGGGGGCGATACCTACACCGCAGTTGCAGTAGCCAAAAAAGTGGGCACAGGCGCCTGGACAGTTTACAACATCTTCCGCGAATTACCTTGCTCTCCTTCTGAGTATCGGGATTCTTAGCACTTCTTCTACATATTGGAAATAGTAATAAAGCTTGTGCTCAATTTCCATCGGGTAGTTTTCGTGGTGATCGTAGTTGATTGGTGAACCGAAAAACCGTGAATAACGCGAATACATTGATTTAAAGTTCCATTCATCAACATATTGACGGTTCCAGTTTTGATAATAGTTGATGCTGTGGTACAAAGTAGGCGAATTTCTGAGCAGGTGCCAGGTCTCAAATCCCGAATCAAAAACAAGCAATTCATATTCCGTACTGTCCTCGGGCGAAATTTCAGGAGTAGCCGCTTTGTGCAATGGTTTCTGCACATTACAGGCTGCAATCACCATGAAAAAGACGAAAGGCAGAACATTGTTGTTAATATATTTTGATATACCGTTCATTTAAAGGGTTATACTCAGATTTGATACCCAATGTTTCGATTAAAGAGGACTTGAAACTACTTGTTTTGCATCGCCAAAAATCGTTGCAGAGAAAAGGACGAAAGTACGTTTGTTTTTAAAAACGAATAAAACCCCTTTCAAAGGCTGGCCATGAAAGGGGTTTTCGTACTACTCAAATCGTTGTTTTTGAATTCTTATTCAGGTTTTGGCTTAAAAATAATGTCCACCACGTCGGCTTTTGACACAAACGATTTTACAAATTGCTGAACCTTGGCAGCAGTCATATTTTCAATAATTTTCTCGAAGTTTTCAGGAGCAGTTGAGTTGATTGAATAAGTATAATAGTTGTTCAATGCCTGCATCCAGTAATTGTTGTGCAGTTTCGATTCTTCCCTGTTTTTCTGCAGGTTTTTCACCACTTTGTCCAGATCTTCAGCCGTTGGACCTTCCGCAGCGATTTTGTCGATTTCGCGGTAAATGATTGATTTCAGGTATTGGGCTTTTTCAGGGTCGGTATCGAACATCAAACCCAGGCTTTTTTCAGCTTTTGGAAATTTATCCGAACTGGTTGAAACACGTACCCCATAAGTTCCGCCTTCTTTTTCCCTGATTTCTTCGGTGTAACGAAGGTTCAGGATGTCACGAAATACACTCAGGGTAAGATTTTGTTCAGGAGCATATTCCATTTTAGCATCAAAATTAATTGAAACGGTTGCTTTTTTTACTTCCAGCGGAATTTCGATTTCGCGAACTGTTTTGCCTTTTGGTCCGTCCACATTGCGGTCGACCCATGTTTCGGTACGGGGTAAATTGGTCAGCGAACCGATGTATTTTTCAGCCATTGTGCGGGCAGTTTCTTCATCAATATTACCCACAATGAAATAAGTGAAATCACCGGCATCAACAAAACGGTCTTTGTAAATGGTTTCCATTTGTTCCAGCGAGATTTCATCGAACATTTCCGGGGTCATTAGTTTGGTACGCGGACTTTTGCTGGTCATGATCAGTTGCAGCGAGTCGCTCATTATTTTCTGCGGATTGTTTGCCATGTTTGCAACAAATGCTTTGTACCGGCCGAGCATCGCTTCATAAGCTTCACTGTCGAAACGTGGATTTTCAAATTGCAGGTAAAGCAGTTGCATCATTGTTTCAAAATCCTTCGGAGTACTTGATCCGCTAAAGGTTTCATTGAGGTCTGACAAGCCCACATTCATGCCAACTTTTTTGCCGGTCAATGCTTTTTTCAGGGCAGTCGCATCATAATCACCCACACCAAATGTTCCAATAAACTGGTTAAGCATCATTGCCGAAGCCACTTTGTCGTCGTTAACTTTCGAACTTCCACCATTACTTTGTGCGATCAGGGTAACCTGGTCTTTTTCGTAGTCGGCCCAGCGGTAAACTACTTTTGTTTCGTTGCCCAAAGTCCATTCAACGGCTTCAAATTCAGGAAGTTTTTTGGTGCTTATTACTTTGGAGCCTTTTAGTTCCTTGCTGATCAGGTTGGTTGAAACTTCCTCTTCGGTATAAGGTTCAACCTTGCTGTTTTCAAGTTCCGAAATGATTGATAAAGCCTGATCTTTTGAAAGGTGTTTGGCTTCCGGTTTGTCTGGCCCCATCACCACGATCACACGGTTTTCAGGTGTCATCCATTTTTTTGCCCTGTTCGACAAATCATCCACAGAAATCGTAGGCAGAATATTCTGTACGAATTCCCAGTCAAAATCGATGGAAGTCAACGGTTCTCCTTCTATATAATGAGATTTAAAATCACTGGCAAACTCATCGTTGTTTATTTTATCACGCTGTTTATAACGACTTTCGTAGGAAGTCAACAGATTTGTTTTTGCACGTTCGAGTTCACTGGCAGTAAACCCATGTTGGTAAATCCGCTGCGCTTCGGTATAAATTGATTTAAAAGCCAAATCGCCCTGATCGGGTTTTGCCGATGCCGAAATGACCAGCATTTCGTAGCCTTCAACCAGTCCGCTGTAACCGATACTTCCGGTCACAAATGGCGGAACTCCTTTTTGCAGCAGTTCATTTATCCGGTCGCGGGTCATCATTCCATAAAGTGACTGAATGGTTTTTTCTCTGAGGTAGCCCAGGTTTTTTTCTGAAGCCGTCGGCGCTTTGTGCTTGATGTAAAGAGAAACAGAATAGTTGCTGGCTTCTTTGTCGGTTACCAGGGCGTAAAGTGGTTCTTTGTGCTCCGGAACCTCGTAGAATTCACGTTTCAGCGGATTTTCAACTGCTTTTATTTTTGAAAACAGTGCTTTAACTTTTTGCTCAACAGCATCAACATCTATGTCGCCAACAATTGCAATTGCCTGCAAATCGGTGCGGTACCAGTCGTGATAGAAGTTGCGGAGCGTTTCGTATTTGAAGGTTTTGATCACATCCAGATCGCCAATCACATCGCGGTTCATGTATTTTGAGCCGTTCAGCAAAACAGGCAGAAACTGTCGCTGCATCCTGAATCCGGCAGTTCTACGGGTTCGCCATTCTTCGCTGATTACGCCGCGTTCTGCATCAATTTCTTCGTCGGTAAGTAACAGAAAATCCGACCAGTCATTCAGCACAAGTAAACAAGTATCGATCAGTCCTTCGCGTTTCACGGGGATGTCGCTCAGATTATAAACAGTTTCACCAAAACTGGTGTAAGCATTTATGTTCCTCCCAAACTGCACTCCGTGTTTTTCGAGCGTGTTGATAATTCCTTTTCCGGGGAAATGTTTGGTGCCATTAAAAGCCATGTGTTCCAGAAAGTGCGCAAGGCCATTCTGATCATCGTTCTCGAGCAAAGCCCCTACATTTTGAATGATGTAAAAACTTGCCCTTTCTTTGGGCTCTTCGTTGTGGCGAATGTAATAGGTCAGGCCATTTTCGAGCCGACCGATTCTGGCTGCCGGATCAACCGGAACAGGTTGGTTTAGAATTCCCTGACTAAAAACCATTCCTGAGAACTGTACCAGAGCAATAATCAGGATTAATCTGAATTTTATCATACGTTTGTTATTTGGTTGAAATTTGGGTTAAAAACTATTTTTGACATTTTAATTCTTTTCGCTTGTCATAATATGAACACATAGGTAGCAAACAAATGTAAAGAATTACATTCAGGAAAGAATTATTTTTTGTCTATGAGAATTTAATGGTGAGTTCATCCAATTCCCAAATTTACGCCAAAATCAGGAATTTAAGTCCTGATTTTACGCCGAGCTTTCCCAAAGTTTATTTTCAGTTTAAATAAACTTTGGGAAAGCTTTAACATTAATATCTGTACGTGTATGTTTTGCTGTCAATTATTCCTGAAGAATTTCTAACGGAAAGTATAAAATCCACGCTGGTTTTTCCCGGCTCCTTAATTCCTGAAATATCGAAACTGTAATCTTCAGTGATTAAAGCTTTGCATGTATCGTCGTTTGAATCATGCCGGATCTCGAAGGTTGGCGGTGGAAGGGGCGGAGTGCCACACCATGGGTGAATTAAAGCAAGATCGACCTTATGTTCTTTGCAGCCTCCGCCATACTGAAGGGTTAATTTCAGGCAGTCGCCTTCAATTTTTGCATTGATGAGGGCGATTGGATCGGTTTTGAGGCTGTCGTAATTCGAAAAATTCAGGTCAACGTATGGCTGGCAATCGGAGTTTGCAGTCAAGCGCATTTCTTCCTGACTGGTGCAGGCACAGAAGATAAGAAAAGAGAAAATGGAAATTATAAATTGTTTCATTTATGAATCCTTAGAGATTATTGTTTTTGTGGGGCTTTCTTTATTTATTTTCAATTACGATGTTGTTAATTTCTGAAAGTATTTGTCCAACCCAAACTCGTCCGTTTTTTTGATTCAGATTAATATTCGGAGTGCAATGTTGTGTTCCACAAAATCGGAATTTGGCTGAATACTTTCCGGGTTCCATTTTGTAATAATCTGAAGATTGAAAGGTATAAGTAACTTTCGTGCCCTTCTTCAGTAAAGACATGTCATCCATATTTACCGTTGACCAGGTTCCGGATTGAACAGACCACCTTAGCGGATGAGTAAGTTTTGTATCCATATTTTGCAATGTTAAACCACCTGTGAAATAATTAAAATCAAGGTCTCCCATTTTCTTGGGGTCAAGGATGTAATAATTAATGTTGTCGTTGTTTTGAATAGTAATGGTACAAGTTGCCTTAGAATGATTTTCAAAAGACTGTATTTCAATCTTGTCTATTTCGCAGGTTATTCCATCCCGTATTAAATTACTATTTTCAAAAGCATCTGTTATTCTCGGGTCGTCTCGTAAGTCATCTGATTCTCCATAGTATCCAATCTCTAAAATATCATTCCCGTATTGGAAACAATCCCCAATAAAGTAGGAAGGTGGCCTTGATGAAAGATAACAGGAAAAAATGATCCCATGATAGATTGTATCTCCGGCAACCGACACATTAAAACCTGTAATATCCGGGTTCAACTTCAAATCCCTTTTCAAATAAATCAGATGCGTAGAACGGTCATAAAACAATATGTCCTTTCCTGTTATTGTTTTCCCATCATTGAATTCGATTTTGAATTCATCATTGAAAGTTAATGCATTTTCCTGCTCACAAGCAGAGAAGAAAAGGACAGATAGTAATCCTAATATTAAAATTATGGCTGAATTTCTCATGGTTGGATTTTATAATCTGAACTATTCCTGCATCGGGTTCATCACTTTCCCGATAAATAAAATAACCTGTGTGTCTTTTTCGCGGATTGCAAATACAAACGGATGATCAACGCGGAAAGCATTGTCAACAGGCATCGAGGTTAGTTCTATTGTAATTCCGGTTACAGCAGCGGCTTCGGTTCCCCGCTCGTCAACTTTGATGTATGTTTTGTGCATCACTTCAGAAATTACCAATTGGGCGGCATCAGAAATGCCACTCAGATTGGCATTGTCAAAAGCATCGGTCATTCCCAAAGCTTTCAGCTCATCAACCAGGCTATTTTTAAATTTGAACTCGAATTTGGGTAGAAATACTTCCTTTTTTTGTTTTGAAAGTTTCGAAATCCAGTCGTTCACATTTTCTGACGACATCATTGAAATCAAGTCGCTTGTGTTTTTTCCTGAAGCCGGTAAAAAGATCAACATTGAATATTTTCCGCTTCCATAAGGCATTTCGAGTAGTTGGAAATCGGAATGGTTAAAATAATTGAACGGTTCTTCGATTTTCATGGTTGGTACCTGAATCACCGTATTGTCTTCTTTTGTGAAGCTCCTGTCAGCAGTTTCTTTCTTGTCGAACCGGTATTTCCATTCGCCGTTAAAATAAATGGCATTCAGCAAATACATTACATCGCTGCCTTTTACTTCTTCTATTATCTTGTCTATTTTCCCTTTGGTTTTGGTGTTTACCCAGCCATTAACTTTGTTCAGTGTTTCGGTATTTTTCGTGAAATCCAGGCCTTCAACTTCCGCATTGTAAAAGTTTTGGTTGGTAGTTTTGAAAGCGTCTTTTACAGGAAATGTGTTCCGGTAGAAAATTGCGTTCGAGATCGACAGTTCCACTTTCGGATCGTGGCTGATAAGCGCTGCAACCAAATCCTTGTAGCTTTGGTTGATGTCCTCAGATGTCATGCCTGCTTTGTGCAGCATTTGCTCCATTTGTGCCTTGGTATTGCCTTCGGTTCCGTTGTAAACCATCGCCAAAGCCAGCGAAACGCTCATGGGCGAAATCATTGTATTCTTTGGTTCATTAAGCGAAGCATCAACTTTTCTGAATAACTCAAATCCAAACTGGTTGTCGGCAGCAATTATTTTGGCCGATTTTGCGTTGGGTGTAAGATCAGTAACCTTGGGTTCGTTCTCAGCATTATTGCAGGAAAAAAGAAAAGTGAGCAGTAACAGGGAAATTATTCGTTTCATGACAAATGTTTTTAAGTTATAATTTCAAGATGTCAATGCGGTGCAAATGGTTGCGTTGACATTGTTGGTAAAGGTAATCAATTAAAAAAACACAACAGACGCAACTATTTCGTTTGCCATTCCATCTAATTGACAACTGAATCGCCTCAGGCAATTAAATCAGGGGTAAAGTACTGTTGAAATGCTCAAAGTTTTAATTAATCGGTTAATTTTGAGTGATCAGATTAAAAATAGGAATTGGAAGATTTTACATCGATAATATCCGATTGCATTGCCGGAAGCCGGAAAGCGCAGGCAAAGCTATATCATCAGTTTGCCCCGAAAATGTTCGGGGTGTGTTTGCGTTATGCAAAAGATGCAACTGAGGCTGAAGATAACCTTCAGGATGGATTTGTGAAAGTTTTTACCAATTTGAAATCGTTTAGGCAGGAAGGTTCTTTTGAAGGTTGGATTAGGCGAATCATGATAAACGTTTCTCTGGAAAAGTTGAGGAAGCAACATCTGATGTATCCTGTTGAAGATGTTTCGGTGTATGATACCATCAATTTTTCGGATGATGTGATCGCGAAAATTTCGGCTGACGATCTTGTAAAACTGATTCAGGAATTGCCCCCGCGCTACCGGCTGGTTTTTAACCTTTATGTGATTGAAGGCATGTCGCACCAGGAAATAGCCAAAGAAATGTCGATCACGCAGGGAACCTCTAAATCGAATCTGGCAAGAGCCAGGGAAATAATGAAAAGAAAAGTTCAGGAGAACTTTGGTGAAATAAATGCCCAAAACAATTATACGGCATGAAGAGAGATAGAAATATAGACGATTTATTCCGGGAAAAACTTCGGAATTACGAAAAGGAACCTCCGGCTTATTTGTTGCAGAATGTGCTGGATGGAGTTGCCGGAGCCCGACGGAACCGAAAAATAGTTTTTTGGAGGGTCGCCGGTGTTGCCGCCGCGATACTTCTGGCTTTTGTGGCCGGTTGGCAAATGCAACACATGAACAGCGAAACCTCGCCTCAGCAGATTGTTGTTGCCCCGAGTTCTTCTCCGGAAATACCTACTGGAAAACAGTTTGGTCCTGAAGAGAAAATAACCTTGGATAAGGTTCCGGAAACTGGTTTGTCCAGAGATGAAAAATCATTCAAATCTGCAACTGATAAAAATTTACAGGTTGCCAGCCAAACCAATTTTCAGGAAAAGAAAATTACCAATGAACCAATATTGAGTGCACGCGCTACTGAATCAAACTTGATGCATCCGATAAAAATCAAGAGTCATAGGATAATCAGCAATAATCAATATGCAAATATGTTGCACGAAATGAAGGTGAAAGACACAAACTTCGATCAGTTTGAAATGACCATCGATCAACAGATAATTGAGCAAAACAAGCAACAATTTCTGGCGCAGAATGAAAAACAGAAGAAAGTAAGGTGGCTGGTTGGCGCACAGGTTTCTCCGGCATTCAATGTTTCGGAAAGCAGCCATTCGCAGGTTTATGCCAGTAATATGCTGAACTCTTCCAACAATCCTGTTGATGTTGGAGGTGGAATTTCAGTGGAATATAAAAAAGGTAAACGACTAAGTTTGCAGAGTGGTGTTTATTATTCAGGTTTGGGTCAGGCTTCCGGAAATTCAAGCCGTTCATCAGCAAATAGTGATTATATGTATGCCAGCGCCGATCGTGGAGCTGAGTATTTTAATACTTCGGTAAATATTGACACCAAATCGAGCAAAATGATGATGAACAGTGCCGCCGGAGTGATTGAATTCAGTAGTGTTCCTTCAGGAATAGTTCTGGGCGCGAATCTCGACGAAAAGGCGATGGTATCGAACGCCGTGGTGGTATCTGACGCACGGTTTATTCAGAATTTTGAGTACATCGAAATCCCTCTTTATCTGCGATATACGATTATCGATTCCAGATTTGATGTGGAAATGATGGGCGGTTTCAGCTCGAATGTATTGGTAGGAAACCAAACTTTTATGGAAAGTGGTGACGGCAAAAACCTTGTTGGCAAAACACAGGACATGCAATTGCTGAATTACAGCGGAACTTTGGGGGTCGGCTTAAAATATGGTTTGTCGAAACGTATTTTCCTGAATGTGGAACCTCGCGTTAAATACTACCTCAATTCGCTGAACAACAACTCGTCGGTTACTTATAAACCATATACCATTGGAGTATTTACAGGATTGAGTTATGAGTTTTAACGAAGTGACCAGTGGTCAGTCTCAGTGATCAATAGCTTCGTGTGTGTTAAAGCTTTCCCAAAGTTTATTTAAACTGAAAAAAAACTTTGGGAAAGTTTTGCCTGGAGTTCTGATGAGTTATTTTTGACTTTGATAAGATCCACCATCACCCAATAATATATTTCCACTCTGCGCAACCTTTTTTCCTGACCTCCCATCTTGAAAACAGTACGAACACCAAAACAGAATGCGAATGTCATTGGACATGTAAAAAACTTAAAAACCAAAATCAAATGAAAAAAATTCTGATACTGCTGTTGTCCGTTTTGTTCATTGTTCCGGTATTTGCCCAGAAAGGCAAAAAGGACATTGTTTACCTGAAATCAGGAGGAATTATTAAAGGACAATTGATTACCCATGATGCTGAAATTGTGAAAATCAATTCGTCAGGAAACGAATGGGTTTTCAATATTGCTGAAGTTGACAGTGTTTCGAAATATTCAAAAGTAAGGCAGGAATCGGGCATCACCCAGGATTATTTCTTCGACACTTCGATGGGTGTTTTATTAGGCAACTCCGGAAATAACCAATCAGCTCCGTTTTCGTTTATGTCATCGGTCAATTTCAGGATAAACGGCAATTTTTACGCTGGAGCTGGCCTTGGCGCTGAATTTTTTGAAGAAAGTTACATGCCCGTTTTTGCACAATTTCAGTACAAATTCAGGGATACGAAATTTACCCCTTTTGTTAATTTACAGGCTGGGTATCAGGTTCCGCTGGAAGATGGGAATCGCAGTCAATTAATTACTTACAACTATTCTTCTTCTTCCTATTGGCCGTATCCGCAAAATAATTCGAAGCTCAATGCTGAAGGCGGTTACCTTATTAATCCGTCCATCGGTTTTCAGCGGTTTACCTCCGATAATTTTGGCTGGTTCTTTTCGTTCGGATACCGCTACCATCAACTGAATTATTCAGGAGAAAATGGGTACAAGCTCGAAACCAACTTTTCGCGCCTGTCACTGAAAATCGGATTCATCTTTAATTAATTTCTGCCATGAAACAGACTAAATATATTATTTCAGTATTGGTAATCATGATTGCCTTTGCTTCAGCTTGTACCGACAAAGTATTTGAAACTTTTACGGCCAACGATCCTGTCTACCTGAGTTACGAAGATTTGCGCTCGGCTGTAAAAATGACTGTTGCACGGGAAATGAACAATCCCGGGAAAATCTATTTCAAGGATCAGTACATTTTCATCAACGAAAAGATGAAAGGTGTGCATGTTTATGATGTGAGCAACCCGGCAAATCCGCAAAACAAAGGTTTTATCGAAATTCCGGGAAATGTTGACATTGCTATCAAGGGCAATATTTTGTATGCCGACAGTTACATCGACCTGGTTTCGATTGACGTTTCGAGTTTCGCAAGCATTAAAGAAACCGGCCGTGTACAAAAGATTTTCCCTTATACGTTACCGACTTACGACACCAAATATCCGCTGGCCAAACTGGATGAAACAAAAGGCGTGGTAACTGGCTGGGAAGTAAAAAGTGTTCGTCAGGAACTTGAACAACGCTATTATCCAATTTATTACCGTGGATTGAATGCTGAAAAAATGGATATGGCTTCGTACAGTAGTGGCGGAGTAAATGGTGCTTCCGGAACAACTTTCGGCGTCGGCGGAAGCATGGCGCGTTTCGGTTTGTATCTTGACTTTCTATACATCGTGAACCAGAATAGCCTTCTATCATTCAAGCTAAATTCAAATTCTGAAGTTACTTTGCTGAATACCGAATATGTTAACTGGAATGTGGAAACCATTTTTATTACCGACAAGCACCTGTTTCTCGGAACTCAAAACGGTATGATTGTAAAGTCGCTCGAAGTTCCTGAAAGACCGTCGCACAAAGGTTCATTCTCGCACATGACTGCCTGCGACCCGGTGGTGATTAAAGGCGATCTGGCTTTTGTTACCCTGAAAGGCGGAAACACCTGCCGCGGAACATTGAATCAATTGGATGTGGTCAGGATGAGCAATGGTTATTCACAATTTCAATTGCTCAAATCGTATCCGATGTTTGGTCCGCAAGGCCTGGGAATTGACGATGACCTTCTGTTTATCTGCGATGGCGATGCAGGTTTGAAAATTTACAATGCTGCCGATCCGTTGGCGATTACCCAAAACATGGTTAAAAGTTTTCCTTCCATAAATGCTTACGATGTTATTCCGATGAACAATTATTTGTTTCTGATTGGAGAAAAGGGATTTATGCTGTACGATTACTCAAATATTCAAGATATAAAACAAATTGGCATAATTCCTGTAGTGAAAAAAGCCTAACCAGTCCTCAAAATATTAGGACACGTAGTCTGTGGTATTCTCTAATTAAAAACCGGTCAAGTTGAATTGACCGGTTTTTTTGATTGTGTGCCGTGCATGAATCTTGAAATCAAGGAATTAAAATTTCCCATGAAGCAACTAAATATATATTGAGCTTTATTGATTCCTTAATGATAATTGTACATTGAACCTTCTTCAATCTGAATGGTATCCATAGAAAACGGAATATAAACTTTCTCAAAATGAGAAACAGTATTATCATTAAAACCTGCAAAGATGCCCGTTCCGTTTTTTACATTCGAGTAAACCGGCACTGGTTCAGAGAAAGGATTGTCGTGATAATGATTGTATAGTTTCAGGTATTTTAGGTAATTGTACATATCTTTTGAAAGTTTCTGGATGTGGATGGTATTTCGTTCAAAAAGTTTTTTAAACGGACTATTTTCTCCATAGGAATAGGGATTATAGTAACCATAACCATTCGGCGACATCTGAAATTGAACTGAATATTCTTTCCCTTTAAAATAATCATCCGGGAAAATATTGTAATCGTTTTCTGGTCCCATATCAATTACATCTTCACCCATACTGTTGTACAAACTTTTAAATACCGGATCTTCAGAATTAATCCAATACTGCGAAGTAATATAATAGTATTTCCTTGTAATATTATTCCCGTCAGTATAATCGCGAGAACTCAATTGTGTAAGTTGTTCATTCATAACAACAATACGGTAATAATCGTCCCCAATCGGATCTTTAATTTTTACTTTATATTGAGTTCTTCTAACACCATTCACATCGATCAATGATGTGGTATCTATAGAAAGAACTTCAGCCTGATCAGGAATGGTTGTTTCTGCTTCCAATTGTTTGCCGTTCGAGTTAACAACAATCCGGTAACTTTTACCTGCTTTGGGTTTAATTCCTGAAGCATAAAAATGCCCGGTTGGCGAAGTGATCTGAGTAAGCAACGTGCCATCTTCGTATAAATCCAGCGTTCCGCCAGTTATTTGACCTACTTGTCTGTCAAATAATATAGAAGTGCTTTTGCTGATGCTTATAGCAATAACAGAGTCGGGCCATATAATACTGTTCAAAACCAATTGGGTTTCGTTGTTTGCTTCGTCAAAATCGAGGGTTTTTGTACACGAAAAAATTGTCGCGAGTAGTAAAATGATAAGAATGTATTTTTTCATCTGTCTGGAGTTTAAAATTTGTAGCTGTATGAAATGGATGGAATAATCGGAAACAGGCTCAATTGTGTTAATTTTCTTGATTTGCCTGTCTGATTGTATTCTGCTTCGGAAGTTTGTTCAAAATAAAGGAAAAATGGATTTTGACGCGAATAGGCATTGTAGAAACTTAGGTTCCAGGTGCGGACGCCGTGTTTTTTCTGTTTGTGAAAATTGAACCCGACGTCCATCCGGTGGTAGGATGGCATCCGGTAATTGTTTCGTTGTCCGAAATATTCGTAGTTCGACTGGTATGTAAACTGGTTGATATAAGGCATGTATGCACCACTCACATTCTGGGTAGGAAGCGTGACCGCATTTCCGGTTCCGTAAACCCAGGTCATACCCACATCAAAACGCTTCGAGAATTTGTGCGTCATCACAAAACTTACGTCGTGGCGACGATCGTAACGTGCATAAAATTTTCGTCCCCAATTCAGGTTGTTGAACTGGCGCTCGGCTTTCGACCAGGTGTAGCCAATCCAACCGGTTGTTTTTCCAATGGTTTTTTCAAGTAGGAATTCCGCTCCGTACGACCAGCCTTTGCCCATTTCCACTTTGTCTTCCCATCCGGTGGTTGCGCCCACAAACGATGCGCCTTCCTTGTATTCCAGCAGGTTGGTCATCGACTTGTAAAAACCTTCAATGCTGAAATCAATCGCGGGATTAACCCTGTAAACTCCTCCCAAAGCAAATTGATGCGAAGTCTGCGGTTTTACTTTTTTGGTGGTCGGCAGCCATAAATCGGTTGGCAGATTGATGGTTGATGACGAAAGCAGGTGAATGTTCTGGCTCATTTTCGAATAGGCAGCTTTCAACGAAAGGCGATCGCTGGCCATGAACCGTGCCGATACCCGTGGCTGCAATGATGCGTAGAATGTATCGTCAACCAAAAAACCGGAAGAGTGAAGGCCGACATTCACCGATAGCCGCGCGCTCAAATCAAAATTATCTTCAATATAAGCATACATTTCCTGAGCGCGAATATTTGGGTTGCCAAAAGCGGTGTCGATTTTTGCAGTGCTTTCCTGGTCGCTTTCTTTAAACGCCAGAATGCCGGGTCTGAATGTATGATCAATGATGCTTCCGCCGAATTTCACCCGGTGATTGGGCGTCGGAAAATAATCGAAATCCATTTTCAGTCCGAAATCTTCAATTCCCGATTTATAGTTCAGGCCAAATTCGTCCCCCATTTTACCTGTCGTAAGATTCTTTTTGGTGGTATTTTCCATTACATCAAATAAATACCGGCTGTAAGTGAGGGTTGTGTTGGCAAATAATTTATTACTGAAGATGTAATTCCAGCGTAAAGCGGTGGTAATGTTTCCCCAGCCCAACGAAAATTTATCCTTGGTTTGAGTTGTCTCGTCAGTATTATTTTCATTTTTATAAGTGTATTTCGAGTCGCTTCGGTAATAAGCCTTGTCACGTCCGGTATATCCGCTTAAATAAACCCTGCTCCGATCCGAAAATTTATGGGTGATTTTCATGTTCAGATCATGAAAAAAGTAGCCACCAATATCATTTCCATTCGAACTTGTCAACATAAAGGGCCTGGCAAGCAAATCGGCATAAGTTCTTCGGGCCGAAAAGTTAAAAGTTGTTTTGTCTTTCACCAACGGACCTTCGAGGTTAATTTTCGAAGAAATCAGCCCAATTGAAAAGTTCCCGTGCAGCTCTTTTTCATTTCCGTCTTTCATTCGGATGTCAAGAACTGACGACAATCTTCCCCCAAACCGTGCCGGAAATCCACCTTTGTAAAACGAAACGCTTTTTATAGCATCCGGATTGAATACTGAAAAGAATCCAAAAAGATGTTCGGCATTGTAAACCGGAACATCGTCGAGTAAAATTAAATTCTGATCGGGTCCGCCGCCACGAACATACAAACCGCTGGTTCCTTCGGTTCCCGATTGTACGCCCGGTAAAAGTTGGATGGTTTTTATCACATCGGCCTCGCCCAGAAATGCAGGAAGGCTTTGCACCTTGTCCATCTGGATATCGACCCGGCTCATTTGAGTACTTGTAAGTTTTGATTCAACTTTCTGGCCGAGAACAGTAACTTCATCTAAATCAGCTATTGTCGCTAATTTAAAATCAATGATCGTGTCCTTTTGCAAGTTTAATTCCAGTAATTGGGTTTGATAGCCCACAAAAGAACAGGCGATTGAATATTTGCCTTTGGGCAAAGTAAGACTGTAAAAACCAAAGTTGTTGCTGATGGTTCCACGCAGGATTTTCTGTTCGTAAACATTGGCATTCAGCAAGCGTTCGCCATTGGTTTGGTCGGTAACAAAACCGCGGATGGTGAAGGTTTGTGAGAAAGCAAGTTGTGTCAGAAAAAAAAGAATAAAGAAGGTCGATAATTTACTCATTTCAGGAGATTGTGTGAATTTTGGGTTGTTTATGTTTGCAAAGATAACGATCAGGAATGTGTAAAATTGTTAAATAAATATAATTATTTTCAACCTGAAAAATATTTAGACAATATCTTCGTTTCAATGTCAAAACAGTCCGCAATGCAATCGGACTTCGAAGTACTGTGGTATCCTCTCATAAAAAACCGGTCGATTTTCTGCCCGGTTTTATTTTTAATATGACGGTCCGTTTGCATATCTATTTGACATTTTCCGTCAGTCAGTTGTAGTCATTCATGGTCATTCTGTGGTCATTTCCTGGCAACTTAATGACTACCAAATGACAATTGAATGACTTTTATGACATTGGGTAATATTACGGATATTCATTATTTTTAATATAAAGAGCAAGGTTTGTTGACTGACGAAATTAAAACAGCTATTTTTGCAAATTGTCGAATTTTGAAAAATATATATGAATTTTAAGATATCTACCCGGTTCTCCCAATTATTGATGGCGCTTCCGGTTGTGTTGGTTTTACCCTTTACCGCGTGTTCAAACAGCAATCGTCAGGCGCCCGATTCACTCGGAACCCACTTGTTTACCCCGGTAGAGTTGCCAAAAGAGCTCACCTTTGCCGGTGAAAAAGTGCCATTGGAGTATTACGATGTGCGCGAAAATCTCGACCGAGAATTGTTGTCCACGGTATATTTTCATTCGCAAACCATCCGCTATATTAAAAACGCACCACGCTATTTCTCTATTATCGAGCCAATTCTGAAGTCGCATGGAATTCCTGAAGATTTCAAATACCTCGCCGTTGCAGAAAGTGGTTTCGACCCGCGTGCCGTTTCACCAGCCAAAGCAGTTGGTATGTGGCAGATACTCGAATCTGTTGCGAAAGAGAACGGCCTGGAAATAAACGCCGAAGTTGATGAGCGTTATCATGTCGAAAAATCGACGGAAGCCGCTTGCCGAATCCTGAAGTCGGCATACGACCGGTTCGGAAGCTGGTCGCTGGTTGCTGCATCATACAATGGAGGCAGAACCAGGGTTGTCAACAACATCAACAATCAAAAAGTCAGAAGTTATTACGATTTGTTTTTTGTTGAAGAAACAACCCGTTACGTATTCCGCATCCTTGCGTTTAAACTGGTGATGGAAGACCCCGGAAAATATGGTTTCAGTGTAGAAAAAGACCAGTTTTATCCGATTATTGAGACCAAATCTGTTGAAGTAAAAGGTTCGGTTTTGAGTTGGGCAGACTTTGCTCTTGAAAATGGAATCAACTATAAAATCCTGAAAATGTTTAATCCCTGGCTGAGGGACACGCTACTGAAAAACCCCACCCGAAAGACTTATGGCATTAAAATTCCGGAAGAAGGTTTCAGAACAAAAAAGAATTAAATGTTGAAATTAGAAAATATACACTCTCCGGAAAATCTGACGGAAGAAGACGGGTTGATTGTGGTTCATGGTGCGCGGGTTCACAATTTGCAAAATGTGAATGTTGAAATTCCGAGAAATAAACTAACCGTAATTACGGGTTTAAGCGGAAGCGGTAAGTCATCGCTGGCTTTCGATACCATTTACGCTGAAGGACAACGTCGATATATCGAAACGTTTTCGGCTTATGCACGATCTTTTCTGGGCACCATGGAAAGGCCGGATGTCGATTTAATAACCGGATTAAGTCCGGTGATTGCCATTGAGCAAAAAACCACCAATAAAAATCCGCGTTCAACGGTTGGTACTGTTACAGAAATCTATGATTTCCTGAGGCTTTTGTATGCCAGGGCTGGGGAAGCTTTTTCGTACAACTCTGGCGAAAAAATGGTGAAATACACCGACGACCAGATTATTAACCTTATAAAAACTTCTTTCTCCGGAAAGCGAATTCTGATACTGGCGCCGATTGTGAAAGGCCGCAAAGGTCATTACCGCGAGTTGTTCGAGCAAATCCTGAAGAAAGGTTTCCTGAATGCACGAATTGATGGAGTTGTGACTGAGTTGAAGGCTGCCATGCGGCTCGATCGCTACAAAAACCATTTCATCGAAATTGTGATCGACCGTTTGCTGGTGGATGAGGCCAGCGATAAACGTTTGCGCGATTCGCTGCAAATTGCCATGAAAAACGGGCATGGCATTTCCATGATTCTGGATCACGACAGTCAGGAGGCAAAATATTACAGCCGCCAGTTGATGTGCCCTACAACAGGCATTTCGTACAACGAACCCGCCCCGCATAACTTTTCGTTCAATTCGCCACAGGGAGCTTGTCCAAAATGCAACGGACTGGGCATGATCAGCGAAATTGATCTCGAAAAGATTGTTCCTGACAATACAAAAAGCATTCAAAATGGTGGAATTGCTCCGCTTGGGGCGCATAAAAACACCCTCGTTTTCTGGCAGATTGAAGCATTGGGCGAAATGTTTGGTTTTACACTGAAAACGCCCATCAAAGACATTCCTGAAGATGCGATGAATGCCATTCTTTTTGGTACCAATGAGCGGATTCAGCTTAAAAATTCGCCGCTTGGAGTATCCATGAATTACATGATGACTTACGAAGGAGTGATCAAATACATTGATTTGCAGAAAGATGACAATCCGTCGCAGAAAGCGCAGAAGTGGGCCAACCAGTTTGTGCGAGAAACTGCCTGCCCCGAATGTAAAGGGCAACGGCTAAAAAAAGAGTCGCTTTATTTCAGGATTGATGGAAAAAATATTTCAGAACTTGCACAACTTGATATTTCAGAATTGAGCGACTGGCTTGATAATTTGGAAGAGCGGCTTTCTGATCGGCAACAAAAAATAGCCATCGAAGTAATCAAGGAAATTCGCGACCGCATTCGTTTTCTGTTGGATGTTGGTTTAAAATATTTATCGCTCGATCGTACCTCGCGCACTTTGTCTGGAGGCGAAACCCAACGGATCAGGCTTGCAACACAAATCGGTTCGCAGTTGGTAAATGTGCTTTATATCCTCGACGAACCAAGCATTGGACTGCACCACCGCGACAATCTCCGCCTGATCAATTCGCTGGAGCAGTTGCGCGATACCGGTAATTCTGTGATTGTGGTAGAGCACGACAAGGACATGATGATGAATGCCGATTATGTGATCGACATGGGCCCTTTTGCCGGTCGGCACGGCGGTCATGTGGTGGCTTGCGGTACTCCCCAGCAAATACTGACAGCCGGAACCCTGACTTCGAAGTACCTGCTTGGTGAGGCTAAAATCCCGGTTCCGGAGAAAAGACGGGAAGGAAACGGCAAAGTGCTTTCGCTAAAAGGTTGTACCGGTAATAACCTGAAAAATGTTTCGGTTGATTTTCCGCTGGGAAAATTGATTTGCATTACCGGAGTTTCAGGCAGCGGAAAATCCAGTTTGATCAATTCCACACTGCAACCCATTTTGAGCCAGCACTTTTATTCATCTGTTAAAGATCCGCTTCCGTATTCTGAAATTTCAGGACTCATAAATATTGATAAAGTTGTACAGGTTGATCAGTCACCGCTGGGGCGAACACCGCGAAGCAATCCGGTTACCTACACGGGCGTATTTTCCGATATCAGGAATTTATTCGCACAATTGCCCGAAGCCAAAATCAGGGCATATTTGCCCGGACGGTTTTCGTTCAACGTGAAAGGTGGACGCTGCGAAGATTGTCAGGGTGGCGGACTGAAGCAGATTGAAATGAATTTTTTGCCCGATGTTTACGTGCATTGCGATACCTGCAACGGACGCCGCTACAACCGCGAAACGCTGGAAGTTCGGTACAAAGGCAAATCAATCGGCGATGTGCTGGATATGACCATTAATCAGGGTGTCGAATTTTTCGAACACATTCCGTCGATTTCTCACAAATTGAAAACAATTCAGGACGTCGGTTTGGGATATATCACACTTGGACAATCGTCCACCACACTTTCAGGAGGCGAATCGCAGCGCGTGAAACTGGCTACCGAGCTGGCGAAAAAGGATACAGGCCAAACCATGTACATTCTCGATGAACCCACCACCGGGCTGCATTTCGAAGATATCCGGGTTTTGCTTGTAGTGCTGAACAAGTTGGTTGACAGAGGCAACACCGTAATTGTAATCGAACACAACATGGACGTGATAAAAGTTTCCGATCACGTGATCGACATTGGTCCCGAAGGAGGAAAAGAGGGTGGGAGAGTTCTTTGTTTCGGCACTCCTGAAGAAGTTGTAAAAAACAATGAATCGTTTACTGCTGAGTATCTTCGACAGGAATTAAATATGTCTTAATATTTGAAAAAGTTAAGTTTATTTTTTCTTATATTAGTTTTTTAAGAAACTTAATAAGTTAAGTGAGATGGAAAAACAAAATACTATTAAACTTTTCGATTCAAAACAAATTCGTTCGCTATGGGATGCTGACGAGGAAAAATGGTATTTTTCAATCATCGATGTAATAGAAGTACTCGCTGAATCTGATCGCCCACGTAAGTATTGGAGCGATTTAAAAGCAAAACTGATTAAAGAAGGAAGTGAGTTGTCCGAAAAAATCGGACAACTGAAAATGCAATCGGCTGATGGAAAGTTTTATAAAACAGATGTTGCTGATACTGAACAACTCTTTCGATTGATCCAGTCCATTCCGTCTCCTAAAGCTGAACCGTTTAAATTATGGTTGGCTAAAGTCGCCCATGAAAGGTTAGACGAAATTGAAGACCCTGAAATTGGATTTGATAGATTGATGGAAACCTATCTGAAAAAGGGATACTCAAAGGAATGGGTCAACCAACGGTTGAAAAGCATTGAAGTTCGCAAAGAACTTACAGATGAGTGGGATAATCGTGGTGTGAAAAAGGGACAGGAATATGCAATCTTAACAGATGAAATTACCAAAGCCTGGGCAGGCCTTACAACCAAGCAGTACAAAAATCTGAAAGATCTGAAAAAAGAAAATCTTCGCGACCACATGACTAATCTTGAATTGGTGCTAAATATGCTTGCTGAGGCAACCACAACAGAAATTTCGAAAAAGAAAGTACCAAAAACATTTGATGAAAGTAAACGAATAGCAAAACAAGGAGGAACAATTGCTGGCAATACGCGTCGGGAAATTGAAGCGAAAACCGGAGATAAAATAGTAACTGCAAGAAATGCAAAAATACTTGAAAGCAACAAAAGTAAGGAGTTAGAATAAAAGAAAATTCATTTACCAAATATGAACACAATCGACATTTATTGCGTCAATACAAATACAAAGAAGTCTTACCCGCTGGGTGTGACCCTGATGGAAATTAAAGATGATTTTAAGGTAAAACTAGCGAACCCAATTATCGGCGCCTTAGTTAACAACAAGGTAAAAGAACTCTCTTTTGTGTTTGTGAAAACCAAAAAAGTAGAATTCATCGATTATTCGCATCCCGATGGATTACGTCTGTACGTCCGGTCGTTGTTCTTTATTTTATATGCAGCCGTTCGTGAGGTATTTCCTGAAGTGAAACTCAAGATGATGCATGGAATCTCTCGTGGTTATTATTGCGAGCTGGTTGGCTTGAACCGACCGATATCCGAATCTGATATTTTTGCCATCAAAAGTGAAATGCTCCAGTTGGTTGAGCTGGATATTCCTTTTTTAAAAGTCGGATTGCCGAGTGCTGAGGCTGTTGAAATTTGTCGTAAGCAGAATTTGTTATTTAAAGCCCGGCTTATAGAGCAACAAGGTGACCTGTTTTCCTATTTGTATTTTCTTGGCATCCTTGCGAATTATTTCTATGGATATATGGTGCCTTCAACCGGTTACCTGAAGGTTTTCGACCTTGTTCCTTATTACGAGGGATTGCTTATGCGAATTCCCAATCCAGCCAAATTCAGCGAAGTTCAGCCATACACGAAGCTCGATAAATTGTTTGGCGTTTTTCAGGAACACAAAGATTGGGCTGAAATTTTAAATGTTGACAACCTTGCAAATCTGAATGATTCTACCCTGATCGGACAAAGCAGCGACATCATCAAAATTTCCGAAGCATTGCACGAAAAGAAAGTCGCCGAAATAGCCAATGTGATCACCGAACGCAAAAAACAGGTCAAAATAATAATGGTTGCTGGACCATCAGCTTCCGGAAAGACTACCTTTAGCAAGCGCCTTATGGTTCAACTGGCAGTGAATGGATTGAAACCTGTAATGATTTCGCTGGATGATTATTTCGTTGACAGGGATAGAACGCCGAAAGATATTTTTGGCGAATATGATTTTGAAGCCATTGAGGCCATTGATATTGAGTTTTTTAATCGTCAACTTCTTCAGCTTTTCAATGGCGAAACCATTGAATTGCCCAGATTCGATTTTACACTCGGACAGAGGATTCCTTCAGGCAAATCGCTGCAACTGGGCCCGAACAGCATATTGATTGTTGAGGGAATTCACGGCATGAATCCAAATTTGATTCCGCATATAAAAACAGAGAATACCTATAAAATATTTTTATCGGCGTTGACCCAGATCTCGATCGACGATCAAAATCACATTTCGACTACCGATAACCGATTGATTCGCAGGATGATTCGCGACAGTAAATACCGGAACTATTCGGCTCAGGATACCATTCGCCGTTGGCCAAGCGTTCGTGCCGGCGAGGACAAGAATATTTTTCCCTATCAGGAGAATGCAGATGTCATGTTTAATTCAGCAATGGTTTATGAACTGGCTGTTCTGAAAAAATATGCAGAGCCGTTGCTCAAAGCTGTTCCTGAAAGCCAGCCGGAATTCAGCGAAAGTAACCGGTTGCTGAAATTTTTATCCTACATCAAACCGATCGACGATCTGGAAATCCCACCAACTTCGCTCATTCGCGAGTTTTTGGGCGGCAGTAGTTTTATCTATTGATAAGGTAAATTCATGGGTGTCTGATGATTTAGTTACATATTCACATCCTGCGATTGACCTTGTTTATATCTGATCGAAAAATTTGATGTAAAAAAATGGTTTCTTATTTGGAATAAATCCAAATAGGTGCTATGTTTGTATAGAAGATAAAAGAGTATTAAATCTTATTTATACGAAATACAAAAATGGCATTCGAATTACAAAAATTATCCTACGCTTTTGATGCACTCGAACCATACATCGATGCACAAACGATGGAAATACATCATGGAAAACACCATGCAGCATATACCAATAATTTGAATGCTGCAATTCAGGGAACGGAAACTGAAGGAAAAACGATTGAAGAAATTTTGTCCAATATATCGGCTCAGCCGGTTGCAGTGCGCAACAATGGCGGAGGTTTTTACAACCACAATTTGTACTGGGAAATAATGGCTCCTCAAGGCGCTAAACAGCCTGAAGGAGATTTACTGAAAGTATTAAATGAATCGTTTGGGTCGTATCAAAATTTTAAAGAAGCTTTTACAAAAGCAGCCCTCACCCGGTTTGGGTCTGGGTGGGCATGGCTGGTAAAGCAAGGTGATGGTCTGGTGATTTCATCTACACCTAATCAGGATAACCCGTTAATGGATCTGGCAGAAGTAAAAGGCACACCGGTGCTTGGGGTGGATGTGTGGGAACACGCATATTACCTGAAGTATCAAAACCGGCGACCTGATTATGTCGAAGCCTTTTTCAACGTGGTTAATTGGGATGAAGTTGCCCGACGGTTTAAAGGTTAGTTGATTTTTGGTTTTTTTCCGCCCGGTACAGAGGTACCGGGCGGTTTTGTTTTTTATAGCTCCCTTATTAAGAATCAATATAAATTACTCCTGAAACCATTTTAAAAGAAACCTTTTGATTCGCGTTTCTGTTATCTTTCTGAAAAACTAAAAGTCATTGTTTAACCAAAAAGATAACCAAAATGAGTTTTACATTACCCGCATTACCATTCGCAATTGATGCACTCGAACCTTTTATCAGTGCCCGAACACTGGAGTTTCATCATGGCAAACACCATCAGGCTTACGTAACAAATCTGAATAACCTGGTAGTTGGAACTGAATTCGAAAATGCCGACATGGAAACCATCATCAAAAAAGCAGATGGTGGAATTTTTAACAACGGCGCACAGGTTTTTAACCACACTTTTTACTTTGAACAATTGTCGGCAACTCCGGCAACTGAACCTTCCGGCGAGCTTAAAGCTGCAATCGAATCTACTTTTGGTACGCTCGATGCGTTTAAAGAAGCTTTCAACAAAGCAGCAGTTACTCAATTTGGCTCAGGTTGGGCATGGCTGGTAAAAGATGCCGCCGGAAAACTGAGCATCGTACAGACCAGCAATGCCGGATGTCCGGTTCGCGATGGCTTTACTCCGCTTCTTACCTGCGACGTTTGGGAACACGCTTATTATCTTGACAAACAGAATCTTCGTCCGGCTTATGTAGCCGATTTCTGGAAAGTAATGGACTGGAAAGTTGTTGAGGGAAGGTTTTGATTAACGAATAACGATCGATGATTAACGATTAACGAAGTAAAACATCACCAATCGTTGATCGTTAATCTCTAATCGTTAATTTTGGATCTTCAAATATTCTTGAAATTTTAAAATCGATAAAAATGAGTATTGAAAAAGTATTGGCAGTAATGACTGCTTCAGGAAAACCATTGAAAGCCGGAGAAATTGCGGAGTTAGCCGGACTGGATAAAAAAGTGGTTGAAAAGGCCATGAACGAGTTGAAAAAGGATGATAAAATCGTTTCACCTGTGCGTTGTGCCTGGGAAATTAAAAAGTAGTCATGTAAAAAACACTTCACGAGGCCGTTGTTTCAAATGAACAGCGGCTTTTTTATAGGTAATTGGAAATATAAAGTCGCATATCAGAATAAGAATAGAACGCAGATTTCCGCGGATGAAACGGTTAAACGCTGAAAATAATTTAAACGGATTGAATACTGATTTATATTCATGCAAGCATGAATGATAAGAACATAGATATCTGAGAATCATTCCGACTTGTCGGAATTAAAATCCGCTTTAAATCCGCTATATCAGTGAAAATCCGGTGCGCCACGAGGCGTGCGTTAATATAAATCAAATACCTATAAGGATGAAAGAGCCTTACAACCCAATTAGCCGTTCAGGTTGAAGATCGCCTGACACACTGTTAGGAAACGAGCTTTGTGAAGCTCGGGCGGAT
>JAUYMU010000110.1 GCA_030698405.1 Bacteroidota bacterium
CATGTTTTAAGGTAACCGGCGATATTGAGGAAGTATATAAACTTTACAGGTTAATGGTTTTCAATGTCCTGATAAAAAACAGGGACGATCATGCCCGGAATTTTTCCTTTTTGCTTGATGAAGGCAAATGGAAGCTATCGCCCGCCTACGATTTACTGCCAGGCAGCGGGTTTAACGGCTTTCATACAACTACGATTGCAGGTCAGGGCGATCCAACCTATACCGATATTCAGCAAGTTGCCGAAAGTCTCGGGCTAAATAAAAAAAGAACAAAAGAGATTTATGAAACCATTGCGGAGAAGTGCCGCCATTTCAGGATTTAATCAAAACCGAACAGTATAAGCCAATTCACTTTTACCTGGAGAATAATTGGGAAATAACAAGCAATTAGCTACAAAAAAGTTATTTTTAATCTCCGGAATCTAACCACAAAACCTTCAATATGTACAAAAAACTGTGTTGCACTTTATGGGTGATTTTGTCTGCCTTTTTTGTCGGACAACTGAATGCCCAAAACACCCTCTCCTTTGACAAATACCACAACAACAGCGAAGTTCAGCAAATCCTGAAGCAACTTCAGCAAAGTAATCCATCCCGGACTCAGTTACACACCTTGGCTACCAGTCCGGGCGGTGAACCGGTTACTGTGCTCGAAATTGGCAAAAATTCGGGTAATGGTCCGGCAATTTTTGTAGGAGCCAACTTCGAAGGCAATGTTCCGTTGGCTACCGAAGGAGCGCTCCGGCTGGCCAAAATGCTGCTCGATTCTGCTCAGTACACGGCCAAACAAAAATGGTACATTCTGCCTTTACCCAATCCTGACGCCGCAAAAGGCTACTTTTCAGGTGCAAAATACGAACGTTCGGTGAATGATTTTGCCCTGAACAACGACATGGATGAGGCAACCAACGAAGACGGGTTTGAAGATTTGAATGGCGATGGCTTGATTACCCAAATGCGCGTAAAAGATTTAACCGGAACTTACCTTGTTTCGAAAAACGACCCGCGAATAATGGTTCGAGCCGAAGCCAAAAAGAACGAACGGGGCGAATATAAAATCTACACCGAAGGAACCGATAACGATAGCGATGGCGAGTACAATGAGGACGGTGAAGGTGGTATCAACATAGGGATTTCGTTCCCGCACCTGTTCCCGAAAACGAAAAATGAAGCAGGACTGTGGCCGGGGCAGTCGCCCGAAACATATGGAATCATGAAGTTTATTTACGACCGGCCAAACATTGCAATGATTCACACATTGGGTAGTTCCAACTTTTGTTTGTACCCGCCCAAAGGTGGACGAAAAGGCGATGCCAATCTCGAAAGCATTAAGGTTCCGGCCCGGATTGCTGCCCAATTTGGTGTCGATCCAAATCAGACTTTTACCATGAACGAGATTATTGAACTCATGAAATCGCGCGTTCCGGCTGGCGTTGAGGTTACTCCGGCGCTGGTAACCAGTTATTTGGGTTTGGGAGCGGCGGTCAATCCACTTGATGATGATCTGAAGTTTTACACTAAATTTTCGGATGACTATAAGAAATACCTGAAAAGCAAAAACTTCAGTATAGAAACACCCGATGCCGCAGCCGATAAAGACGGATCGTTCGAACTTTGGGCCTATTACCACTTGGGAGTGCCATCGTTCAGCATGAATTTGTTTTCAGTACCTAAAATTAAAGAAGAAAAAAAAGGTGATAAATCTATTTCTTCGGAAGAGGTTGAGAATACAAAGAAACCGGCAAAACCTGAAAATGGAGAAGGATTATCCGACCGCGAAAAATCGTTAATGGCTTATTCCGACAAAACGCTTTCAGGAAAAGGATTTGTCAACTGGCAGAAATTTAAACATCCAACATTGGGTGAAGTCGAAATTGGCGGGTTTGTGCCTTATTTGGAAACCACCCCTGAAGCAGAAAAAATTGATTCACTATTACAGGTTCAGCTACCTTGGTTGTTACAACTCAGCAAAAAATTACCAGAAATCGGTCTGGCTGATCAGAAGATTACTGATTTGGGCGCTGGTGTTTACCGTATTGAATTGTATATCGAAAACAAAGGCTATCTGCCTTATCCAATCTCTATTGGCGAACGCAACAAACAACCGGCTCCTGTGGTGCTGATTATTGATGGTGATGTTGAAATTCTGGAAGGTCTAAAACGCACACCGGTTGGACCAATTGGTGGAAACCAGGTTAAAAAGCTGGAGTGGCTGGTAAGAACTGATAAAAAACCAACCATTTCGGTCAAGCTTGAATCGGCAGTTTTTGGTTCGGCAGTCAAACAAATTAAAATCGGAGGTTAATTATGAAACGAACTATCTTATTTTTTCAGCTTGTTTTAGTTGCTATTTTTGGATTTGCGGCCGATAAAGGCAAAATTGAGGTTCCCCTCCGTTTCGATCGTTATTACACCTACGAAGAAGTAACCGAGGCGCTAAACGCGCTTCATAAGGCTTATCCTGAATTGACCCGGCTCGAAGTTCTGGGGAAAAGCGAAGAGGGTCGCGATATTTATGCGCTGACGATAAATAATCCGAAAACCGGAGCAGAGCTATCGAAACCGGGTGTATACGTGGATGGAAATATTCATGGGAATGAAGTTCAGGCGGGCGAAGTTTGTTTGTATTATGCCAACATGCTGCTGACCAAATATGGCGAAAACGATAAAATCACGAAAGCTGTTGACAAAAACGCGCATTACATCATTCCGGTGGTGAATGTTGACGGGCGTTACCACTTTTTTGCCGACGGACACACCCCAAGTTCGAGCCGTAGCATTCGCGTGCCGGTTGACGATGACAAAGACGGACTTTTTGACGAGGATGCTCCTGATGATCTCGACGGCGATGGCAGCATTACCCAAATGCGCATCAAAGACCCGTTTGGCCAGTACAAAGCCGATCCGGAGGACAAGCGGGTTTTGGTCAGGATTAAGCCGGGCGAACAGGGAGAATATACCTTGCTGGGCTCCGAAGGAATTGATAACGACGGAGACGGCAGACTAAACGAAGATGCCGAAGGTTACCTCGATCCTAACCGCAACTGGGGCTAC
The DNA here is from genome assembly GCA_030698405.1 of Bacteroidota bacterium. Classification (GTDB taxonomy): domain Bacteria; phylum Bacteroidota; class Bacteroidia; order Bacteroidales; family Prolixibacteraceae; genus Aquipluma. The sequence goes on from JAUYMU010000110.1 coordinate 3,055, forward strand.
GACTGGCGCCCGCCGTATGTGCAAAACGGAGCCGGCAATTTTCCGCTTTCAGGAGTAGGCTTAAAAGCTATCAGCGATTACATTTCTGCTCGTCCCAATATTATCATCGGTTTTGCTTTTCACAATTCCGGCGGTATGTGGTTACGGGTTCCCTCCGAAAAATCGATTGTGATTGATCCGACCGACATTGCAGCCTACGACGTGATCGGCAAGGAAGCTATCAAAATTACTCCCGGTTACGTTTATATGCCGTCGTACGATTTATATGCTACTTACGGCGATTTCGATTCGCATCTTTACTATTTGCACGGAGCCTTTTCGTTTGTGGGCGAACTTTTTCAGCGCGAACAGGAAACTTACCGCGAAAATATAACAAAACCCGCTACAACTGGCGAAACCACAGGAAGTCCGATGCGCGGAGCAAATCCGGAACTTTCGCGCGAGCAACTGAAATTTAACGACAATGTAGTGCAGGGCGAACAGTACAAAGAATGGAAATCGTATAAACATCCGGTTTATGGCGAAATTGAACTTGGCGGTTGGGTAAAAATGAGTTCTCGACTTCCACACCCGTTTATGTTGCCAGAGTTGGTTCACCGAAATGCTTCGGTTGTTTTTCTGGCTGCTGAAAATACGCCTGAAATTTCGATGGAAGTATTTGACAAAAAGGAGATTGGTAAAAACCTTTACCAGGTGCGGGTCCGCTTGCAGAATAAAAAGGGATTGCCATCGATGACAGCCAATGCGGTAAAAACCAAAATACACCAACCCGATATGCTGAAGGTTTCCGGAGGTAAAGTAATCGCCGGAGGTAAATTAACTGACAACCGGCTTAATAAAGTCGATTTCAAGGATAAGAAACCTGAAATTCAGTTTCTGGCAGTTCCCAGTTATGGCGTGGTTGAATACCAATTCCTGATTGAAGGCAAGGGCGAAGTTACGATCAACTACGAATCGCTAAAAGCCAAAAATACAAGTGCTTCCGTAAAGTTATAAATTATAGTTTTCCGAAAATACCTACAATTGTCCGGTGAAATTTGTGGACCGATTTTACCGGCGGTGCGTACATCATGATGCATTTTTTAGAGACAACCGACAGCTGTAATTCATCAATTGTTTGCTGAACCTCTTTTGACCAGGCGCCCTGCTGCAGCCATATATTTTTCAATCCGATTTGGGCTGCTTCTTCCAGCACCGGGGGAACATTTTTTGGAGGAATCGAAATCCATACGCCATCAACTTTTCCACTCAAACTTTTCAAATCGGGGTAGCAGCTCATTCCATCAATTTCTTTGGCTTCAGGATGAACCGGAAAAATGTCGTAGCCTTTTGCTTTTAGTTCTTTACTGGCCATATTGCCAAATTTTTTTCCTGAACGGGACATGCCAACAACGGCAATTTTCTTTGAACTGACGAAGTTTTCAATTAAGGGATTCATGGGTAAGTGTTTTAAGGTTTTTGTAAAATTACAGCTTTTACTTTAATATTTATGATTTTAGGGCAATCGGCTGCCATCGCAGCTTGTAAAGCCATTGACATTGACCATGCCGTTTACGATATACCATACAAAGTTTTGCAGGAAGAACTGATGAAACGTGTACAAGTACTCTCGTTGCCGGAGTTAACCAAATGAAACTTTTGGTTTCCCAAATATTGGCTTATTTTTGCTGAATGATCACATTTTGTCTCCATCAAACCAGCACCGATCCGTATTTTAATCTGGCTGCTGAAGAGTATTTCCTGAAGAATTTTCAGGAAAATTTCTTTGTGCTTTGGCGCAGCCAGCCTACGGTGGTGGTTGGCAAACATCAGAATGCACTGGCCGAAATCAACCACGATTTCGTACACGAACATCAAATTCCGGTTGCACGGCGGCTATCTGGAGGCGGAACCGTTTTTCACGATTTAGGCAATTTGAATTTTACCTTTATCCGGAATGTTGAAAAAATTCAGGAAGTAAATTTTAAGTTGTTTACCTTTCCCATCGTTGAAGCATTGAAAACGCTGGGTGTTGAGGCTTACACAACTGGCCGGAACGATTTGCTGATTGACGGCAAAAAGATCTCCGGAAATGCAGAGCATGTTCACAGAAACCGTGTTTTGCACCACGGTACTTTGCTTTTTAACAGCCAGCTCGATGCCTTGAAAGGTGCGTTGAAAGTAGATTTATCGAAATTTGAAGACAAGGCTGTGCAATCGAACCGCAGCGAGGTTACCAACATTGCTCCGTTTCTTCCTGAACCGATGAGCGTGGAGGATTTTGGCAACCGGCTTTTTGCAGAAATCAGCCAGCAAATTGGCCGAACTGAAGTTTATTTGCCAACCAAAACCGATATTGAAGCAATTCAAAAACTTAGCGACGAAAAATACCGCACATGGGATTGGATTTTTGGATATTCTCCAAAGTACTGGTTTAAAAATACATTTCTGGCGTTAAAAGGCGAAATTGCTGTAAATCTTTTGGTTGAAAAAGGTTTGCTGGTTGAAGTTGACATTACCGGCGCAATTTCTGAAACTTTAGGACAACAAATAAAAGAGGCACTTTTGGGCTGCCCACACGACTTACAAGCTGTCGAATCCAGACTTGTAATTATTCATGATTTACTTCAGAATAAAAATATCTCGCCTGAAGAATTCGCCGGGAAGTTAATGAAGTAGTCGCCCGTTATTTGTATTTAATTTTTCTTTTGGCTTCCAACAGTTTTTTATCATCAGCTATCCAGTATTTTTTTGTCCAGTTGCCACGCCTGTCGTATTTGAAATAGCTTTCCTGTTGTTGCTTGTTCTGGTCGTTGCGCAAACCAACCATATAGTCGATCGAAAAATGCTTGACGAGGCCACGATTGTTATAATGATAGTATAAAATTGTATTGAAGTTTGTGATGTTATCTTTTCGTTCAATCCGGATTAACCTGCCCGATGAATCGTAGAAAAAAGTACATTTTTCTCCGCTGTCGGGTTCTCCGTTTTCATTGATATTGTAACGGGTAAATGAAATAAGTCGATTATTTTGGTATTCAACATCTTTTTCAACCAGAAATAATTCCCGCACATTTTTCTGTTGGTTATATGACCAGAATTCAACTCGTTGAATCCTTCCTGCCGAATCGGTAAAGTTTTCATATTCAATATATTCGACTTCCTGACCGGATCGATTTTGACCGGTTATTTCCCGGACGATTCTTTTGTTGCCGATTGTGCTGCTTTCGTAGAAATATTCTGCCCGGATTTTTTTTCGGAAAGTACTTGTTCTTTTTGCCAGTTTCGAATTCTCGCCAAACAGGTAAATATATTCCCATCCTGAATATTTTCCGGGTTTGAAAACTCCTGAATCTCCTTTTGCTAAGGTTACTTCTTTTCCATATCTTCTTTCCATCACTTTTTCAATATTGCCATTGAAATCGGCAAGTTTCGGGAACAATTGTCCGGAAACAAAGAAGGGAAGCAAAAGGAAAAGGTATGCAGCGATTTTTTTCATTCAGGGTGTTGCAGGTTTATTCAGTTTTTAAATTGTTTTTACTGTTATTTAAAAGAATAAAACCTGATAAACCTCCTATAAACGAAGCTATTAGAATTCCGAATTTTGCCTGCACTATATACATCGGATTAGTAAAGGCTAATTCAGTAATAAACAACGACATGGTAAAACCTACTGAAGCCAGTAATGCAATTCCATAAAGTTGTTTCCAGGTTGCACCCTGCGGAAGTTTGGCAAACTTAAATAATACTGTGAGCTTCGTAATCCCAACAATGCCAATGAACTTGCCTGCGATTAACCCGAAAATTACACCAAGTGTTACGTTGGAAGTAAGGCTTTCAGAAAAATTACCTGAAAATTCAACTCCTGTGTTTGCGAATGCAAATATTGGCAGAACGATAAAAGCAACAATAGGGTGCAGCCCATGCTCCAATTGCTGAAGTGGAGTTTGTGCTGCCTTTGAATAGTCTCTGATGTGTTCAATTATATGATGTTGTTCCTTACTTATAAATCCATTTGTAGCTTTTTTAGCTTTTCTGAAAGAGTTGGCCAGTTCTTTCAGTTTTTGCGTGAAATTAATATCATCAATTTTTACATTTGCCGGAATGGCCAGCGCTGCCAGAACCCCCGCAATGGTTGCATGTACTCCGGAAAGCAGGAATGCCAGCCATAAACCGCCGATTCCGATAATTCCATAAAAGACAGGGCTTCTGACTCCAATTTTGTTTGCGGTAAAAAGAATTCCTAAAAACAGGACTCCAAACATCAGACTTGGATAAGAAATTTGTGATGTATAAAAAAATGCAATTACCAAAACTGCTCCCAAGTCATCGGCAATGGCCAAAGCTGTCAGGAATATTTTCAACGACACAGGCACTTTGTTCCCCAGCAAATACACGATGCCCAAAGCAAACGCGATATCAGTGGCCATCGGAATACCCCATCCACTTTCAGTTTCGCTTCCAATGTTGAAAAGTAAATAAATAGATGCGGGAACAACCATTCCGCCAATTGCTGCTAATATTGGCAATAGGGCATCTTTTGGATTCGATAATTCGCCACCTTTAATCTCTCGTTTAAGTTCGAGTCCGATAACGAAAAAGAACATCGCCATAAGTCCGTCGTTTATCCAATGACTTAAGGTTTTCGAAATGTTGAAGTTTTCGAAGCCAACTGTAAATTTATATTGCCATAAATCCTTGTAGAAATCAGATAAAGGCGAATTTGCCATAATGAGGGCTGCCAAAGCCGCAACAAAAAGTACAACACCACTTGCAATTGAGTTGGACATAAAACGGCTCATGGGCTTAATTACCCAGTAATCTATTGGTGAATGTTTTTCCATTTTTTATTTATAATTCGATTAGACTTCTTTATAACACTATCAAACAAAGTTGGTTTACTATCTTAAGTAAAATGGAGGAGTAATTATTCTCCCGGCGCTGCCATTATTGTGTAGGTTTGTTTCGTTCTTTTCATTTGATTTTATTATTATCTCATTGTTTGCTAATATAACTTATTTTTTCCTGAATAATTTGGCAACTGTTTTCCCAATTTCATCCAGTTTTTCAATCGGTTCCAAAAAGGAAGGATTTTTCAGGTTGACTTCAGGCAAATCCATAACTCCGGTTTGTATCGGATAAACAAGGATATAATTGTTTTCCTTGAAATATTTATTTAAGTAGGACGGAATTTTGGTCATATAATGATGAAAGGAAGGCCTGTCTTTTCTGCTCAAAACTAGTATAAGGTTGTCATCAATTTTTATATCACGGGATAAAATCAGGAAATTGTCCCAGTCGCTAAACTCAATAAATTCTGATTCAATCGGGTGTTTTGAATTAATTTCCTGAATGAAGTTCAAGGTTTGTTTTGGTGCATAGAAAATAAGTTTATATCCAGTATTTCTGGCAATATTCCAGACTTTTATAAGCCAAAACGGAAACCCGATTTCTTTTTCAGCCCTTTCAGGAACGACAATGATATGCCGTTTTATGGTTGACAAGGGTTGCGAAGGCTTGTAAATCAGTGTGGTGGTATTGCATTTTGTCAATATCCCTTCAGTGAGGTTACCCAAAAAGTTATCCGAAATTCCTTTTTTTACATGTAGCCCTAAAATCAAATCGGTAATTTTATGCTCACGTACTACATTGCTAACTCCGTTGGTAATATTTAAATCGTAGCGCAGCAGTTCGTGTATCTGATTGTCGGTTGAAGCCGCTATTTTTGTGGCTATTTCAAGCACTTTTTTCGCTTGTTTTTCTGAATTTTCTGTATTGTTATTGGCGATTACGTTTAATGCAAAAAGTCCATCCTTGTTTTTAGGAGACTTTACGATCAGGCCTAATTTGATCAATTCTTCAACTGTTTCAGTATTGTTTACCGGAATCAGAATTTTCTCATCGGCTTTGGTTTCTTCGTTATCGGTTTCTGAATTTTCTATGAGTGATATGTTTCGGGCACCGCGTTGTGCAACAAAAGAAGCAATTGTACAGGTCACTAAAATCATTAGAATGGTTCCATTCAGTATGCTTTCGTTTAGCAAACGGATTGGCTCAATAATATTTCCTGAAAACGCAGCCTCCTGAATTTCAGATTTATTAAGGATAATATTATAACCAACTAAAACAGCGGCAAGTGTAGCTGCAGCCTGAGCATTGCTGAGTCCAAAAATCAGTCTGCGTTCGTCAGCCGAAAACCGGAATGTTTTTTGGGTCAGCCAGGCAGCAATAAATTTTGAAGATGTGGCGATCACAACCATGGTCAAAGCAACTTTTATAGTTTCCGAATCTTTGAAAAATACACTGAAATCAACCAGCATTCCGACACCCAATAGAAAAAAAGGTATAAAGAGTGCATTTCCCACAAATTCAATCCTGTTCATTAATGGCGAAGTGTGTGGAATTAAACGGTTCAATGCCAGGCCTGCTAAAAATGCGCCAATAATGGCTTCAATCCCAGCAGCCTCAGCGAGAAAGGCTCCCAAAAATACCATGCCCAAAACAAAGATGTACTGCGAAATATTATCATCAAATTTTTTAAAGAACCATCGGCCTATGATGGGAAACGCAAAGATTACAACCAGCCCGAATACAGTCACAGATAATCCCAAACGCAGCCAGAATCCGTTTGTAATTTCACCGGTTGACATACCGGCGATAGCCGCAAGTACCAAAAGGGCAAGGGTATCGGTAATTACTGTGCCGCCAACAGTAATGTTTACCGCCCTGTTTTTTGTTATTCCGAACTTACTGATAATGGGATATGCTATCAGTGTGTGCGAGGCAAACATACTGGCAAGCAATACCGAGGTCGGAATACCAAATCCAAGAATATAAATACCGGCCAATGTGCCAAATATCATAGGTATTATGAACGTATATAAGCCAAAAATCAAACTTTTTTTACTGTTTTTTTTGAAGTCGGCAAGGTCAATTTCAAGGCCTGCCAAAAACATGATATAAAGGAGTCCAACTGTCCCGAAAAGGACGATACTACTATCACGCAACATAAAATTTAAACCATGAGGCCCAATAATTGCACCTGCAATTATAAGTCCGATCAGGTGAGGGATTTTAAATTTGTTGAGTAAAATAGGTGCAAAAAGGATGATAAACAGTATCAGTGAAAAAATCAATACCGGATTTTTTAAAGGCAGTGTCAATTCAAATATATTTATGCTCAGTAGTGTCATGGTGCTGATTTAATTATTTAATTGATTAGCATTTATCACCACTTTCGATCAATTGAGTATAACAATCAAAAAGCCATGAATGGCAAATATAAAGAAGTTCCTTGATGAAAAAAAATCAGCGGGGACGGTAAATAACCAATTTCACGGTAAACTATAAAAACTTATGAAAATATCCCCATTTGTTGGGATTGATGTATCTTCTGCCGCAGCGTCGTTTTAATTACGGCAGATAAATGCGCTTCGTAGCCGTAGGTATAACTAATGATCACTGTCCATTTGTCCATGTGTCTTATTCCTTGATAAAATAAACCGTAGCAGCAATCAATCCGGCAGCAACCACGATCCAGCGTAACAGTTCGGGTTTTATTTTTCCTGCCAGTTTTCCCCCCAGCAATCCCCCCAGAATTGATCCAAATGCCATCACAAAAGCGATCCACCAATCTACTTTTCCGGAGAAAACAAAATAAATGGCCGCTGCGAGGTTAATGGCAAATCCAAGCGCCTGTTTCAGAAAATTCAACCGGGTCAGCGAATCGTCGGTAACCAAACCCAGCACAGCCATCAGGATTACTCCCAGTCCGGCACCGAAATAACCACCGTAAATGGCTGCCAGAAACACCATTGTCAGCATAAAAAACGGGCTGTGTTTTTCGTGGTGCACATTTCCCATGCGTGAAACCACCCAATTTTTAACCGGAACCTGAACAGCCAGCAACAAAGTAGCCAGCAAAATAAGGTATGGAATAACGCTTCGGAAGGAGCTTTCTCTGGTATTTATAAGAAGCAAACCACCGGCAACGCCACCAACAATGGCCACCGGCAATAACTTCAGCAACCGTTTGTATTGCGATTGGAAAAAATCGCGCTGCGCCCACATTCCGCCAATTGTTCCGGGCACCAGGGCAACGGTATTGGTAACATTGGCCACCACTGGTGGAATTCCTATTGCCAGCAACACCGGAAAACTGACCAGCGTTCCACCTCCTGCAATGGCATTGATAAAACCAGCTGCCAGTGCTGCCATGAAAATCAAAACCTCGTTGAAAAGGGACATTGTGTTTTTTTGATTGAAATGCAAAGATGAAAAAAGCAGCGGAGAATGGCAAAAGGCAATGGTATAACCTGAATAATTCATAACCTGCAAAATAGTGAATTTGGAGATTTAATCCGTTCGACAATTGGAAAAATTGCAAGATTTCAGAATGAATTATTCGTTTTTTTGCATTTTCAATAGGGCTAAGTTTTGGGCTGGTTGACCATTTATAGCTAAAAACTGAAATTTTTTCAATATAAACCATAATTTCCCCTTCCTTCATCATGCAAGTAGCATATTATGTGATAATTAGCTTTGATTGAGATGTTTCTAACACCGTAGTTGCCCGATTTCCAGGAAGTAATTTTCAAGCAGTCCGGTTTGCGGGCATGATGCCGGAAATTCCACCTTTATTTTTGTTTTCAGTTCTCTGACTTGGGCAGCAACTTTAATAAACCGTTCACGCAATGTTTTGATCGTAACGGCTGCCAATCCCTTTCTTTTCATCATATTTTCCTGTAATAAATGCATCAATACTTATCTCAAAACGGGTCATGGTTGATTGTGATACCAATGGATGGCCTGTCATGGGAAAACGACCAACATTCATTTTTAGAATAGAGTCATCTCTCAATGTATTGCAATCGTTGGCATCTTCATATCCGGCCACAATTTGATAAACAGCTGTGCTGCGATTTCTTCCAAAGAGTGATCTACATAACTTTGAGGACGGGTGTCCCCAATGCAGTTAGCCAGTGCCTTGATAATGCCTGTTTGGCTCACTATATTCTTAACTAAAAGGAACCCGCCATCCGAAGAAATCTCCAAAGCAGTAAAACTGAGCTCAATGCGCTTGTTTTCAATAGGTTGTAGATCAAAAAGTTTCTCTTGGCAAATTGAGCCGACTGTTAGGTTGTTAATGTTTTTTTTGTAATTTTATTTTGCGAAAAGCTCTTAGGAAGAGCTGTTGTAATATGCTGTAAGATAGTAATTTATATTTACATTCCATGAGCTTTTCTTGGTTTTTATGAATTATTCAGGCTAAATCAAAAATCACACTATGAAAAAAACAATTTTATTAATCGCAGTAATTTTTATAATTATAACCATAGGGAATTGCCAGAATAATGCTGGAGAACTTATGTCAAATTATGACAAACAATCAAGTACATCTATCGACCTGATTAAATATTATTTCACTATCATGCAGACTGATTCATCTGTTTTTAGCAGTGACACTTTGAAGTTGGTAAAGACCGAAATTAATAAAGAGTTTCCAAGATTTGAATTTAACAATGATTTTAGGTATTGTTTCTTTTATGACATTAAATTAGAAATGCATACTATGAGGGATGTGGATAATGGCGAGATTGCTGAGAGAGTTGTCGAAAAATCAAAGAAAATACAAGGAGCCTGGAAAACTAATGATATACAAAAAGATATTAGTTTAACATTGATTGATAAATTGACTGTCAATTATTCAATTATTGAAGGTGATAAAGTCATTTATTTTATAAGAGTAAAATAAATCGGGTAGGTAAAGGAGTTCACAACCTCTCACAGAACCGTGCTTGATAGTCTCCCATCACACGGTTCCTCGGACTCATGCAACCATTTCATGTTGACGTTGAAAAGTGACATGGCGATTTTATTGTTGAAGTGCAAAGATGAAAAAAGCAATGGAGAATGGCAAAACTCCGCTGTCAGGTAATAGAAACAAAATATTGTCTTATAATTTAATTTGAATAACCGTTTAATTACCTAAACAGCTAAATGTTGATGCGATATCCTTTGCCGTCTGGCTTTAGCCGACGGGTAAAATGAAGATGAGGGATCTGGGCTTTAGCCCTAAATGCTGTGGCTGAAGCTATTAGCTTCGCTCAACATTCTATCGGTCCCGATGAATCGGGACGGCAAAGGATATATTAGGTACACAATCGGATATTCATATAATTTAAAATGAGTATCCGGTTGCATACCTATACAGTTGAATAATGTAATAATATCCTTTGCCGTTCGCCTTTAGGCAACGGGTTGTATTGAACAGAGAGTATGGGCTTTAGCCCTAAATGCTGTGGCTGAAGCCATTAGCTTTGCTCAACATTCTATCGGTCCCGATGAATCGGGACGGCAAAGGATATATTAGGTACACAATCGGATATTCATATAATTTAATTTGAACAACTATAAATAGAACGCGGATTTTCGCTGGTTTAGCGGATTTTAAAACGGATTTAAATTCCGACTTGTCGGAATGATTAACAGATGATTACTTCCTCATCATTCATGCCTGCATGAATAAAATCAGTTTTAAATCCGTTAAAATTATTCCACCGGCTTTATCCGCTTAATCCGTGAGAATCCGCGTTCTATTCTTTTTCTGATATACAACATTCTATTCTCCTAATTACTTACCTTAAAATTGTGTTTTAAAACGGAATAATATTTTATTCTTTTTAGTTGAATATCTGATGATTATATGTGAGTTATTTTGTAAATTTATATAAATCCTGAAATCAAAAATGATGCAACTGAAAAGTCTTTTTCAGAAGCTCGATTCATGGGCTGAGCAGTTGGTTGGCTTCCCTGGCTGCGACCAAAAAACACTGAATATTCGCAAAACCATGTGGATTGCTACCGTATTTGGGCTGGTTCATGTAATTCTGCATACCGGAGCTTTCCTGATTTTTGCACCTCAATCGCTTCATTTATTAATTAATTATGGGTACAGATTGCTGATTATTATAGGATTTACACTTTTCATGTCTCCAAAGTTAATACGAGGTTTTAACCGATATTTTGTGTCCTATTTAACAACCTTGCTGCTGTTAACATTTTATACTATCCTGAAATTGGGAGGAATTGCCACTTCCTGCGGACTAATTTTTGCCTGTCTGGCTTTTGTGCTTTCATCAGTTCCACTTCAAAACACAAGGATTACCATTTTCCTGTTTTTACTTTTTACCGTTATCGTAATACTTTCAGGATTGTTAGTTCCCTGGTTGTCAGTTCCGAAAGAAATCACACCAAGGATCAATGCCATCGTATTTGTGATGAATACTTTGTCGATGTCGCTACTGATATTTTACCTTACCATCAGTTTTTTCTCGCAACAATCGCACGTCGAAAAGCTGGAGGGGGATAAGCTGAAAGAATTGAACGAAGCCAAAAATAAGCTGTTGACCAACATTACCCACGAGTTTCGCACTCCACTGACGGTGATACAGGGAATGGCCGACCTGATTGAGAAAGATCCGGATGAATGGCTGGACGAAGGCACTCAAAACATCAGGAATAACAGTCATATTTTGCTCAATCTGGTTAATCAAATGCTCGACCTTTCGAAAATTGAAACCGGAGTGATGCCAGTTCACCGGATTCAGAGCGACATAATTGCCTATATGTGCTATTTCACGGAGCTTTTCAGGTCGGTAGCCGACACCCGCAGAATCAGGCTTATTTATGAAACTTCCGGAGAAGAATTTATGATGGATTTTGATGCCGATAAATTGCTCCACATCGTTTCGAATCTGATTTCAAACGCTTTAAAATTTACTCCTGAAGAGGGAATCGTGTCAGTTTTAGCTTTTCCCGACGAAGCAAAAAAAATGTTCATTATTCGGGTTGAAGACAATGGAATCGGGATAAATTCTGATCATTTGCCTCATATTTTCGATCGCTTTTACAAAGTTGAAAATGGTTCGGGAAACCCTGATGGAACCGGGCTTGGACTTGCATTAACCAAAGAATTGACGGAGTTACTCGGTGGAACGATCGTGGTTGAAAGTCATCCCGGCAAAGGAACCTCTTTTGTGGTCAGTCTGCCGGTAACTCGTGATGCCGTCGCCGAAGAAACTTCAGGAATTGCACCTGACAAAATTCCGACATTGATTAAAAAAAATGCCCATCTGGCCTTGCATCCAGTTCAATCTGCAAACGCTACACTTCCGGTTTTGCTGATAGTTGAAGACAGTCGCGATGTGGCAGATTATCTGGCAGCCATCCTGAAAAGCGAGTACCGGATTGAATCTGCTGAAAACGGAAAATCGGGTCTCGAAAAAGCGTTGAACCTGATTCCAGACATCATTTTAAGCGATGTGATGATGCCTGAAATGGACGGAATCGCCCTGCTCGAAAAAGTAAAGAACGATATCCGCACGAGCCACATTCCGGTGGTGATGCTCACTGCCAAAGCTGATGTTGATTCGCGGCTTTCAGGGCTGGAGAGCGGTGCGGATGCCTATCTTGCCAAGCCGTTCGATGAAAAGGAATTGCACATTGTGTTGAAAAACCTGATCGCGATCCGCAAGAAATTACATGATAGATATGCTTCGCCCGATAACTTTCCGCCCCCGCCTGAAAATGGATATAAAATTGAAGATGCGTTTATGGAGAAAGTCAGA